>JBOEGX010000001.1:0-760935 GCA_050633645.1 Alphaproteobacteria bacterium
GTGTTCCGATTGGTGTGATTGCGGAGCAGGTGCGGGCGTTGGTGACGCAAGGGTATAATGAAATTGTGTTTACGGGGGTCGATGTGACATCTTATGGCGCAGATCTACCAGGGAAACCGTCATTGGGGCAGATGATGCGGCGCGTTTTGGCGCTTGTGCCGGAATTGCCGCGTGTGCGTTTGTCCTCGCTTGATCCTGTTGAAATTGATGATGATTTATGGCGATTGATTGCCGAAGAACCGCGATTAATGCCGCATTTGCATTTATCCTTGCAGGCGGGAGATGACATGATTTTGAAGCGCATGAAGCGCCGTCATCTTCGCCAAGATGTTATTGATGTGTGTAATCGTGCGCGTGATCTTCGCCCTGAAATGGTGTTTGGCGCCGATATTATTGCGGGGTTTCCGACCGAGACGGATGAGATGTTTGAAAATTCCATGCGGATTGTTGAGGAGTGCGATATTACGTATTTGCATGTTTTTCCTTATTCCGAGCGTGATGGAACGCCAGCAGCCAAGATTCCTAATCAGGTGCATGTGCCGATACGTAAGGAGCGTGCGGCGCGGTTACGGGCTTTGGGTGCATCGCAAGAGCAGGTTTTGCTTTCGCGGAGTATTGGTAAGGAATTTGAACTTCTTGTTGAAAAAGGCGGGGTGGGGCGCGCGGAGAATTTCTTGAGCGTTATTGTGCCGGATGATGCGGTGGTTGGCTCGTTAATTCGTGTTTGTACGACGTCGGTTGATGGCAACCGTTTGCTTGCCGAGATCTTATAAAATATTTATCAAAAACGGGTGCTTTTGTGGATTTAGGGGCGTATAATTAATATATGCACTAAAGGAGAATTATCATGGTTTTTTGGCGTAAGAAAAAAAATGTCGCCGAGGCGGAGGTTGAAGAGCAGGAACAGGAGCTTATGCATCCTAAGGATGAACCTGATCTTGAACTGTCCACGGATTATGAAGCTGATTTAACGCATGATGATATACAAGATGATCTTTGTGAAAAAGAAACGGATGTTATTGAGGAATTGGATGAAACGCCCATTCCTGAAGATGTATCATTAAAGGACGATGATAACCCTGATGATGATCATTCGGATGAGGGCGGTTGGTTTTCACGCCTGACCAGTGGACTTGGGAAATCGACCAACAAGATCACGCAGGGCCTTACGGATATTATTACGAAATCCAAGTTGGATCAGGATACGGTTGATGCGTTGGAGGAGGTTCTGATCTCTGCGGATTTGGGGCCGAAGACTGCTGCGCGTGTTATTGATGACTTCTCAAAAGACCGCTTTGGGAAGGATATTTCCGAGGATGAGATCAAGCAAGCCTTGGCGGAAACGATGTCGGCTATCCTTGAACCCGTGGCAAAGCCATTAAATATTGAAAAACGCGATGGTGAGCCTTATGTATTGCTTGTTTGCGGTGTGAATGGCGCGGGGAAGACTACCACGATTGGTAAGTTGACGAAGCAACTTAAGCAGGAAAAGGGGTATTCCGTGATGATTGCGGCGGCGGATACGTTTCGTGCGGCTGCGATTGAGCAGCTTGCGACTTGGGCGAAGCGTAGTGGCGCGGTTTTATTTACCAAGGATGTTGGTGCGGATGCGGCGTCAGTTGCATATGAGGCGTATGAAAAGGCGAAGGCCGATGGCGTGGATGTTCTGATTATTGATACGGCGGGGCGTTTACAGAATAAGGCTAATCTTATGGAGGAGCTTGCGAAGATTATTCGGGTTTTGAAGAAGCAAAATGAAGACGTTCCGCATTCCACCGTGTTGGTTTTGGATTCTACTACGGGGCAAAATGCCTATTCACAGGTTGAGACATTTAAAAACATGGTGGATGTCACGGGATTAATGGTAACGAAGCTTGATGGATCGGCGAAGGGTGGTGTCTTAATCGGCTTGGCGGATCAGTTTGGCCTTCCTGTGCATGCGATTGGCGTGGGTGAGGGGATTGAAGATTTGCGCGCGTTTACTGCGCGGGATTATGCGCGGTCTCTGATGGGGTTAGAGTCATAGTTTTTCTTGTTTTTTGACGTTTTTCTGCGTTTTATTCATTTAATATTAATCACTTAGAGGCATAGTGTAGCTATGGTTAAAAAACCCGATCTTTTTAAATCGAAAAGCTATAATGACGCCGATAAGGCGTTGGAGGCCGTGCTTCGGATATATGAGGCGCATACAGGTTATTTGCGTGAGGCATTTGATGAATATTGCTCGGTGGATTCTAAGCCGAAGAAGGTCTCGGGGTTTTACCCCTATGTGCGTATTACAACAAAATATGCGCGGCGCTCTGATAGTCGGTTTTCTTATGGGTTTGTGTCGAGTCCAGGGACGTATGAAACAACCGTCACGCGGCCAGATTTATTTGATGAATATTATCGGGAGCAGTTTCGCCTTTTGATTAAAAACCATGATGTGCCAATTGAGGTTGGGGTGAGTGATACGCCTATACCGCTTCATTTTGCGTTGGGCGATGATTTTCATTTGGAAAAAAACCTATCGGAGGACAAGGTGAATGCCTTGCCCGCGTTTTTTGATGTTCCCGACTTGAATATATTGGATGACGAAATTGCCAATGCATCACAAATGCCGTTGGATGGTGATGCGCGGCCATTATCGTTGTTTATCGCGCCGCGTGTGGATTTGAGCTTGCAACGTTTGCGGCATTATTGTGGAACGGCGGCTCCGCATTTCCAAAACTATGTTTTGTTTACGAATTATCAGTTTTATATCGATGAATTTGTTGCGCTTTGTCAGGATATGATGACAAAAACCGATGATGAGGCGCTTCGCCAACAACGGATGGAATATACTTCATTTGTGCAGCCGGGGAATAAGGTTGTTTTAAATCAAAATCTTTCTGAGCATGATGATGTTGCCAGTGATGGTGCGTATCTTGCGCGATTGCCGCAGATGCCCGCCTATCACCTGAAGCGCGCCGATGGGTCGGGGATTACGATGGTGAATATTGGGGTTGGCCCATCCAATGCAAAGACGATTACGGATCATGTTGCGGTGCTTCGTCCGCATGCTTGGCTTATGCTTGGGCATTGTGCGGGGCTACGACATTCGCAAAGATTGGGTGATTATGTTTTGGCGCATGGATATTTGCGTGAAGATAATATTTTGGATGAATTTTTATCGCCGAGCATTCCCATTCCTGCTCTCGCCGAAATTCAGGTTGCATTAGAGGGCGCGGTTGCAGAGGTTACGGGTAATGATGGGTATGATTTGAAGAAGATTATGCGTACGGGAACGGTTGCGACCACGGATGATCGAAATTGGGAGCTTAAATCTTATTTGACGCAAAATGTACGCCTTAGTCAGAGCAGGGCGATTGCGCTTGATATGGAATCTGGGACGATTGCGGCGAATGGGTTTCGGTTTCGCGTGCCTTATGGGACGTTACTTTGTGTGTCTGATAAGCCACTGCATGGGCAACTTAAACTTCCCGGGATGGCGGACAGTTTTTATCGGGAGCGTGTCGAGCAACATTTGAAAATTGGTTTGCTTGCGATGACAAGTTTGCGTGAGCTGTCACCTGCGAAATTGCATAGCCGTAAGCTTCGTAGTTTTGATGAGCCAGCGTTTCAATAAAACTTGACATAGTGTTCTATTATTTTTTAACATATTTGTAATTATAAAAATTGAGGTGATTAAATGTCTTTAATAGATAATAGTAATATTCCTAATAACTCTGCTGATGTAGCGGTTGATTTACGTAAGAGTTTTCTTGATATATCTCCTGAGGATTTAATAGAATTGGCTGATGGTCGGGGGCCTAAGTCGGTTGGAGTTTACAAGCCTTCTCCTGCTGAGGGTAGTCTTTCTCATAGTTTTTTTGTTGCAACAGGTGCGGCTGAAGAACGTTTGATTGAGCGACAAAGTAAATTTGCAGATGATGATTTTCGTAAGGCTATCGCCTCGGATATATTGCGTTCCTTAACAGATGGGCAGTCGCAGACACCTGAGAATTATGTAAGGGCGCGTGACTTGGCTTTAGAATTGTCAAAGGTTGAGGTTTTTGAAAAGCGTGATTCTGAATTTCAGGATACGTTGTTTGGAAATAGATCGACGGCTGATGATTTTTCGAGATCGGAGCCATTCCCGCCGCTTTCTATTACATAGGCATAAATCTGAATTTAGAGTTGTTGGATGAATTTTTCTGTTTAGAATGATGGTGAAAGCTCTTCTAAATATAGGAGCGTCTATTATAGCGAAAGCGCACTGATTTTTGTGCGCTTTTTGTGTTTGGTTATGTTGATGATTGTTTAAATCGTAATATCGACTAATGAGCCGCGTTCTTTGCTTGCAGAGGCGAGGTCGACAGAATTTAAGTTGAATTGCGTATCATCAGATGATGTTTCTTTTGATTGACCAAGCGCCGCGTCACGTGTTTGAATTTCGTTTTCACGAGGAGCCTGTTCCTTTTGGCGCACATCTCTTGCTTGGTCAGTACTGGTTGATTGTAATGACTGTGATAGGGGGACTTGCTGTTGCTGTCCTACGCCTGACAATGGTGCTGCCATTTTTTGCTCCTTAAATATTCAATTAACCCAATACATATACTAACAGGTTATGGTTAATAAAGCATTTAGAAATATTGTTTTATAATAATAGTACATAATTAGGCAATATACAAAAATTAAAAAATACTGCGTTATTAACCTGTTGGTAATTTTTTATGTGTATAGCTTATGTCAGTATCCCTTGTGGAGCACCTAATTACCGCAATTTTTAGGGCATTCTGTGAAGGGGGTTTTTAATAATATACATGATGATGTGGGGGCAATATCATGGAACTAACAACAGAAAATGGTGCATCTGGGCATTCGATACCCAAAGCTGGGGCTATTGCCCTTGGTGATGTGAAAAAGTTATATGATCTGGCAAAGGATAAAACATCTGAAGCGCGAGAAGAGCTTACACGTATTGTGAGTGGTGCGCTTGAAGTGGATTTATCAGCGCGTGAATCTGAGCTTATTTCTGATGTTCTTATAAAGCTTTTAAAGCAAGCCGAGCGTGATATGCGTATGGCCTTGGCAGAAAAATTATCTCTTATGGACGATGTGCCGTTGCGTCTAGTCTTGCATCTTGCGAATGATGAGGTTGAGGTTGCGCGTCCTATTTTGAAGAAAAGCTCTGTTTTAGGGGAGTTTGATCTTCTTTATATTATTAAATCAAAAACAGCGGAATATTGGCGTGCGATTGCTACTCGTGAAGAGTTGAGTGATAAGGTTATGGGCGTTTTGGCCGAAACTGGTGATTTTGAAACGGCACTGGCTTTGAGTGAGAATACGAATATCTCTTTGACGGATGGCGTTTTGACGATATTGGCAGATATGGCGCAAGATTCTGAAGTTCTGGCTGTGCCGTTATTGCGTCGAAGTGAGGTGTCTGCAGATATCGCTGCGATGCTATATCGTTATATGGGCGCAGAAATTAAACAATTTATCGCGGATAATTATGACGTTGATGTTCAAAAAGTCGAAGCGGTTGTTGATTGCGTTGAAAAAGAATTTACGACGCCGATTCCGAAGGACTTTATGCCTGAGGATTATATGATTGAAGCAGCGGAGAGCGCGAAAGAAAAAGGGATGTTAAATTCCAAGATGTTTTTGGGTTCTTTGCGCCGTGGGCATGTGCGTTCGTTTATCGCGCAGCTTGCGGTTTACACGGGTTTATCTATTGAAATGATTGGGCACATTATGTCTCAGACCAATGGTCAGGGATTGGCGGTTATTTCAAAGGCATATGATATTGAAAAGCAAGATTTTATTTCTATGTTTATGCTTACGAATAAAATTTGGAATTATGGGCGCATTGTAGAAGCACATGATTTACATACGGCGATTGGGTATTATAATCGTGCAACGAAAGAAGTTGCGTTGGATATAATTCGTGCAAAGTCGCCAAATTAAAAGAGATTCATTAAACCTCCTCCAGGAAAAAAGAATGCCGGCTAAATTTTAGTCGGTATTTTTTTATTGGGTTAATGCGCGTACACCGGGGAGGTCTTTGCCTTCTAGCCACTCTAGGAATGCCCCGCCAGCGGTGGAAATGTATGAAAAATTATCGGCGGCCTCTGCGTTTTCAAGGGCGGCTACGGTGTCTCCACCACCCGCGACACTGATGCAGTTTCCGGCTAGTGTTTGTTTTGCGACGGCTTCTGCAACCTTGTTTGTGCCATTATCAAATGGTTTGATTTCAAAAACGCCCATTGGGCCATTCCAAACAACAGTTTTGCATTCTGAAATTATTTCTTCTAAATGGGATATGCTTTGGGTGCCGATATCAATCGCCATGTGGTCGTCGGGGATGGCGTTTACATTAACGATTTTATATTCTGCGTTTTCTTTGAGCGCAGTTACCGCCACAACATCCTTTGGTAATATAATGTCGCAGCCGATGTTGTTGGCCTTAACCATAATGTCACGCGCGGTTTCAGCCATATCTTTTTCACAAAGAGATTTCCCCATTGGAATGCCTTGTGCATAAAGAAATGTGTTTGCCATGCCGCCACCCAGAACGAGGTAGTCGACTTTTTCAATCAAATTTTTAAGGATACTGAGTTTTGTAGATATTTTTGATCCACCTGCGACAGCCATGACAGGGCGTTTTGGTGTTTCGAGGGCGTTTTGAAGGGCTGTTAGTTCCTCTTCCATTAATAATCCTGCAGCGGCAGGGATATGATGCGCGATGCCTTCGGTGGAGGCGTGGGCGCGGTGAGATGCCGAAAACGCATCATTGACATATATATCACCAAGGGAGGCTAGTTCCTTTGCAAATTCTGAGTCATTAGATTTTTCACCCTTATGAAAACGTACGTTCTCCAGCAGTATGACATCGCCAGATTTTGCGTTTTGCGCGATATGCTCGGCTACTTCGCCAATGCATTTGGGGGAGAAACTTACCGGGGTTTGCCATTGTTTTTCTAAAATAGGAGCAAGGAAGGCGAGGGACATTTCGGGGGTTTGCTCGCCATCTGGGCGGCCGAAATGCGATAGGATGAGTGTTTTTGCGCCATGTGCGCGTAAATAATCGATGGTGGGTTTCAGGCGGTCGATGCGTGTTGTATCGCTGACGGCGTTGTTTTGTTTGGGGACATTTAAATCGGCACGAAGGATGATTGTTTTGTTTTTTATGTCTAGTGATCTTACGCTTTTGAAACTCATTATTTTTTCCGTTTATTAAATTGTTTTTGCGGCCTCGGTTGCTTCGATTAACCTTGATCTCAATGGAGCGTCTAAAGCCGAGTGCCCCGCATCTGGTACAACGACATAATCGGCCTCTGGCCATAATTGATGCAGTTTATTTGCCGTTTTTATCGGGCAGATTATATCGTACCGCCCCTGAATAATTGTTGTTGGGATGGAACGCAAGCTTTCTATGTAATTTAGAATGCTTTTTTCTTTGGGAAAGACTTCGTGTTTAAAATAATGTGCCTCGATTTTGGCCAGAGCCAAGGCGTGGTGCTTTTGTTCGTCGGTTGTTATTGTTTCATAATTGGGCATGAGAGAGGAGCATGCGCCTTCGTAAAGGCTCCAATGCACTGCTGCGGTGATTTGTGTTTGCGGGTCATTATCATTGGTGAGGCGTTTGTAATACGCGTTGAGCAGATCGTCGCGCTCTTCTTTTGGGATGAAATTTGCGAATTGTTCCCATGCCTCAGGAAAGATTGTTTTTATGCCGTATAAGAACCATTGAATTTCATTTTGTTCGCATAGAAATATTCCTCTTAAGATCATGCTGATGCATTTGCTTCTGTGCTTTATTGCGTAGGATAGGGCGAGGGTGCTGCCCCATGAGCCACCGAAGATGTGCCATTTTTTTATGCTCAAATGTTTACGAAGGGCTTCGATGTCGTTTACAAGATTTTCGGTTGTGTTGTTTTCCAATGAGCCAAGAGGGGTGGATCGCCCAGCACCGCGTTGATCGAAAATGATTATGCGGTAAAAATCAGGGTCAAAAAACCGTCTGTGAACAGGGGAAGCGCCAGCGCCAGGGCCGCCATGTAATAAGACGATGGGTATGCCGTCGGGGTTTCCGCTTTGCTCCCAGTATAAATTATGGGTGGGGTCAACGTTTAAAAAACCGCTGGCATATGGGGTTGTGGGTGGAAAAAGGTCAAGCAGGGGAGCGCGGCGCACAAGGGGCGTTGCGTTTTGCGTGTCATTTTTTGTTGTTGGTTTCTTTTCGCCCATTTAATATTTCCAAGTGCTTAATAAATTAAGTTTTATCATATTATATTTGTGATTGGCTAGGGCTAGTTATTATAGCCAGGCAGAGCAGTGCCTTTTTGTAGGATGGTATCATCTGTTTTGTTTGATGGGGTTGATGGAGTTTGTGCTTTTGGTGATGACGATTGTGTGTCGTGTTCGAAGAGCGCCTCGAAACGTTCGGGGTGGTCGATTTCCATATATGGGCCGTTATAAGATTCAACCCAGCCACGCACACGGATTTTCTTACCATTCCAGTCTTTCGGATATATTTTTTGCTTTGTGAATTTTTTAAGATCAAAGGCGGAAATAGAGGCGGTGAAATCTTCTTTCCAGTTGTTTCCGAAATTTAGATAGATGCGGTTTTTATTCATGGATGCATTGTGGATGACGCCTTCGATGATTTGATAGCTTCCTATATGAGATGTGGCTTGTTCAGGGGTGAGAATGGCGTATTTGTCCATTTCCCATAGGCCTTGTTTTGATTGGCGAGCTTTGTCCTCTAGAGCGAGCATTTGCGTTGCCATATCGCTGTTATGCGCCGTTGTGCGTGTGCGTGCGACGCCGAAAGATAGAAGCATTCCCTGTACCCAAACATCATCATCAAGGCGCGTTATCTGTGCGATGTGGTGGCCGAGGCGATTTGTTCGTCCCTTATCCGAAGATGAAGTTTGGTAAATGGCGACCTCTTTTCCTGTTAAGAAATCGTCTAAAATTTTAAGTGCGGTCACGGATAAGTCGCCAGGTTCGTAATAATCGAGATCAGGGTAATCTAAGCCTGATAAATGGATGAAGCGCCCGTCTTCGAGCTTAATAACCAAGGGGTTTATGACTTCGATCACTGTGCCAGTGTCTGTGCGGCGCATTTCTTCGAAATTTCCATGGGCAAGAAAATCATTGTTTTGCGCCCCTGAGTTTTGTGAAAAAAACAGGATGGTCACGAAGGATATTGCTGCTATTATGCGTATATACATAAATTATATCAGACAGTTTAAGAGACAAATGATCAAGAGATACTTTTACATTTTAGCATTTATTATTGCCGTTCCAGTATTGGGGGGGTGTTCGACAAATAGTGCAACGGGGCAACAGCAATTCACCGCCTTTATGTCTCCGCAGCAAGAATTACAGGTTGGAGCGCAAGAACATGCGAAGGTTATGGCGCAGTTTGGTGAGTATAAAAATGCAAATGTTCAAAATTATGTTGAGGCCGTGGGGCAATCGGTTGTGCGATATACTGAGCGGCCAGATGTTCAGTATAAATTCACGGTTTTGGATAGCCCGATTGTCAATGCATTTGCGTTGCCGGGCGGGTATATTTATGTGACACGTGGCTTGTTGGCATTAGCGAATGATGAGGCCGAGATGGCATCTGTTTTAGGGCATGAGGCAGGGCATATTACAGGGCGACATTCGGCAGAGCGTTATTCGCGCGGAGTGGCGACGTCATTGGGCGCGGCGATATTATCTGCGGCGATTGGAAATGATGCGGCGTCACAGGCCTTGGGCATGGGGGCTAATCTTTATTTGACGTCTTATTCACGTGGGCAAGAAAGCGAAGCGGATACACTTGGTATTCGTTATTTAACCAAGACGGGCTACGATCCTTATGGCATGGCGGGTTTTTTATCGAATTTGCGGGCGGAAAAAAATTTGCAAGCACAAATTGATGGAGAGCAAAGCCCCGAAAATAGTATTTTTTCAACGCATCCACCAACAAGCGAGCGTGTGAATAAAACAACAGCAGAGGCACGTAGCCTTAATATTAAGGGCGCAGAAAATAGGAATCAGTATTTACGTGTTCTTGATGGTATGACATATGGGGATAGCGCCGATCAAGGATTTGCGCGCGGAAATGTATTTTATCACCCAAAATTGGGTTTTAAGTTTTCTGTTCCAGATGGTTTTAAAATTGTAAACCAGCCTTCTCAGATCGTTGCAACGTCTAATCAGGGTGTAATGATGGTGTTTGATTTCGCGAAAAATGACGGGCGGCATAATCCCGTGACGTTCCTTCGCGACGTTTGGATGGCGGGCGCGGGGGATCAAGTAAGAGTTAACGATCTTTCGGCGATTACTGTCAATGGTATGCCTGCGGCTACTGGGTATGTTAACGGGGCTGTTGGCGGTAAAAATATGCAGATTCGTTTGGTCGCTATACAATTTAGTGATACGCAAATTGCGCGATTTCAAATCGGTTTGCCATCGGGATTATCTTCGGCGCAGATGCAGTCTGTTAAGGCGGCGAGCTATAGCTTTGCACGGATGAGTTCCTCGGAAAAGTCTGGGCTTAAGCCGTATCGTATTCGTATTGTTACTGCGCGCAATGGTGATAGTGTTGCGTCTATGGCGCAGAAAATGGCGCAGAATGATTTCAAAGAGCAGCGTTTCCGCGTTTTGAATGGTTTGTATAACGGTCAGGGTGTTGTGGCTGGGCAGTTATATAAAGTTGTTGTTGAATAATATGTGCTTAGCATTCCAGTGTGTCGATGACTGTGCCATCCGTGCCAAATACCGCACAGACTAGCGATCCGCCGAACCCGCATCCACCGTCTATTGTGGCTTTAACGCAGTTGAAGTCTGTGCCGTTATGTTTGGGGTCATACCCGCGAATGACTTTTTGGAACGGGTCATAGGGGCGGATAATATTGTCGAATTTATGTGATGCCCACCAAAAGCTATCCCCTTGATCGGTTAGTTTTTTGTCTTGGTCGATGCCCGCATTGACGAAGAGCATCGGGTGTGTGTTGTTTTGGGGGGTGAATGCTGCGCGCACCAAATGTGATGTGAAGATGTCGTGGCCTTTGTGAGATCTTATGGCGGATCTGATTTCGCGTGTCCAGGCGGCGATACTTATCATTCCTTGACGGCATGCTTCTATACCGTCATGTGGGGAAAGGCCGTAGGCATAGAGTGTGTTGTCTAGCCCATTGCCGAGCATCCATAGTAGGGTGTTTGTTGGGTCGGGGGAGAATTGGAGCTGGATAAGTTTTTGCCACATTTCTTCTTGTGCGCCGCGTAGATACACGAAGTCAGACGGTATCATACCTGGTTGTGCGAGGACGGCGCGGCGGAAGGTGAGAATTTCATCGATAACAGATGCTGATTCTTTTCCATATCCCATGTAATTTCCTGTATAGACGAGGCGATCACCAATGCGGATGTGTGGAAATATTGCATCGTGTAGAATTGTAAGTTTATTTAAGCCCCCATGAACGGCAGAGACAGACCAAATACGCGCGGCATTTCCGAGCGATGTAAAGCGGCTATCTGCTTTTACGTTTTTATTCAAGTTATATCACTTAATTAACTGGTGGGAGGTGAGCGGGTGCTCGTAAGATACTTATATGGTATATAAAAATCGGGTGCATAGGAAGTAAAACCTTGTGCACCCGATAGAAAATATTATCATGTCGCTTTAATTATGCGGCTTTTACTTCTGTGTCAGTATTTGCAACTTCAACAGGTTTCATTTTGCCCATAATGTCTTCGAGTTTTTCTGTTGCCTTGATTTCTGTGATGTCATCAACGGCGGCAACTTCACGTGCAAGACGTTCGAGTGCAGATTGGTAGATCTGACGTTCGCTGTATGATTGCTCTGTGTCGTCATTGCTGCGCTTAAGGTCACGAAGGACTTCGGCAATGGAGACAGGGTCGCCAGAGTTGATTTTTGTTTCGTATTCCTGCGCGCGACGTGACCACATTGTGCGGCGTACGCGTGAGCGACCTTTTAGTGTTTCAAGGGCATCATCAAGACGATCTGTTGAGCTTAGCTTACGAAGACCTGAGGACTGCGCTTTTGCAACTGGAATTTTTAGGCGCATACGATCTTTTTCAAAACTTACAACATATAGAGAAATATCCATGCCAGCGATAGTTTGGGTTTCAAGGCCCTCTACTTTACCTACGCCGTGAACAGGATAAACAACGTTGTCGCCAGTTTTGAAGTCGTTATTGTCGTTATCAGCCATATTTATATCACCTTTTTAAAAAAAGAATTTCATTTATTGTCCTGATGAAGAAAGATATATGAGAACAACCTTATTCTTTGAAATGGTTGCTCCCATTGGGTTTTGACAATCTTCTTTAACACGACATGTGTAGGATCATAGCAAAATTTTAACGAATTTACAACTTAATACGAAATAAAGTTGGTTTATTTTACATATTTTTAACGATTTGATGTTTTATTTAGTTTTTTTTATGGGTAGAGTTTCTGATTATGTCTAGTGATTCGAATAGGTGGTGCAACCGTGATTGAGCCTGATTTGTTCCTGCAGAAGCCTCTTGAGGATTATATTGAGTTTTGGGAAAAGCTTAATAAGCGCTCGGTTTTGTTGTTGCCAGAATTGGTGGTTGATGGTTTTTCTTTTTGTGATCCTTATCATAATGTTATTGGGCCTTCGGAGGTTTGCGTCGTGTTAACGCAGCGATTTAAGGTTTTTAATGGTGGGCGGTATCATGTGTATGATTTCATGTGGGGGCGTAGAGAGGCCACCGCTTATATGCATTGGAATTTCACATATTCGCCAAAGAAGCGTTTTTTGGGCAAGCAGCTTGATGACGTTGTGATAGGTGGCATGAGTAAGCTTATCTTTTCACAAGATGGGAAGCTATTGTCTCATGAAGACTTTTTTGCTGCGCATGAGGTGTCAGAAATGAAGGCGTACTGCGCTTTAGCAAAGTGATTGTGTTGTTTTGAATATTTTCTTGTTTGTATCTATTTCTGCTTGAATACCGATTGGCATTGGGGCGAAATTTTTACCGTGACCGAACGGCATGTTGTAGAATATGGGGATGTTCAAACCGTCTGTATGTTCCGTGATAATGTCTTTTAAGGTGTAGCCGAATGGCTTTCCGCATTCCTGTATGGATGTAAATTCACCAAATATAATGGCGTTTACGGAAGAGAATATTCCAAGTCTTTTAAGGTGGAGGATCATGCGGTCGATACGGCTGAGTTCTTCGTTGCAGTCTTCCAAAAATAAGATGCCTTTTTCCCAAAAGTTTTTTGGTAGCGTTTGTGGGAGGTATTGAAACAGGCTGAGATTTCCACCGATAAGGTTACCTCTGGCGGTTCCTTCGTGCAATATGTTTTCTTTTGTTACGGTGTATGAGATCGTTTTTCCTTCTAATAAATTGAGAAGGTCATTAAGGTCGTTGTATTTGTGGATGTTCTTAAATACGGGGCCGTGAATGGACGGGATATTTGTGTGTGCATAAACAGCGTTGAGGAGTGCAGTGACGTCACTGAAGCCGATTAGGGGCTTTGGCGTAGATTTGAGGCGCTCGAAATTTATTGTATCTGTTAAGTGTAGGCATCTGTTTCCGCCGCCTGCCGCCCAAATTGCGGATATATCTTTGCGTTGCCATAGCCCCTGAAAGGCGAGTGCTTTTTGTAGGTGGTTTCCAGCGGATTGGTTTTCACGCTCATAAGTTTGGGGGTGGATAAACACCTTGTATCCGCGTTTTTCCAGAGTGGTGGCAGATTTTTCAATGTCTTCACGTTCAACCCAGCTGGATGGTGCGAAGACACCGATTGTATCGCCTTGTTTTAAGGCGGTGAGTTTTATGGGGGCGCTCATTGCTATGATGCCTTACGTTGATAATATCCGCCTACAACTTCGGCTTGCCCGTCGCCTTCGCCAATGATTTTGAATTTACGGGTATAGTCATGTTCAAAATATTCAGGGAAATTGATTTCTATATTATCGTAATTTGAGAAAATCTTGCCGATGGTTTTTTTAATTTCTTTTTTGATTTTATCTATTTTATCTCTTTTTAAGATCACGAAATTTAGTTGCATATATTTAGATCCATTTTCCTCGCCATGGCGGAGCATAAAATGAATAATTGGATCGTGTAGTTTTTTGTTGATTTCATTGACGGTGTGATTGAAATAGGATGCGAAATACATGTAATTATCTGCGCCGATTAAGTAATCTGTGTTTTTTCCTTCCAGATATTGAATGGATTGTGTGCCGTCATCGTTGTTGATGATTTGTCCCATATCTTCGATGCGGTAGCGTATTAGGGGGAAGGCGCGTTGATGATATGATGTTACGAGCATGGTGTTATTCGGACCTTGCTCAAGATAGGCGTAATCATCAAATACATTATATTCGAAGCTGTTGAGGGCTTTTTGATGTGCTATTTCGCCAAACTCTACTGCGCCATAGGTTGATTGAATATCACTATCGGGGAACATTTTTTGAATGAATGATTTGCTGCAATCCATGAAAAATTCACCACTAATATTTATATAAGGGAGGTTTTCAAAGGGCTCTATATTTTCATCATGCATGATTTGTGCGATGCGTTGTAGAACGCATGGGAAAATGACAAGCAGCGTTGATTTTGTTTTTTTGAGCGTTTCTAAAAGTTCTAAAACGGTATCTTTATTAAGCTCTTCGAATGGAACCATGGTGAAGCCAAAATAACGATTTAGATTTTTTGCCTGATCAGCATAGACGCCAGTGAAATAGGATTTTAGGGGGTAGAAAACCGTAAAGCTTTCCCCTGTTTTCCATCCATTTAACTTGAAGGAGTGTAGAAAGCTTTGTGCGAATATATTGGCGTCTTCGTAATCAATCCAACGAAAGGCGGGGACGCCAGATGAACCGCCTGTTGAAAGGCTTGCTTTGAAGTCTTTTTTTATTATGGCGTGTTTTATAAATTCTTTTGTGGGTGGAGTTTGTCCATCTTGAAGAAGGTTGATTTTGTCAGCAAGGTGGTCTGATTTAAATGCGTCATTTTGTTCTTTGAGGTGTGATTTTTCAATAATGGGTAAATGTGAAAAGGCGTAGAAAAACTCATTGTCACTGAGTTCGTGCTCGCTTTCCAAAAAATTATCGTAAACGCCTTTGTAGAAAGGAACATTTTCGTTGGCGTGGCGTATTGTGTTTAGTAAGCGCATGCGCCTGGAATCGTGGCTTTTTTTAATTGGAGATAATGCAATTCTATAGCCGATGAGTTTACGCAATAATTTCATGTTGGATTTGTTACCCGTCTGCATTAATTTGTTTGATTAATTCTTGTAAAGTTTCTTCGGATTTCATGTTGGAGATCTGACAGGTTCCTGCGGCATGATGTCCGCCGCCGCCATAGCTTAGCATTAGAGTGCCAACATTTGTTTTGCTGCTGCGATCTAGGATGGATTTTCCAGTTGCAAAGACGGTATTTTGTTTGTTTTTACCCCATAAAATGTGAATTGAAATATTGCATTGCGGAAAGAGGGCGTAAATCACAAAACGGTTCCCTGCCCAAATGGTGTCTTCTTTGCGTAGATCGAGGACAACGAGATTTTTATGTGTGGTGGCGCAGCGCTCAATTTGTTCGCGGCATTTTATTTGGTGTTCGTAATATAAGTCTACGCGTTCCTTTACATCAGGTAGAGCGAGAATTTCTTCTATATCATTGTGATCGCGGCAGAAATCGATGAGTTTCATCATAAGTTGATAATTTGAGATGTTAAAGTCACGAAAGCGGCCCAAACCTGTTCTGGCATCCATTATAAAGCTGAGTAGTACCCAGCCTTCAGGGGATAATATTTCTTCTTTTGTGAAGTCCGCGGAATCGGCCTTATCAACGGCAATCATCATTTCTTCTGATACACGTGGAAATGTTTTGGCACCACCAAAATAATCGTAAACAACGCGGGCAGCAGATGGTGCATTTACGTCGATGATGTGGTTGTCAGGGTTTCCTTCTACGCGGTCACCTTCGCTTGCGTGATGATCGAAGGCAATATGGGCGCCTTCAACATATGGGAGGTTTGTTGTGATATCGTCGCCATTTACTTCGATAAGGCCATCTTGCATGTCTTTTGGGTGTGCAAACATGATGTCATCGATAATGTTAAGTTCTTTAAGTAATATTCCGCATACTAAACCATCCATATCACTTCGTGTGATGAGGCGGTATTTCTTTCCCTTTTCGGGCATAATTTTCATCTTTTCGGCGGACATTTGGCAACCTTTACTTTTTATGGTTTGAATATATACGCAGATGTTTAAAACATTTGTAGAATGCTTAACTTGGATGATTCTGAATCAAGTATGGCTTTCAGTCAAGTATAAAGGCGTAATTAATCGGTCTTCTTTATCTCATCGATGAAATAAAGGGGGCGTTTTTTTGTTTCGCCGAAGATACGGCCGATATATTCCCCAAGTACGCCAATGCTTAGGAGCTGTATTCCGCTTAGGAACGTGAGCATGACCATTATAGATGCCCAGCCCTCTACTTCGGCGCCGAAGAATATTGTTCGTAGAATGATAAAGCCGC
Source organism: Alphaproteobacteria bacterium (assembly GCA_050633645.1). Taxonomy (GTDB): domain Bacteria; phylum Pseudomonadota; class Alphaproteobacteria; order Micavibrionales; family Micavibrionaceae; genus UBA1672. The sequence continues at coordinate 16,513 of JBOEGX010000001.1, forward strand.
CAAAAGCGAAGGAAAATAGGGATACAAATGTTCCGCATAACGTGGCGATACGCAGGGGGGTTGTGCTAAACCCTGTTATGCCTTCAAGGGCGAAGTGCCATAATTTATGATAGTTCCATTTGGTCGTTCCCGCAACGCGTGGTGCGCGGTTATATTGCAAAGCGACCTGATTAAAACCAATCCATGCGAAGAGTCCTTTCATAAACCGGTGTTTTTCACGTAGTTGTATGAGCGCATCAATGGAGCGTCTGTTCATGAGGCGGAAGTCGCCAGTATTTCGTGGTAATTGAACATTATGCGCTAGGAAGTTAATAACTTTATAAAATCCATTTGCGGTGAATTTTTTAAACCATGTTTCGCCTTCACGCATGATGCGTTGCCCATAGACAACATCAGCGCCAGTTTCCTTCCATTTGTTGATTATATCGGGGATAAGAGCGGGCGGGTCTTGGAGGTCGGCATCAAGGATAATGAGTGCATCACCGCGCGTGATATCTATGCCGGCGGTCATTGCGGCCTCTTTACCGAAGTTACGGGAAAGCTTTACCACAACAATGCGTTTGTCTTTTTGTTGTAATGTATCAAGTAAAGCTTGTGTTTTATCGGTGCTGCCGTCATTGACGTATATTATTTCGAAGTTATAGGGGAGGGTGTCAATTATTTTTGTGACCTCAGAATGGCAAATGTTGATCACTTCTTCTTCGTTGTAACATGGGATTAGAATGGTGATGAGTTTTTTTCTTTTTGTCATTATTGCCCCTGAACACGTTTATAGACTGTGATCTTGTTTTAATACATATACATCATGCCATACAATATTATTTTCATCTGTATCATTTAAGGTGAGTGATTTGTTGAACTTAATAGTGTCTTCTTTTGTGTAGTTTTTCATTGCATTTGCAAAGTCATCATTGGCCATTAGGAATTCATAATATTTATGAGAAGGATCGTGTGTTTCTATATTGGTGGGGTAGAGCGGTATTGCAATTACGCTTGGTTTATATGTGTGTATGTCTTGTGCCATTGTGTCGATTATGCGTTGCATATTGTTTTTAATCTCTTCGCTTTCGGCCTCATTTTTTGGATGTGATGACAGGATGGAGAGGGCATGGAGATTCCATATCTGACCATAGCGTGAGCCGCTTTGAACGCCAATAATATAAGGTAGGGGGGCGAGCATGGATTTCATGTCATAGGTTGCGTAAACACGGTTCCACGCGTGTTCATCAATATAATCGATAAGGGGTTGTGCCTTATATTGCCCTGTTGTCATGACGGGGGTTTTGCCGCCACTTGTGTTAGCGTAGGTTAGTGTGGCAGTTAGGGCGAGCGTGATCCACAGGGTTATGTCTTTATCCTTCATGACAAGAAGAGCCATGGAATATATTGCCATGCACATTGCCGCAATGCCGAAACCAAGGAACGGAACGGTGTGATAGAAAAAACCTTTGTTTTGCAGAAGGTATGGTATGACGCAAAGGGTACTTAATAATGCAAAGGCGGTGATTGTGGCGATTATCTGTGAGCGATCTTCGTTTCGAGTGATTGTTATTGTTATATAGCCAACAAGCACGGATATAATAGTGATTGCAAATGATTTTAAATTCATGCCCATGGGGAACGGTTGATCGATACCATACAGGGATGACACTTCGGGGAGAATGGTTGATATAAAATCAGGGGTGAACATGTAAATAAATAGAATATAGGCGATTCCACACAGAATTAATCCGATCGTGTCGGTGGATATTATACTTGGTTTTATGGATTTTGTTTTTATAAGGCGGTGTAAAATAAATGTGGCGGGTATTATTGCGTAATGAGGTTTTAGGCAAAGGGCAATACCGCCCATGATTGTTGCTGGAACGGATATTGATTTATGAATTGTCGTTGTTTGTGCAGTTAATAAATATTGATAGAGGCAAAGTGGCGTTAAAAAAACGAAAATCAAATGATCTTTTAATCCAAAATTCATACCTGTGCCCCATGTTTGCGCGGTAAGGATCGCACATATGACGGCCATAATTATTGGGGGGGGGAGCGGTGTTTTTTGTAGGAGCTTGAATAGGGTGATATTTGAAATCGCAATATAAATGAAGAATGTTATGAGAATAGAAGGCTTTACGCTTAACCCTAGAAATGCATAAAGCGGATAGGCTGGCAGGTAAATCAAAAAGCTGAGCGGTGGGTTAGTCTCGTAAAAATCTTGTGTGTATGTTCCACCATTTAGAAAGCGCTCTAAACATTGTAAGAGCCAAGCGATGTCAATATCCAGATGAATATTGAGATAGAGAGTTGACCAGAAGCCTATAAATGCCATAAGAAAGGCAAGTGTTAAAATTGGATCAAGTAAATAACCAGATTCGAGTTTTTTTAGAAATGCTTTGTTCAACGATTGCTCCGCTTTGTAGGCTGGTCGAGATTTAGAAACTTATGATAGATATATTTAAAAGTCATTATAAAAATTTAAGCAAGTTTACCGTGGTTGGCGCGGTAAATACAGTTATCGATTTTTCCGTGTTTTATTTTTTGTACAATATTTTTGGTGTGTATTATGTATTGGCTCATATTGGTGCGTTTTTTGTGGCGTTAATTAATAGCTTTTATTTTAATGCGATATGGACGTTTAAGAATCTTAAAAAAGATGAGTTGTTTAAGCAGGTTTTTGTTTTTCTGATTATTGGATTGATTGGTTTGGGGTTGTCTTCTCTAACGATATATACATTAGGGGAGTGGTTTTTTAATAATATGTATGCGGCAAAGATTTTTGCGATGTTTGTATCGTTTGTTTGGAATTATATCGGGTCGTGGGTGTTTGTGTTTAAACCTAAATCTGATTGATTGCCGTTATTGCGCCTGTAAATTGTGTATGTGTAGTATTTTGGGGTTTCACCAAGCATTGTTCCTTTAAAGTAATCAGCATAATTTAGTGTGAACTCACCGTCTTGTGTGTATTTTTTTTCAATTATATTTTTTACATTATCGTTGGTTTCAAAAAATTCCAGAAAATAGAAATTACCGTTATCGCCGAGTGGGAGATCCTTTGCGATAAGCATTATTTCAGGTTTGTAATATTCTAAATCCTGCGCGAAAAAAGCCGTGTATTTATTTTGCAGGCGCAGTGCCTCTTGTCGTATTTCTTGGTTGTTATTTTTTAAGTCTGCAAATATTTTAGGGATAAACCAGAATGTTGGAAAACGGCTGGCGTGGGTTATGCCTGTATATGCGTTAATGGGATTAAATATTTCAATATCACCATGGAATACAAAATATGTGCATGGGTAAGAACAGTTTTCATTTAGAAACTTTGTGACGGATAATTCAGGGACATCTTTATGGTTAAGGATTTTTGATGTTTGGGGTGTGAATGCAAGTGTGAAGGCACATACGCATATAAGCGCGAGAGAAGGATAGGCAAACCGAAGAATAGTTTTTTGAGGGAGCTTTTCCAATCGAAAGGCGATGGATAGCCCGAGAGATATAATAAAGAAAGCATAGACGGGAATAAGGTGGTTATGAAAGCCTTTATATTGAACGATATAAGGGATCAGCCCTAATAACATGCCGGTTTGAAATAGGTTGAGCAGGCGTTTTTTTTGGCCATTGATATCTGTCATCACTAATTCTAGGAGAATGAGTGGAATGATGATGGAAAGGTGATCCTTTACGGTTGCAAGGACTTGCCAATTGGGTGCGGGCGTGGCGTAAAGATTTATAACGTCGGGTAATATTATCAGGGCATAATCTTTGAAGAATATCCATATAACTCCAATGTATATGGTTGTTAGGCTGGCTAATATTATAAAATCAATGTCCTTTATAAGTGTTAGTGTTTTTTTCTGTTTAAACATTCTGATGATGAAGAGGACGCTGGGGATTATTCCGTAATGTGGTTTTACAAGAATAAAAAGTGAGCCGAGTGTTAGTGTGGGTATAAGAATATGTTTAGGTATTTTTATTTTTTCTGTTATTGCGAATTGGCAAAGTATAAAGGGGAGCAGCCAAATAGCAATCATATGCTCACGTTCCGAAATATGGATTCCTGTTGATATAGTCAGGGCGGTCAAGCCAAACATAATAATAAGAAGTTTTTCTGATGCGTTTAGAAAGCCGAAGCGCTTGATGATGGTGGCGCTTAGGGCTAGTGATGCCATGATCATTATACTTGTGCCGTAGAATGATGCTATGGGGAGGGGGAGTCCACTTATGTGACTTATAATTACATGGGGGATATATATTATTATGCTGAGTGGTGGGTTTGTTTCATATATGTGCTCAATTAATGACTGCCCTTGTAATAGGCGCTCTGCAGAAATTAAGAGCCAAGAGACGTTGCCGAATACGAAATACTGTCCCTGATATATGTACCAAGGAATAAGTATTGCGCATATTGACGTTAAAATTAGGAGGGCAACGGCCAAGGCGTTGATTTTATTTTTTGAAAACACTTGAGCACCCTATTTATTATTCTCGCCGTAAATATACATCCCAAGTCATCATATAATCAAAACAATATTTTTTTCTATTATAAAATGTGTTTTGGATTGGAATATAAAGAAGCACCATAGAGATTTTTCTGCATGGTGCTTCTGTTTTTTTTTGATTGAAAGATGAGCTTGTTTTAGCTCGCTTCTTTTTCTTCAGCTTCGTCGTTATTATCGACTCCAGCCTCTTTTAGAGTGCTTTTTTTATCTTCTTTTGTTCCTTTTTTCTTTTTACTTTTACTTTTTTTGTAAACAGGGGCTTTGTTTTCTTCGACTGTGTCTTTATCAACGATTACCTCTGTTACATCATCCATGTCTGGGACTTCGTACATGGTATCAAGCAAGAGTTTTTCAATTATGGAGCGGAGACCACGTGCACCTGTTTTGCGTTCAACGGCTCTTTTTGCGATGGCGGTTAAGGCGTCATCGGTAAAGATGAGGTCTGTATCTTCCATTTCAAAAAGTTTTTGGTACTGTTTTACCAATGCATTTTTTGGTTCTGTTAGGATTTGTACAAGAGCGCTTTCATCGAGATCCTCTAGTGTTGCGATGACAGGTAGGCGTCCGATGAATTCAGGAATAAGGCCGTATCTGTGCAGATCTTCAGGTTGAAGTTCTTTGAATAATTGACCTGCTGTGCGTTCATCAGGGCCTTTGACTTCTGCGCCGAAGCCGATATTTGTGCCTTTGCCACGTTCGGCAATGACCTTATCAAGGCCAGCAAATGCACCACCACAAATAAATAGGATGTTTGACGTATCAACTTGAAGGAATTCTTGTTGTGGGTGTTTGCGTCCGCCTTGTGGTGGAACAGCGGCAACCGTTCCTTCCATAAGTTTTAGGAGCGCTTGCTGCACACCTTCACCAGAAACATCACGTGTGATAGATGGGTTGTCAGATTTGCGAGAAATTTTGTCGATCTCATCAATATAGACGATCCCCTTTTGGGCGCGTTCTACGTTATAGTCAGATGCCTGAAGAAGTTTAAGAACAATGTTTTCAACGTCTTCACCGACATAACCAGCTTCGGTTAGAGTTGTTGCATCGGCCATAGTGAATGGAACATCAAGAATACGAGCGAGAGTTTGCGCCAGAAGCGTTTTACCGCATCCCGTTGGTCCAACAAGAAGGATGTTTGATTTTGAAAGTTCGACTTCGGAATTTCCGCTATCGGCGTGATCAAGACGTTTGTAGTGATTATGCACGGCAACAGACATAACGCGTTTTGCCGATTCTTGTCCGATTACGTAATCATCAAGGACTTGTTTAATTTCACTTGGCGCAGGGACGCCTTCTTCTCCAGCGCGTACAAGCTGCGTTTTGTCTTCTTCACGAATAATATCCATACACAGTTCAACACATTCATTACAGATAAAGACGTTTGGCCCAGCGATCAGTTTGCGAACCTCATGCTGGCTTTTTCCGCAGAAGGAGCAGTAAAGTGTGTTTTTGGAATCTGTTGAATCTGATTTACTCATGATGATAAGGCTTTCTATCCTTTTATGAATCTTTGTATATTCAATTTGCCAACTGACGAGGTGTTGCGCAAGCCCCTATATGCAGGAATATTGATTTTTGCGTATAAATATTTTTATTTCACCCTTGATATAGGGTTTTAAGTGACCCATAACAGGGAAAATACGTAAAAAGGTTTTGTATGTCTTTGGATAATATAGATGAGGTTGTTGAGAATTTCTCTCTTTTTGATGATTGGGAAGAGAGATATCGATATTTGATCGATTTGGGTAGAGCGTTGCCAAAGCTTGATGATTCTTTGAAGGTGGATACGCATTTGGTGCGCGGGTGTACGTCTCGGGTTTGGCTTATCCCTGAGATTCGAGGTGGTGTTTTATATTTCCAAGCTGATAGTGATGCCCATATTGTACGGGGTTTGGTGGCGTTGCTTATGGCGGCGTATAACGGTAAGTCATTGGACGTGGTGCGGGCGCTTGATATTAATGCGGCATTTGCCGAAATTGGTTTGGACACGCATTTAAGCGCCAACCGCCGTAGTGGTTTTTTTGCGATGGTCGAAAAAATTAAGGCGCTTTAGGCTCTTCGGTTTCTTTTGGGGCTTCTTCGGTTGGGGTCTCGATTTCTTTGGTGTAGCCAATGCTGTGGAGGATGTCGGCGAAGAGTTTATCGGCTTCTACGCTTTGTGCGCCGCTCATTTCGGCCTCTACGCTCATGATTGAAGATTCGGAGATCCAGAGCTGCGATAGATAAATGGAATCATCTAAGCCCTTTTTCCCTTTTCCGATGAGACCTGTTTGGCGATAGCCTTTGGCTTCGCGGGTATTTATGTTGAATTGCTCAATAAGTTTTTCTTTGGTCATTTCACTGACCGTTGATTCCATGACTTCGGGGGTGAATTCGGCGTACATCTGCGGCGTTGCGGGATTGCAGATGATCTCAATATTAATGGATGAGGTCATATCAAAGACCTTGGTATAGGAAATAAGGTTATAGCAAGTTGAGGGATCACCTTCGACTTCGCAATAATTATTGACGATGGGCTCTTCGGGGAAGTTGGCGGTGAACTCGCAATAATCGGGAGAGTATTTTGTTGTCTCTAATTTATGTGGTGTTTCCATGAGAATGGGCGCGGTGGCGCTCGGCGTTTGGGCTGGCGTGGCTTCTTGTGCCATGGCAGAAACGGGGAGGAGGAGTAAAAGAGTAGTAAATAGGGCGGCTCTAATCATTTTTTGTCCACTCCTTCATTGTGGTTGGGTTTTGTGTGCGCTCGACCATGTCTTTGATTTCATGGGTTTCGCGCTCTTCATTTGGCAAAAGCCAGATATAGCGTATCCCTTTTTTCTCGGCATAGGCAAGAGGGCGTTTGAGTTTGTTTTCCGCGCGGTGCCAAGTCTCGACGTTATGCCCGTTGGCGCGTAAAGACTGCGCGGTTTCGTTCATGGTTTTGAGTTCGTCTTCGCTCTCCGCGACCACCAAAAATGCGGCGGGGGATGTGCCGAGATTTGGTAGATTGCCTTTAAGGCGGATGCGTTCAAACAGGCGTGAAAAGCCGATGGATATACCAACGCCCGGCAAATGGCGGTTGATATAATTCCCCGCGAGGTCGTCATAGCGCCCACCGGAACAGATTGAGCCGTATGATGGGTCATCAAGGAATACGGTTTCGTAGACAGTGCCAGTGTAATAATCAAGACCACGCACGATGGATAGGTCGGCGACAACCGCGCCTTCGGGCAGGTGGGATAGTTGATCCATGACGAAGGAGAGTTCTTTGATGCCTTCATTTAAGGTTTGGATTGCTTCGTTGCTTACGCTTCTCGCAATGACGTCATTGCGAGCGATGAAATCGTGAAGCAATCTGGAAAAATTATTTGACGTTGCTTTTATGCTTGCCAGTTCAATGAATGCGTCTGCAAAATTTTCATCTAGCGTGTCGAGCTTTAAGTTCAATTTTAGCCCTACATAAATTGTTTCAACGCCCTTTTTTTCAAGTTTATCAATAAGTCTTGTATATTCTGTAATACGGTTTTTATCTGTGACTCCGTACGCATTCAGCAAACCTATCAAAATCTTACGATTAGAGATCCGTATTTGGATATTCTCATTCTCCATCCCTGGCAAAGAACTCAAAATTTCCCAAACGATGGCGGGCATTTCGGCGTCGAAATGTTGGGGTAAGCTATCAACGTTTATCACGTCTATATCGCATTGATAGAATTCACGAAAGCGCCCAGCTTGGGGGCGTTCGCCGCGCCAGACGCGTTGCATTTGGTATCGTTTGAACGGGAAGACAAGTTCATTAAAATGTTGCGCCGTATATCTTGCGAGGGGGACGGTTTGGTCGAAGTGCAGTGCGAGGCGGGCTTCTTTTTCACTTGTTTCATAAAGTTTGTGATCGGGATAATTTGGATCATTTATTGGAATTAGAGTGTAATGTTTAGGTACATCATCGTCTTTGTGAACAATTTCATAATTTAATTCCTTATGCAGGCGTTCAATGACGTAGATTTCTTTATCTGCGTCGGCTTCACCATCGCCGCCTTTGGCATTAATCGCGTCCAGCTCTTCCACGCTTGGCGTTTCGATGTTGCAAAAGCCATAGCTTTCGAACACGCGGCGGATATGGTCGAACCATGCTTGCTCGGCGCGGCGGGTTTCGGGAAGCCATTCAGGGAAGCCACTGATGGGGCGGGGTTTGTATATTTTTTTCTTATCACTCATAGGGAATTAGTTAATAGATGCCTTGGCGCAGTGCAAGAAGAATATTGTTTGATCCTGGGTTTTTATATTGATTTATAGGGGCGTTTGAATTTATGTTATGGAAAATAATCGGGGTGATTTGATGAGTAAAGATTTAGGAAGTTTTTTAGGGCGCATTCAAGGCACGTCCTTAAGTCAATCTTTTGTGCGTGATTTTTCTCTTGAAGATATCGCATTGTTTCAGAATAAATATAAAGGGCTGACCTCCGTTTTGAAGACATCTAATATAAGTGATGAAGCACGTGATTTGATGGATGATTTGGTGTGCTTGGACCCTAAGAATGAGATTATACTTACGATGTGTCTTGCCAAATATTCTTCGCCAAATGATCCTCTTAAAAAAATGGCGATAGAAAGATTGAAATTTTTTGTCGATAATTCAGAGAGTCAGTTGGATGTACCCGTTGATATTAGAAACCATTTAATTGACGGGATTATAGATTTTCTTCCTGTGTCTAACCCTGCGTATAAGGAATTACACGCACATATTAGGGCATGGGATGTTGGGCAGTCGTCATGGAAGCATGCGCGAGAAGATGCAGGACATGATTTGTAGTGATGGGCTTTACCTCTCTTCAAAAAGTTCCGAGAGTTGTTTTGTGAGAGCTTCGGCGAGTTCGTCTGCATCTGATATGGTGATTGCCTTTTCATAGTATCGGGTGACATCATGACCGATGCCAATCGCGGTGAGCTCGGCATGTGTGCCTTTTTCGATCCATTTGATAACGCCGCGTAAGTCCATTTCCAAAATGTTGGATGGATTTACGGAGAGCGTGGAATCATCCACGGGGGCGCCGTCGGAAATAACGAGCAGGATTTTGCGCTCTTCTGGTCGTCGTGCGATGCGGTTATAGGCCCAAACCAATGCTTCGCCGTCGATATTTTCCTTTAAAATGCCTTCTTTGAGCATAAGCCCAATATTCTTACGGGCGCGGCGGATTGGGGCGGAGGCAGCCTTATATATTATGTGGCGTACGTCATTTAATCGCCCTGGTTTTTCGGGGCGGCCACTTTCGAGCCATAGTTCACGAGATTTTCCGCCCTTCCATGCGCGTGTGGTGAAGCCGAGGATTTCAGTTTTAATGCCGCACCGTTCCAATGTTTGCGCGATGATATCTGTGGTCATGGCGGCGATGGCGATGGGGCGGCCACGCATGGAACCTGAATTATCGATGAGGATGGTGACAACTGTATCCTTGAACGGCATTTCCTTTTCTTGCTTGAAAGTCAGGGGAACAGTGGGATTTGCAATGACACGGGCGAGGCGTGCGGGGTCGAGGATGCCTTCTTCTAAATCGAATGACCAGCTGCGCCGTTGTTTTGCCATGAGCTTGCGTTGCAGGCGGTTGGCGAGCTTTGTAATGATGTTGTGATGATTGGCGAGTTGTTGATCGAGGAGGACGCGCAAGCGTTCTAGCTCTATTGGATCGGCGAGGTCTTCGGCGTTTATTTCCTCATCAAATTTGGTGGTATAGACGGAATATTGTCCATCTACATAATCGTTGTAATCAGATGGTCGCCCCGGTGGTGGTGGGCGTCCATCATTCATGACCATATCTTCGTCGCTTTGCAGGTCGTCGATGATCTCGTCCAAATCCATATTGAAATTTTCTTCGGTGTCGCTTTGGTTGTCATCCATTTCATTGCCACTGGATGATGGTTCGTTGTCGTTGTTGGCTTGGTCATCTTCACCTTCACCGTTTTGGTTTTCGGGGGCGCTGCCTTCTTCGTTCACGGCGTCTGGGGTTTCTTGGTTTGTGTGCCCTTCGGTATCGCCGTCTGGGTCTATTTCAAGATTAAGAGCGCGGAGCATGTTCCCCGATGCTTTGGCGAAGGCGTTTTGATCATGGAGGAGCTCTTTTAAAGTTTGGAAATTAATGTTTTGCAGGCGCTCTTTAATCCATGGTTGCCAGTGTTTCATGACTTTTAATGTTGTTTCTGGGGGCGTGATGCCTGTAATTTCGCTGCGTGCGATGATATGGAGCGCATCGGCGAGGGGGATGTCTTCACGCTTTTGAATGTCGTTATAGCCTCGGCGGATTGCTTTGGCTTCTAAAACGGCGTTGAGGTTTTTTCCGACACCGTCCATGGCAAGAATGCCAAGAGAATCACAGCGTGCCTGCTCAAGGGCATCTAATGCGGCTTGTGCTTGGGCGTTGCTTTGTCTGTTTTGATGGTGTTTTTCTGGGTTGTGATGCGCGATTTTAAGGGCGTATATATCGCCGCAGCCACGGATGAGGTTGCGTTTTTCTTCTGTCATACCGGCGGTTGGTGCAGGCAAGCGCGGGCGGTTTAGGTTTTTAATTTCGCCTGTTGGTGTTTCAAGGTCAGAATAGGTGACCTCAAGGTCATTTTTGCGCGACATCGCCCGCATGGTGGCGGTTGTGTTGTGTTGAAAGTTATCCGTGGCTTCTTTTTTCATAGGGACAGGCTACTCTCTAAGCGTGTGAATTTCGAGGGATAGTTTATTGTCTTTGTTTTTATGTGCTCTGGTGCATTTATCAATATTATTGATTTTTACTGTTTCTTTGTATTTATAATGCGCCAGGCTTTCTTGAATTCTTGGGTGGTTTTTATAAATTACCTTTAATGGGCTTTGCCCCTTTTCATTAAGCATAAATGCTATCATTTTTGGTTGATGGCGTTCAAAATCTTCTGCGATGTAGTTTCCGAATGTTTCAAGGGTCTCAATTTTATCGTTTTCTTCCAATAGGAGTGCGCTTTCCAAGAACCACATGGATGGAAAACGGCTTGCTATTTTATTATTTATATATTGTGACGATATGAAGCTTGCACATGATGTTGTGTCTTCGATGAAAAATGGTTTGTCGTTTGTGTGGGTTTTGATTGTTTTGGCTAGCTGAGAATTTTCGAATTGTGTGTGCGTTATGAGGCGGTTTGTTGCCCCGAAAGATACCCATATATACAAGTATAGGGTTGCGGATATAATAACTGGGATTAGAATTATGTTCTTCTTTATATAGGGGATTAAGTATAGTCCTATTCCCATTATGAAGAGCGATATTGTGGGCAGGAGGTGGAGGCTAAACCCTTTGTTTTGTATGCCGAATGGTATGACAGATAGGATTGCTGCGATTGCAATAAATACACCCAAATCCTTTTCTTTTTTATTTCTGTCTTGCAGCCATATCATGCCGAGGAAGGCCGTGGATGTGAAGATAAATATAAAGGTTTTGAATATGGGTGATAACTCATCACTTGCTGGGGCAAGGGTATATAATTTTATACTCATTGGTAGGACTTCATGCAGAAATTCCGGCATAAGAATTAGTGTATATGCGATATATGATGCTGTACCGATGCATAGAACGATGAGATCAATGTTGCGCATAATGTTTAGGCGTTTTTGTGTTATTGCGCGGTGCAGGATGATTGCCACGGGGATTATGCCGTAATGGGGTTTAATCAAGATGAACGGCACAAAAATGAGTAATATTAAAAATGTGTAAGCTAGCGGCGGTTGGTTTTTCTGTGTGATTGAATTTTGAATGAAAATAAATGGGATAAGCCCAATGGCGATAAGGTGGTCTTTTTGCCCAAACTCTGCCATATGGGTGATTGTTGTTGCGATCGCAAACGATGTAAAAATAATGAACTTTGTGTTTTGCGGCAGGTCTGTTCTATATCGTAATATTATTGCCATGCATATTGATGCCATAACAATTACAGCCGTCGTGTAAAACGTGATGAGCATGTAGGTTGGTGTTATTGATAGGTGATTGAGTAGGGTGGCTGGGGTGAATATCAAAAAACTCATTGGGGGGTTGTTGTCGTAGAAATACCCCGTCATGCTGTGTCCGTTTAGGAGGTGTTCTGCGCCGAATAATAAAAATGAAGCATCCCCTGGAGGGTGGATGTTTAATTGCAGGATGAGCCACGGCAACAGGCAGAGTGCAAATATTATGTATTGTGCAGCGCGTTGCATGTCTTTACGGCACGATAATATTTTTGAGAGCGCTTTCGGGCAGCTCAATGCCAAAGCAGCGTTGGTAGTACTCGGCGATGATTGGGCGTTCTGCTTCGTCGCATTTGTTTAGGAAAGATAGCTTAAACGCCATTTCACGATCATTGAAAATCAACATATTTTCTGCCCATGCAATTACTGTACGTGGGGACATTAATGTTGAAAGGTCACCGTTGACGAACCCCTCGCGGGTCAGGTCTGCGAGAGTTACCATTTTAGAGATATTATCTTTGCCCTCGGTGTTATCGAGGTCTGGTAGTTTTGCGAGGACGATGCCCGCCTCTGTATCGTGTGGAAGATAGTTAAGTGTTGTAACAACGTTCCACCTGTCCATCTGCCCTTGGTTAATTTGTTGTGTTCCATGGTATAGCCCCGTAGTGTCGCCAAGGCCGATCGTGTTGCTGGTTGCGAATAGGCGGAAGGCGGGGTGGGGACGGATAACCATGTTTTGATCAAGAAGGGTAAGTTTACCCTCGGCCTCTAGAACACGTTGAATAACGAACATCACATCGGGGCGACCGGCATCATATTCATCGAAAACAAGGGCAACGGGATTTTGTAATGCCCAAGGAAGAAGCCCCTCTTTCCATTTTGTTATTTGCTTTCCTTCCTGCAAGGTTATTGAATCTTTTCCGATAAGGTCAACGCGGCTGACGTGTGAGTCTAGGTTTATACGTACACAAGGCCAGTTGATACGCGCAGCGACTTGTTCGATATGGGTTGATTTACCCGTTCCGTGATAGCCTTGTATCATGACGCGGCGGTTAAAGATAAACCCTGCGAGAATGGCCAATGTTGTGTCGTGGTCGAATTTATACGTTGGGTCAATATCGGGAACATTTGCATTGTCCTCGCTATAGCCGGGGACTTCCCAGTCTATGTCAATGCCGAATGTATCACGTACATTATATTTTGTGTCAGGAATTGATGTGTATTTCCCTTCTTTGGCTTTGATTTGCGTGATGCTGAACGACATTCCGCGTTCGGATTCTTTGTCTTTGTCGAAATTATCCGTCATATTTTGCATGTTGTACCCAATTTTGAATTTGTTTAACGATTTGGCAGGTTTTCGAATTCCTGAAATGCCAACTTTAATACTGTATAAGCCATATTGATCTGTTTGAGAAGCTCTTCTGCTTTTGGATTATCTCTATTGAGGTCGGGGTGGTGTTTTTTTGCCAAAGCTTTGTAGCGTGTTTTAATTTCATCAAGAGTTACGGGGGGGGCTAGCCCCATAATTGCCATAGCTTCGTGTTCGGGGGATGAGGTGTCTATTGTACGTTTATTTGATGATGCGTTTTCTTTGTGGGAGGTACTGTTTTCACTATAAAAATATTGTTCTTTTGCTGCGCGGTGAAGAGCCTCTTCGGCTTCTGAATCTGCGAAATTCCATGTTGGGCGGTCACCATACATGCTTTTATATACGTGGTCTTGTACCTCGTGATCGGACATGCCAGAGAAAAAGTCCCACGCCTTATTATATTCACAGACGTGTTCAAAACAAAAGTTATAATGATCGTCTAACCCCCGATGCTTTGGGGCTTTGTAATCAGCGTTTTCGGGGCATCCCGGCATTTCGCAGGACGTTGTTTTTATCTTTGGGTTTATGTCCTCAAATTCCGGAGATTTTGGTTTTAATTTAATTCTTGGCATCGTAGCATTATACTCAATTTAGGGCTGGTGTTCAAAATTTTATAGTGAGTGAGGATGTTAAATGTTTTCAATGCAAGAGAGAATAGAAAAAAAATTAAATGATGCTTTTTCACCATCTTATCTTAAGGTTGAAAACCAAAGTTATCTTCACAAGGGGCATATGGGGGATGATGGGACAGGAGAAAGTCATTTTTCATTGGAAATTAGTGCTGATTTGTTTGATGGTTTGGGTCGAGTAGAGTGTCAAAGGGCAATATACCAAGCGCTGGGGGATGAAATGAATATCATTCATGCGCTATCTATTTGCGTGTGCAGTAAAAATAAATAAACCTTATAATTGCATTATTTTTTTATTTGCTATAGCATGCATTCAGATCATAATTTTACCTTTGTGTGGGGGAAAATGAAGAACAGTGTACAAATGGCCGAAAGGGCTGATCCTTGTGTTGGTCAAAGCAGTTTGATCAGCAAAAACGTAACTATATTTGATAGGCGTACGTCAATTCGCCTTGAGCCAGAAATGTGGGGGGCATTAAATGATATTGCTTCTCGTGAGAAGTGTAGTGTCCATGATGTGTGCACACTTGTGTATGCTCGAAAAAAACCAGAAACGTCTTTAACCGCAGCTATTCGTGTTTTTCTTATGCTTTATTATCGGGCGGCTTCTACGGAGCATGGGCATGTAAAAGCAGGACATGGTGATTTTAATGAGATGAAGAAACGTGCACGTGTTTCCGAAGATTTTGATACATTTTTTAAGAAAAAATCTAGAAGAGTCTTGCCACGTACGCTTAATGATAATGATGGTGTTGTTTCTTGAGTTTTTAGAAATCACGACCCATCTGAAGAAATTTCTCGCGACGTTTTTTTATGATTGTCTCTGTGTTCCAAGGGGTTAGTTCCTTTAGGCCTGTTTCAATTTGTTTTGATACAGCCGCTATGGTTTCTTCTTTTTTACGATGCGCGCCGCCGATAGGTTCTTCTATAATTCCGTCTATTAGCTTTAATTCATAAAGGTCTTGTGCTGTTAATTTTAAGGCTGTTGCTGCTTCTTTTGTGTGTTCGCCGCTGCGCCATAGAATTGATGCACAACCTTCGGGTGATATTACGGAGTATATAGAGTGTTCCAACATGTAGATTTTATCTGTGACGGCTATGGCTACGGCTCCGCCTGATCCGCCTTCGCCTATAACGACGGATACTATTGGAACATCTGTGCGTAGGCATGTTTCTATTGATTTTGCGATGGCTTCAGATTGGCCGCGTTCTTCTGCGCCTTTGCCAGGATATGCACCAGCGGTGTCAATTAACGTTATGACTGGGAGCTGGAACTGGCTTGCCATTTTCATGAGGCGTTGCGCCTTGCGGTAGCCTTCGGGGCGCGTCATACCAAAATTTCTTTTGACGCGGCTTTGTGTGTCGTGGCCTTTTTCTTGGCCTAGAATTACGCATGGACGTCCATTAAAACGTCCTAGACCACCGATGAGGGCGTGATCTTCTGCAAAATTGCGGTCGCCTGCGAGCGGTGAAAAATCAGTGATCATGCTTTTAAGATAATCCACCATATGTGGGCGGTTTGGGTGGCGGGCAACTTGCACTTTTTGGGCTGGATTTAGTTTTCCATAGGTTTGAATTAGGAGTTTCTCGGCTTTGGATTGCATGCGGGCAACTTCTTCGGCGATATTTATTCCATCGTCGCTGTCTACATTGCGAAGTTCTGCAATTTTGCTTTCAAGCTCTAGGATAGGTTTTTCAAAGTCTAGCTGGCTCATACGTCAACATGCCTTTCAATATAAAAGTGCAGCACTATAAAAAACCGCTGCACTTTATAGTTTGGTTGCTATTTGTTTTTGTCAGTACCTGTTTTGGCAAGAGGGTGTTTTTCCTCAACAGTTTTTTGCATCGATTCGCCTAAGATATGGGTATAGATTTGCGTTGTTGCAATATCTGCGTGCCCGAGCATTTTCTGAACTGAGCGTAAGTCTGCGCCATTGCTTAGAAGATGTGTAGCGAATGCGTGACGAAGAACATGTGGGCTAACGCGGCCTTCTTCAATTTCCGCATCTTTTGCCAAATCTTTTAAAAGCTGTGCAAAGCGTTGGCGTGTTAGGTGACCACTTCCAGATGTTTTTGAAGGAAAGAGCCATTTGTTTTTCTCTGACTTGTCTTCCGTATGTTTGCTGCGCGCATCAAGATATGTTTGTAGTGATTTTTGTGCAGGGTCAGAAAGTGGAACCATGCGCTCACGTCCTGCTTTACCTGCAACAATAAGGAATTCTTTGTTTTCTCCGATTGCAGACATAGGAAGACCAACGAGTTCTGATACGCGTAAACCTGTGGCATAAATCATTTCAAGCAGGCAAACGAGACGTTTTCCCTCTGCTGTTTCTTTTTTACCAGCGGTGTCGATAAGGCGTGTTACCTCGTCTTCGCTTAATGTTTTAGGAAGGGTTTTTCCTTGTTTCGGGCTTTCGATTGTTGATGTTGGTTCATCTTCACGAACACCTTCGGATACAAGGAAACGGTAGAATTGGCGTAATGCAGAAAGTCGGCGTGCAATGGTGCGTACCGCGATTTTGCTGCTATTTGTGCCTTTTGTATTCGCTTTTTCGCTCAAATCTTTCAAATAAGCTTTAATTTGATCTGTCGTTGCGACATCAACATCTGCATTTTTTTCATTGCGTAAATATTGTGTTACATCCGCAAGGTCGCGCCAATATGCTTGGCGTGTATTGAGGGCTGCACCGCGCTCTGTGGTCAGCATGTCGAGGAAAGAATCAACAAGTGGGTTGAGTTCTGGTTTTGGCATTGCTGGGCGTCCTGGTCTAGCCATGAGGCGTTCTCCTTACAAATGTTAATTTTCTAATATGGCTTGCGCCAAAATTTTACGAGCTTCAACCTCAAAGCCCGAATGTGTTAGGGCAGTTGTTATATGCCCTAATGTTTCTAAGTGCACATCACGGTTGGTGGTATTATTGGCTATAATTGCCGCCAGCAATACAGTTTGTGCAATGTGTTGATTTTTACTCGACCGTGTTAGCTCATCGATAATAACAAGCGGAGGCATGGTATAGCTTTTCTTAGCGGCCAAGTCAAAACCATTTTCATAAATATTGAAGACTTTATCGCTGTTATTTTCTGTGCTGTCAATATTTTCTATAATAATGTTTAAGCCATTAGCAAAAGCATCGGATAGTAAGTAAGGAGTTATGATTTTTTGTGAAGCCTTAATTTCATTTTTATCAACAGGTTTTGATAGTGTGTTTATTGAGAAAACTAATTTTTCAATAAGCTTTTTTTTCTCTAAATCATCTGTGTCTATGGAAGCTAAATCGCTAATCCATTCTGAGGGTGGGAGTGTGTTGGTGAGCATAAATAAACGTATTGCGCGCTCTACGTGCCCTAGGTTTAAGTCGTCCGCATCAATTTTTGATATTTCGTTTAAGAATGGTAATAAGATGCCATCGCCGTAGGTGTTTGCTAGTTTAAATGCTTGTTCGATTTTTGTGCGGCGGCTGGCGGGGATTATTGCCCCGTCAATATCGTCTAGAATTTTGGCGATTTGTGAAAGTCCGCTTTGTGCATCTTTGTTAGTGTTTTCATAGATATTGGTTAGGTTGCCCTCGTCAATTAATCCGTTAAGAGCGGCTAGCCCATATAATGTGACGCGTTGATCATCAGACAAATTAGTGTTTTGCAGGATCGGGAGAATATTATTGGAGTGAATTCTTCTGTATTCACTAATTTCTAACGAAGAAATATCGATAGCGTTATGTGCTGTGAGCAGAGCTTGTTCTATGAGAGATAATTCATTGAATGTTTCTGGATTATATGGGGTTTTGAAATTTTTATTTGTTAGTAAATCCGTAATAATTTTATTGTCGGATGAGATTAAAATATCCCATTGTGCCCCTGTGCGTTCTGTTGAATGACTTAATGTGCAATAGGCATTCATTTCTTGCCAGAAGATATCATCTTTAAATTGCGGGAATAGTGTTTTAATTTCCAGGCACGCTTTTCCGCGTTCGCCATTGAACAATAGAGCAATCATGCCTGCCTTGGCCGTGCGTTGGTTTTGCGCGCCGTCTTTTATGGTGCTGTAAAGCGCATATGCTTTTTTATGCTGTCCCCAATGTAATAACTTTTCAAGTCGGAGGGTGAATAGGTCGCTGCCGTTTGTTGATTGAATGTCGTTTTGTAGTGTTGATAGGTCGGCGCTTGTTAAAAGAAGGTTGGTAGTTAAGACGTCTAATGCGACCCAGCCTGTTTTATTCGTGCTTTTGATTAGGGTTGCGATTTGTGATCTTTTGGCCTGATGATATATTCCTGCGCCAAGGTTTTTTGTATCCCCCGCATTATAAAGGCCGTTGCCTTCATATGTGGGTAGCTCTTGCGTGTGGGCGTTTTGAATAGGCGCGATTATACCGATTAAAATCACAAGTGTGCAAAGGGTGTTTTTCATTTTATTGCCTCGGTTGCGGAAATTTCTTTGGTTACGGTATCTTGTGGGACAGAAACATCTTTTATGGCGATAAATGTCACTGTGCCAACAATGATAAAAACAAGGGCGGCGAATAGAATTTTGAATATAAAGGACATGGCTCGTTGCTTCGTCTTGTGTTGTTATTCATTCATGTTTAAATAGGGTATGTATCTATAGCAAAACATTATGATTTTTGAAAGTGATTGCGTGTTAAATGAGTAAAGAACTTACAAGGCCGATTGTTCTTGTCGGTATGATGGGGAGTGGTAAGAGCCGTGTTGGGCGGCTTTTAGCGACGCGTTTAGGTACCCCGTTTTTTGATGCGGATAAAATCATAGAAGAGCAGCAAGGGCGATCAATCGGTGATGTTTTTTCTGCAGATGGAGAGAGTGCGTTTCGCGAGATTGAGGCCGATGTTATTTCGGCGCTGTTGCAAAGTCAGCATTCTGTGATTTCTACGGGTGGTGGTGCGGTTATTACGCCAAGGGTTTTAGACGGAATTAAAGATAGATCCGTTTCCATTTGGCTTCAGACGTCTGTTGAAAAAATCATTCCACGCGTTATTAATGATAAGAACCGTCCTTTGCTTCAATGTGGTGATCCGAAATCTAAATTAGAGGGGTTGATGAAAATGCGTGAGCCGTTTTATGCCCAGGCTGATATTCATATTTTGAATGAGGATTGTTCGGCCGAAGATACGGTTGATAAAATTATGCAGGCGTTGAACAAATTTATGTGATAAAAAGCATCACTGAAAACAAAAGAATAAAGTCATGAAAATCAATACAGTACATATTAGCCTTGGTGATCGAAGCTATGATATTTCTATTGGAGCGGGTTTGATTGATCAGATCCACAGCCATATTCCTGACAGCGTTCAGGGGCGGAAAGTATTTATCGTTACAGATGAAAATGTTACGCCGTATGCGGGGCGCGTTCGCGATGCCTTGCGTGATTCTGGCGCGAGTTGGTGTGATGTATTGAGCCTGCCATTTGGTGAAAAGACAAAATCATACGATCACCTGATTCATGTGCATGATTGGATGCTATCTCATAATATTCATCGTAATTCATTGGTGGTTGCCGTTGGTGGCGGTGTCATTGGTGATTTGGCAGGGTTTGCCGCGGCCAGTATTATGCGCGGGGTTCCCTTTGTTCAGGTGCCGACGACGTTGTTATCACAGGTGGATAGTTCGGTTGGTGGAAAGACAGGGATTAACACGGCGCATGGTAAGAATTTGGTGGGGGCGTTTTATCAACCTATATCTGTTGTTATTGATATTGATAGTTTGAAAACTTTGCCACGGCGTGAAGTTTTGGCGGGTTACGCGGAGGTTGTTAAGTATGGTTTGATCGCGGATAAACCATTTTTTGATTGGCTTGATGAGAATGGCGGGGATGTTATTAACCTTGATCATGACGCGGTGGCTTATGCTATAGAGACGAGTTGTAAGGCCAAGGCCAAGGTTGTGGAGGAGGATGAGCGCGAAGGCGGGCGGCGTGCTTTGCTGAATTTAGGGCATACATTCGGACATGCGTTGGAGGCAGCGGCAGGATATGATGGGTCATTGCTGCATGGTGAGGGGGTTTCCATTGGCACGGTGATGGCGTTTGATTTATCTGTACGTATGGGGTTATGCCCTGAGGATGATTTGGCGCATGTGAGAGAGCATTTTAGGAAAATGGGTTTGCCTGTGGATGCGCGTGCGATTACGGCTTCACCAGATGAATTAATTGCCACGATGCGTAAAGATAAAAAATCGATGGATGATACGATGGTGTTTATTGTTGTAAATCATATTGGTTCGGCTTTTGTGTCGAAAGATGTGCCAGAAGATTTGGTGCGCGCGGTTTTGGTTAATTCTTTGGAAGGTAAATAAAAGCATGGAGCTATATTTTTCTATCGGTGCAATTATTGTATTGATGATATTATCAGGGTTCTTTTCGGGGTCTGAGACTGCACTCACCGCAGCGTCACGTGTGCGCCTTCTTTCACGAGAGAAAGAGGGGAATAAGCGTGCGGCGCTTGTGAATCGTATCCGTGAGAAGAAAGATAAAATGATTGGAGCTTTGTTGCTTGGTAATAACCTTGTCAATATTTTGGCGTCTGCGTTGGCTACAAGTGTTTTAATGGAGTTATTTGGCGAGGTTGGCGTTGTCTATGCGACGCTTATCATGACATTGTTGGTTTTGATTTTTGCTGAGGTTCTTCCTAAAACTTACGCTTTTCATAACGCCGAGAGCATGGCGATGCGTATTGCGCCGGTTATTCGTTTTGTGATTTTGATTTTCGCGCCGATAACGCAGGCGGTTACATGGATTGTTCGTCAGGTTTTGAAAGTGTTTGGGGTTGATATCTCAAGAGTGTCTGGTGGATCTCATCTTGAATTGCTGCGTGGTGTTATTGATATGCATGACGGGGCAGAGCAAAAGGTACAAGAGCAGCGCGCGATGCTGCGTTCTATTCTTGATTTGGCTGAGGTTGATATCGAGGATATTATTATTCACCGCAAAAATGTAACGATGATTAATGCAGAGCAGCCCGTTGAGCGGATTGCGGATGAGGTGCTGAACTCGCCTTATACACGTATTCCGCTTTGGATTGATAACCCAGATAATATTGTAGGGATTATTCATGCGAAGCAATTTTTACGTGAATTGATGGATGTTGGTGGTGAAATTTCAAATATTGATCTTACGCGCGTGACGATGGAGCCTTGGTTTATTCCTGAAACGACAAACTTATATGATCAGCTTCAGGCATTTAGAGAAAGGAAAGAGCATTTTGCGCTTGTCGTGGATGAATATGGCTCGTTCATGGGGATTGTTACGCTTGAGGATATTCTTGAGGAAATCGTTGGTGAGATTGATGATGAGCATGATGAAGCGATGCAAGGTGTGCGCCGATTGCCGAATGGTTCATATGTCGTTGATGGATCGGTAACTATCCGTGATTTGAATCGTGAATTTGATTGGGGGTTGCCTGATGGTGATTATTCGACACTTGCGGGGCTTATTTTGTATGAGTCACAGATGGTTCCTGATATCGGGCAGTCATTTCGTTATCATGGTTTTCAAATGGATGTTGTACGAAAACAACGCAACCAAATTACGCTTGTTCGAGTTAAAGAGCCAAAAGAGATAGTAAGTGATTATTCAGTCTAATTCGCTGGATATGATGATGTTTATTTCTTCATCGATCATTGCGGGGATCTCGAACTCATTATTTTTTTGAGAATCGTATACTGCGAATTTGAATTGTTGCGTAGCATCTGTGAAGAGTATGTATTGTGGATCCGCGAAGCCTTTATCTTGTAATTCATTAAAATGGTTTGCTATATATTTTTTTGCTGCGGCATTGGCTGTTTGTGACGGTGTTGCGCCTAAAATTTTGCTTAAGACAGGCATTCTTCCTTGGGGATCGTTTTTATTGTAATTTGTTTTTTCAATTATAATGCCGTTTTTTTTGATAGCCACCTTGCGCGCTCATGTGTTCTTTTAAATTTGTGGGATAATAATTAATTTTGGGGGCGATTGTCAAATTATTGGTTTGATATCTTTTTTAATGTCTGAATGTTTTGTTTTAGGTGGGCTGGGTTGACTGTGCCGATGATAGCGGCGGGTTTGCACGGGTGATTAAGAGCAAATTTCATTGCGTCATTAATATTGGTGTTATGCCCACTGGATAATATTTTTTTCAATATGATGCCTTTATTATGTTTTGCGGCGTAATCAAGGACGGGTTTTTCGTCTGTGTAATCTTGTGTGTACATGGCCATGCATATATCCATAAGCTCCAAGCATTTTACTCCTCCTTGTGCGGTTTTTGTGGATGCGCCGATGGATTTGACCAGCCCTTGATCTTTGAAGTCGTGCATTTTACGGATGAGAGCATCATTTTGCAGGATGTCCATATCCGAGCCGTCAGAATGGATGAGCAGGGCGTCGATGTAATTTGTGTTGAGGCGTTTTAGGCTGCGCTTTAATGATATTTCGAAATGATCGGGGGTGAAGATATAAGTTGATTCTCCGTTTTCAAATTCTTCACCCGCCTTACCGATGATGGCCCAGTCTTCGCGTTGCCCTTTTAGCAATCGCCCGAGCCGTTCCTCGCTTGTGCCGTAAGAGGGCGCGGTGTCGAGCATATTCATGCCGAGGGATTTTGCGATGGTTAAAATTTCGGCGAGAGATTCCTCATCGGGAAGTTCAAACCCCTTTGGGTATTTTACGCCTTGGTTACGACCGAATTTGACCGTGCCAAGGCCAAGGCGGGAAACTGTTAATCCTGATTTGCCGAGCTTTATTTTTTCCATTGCGCGGTGTCCCATGGCGTTTGTGTGTAATTGGCATTATTTAAAAAAGAAAAATCGTTTTGGATATTTGATGGGGTTATGTTTTTTTCCTTTAGAGTTTTTAAAATCATATCACTGAGGAGCGGGGCAAATGTTAGTTTTGTCGGCCAGCAATACAGCGCGTTTTGACCGTGATGGATGGTGGGGGTGTCGGGCATCCAGCTTTCGGTTTTTGATTTTCCCTCTATACGGTCAATCGGCAGTGTACTCCACTGCATTTGATCTATGTCTATATTGGGTAGGTAGGTTTTGAAAGCCTTGATGCAGGCGTTGTAGACATCTTTGGAAGGGGCGTTTTTTGCGCGTTCTGCCGCGCCGCCGCCGATATACCATACCAGTTCGCCGTCTTTTGTTTTATGGGTGGTGATGGAGGCCACGGGCTTATCCGTCTTACCAACTAGATGCCCCCAAAGCGGAAAGGGTGCATTTTTAAATATGCCTTGCACAAGGGGACGTTTTTGAGTTTCTAATCCTTTATTATCTTTGCAATCTTCCGCGATAATTTGATTGCTTGCTGCGCCTGTGAAGATGATTTGTTTCGCGTGGATATTGTGGTTTTTAAGGAATCCGAATGGTTTTTCGGCCTCTTCGTTAGATATTTTTTTGATATAGCTCTGATAAGGTTGTGCCAAAGCGCGGATTACAGACGGGATATCCAGAACAGGCTCATCCATAAAAATGAGAGAGCCTTTGAATCCAGCGTTTTTGATGTCTTCTGGCCAATTTTTTTTATCAATGGCATGGACGTTATTGCCCAGAGCGCGCTCGGTCACGAGTTTTGTTAAACCACCCATAAAGCCTGATGGGATGAGGAGTTGTTGTGATTGTGCGTTGATGGTGGCGGTGGATAGATCAACATCACCTTTACCACGCAACGCGGCGCGCCATATATCGGGCATTTTGCTTATGATAAGGGCGAGTTTGTTGACTTTACCTGCTAGGGAGAATTTTAGGCCTGAATGGATGATGCCTTGTGATGCGATGGTTTGTCCGCATCCGATGCTCTCGCGCTCTAAAAGCAGTACATCATAGCCCAATTTTTTTAGGCGATGAAATGTCCATAGCCCCGCTATACCAGCGCCGAAAATGACGATGTCAGTTTGTATGGCCTTGTTTGTTTTATCCGCCGATTTTTCCATGACACTGCTTGTATTTCTTACCTGAACCACAGGGGCAGGGTGCGTTGCGCTGCGTTTTTGTCCATGTTGATGGATCATTTTTATCAAATGCGGCGTGTTTTATTGTTATTGGTTTTTGTTGCTGCTGTTGTGGCTGTGTTGGGTTTTGTTTTATGCCAGATCCCGTTAAGGCTGGGTCGGCACGTGTTTCACTTAGCTGTTGTGGAGGGGGGGGCTGATTTCCACCAAAGCTTAAGCTGGCGCGGCCTTCTTCGACGTTGAATTCCACCATGCATAGTGTTTGTGTGATGGTTTCGCGCATGGTCTCCAGCATTTCTTGGAACATGGCGAAGGCTTCGGTTTTATACTCATTGAGTGGGTCTTTTTGTCCGAATGCACGCAGGTTGATCCCTTGACGTAAGTGATCAAGGTTAAGTAAATGCTCTTTCCAATGTTGGTCAAGCATTTGAAGCATGATTGATTTCTCAATTTGACGCCAAATGTCAGAGCCGATATTTGCGGTTTTTTCTGCCATTTTCTTATCGGACTTATCAATTAGCCTATCAATTATTTCCGCATCGGCGATGCCTTCTTCTTTTGCCCAATCTTTGATAGGAAGTTGCATGTTTAAAAGGCGCATTGTTTCTGTTTCAAGGGTTTCTGTATCCCACTGATCTGCATATGAGCCTTGCGGGATGCAACGCGTCACCATGTCTTCGATGACATCGTGGCGCATATCCTTGACCATTTCCTCAAGGTTATCTGATTCCATAACTTCGCGGCGTTCGGCATAAATTTCTTTACGCTGATCGTTCATGACGTTATCGAACTTTAACAAATTCTTACGCATTTCGAAGTTTTGTTGTTCGACTTTTCCTTGTGCGCGTTCAAGCATTTTTGAAATCCATGGATGCTCTAACGCTTCGCCTTCTTCGAGGCCAATGCGTTTATTGGCAAGGAGGCCTTCGAGTTGCTGGCCTGCGAAAATGCGCATGAGGTCATCTTCGACGGAGAGGAAGAAAATGGACGCACCAGGGTCACCTTGACGGCCCGAACGACCACGGAGCTGGTTGTCGATGCGGCGGGATTCGTGGCGCTCTGTTCCGATGATGTAAAGGCCGCCTGCTTCTAATACTTTTTGTTTGTTTTCTTCAATTTCTTTTTCAATTTTATTTATGGCGGCTGCGCGCTTATCGCCTGTAACCGTTTCGGGGATTTCTTGTTCGGTACGCATTTCCAAGTTACCACCAAGTTTGATATCTGTTCCACGGCCTGCCATGTTTGTGGCGATGGTGACCGCACCAGGTTGACCAGCTTGTGCGACGATATAGGCTTCTTGTTCATGTTGACGGGCGTTTAGAACGTGGTGCTTTACCTTTGCCTTTTTCAGGGCGGCGGAAAGTACTTCTGATTTATCAATAGATGTTGTCCCAACCAACACAGGCTGTCCTCGTTTTTGGCAATCTTTGACGAGCTCGGCGATGGCGTCTTCTTTTTCGCGTAATGATTTATAAATTTTATCGTCTGAATCAATTCGTGCAACAGGACGATTTGTTGGGATTGTGATAACGCCGAGTTTATAAATTTCGTCAAACTCTGCGGCCTCGGTCATGGCTGTACCTGTCATACCAGATAGTTTCGGGTACATGCGGAAGTAATTTTGGAATGTAATGGATGCGAGGGTTTGATTTTCATTTTGAATGTTCACACCTTCTTTTGCTTCGATAGCTTGGTGGAGACCTTCGGAGAGGCGGCGACCATCCATCATACGGCCTGTGAATTCATCAATTAGAATCACTTTACCATCTTTAACGATGTAGTCTTTTTCAGGTTGAAATAATTTATGTGCGCGCAAGGCCTGATTAACATGGTGGACGAGGGTGATGTTTTGCATGTCGTACATGCTACCCTCTTGAAGGATGTTATGTTCTTTTAGAAGGTTTTCGGCATGCTCTTGACCATCTTCGGTCAAGACAACGCTTTTGTGTTTTTCTTCTAAATCATAATCGGCATCAATAAGGTGAGGGATGATTTTATCTACGGCGATATATAATTCGGCATTGCCTTCTGATGGGCCAGAGATAATAAGCGGGGTTCTGGCTTCGTCGATTAAAATTGAATCGACTTCATCAACGATTGCGAAATTAAACGGGCGTTGTACCATTTGATCGAGGCTGAATTTCATATTATCGCGTAGATAGTCAAAGCCGAATTCGTTGTTTGTGCCATATGTGATGTCGCATGCATAGGCGGCGCGGCGTTTATCTTCGCTGATTTTACCTGTTACGCATCCTGTGGTCATGCCCAGGAAGGAGTAGACTTCGCTCATCCATTCGGAGTCACGTTCGGCGAGGTAGTCATTTACGGTGACGACATGCACGCCTTTGCCCGATAAGGCATTCAGATAAACGGCAAGCGTGGCAACAAGGGTTTTCCCTTCACCTGTGCGCATTTCTGCAATTTTACCATCGGTGAGAACAAGCCCGCCAATGAGCTGCGAATCGTAATGGCGTTGCCCAAGTGTTCTTTTGGCGGCTTCGCGAACGACGGCGAAGGCTTCGTATTTCATGTTGTCGAGAGATTCACCTTTTTCAAGGCGAGTGCGGAATAGATTCGTTTGATTCTTTAGCTCCTCATCACTCATTTTCTCATAGTTTGGCTCAAGGACGTTCACGCCCTCAATCTGCTTGTGATAGGTTTTTAGAGCACGGTCATTAGATGAACCAAAAATTTTTGTAGCGAGCGCGAGTACCATAAACTCTCCATAAAACTAAAGTGGGTTGTCATGGTATAAGACTCAAAACGCCAAACGTCAACACGTGCGTTATAAAGCTTGTGGGTAGGTTATATAATATGTATTGAAAACCGTGAATGCTTTCGTTAGGGTTCTTTTTATTCATGAATTTATCAAAGAGTTAGAGGATACAAATGGCTAACCTAAATAAAAATATTAAAGAGTGCGGTAATGCACTTGTTATTACGTTGATTGTACTGCTCGTTGCTGGTGCAGGTGTTTTCTTCTATATGTCGCAAAATGGTATGAAAATCCCAGGGATGGACAAAAGTGGTGAGCTTGAGGCAGCTTCTGTTGACGGTGGTGATGCCGATGCATCAAGCGTAGCGGAAAACCCAGTGATTGCGAAGATTGATGGGAAAGAGTTTCGTCGTCAAGATGCAATAGATTTGATGAACACTGTTCCTGCGCAATTGCGTCAAATGCCTCCTGAACAGCTTTTTCCGATGGTTGTTGAGCAAATGATTAATAATGAGGTGATCGATAAGAAAGCATCTAAAGCTGGTCTTGAGCGTGATACGGACGTCAAAAAGCAACTTGCGAAGGTTAAGGAGCAAATCATTCGTACGAAGTTTTTGGAAAACACTTTGGCTGAAAATATGGATGAGGCGCGTGTGAAGGCAGAATATGATGCTTATTTGGCTGCTTATCAACCCGAGGAAGAGGTGCGTGCATCTCATATTCTTGTTGGTGAAGAAAAGGTTGCTAACGACTTGATTAAGAAGCTTGGAAAAGGCGAATCTTTTGAAGATTTGGCGAAGGATAATTCTTTGGATGGATCAGGTCAGAATGGTGGAGACCTCGGTTTTTTTACGAAGTCTGAGGTTGTCCCAGAGTTTGCTGAAGCTGCCTTTTCTATTGAAGTTGGTAGCTATACGAAAAAGCCTGTGAAATCTGCTTATGGTTTTCATGTGATTCGTGTTGATGAAAAACGTCAGCGTCCTGCAGATTCTTACGAGCAAATGAGGCCTGTTATTGAGCAAAATTTGCGCCGTGTTGTATATGAAGAGGTTCTTTCGAAGTGGAAGGAAGATACAAAGATAGAGCGTTTTGACGTTAATGGTAAACCTCTTTTAGATGAAGAGATTTCCCCTGCTTCTGGCGGTGAAGTTTCTGTGGGGACGGATGGTCTTCTTGATGAAGCTGCTGAAGATTCTAGTGCGGAAGAAGCACCTGCTGCGGAGTAAGGTTTTTATAATTTAGTTTGATATTAAAGCCGTGGGATTTTGTCACGGCTTTAATTTTGTCAGGAGGTTTTTTTGATGATGGAGAAAATGAATTGTGCGGAGGCATTAAAATTGCCACGGCCTGATAAACCATCTGGTTTGCCTATTGTTCTTGTTGCTGCGGCTGCATTGATTGATGATCAGGGGCGTGTATTGCTGGCGCAGCGTCCAGAAGGCAAACCTATGGCGGGGTTGTGGGAGTTTCCAGGTGGGAAGGTTGATGAGGGGGAGAGCCCCGAATTTGCACTTATGCGAGAGCTTGAAGAGGAGCTTGGGATTGAGACACGGGAGTGTTGCTTTTCACCGATTGGTTTTGCGTCTCATGCTTATGATCGTTTTCATCTTTTGATGCCGCTTTTTGTGTGTCGTGTTTGGCGCGGTGAAGTAAAGCCGATGGAGGGGCAAAAATTTGAATGGGTTAAGCCTGCGGATATGTATGATTACCCTATGCCTGCGGCGGATATACCGCTTATTTACCAATTACGTGACCATTTATAGTATAATTTTTACATGTATAATTCGATTCAAGAGTTAGAGACGTTTTACGATAGTGAGATTGGCAAAGTTGTTCAATCGATCTTGGCGCGGCGTGTTGAAAAATTGTGGCCTGATTTACATGATTACCGTGTTCTTGGTTGTGGTTATAGCGTTCCTTATCTTGCGCCTTATCTTGGGAAAGCGGAGCGCGTTATTGCGATGATGCCAGAGCGTCAAGGTGTTCGTGCATGGCCTAAAAATTCGAAAAACCTTGTGATGACTTGTCGAGAATCACGTATGCCGATTGAAAATGTTTCTATTGATCGTGCATTGCTTGTCCATCATTTGGAGTGTTGTGATCATTTAAAGGATTCTCTGCGCGAAATTTGGCGTGTTTTGAAGCCGAATGGTCGGGTGTTGATTATTGTGCCAAATCGGGTTGGATTCTGGGCACGGGCAGATTTGTTGCCATTTGGACGGGGGCATCCGTTTACAATGGCGCAGGCTTTATTCTGTTTGCGTGATAATTTATTGGTGCCAGAACATTATGAAAGTGCGTTGTTTGTTCCACCATTGCCCGATTCACCTGTGATGATGCGTTTCGCCAATGTGATTGAACGCATTGGGCATAAGGTTTTTCCCTTTGTTGCGGGGGTTCATATTATTGAATGCAGTAAGCAGGTTTATGCGAAGATTGATAATACGGGGTCGGGGTCTGCTGTGTTTGAGAAAACCAAGGGGATATTGGCGGGAAAGCCTGTGCCAACGTCATTAAAGTCGTATCGCATTAAAACAGGCCATCAAGTGGATTATTTGGATTAACGCCATTCATGAATTGTTTTTTGCGGTCTGCATTTGTGATTTGGTATACAAGGCCAATCCAGCTTGCGATGATGCTGCGGGCGCTGTCTGTCCATGTGTTTTCCAGAGTTTCGGAAAGTTCCTTATTTAGATTATCTAATTGTGAGTCGCTTACATCTTCGAGGGAAAAATTCATTATGCGCTTAATCATTTCGGGTTTGAAATAATTGGTGGGTAGGGGCGGAGGGGTGTTTCGCTCACCGGATTTGTATCGTTTAATTTCCCGTAAATATTCTTTGAGCAAGCTTATCGTATCATATTCGGGATGACCTTGCATGCAAATCAGGCGAAAGCCATCCTGACTGACGGCTATATGTGTGCCTGCGTCTTTGCTTGCTATAAGGGTTTTCATCCCGGCGGCGTTGAATTGTTCGGGTGATATGTTGTTAAACCTTGAATGGGGGACGTCGAAAACGGTGTTCATGTTTCGAACGAGCAAATGTTTTCTGTCCATAACACGGTGGCGGTAAACACCCCATAATTTTCCATTTTCAAAGGTTTTTCGTTTTTGAAGATATTTTGATTGCATGATGGCGTGTGTTGCAAGGCAAGAACACATGGTTGATGTCACATTATTCCATGACCATTCCATCACTTCTTTTAATGGGTTCCAGAATGCGTTTTGTTCTAGTTCCGTGTTTTCGACATTTGCACCTGTTATTATTAATGCGTCCAGGCCTTGCGTTTTTATATCGTCGAATGATTCGTAATATTTATCTATATATGCTTTGGTTTCTTTGCTGCGCTCTAATTGTGGGAGGGTGAATGGGTGGATATAAAGCTGTGCGATTTGGTTGCTTTCACCAACAAGGCGAAAGAATTGGCGCTCGGTCGCCTGTAACGCCGCGTCGGGCATCATATTAAGCAGGCCAATATGCATTTCACGGATATCCTGCGTTTTTGCGCGTTCGGGCGGCAAGATGGTTCGCCCCTCTTCTTTTAGGCGTTTAAATGTGGGTAAATCTTTATAGGCAACTAAAGGCATGGCGTTTAAATCCGTTGATTTATTTGCTTTGGCATTGTACAAAAAATGCTTACTTAGATTGGGATAAAAATACGATAATGTCAAAAGCATTAGGTGAAATTCGCGAGCAAATCGATTCTATAGATAATCAGGTGCATGATTTATTGATGCAGCGTGCTTCGCTTGTTTCATCTGTGGCGGCGGCGAAGAAGAAGGATGGCCTTCAAATTGTTCAGCCCGCGCGTGAGGCGCGTATGATGCGTCGCTTGCTCAACCGTCACCATGGGACTTTACCACGAATGACGATTGTTCGTATTTGGCGGGAGTTGGTTAGCTCTGTGGCTTTGTTGCAAACAGGGTTTAGCGTCGTTGTCGCGTCGTCTGAAAAGTCGAATCCATATTGGGATGTTGCGAAGGATTATTTTGGCAGCTCTATTCCGATGAAAAAGGTGTCTGGTACGGCGAATGCATTGTCCGAAGTGCAGGAGTATGGTGATTGTTTCGCAGTTCTTCCTTGGCCAGAGCTTGGTGAAGAGCAGCCATGGTGGAAGCACTTTTTAAACCAACAAAGTGATGGGCGTTTGTCTATTATTTGTGCGTTGCCATACGGAAAAAATAAAAAAGATGATGTAGATTCGTTTGAACGTGCTCTTGTTATTTCTGATATCGAATTTTTACCATCTGATGATGATGTGACTTTTGTTGGTTTGGAGCTTGGTTCTGATGTTAGTCGTGCACGTATTTTGGCTTGCGCGGAACAAGCGGGACTAAAACTTGTGAATATTTATAGTGAAACCAATGAAAATCAAGCAAATGCTCATAAAGCACATTTGCTTGAGGTTCTTGGGTACTGGCTAGATGATGATTTAGAGCTGTCTTCTTTGAATAAGGCATTTGATGGCAAGTGTTATGCTCTTCAGGTTTTGGGTGGGTATCCGGTGGTGCCGGATATTAGAGATACACATTGTGCTAAAGAGAGCGCAGCTTAAAACCTTCAAAGAAAATTTAATATAAAGAGAATGAATATGATTGATAAAATCACAATAATTGGCATGGGGTTGATTGGCTCATCTATTGCCAGAAACATCATGGAAAAGAAACTTGCACACAGTCTTGTCGCGGCGGATGTGAATGAAGATGTTTGTAAAAAGGTCGTGGATCTTGGTATTGCAGATTACGTTACAGATGATTTAGCGCGCAGCGTTGAGGGCGCTGATGTTGTTGTTTTGTGCGTGCCTGTGGGCGCGATGGGGATGGTGGCGCAACTTATTGGGCCGAATTTAAAAGCGGGTGCGATTGTTTCAGATGTTGGATCGGTCAAGGTTTCGGTGATTGATGCGATAAAGCCGTTTTTCTGTTCCGGAATTGAAATTGTGCCGGCTCACCCGATTGCAGGTACAGAGTTTTCAGGCCCAGAATCTGGTTTCTTAGAGTTATTTGATGGTCGCTGGTGCATTTTAACGCCATTGCCAGAAACCAGTATTAAATCGGTTGAGGTTATTACAAAGCTTTGGGAAGCGTGCGGATCTCGCGTGGAGATTATGGATGCACACCATCACGACCTCGTGCTTGGGATTACCTCACATTTACCGCATTTGATTGCTTATACGATTGTTGGTACGGCCAATGATCTTGAAGATGACATCAAATCTGAGGTGATAAAGTTTTCGGCCTCTGGTTTTCGTGATTTTACTAGAATTGCATCTTCTGACCCTGTGATGTGGCGGGACGTGTTTTTGAACAATAAGGACGCCGTGTTAGAGGTTCTTGGTCGCTTGAATGAGGATTTATCAGCGATGCAGCGTGCTATCCGAAAGGGTGACGGGGATTATCTTTATCAAAAATTTAACGATACACGGGCAATCCGCAAGGCGATTATAGATCAGGGGCAGGCGTAAGTCGTACACCATTTATCTGCTTTTGGCCTGTAAATGTGGGTTTTCTTCGTTTCTTATTCTGTATGTGTTTTTGGTAGCTCTAAAACTTTGATCGGACCAAGATATATTTTATTGTCTTGGTTCGTGATCGTGGTGTTGACGGCGCCGTCTTTTTCTATTGCTGTTAGAGCTATGCCCGCGAACAGGGCGGGTTTTTCTTTTACGATGCGGTTAATCACCAATAAGGCAAGGAATGGTTCGAATTTCACCAATGTCAGGTCGAAATTTATGTCTGGATATTTGTTATTAAAGTCGGTTGTTCCGTGTATGCTAGCGTAAGTTTCGCCCGCGTTCAGGCGGCTGTTTGATACCATTAGGATATCATTTTTAAATATTATTTCGGCATTGAGGGATTCGAATAAAAGTTCCTGTTTCCAATGCGCCATGCCGAGGGTGATTTCGCCCGTTTTGATGTTAATCGGCATTCCCATGAATGGAGGGCTCTGCGCGGAAATTGAATTGATTTGAATGTTTTCACGTTCAGTGCTTAGCTTTTGCGGTGGAAAATCCAGCCTGATTTTAAATGGAAACCCCGTGAGCGTCGGTTCGGTAATGGCATGACTTGTCAGGATGGGGTTTGATTTTAATTCATCAAGAAAATTGGTCACTGATTTTTGAACCAGATGCGCGGCGACAAACCAATTTGCGCTCCATATCAGGGCGGCGGCGATGATAATCCAAAGAATGTATGTTGCCAGTTTGGGTTTCTTTGCGTTTGTTTTTGCTTCTTCTAAAAGTTTTGCGGTGGCTTCTTCGGTTTTCATTTCAATAACTTTCAATGTGGCGGATGCGTCTTTGTCGCTGTTTGCGGGGATTGGTTTTAGGAATTCAAACACGACGCGGCCTGGTTTTTTGCACCATTTATGTTTTGGTTGGAAATATCCGGTGTTTAGCGCCATTGGGATGATGGGCAGATTTGTGGCCTCTTGAATACGCATAAGGCCAATTTTATAGGGTTTTTCCTTTGCCGTTGTGTTGATTGAAACGCGGGTTCCTTGCGGGAATATTATGATTGGCCTGTTTTGGGCGGTCACATGTTTTGCTCCGTCTTGAAGTGATTTAATAGCAAGTTTTGGTGAGGAGCGATCTATGGCGATGACATCGCTTTTTTCAAGATATTTGCCCCAAAGCGGGATTTTGAGGAGCTCCTTTTTCAAAACAATCGAAGGGTCTTTGAATAGGATATGGAGTTTGAATGTCTCGTAAGCGGATTGATGTTTTGCCGCGATGATATACGCACCTTCCGTGGGTAGATTTTCCTTGCCGCGAATTTCGTAAGTTAGCCCTAATATATATTTTTCAAGGAAGGCCGTGGTATGAACAAAGCCATATACAACACCGAGATATGTAGTGCGTGGTAAAATTAATGTAGGCAAAAGGCATATGCAGCTTATGGCGGTTAGCGCATAAAAGCATAAGTTGAAAATGGTGGAGCGAATAAAGTAATCGGGCATTTTGAGCTATCCTTGCTTGGCAAGGGTCAGGATAATCTTACGGAAAATGAGCTTATTGTATTCACTGAATGTAAGTTTCCAAAATTGCGGTTGCTGTGGAGAGTGTTTTTGCTCTCGCACGGGATGTTTGTATATTTTTAGGGCTGGTATTGTGTGGGTGTATTCCTGTAATGCACGATCCATATGGTAATCGGATGTTACCAATATAATGGTGTTGATATTGTTTTTTTCGACCCACTCTTTTGTTTCTCTCGCGTTTTCGCGGGTTGTTGTGGCGCTATGCCCTAGTTCGGTGCAGCAAGGCAGGGGGTGGTTGCCACTCCATAAATTATCGATGTCTTTATCTGTGACGGTTGCATTTACCCCTGTGATGAATAGTTTATTGGCTTGGCCTTGGTGCAGAAGATCTTGCCCCGTGTGGATGCGGTTATTGCCACCAGTCAGGACAATAATGGCTTGTGCATTTTCAATGTTTGTATCGGGCTTCTTATTTAATACGCCCAGAACGAAAAGGCCATATCCAGTGATCCAGATAAGGGCAATTAAAAAC
This sequence comes from Alphaproteobacteria bacterium, assembly GCA_050633645.1. Taxonomy (GTDB): domain Bacteria; phylum Pseudomonadota; class Alphaproteobacteria; order Micavibrionales; family Micavibrionaceae; genus UBA1672. The sequence goes on from JBOEGX010000001.1 coordinate 51,087, forward strand.
AGTAGCTTGAAAATAACTTTTTTTATCATCACGTCTTCTTTTACGGCATCTTAGATAGTGAACGCAAGACTGTAATGCGTGCGGTCGCAGCGGATAACAATGTCGCAATAAATGGTATAATGCAAAGCATGGTTATGGCTTGCGTGCTGATTGTTATTGTTGGGATCAGGGATGTTTCGGAATGGGCGGATATGGATATGATGATGAATGTTATGATTAGGCCGATTACTGTTCCTAAAGCGGCGCCTTGAAAGCCGATGATCATCGCGTGGCGTTGGAATTGCCGTGCAATGTAGATATCGCTTGCACCCATGGAGTGTAGAAGTTCGACCTCTTTCTTATGAATGGTTAGGCGTGCGCGAATTCCTGCGATGATGGCAATTAATGTTGTTATTGTTATCGTGAAGGTAATGAATAGCGCGAGGGTTTTTAGGGCTTTGGTGAAGTTGATTAAATCGGTAAGCCATTCATGATGGGTTTCTAAATTAGCATATGGGGATGTCTCGCTTATGGTTTTTTTTAGGTTATCCAAAATCTCAGGGTTTGATTTATTAAGCTCTACGGCGATGAGGCCGGGAAGGGGAATGTCGTTGAGTTTTAGATCGCTGCCAATCCATGGGGAAATGAGATCTTGTATTTCTTCTGCACTCATCACGGTGGATGACTTGATATTTGGGTTTTCTTTAAGAGCTTTTGCGATGTTTAGGGTTTCTTCTTTAACGGTGTCGCTGGACAATAGGTGTCCGTCTTTTGTCTCAACGGGGATTTCAATCGTTATTTTGTTTTCAAGGCCAGATGACCAGCGCGTGGACATCGCGTTCAGGGCGAATGTGCCGCTTCCTGCGAGGACAGCGAGGAAGCTCATTAGTGCAATGAGAAGGATTAAAAACCTGGAATCCTCGCTTTTTTCCAGTGGCATATCATAGTCACGAAAGCCGAGAGATTCGTAAATTTTCTTACCGGTTTTTGTTTTAAGAATCGGGGCACATATTTGGGCGCTGGCAGTTTTTAAAGGGGGTATCAGCTTTTTAAAAGACATGGCGAATCCTTGCCTTTGATGATTTCTGTGTAGGCGGAATATGCACACCGCCACCTTGTAATGTCAGGCAGGGATGGCCGAATTGTTCGATGATTTGTGGGTTATGTGTTGCTATAACGATGGTTGTGCCCATGCGGTTGAGTTGCTCGAACAGCCCCATTAATCGGAAGCCAATTTCATCATCAAGGTTTCCTGTTGGCTCATCGGCGAGCAAAATATCAGGTTGCCCGATGACGGCGCGGGCGATGGCTACGCGTTGTTGTTGCCCCCCTGAAAGTGTTGGGGGGAGGTTGTTTTTATGGTTTCCCAACCCGACCCAATCCAGCAACTCGTCAACGTGGCTGTTTATTTCTTTTTCTGGGCGATTCATGATTCGCAGAGGAAGGGCGACATTGTCGAATGTTGAGAGGTGATTGAGTAAACGGAAGTCCTGAAACACAATCCCGATTTTTTGGCGCAGTTCGAAAAAGTCTTCACGTTGTAATTCGTTGGTGTTCTTGCCGAACATTGTGATTTGTCCCATTGTTGGCATTTTTCCCAGATATATTAGGCTCATCAGTGACGTTTTCCCCGATCCGCTTGGGCCAGAGAGGAAATGATAGGATCCTGATTTGAGCTCAAAATCCACATCACGTAGGATGTGCTCCCCGTTTTTGCTGTATTGAAATCCTACTTTTTTGAATTTAATCAATGTTTTACGTCCCGTGGTTTTTCCGCGTCCAATATATATTGTAAGGCGCTCGCTTTTTTATATGGATTTGTTATTGAAATGGCGGCGCTGTATGCGTCTTCATAAAGGGCATTATCGGCGAGAAGGCCAGAGACGATGCTATAGGCTTTGTTGCGATAGGCTTCGCTTTCGATTTTTTGAATACTTATTCGTGCGGACTTAAAATCGCTCTTTTCGGCCTGGATTTCGGCAGTTTCGCCGTAAGCCTTATGACGCAGAGCATCGTTTTCCATGGCGGCGGCGGTTTTCCATGCCCCTTCGTTATCCCCCGCGAAGGCCTGTGCCATGGCAATATATGTAAGGGCGATGGCGTAGGATGCGGGGTGCTCTATCTTTTCGGCCTGCACACGTAATGTTGTGAACATATTGTGATGGGATTCGTTGTTATGTTCTTGCGCGGCAATCGTCATGCCAATACCGCGAATGGTCATGGCCTTTGTATCGGGGGTTTGGATGAGGGGGATTATGCCTATGGCTTTGTCAAAATATCCGTCAAAAGCATAGGTTTTTGCAAGCTCACGATAGGTTTGATCTTTCCATGATTGATTTTTGATTTTTGCAGTTTCGGTTTGTATGTCTTCAAGGATACACGTTCTGTTCATCGGCGCGCAGGTGTTGTTGGCGTCTTGTGTTTGGGCTATTGATGTGCCTATCCATGATATTATGCATATAAATGCAAAAAAAATCGGCAAAAAATTTATTATTTTGTGGTACATATAGATATCCTGCGTATCCCATTCGGGAGAGTTTCAAATGTATTTGTACTAAAATTGTGAGAGAATGAGAAGAACCGTATTGTAATGATTTTAAATTGTCCCAATTGTATTGCACAGTTTTATGTTGATAAAGATGTTCTTGGTGATAAAGGACGTAAGGTTAAGTGTACGTCATGTGGTGAGTCATGGATGCAGCGCCCTGAGAATTATGAAGAATCAGATGAAATTGATCGGGCGATTGAAAATTTAGAGGAAGAGATTGTTATTTCTTCGGAAGAGGATGGAGCGGGGCATGTTGGTGAGCCTGCCGAGGTAGAAGATCCTGTTGAAGAGCCTGTTGTAGATTCTTCTGATGCCAGTGATGCGGAAGAAGAGTTTCGTCCGTCTGGTTTTACTGCGGGATTAGAAGATAAGGCGCGTCGTGAAAAACGTGTTTTTAGCTATATTGCGGCCGCAGCTGTATTCTTTATTACTTTGTTCTATTTGCTTTTAAACAGTTCCAGCATGATGCAAAATCATCCATCGACGCAAGCGTTTTACGCGTTGTTTGGGATGAGTGCGGAGACCCCGGGGCACGGTCTTATATTTGATAAAGTTGTTAGCTCTACTGATGGTGGGCAGGTTCAAGTTCAGGGGAAAATTGTGAATTTAGGCTCTGATGAGCTTAGTGTGCCACAGATATTGGCCAGTGTGCTTGATTCACATGATGTTGTTATTGAGGAGTGGCTGATTGAACCCTCGCAAGATATTCTACCTGCGGAGGGGGAATTATCTTTCGAGGGGGGGCATGAGGGGGTGCACATTACGCAAAGTGATTCCTACCGCGTGGTTTTACGTTTTGTGATGGACTACGAGGTTGATGATTTTAAAATTGTTGCAGAAGGCGGCGAAGATAGTCAAGCTCATCATCAGGACGAGAACGATCACCAGAGCGATCACGCAATGTCCGAAGAATCTCATCCACCCGCTTCTTCTGGTTCTCATCAGGAACCTTCACATCCGATTCCACATCACGGGGACGACCAAGTGGATCACGATTCCCATCAGTCGGTGCACCACTAAGGCCTATGCCGATCATTTGTTGCATGCGCTGTTTGAGCTGTTCGCTGAGTTGCTCTTGTGCTTCTTTCAGATATTCAACGGCCTGTTCCTGATTTGGGATGGATGCGTTTGGGTCATCTTTGCCAAGTTTATCGGATGAGGCTCGCATTTCCTGTTCTGCCTTACCCATTTTTTCTGGGATTTCCTCAATTTTTTCGGCGGCGTCAAGCATGAGTTGCCCAAGGATGAATCGTAGGGCTTCTTGCTCTGTCTGGCTTTCTTTTGCGCTGGGTAATTTGTTTTTTTGCGGCGCTGCATCCTTTGGTGGTGGTTCAGGATTTGTTGGGGCTGGTGGTATGGTGTCTATACCGAAATCTTCCAGCATTTTTTTGATGCTCGGCATATCAATGGGAGGGAGGTCGTCAAAACGCTCTTTGTGGATTTGCGCGTCGGCCTGTTTTTTGGTTTGTTCGATGAGGGATTGTTGGCGCTCTATAAGTTCTTGAAGCTCATTAATTCCTTCTTGCATCATTTGCATATCTTGTGGCATTTGTGCGCTCATATTCGGATCGAGCATTTCCATCATGCGTTGGAGCTTGCTCATGAGTTCTTGCGCTTTTTGTTCATCTCCTTCACGAAGAGCGGATTCAATTTCCGCCATAAGCTCGGAGATGGCATCGGGAGAGATCATTTGCCCGTAATCTTCGGGGGAGAGCATGGGGATTTCTTCTCCCTGTGCCATGCGTTTTTGGAGGTCGCGCTGCATTTCCATGAAGTATTGTTGCATTTTTTCACGTAAATTATCCATCAAGCGTGATATTTCGTCTTCGGAGGAGTTGGAATCACGCAGGGCGTTTTCGAGGGCGCGGCGGGCATCGCGAAGCTCTCGCATGGCGAGGGATAGATTCCCGTCTTCGATGGTGATGGCAATATCCCAAAGCAGTGATATCACCGCCTTTGCAGCCTTTATGCGCTCTGGCTGTCGCGCGTTATCGGTGTAATGCAGGCGTGAGCTTGCCGTTCTTATTGCCAAGAAGATACCTTTATCATGTTGGAAGTAATTAGGCGCGCTGAGGAGTGTTTGCAGGTCTTGAGAGATGTCCATAAAGCTTTCATCGTAATCCCATGCGAGGCGCTTTCGCATGGAAATCAGGCTTTGCGCCATGGGGTGCTTGAATGTGCGCTCTGGTAATGTGAGATGGATTTTTTCAAGTGTGGCGGTTTGCCCCTTATGATCAATCGCGGTGTATTCGAAGGTCACGGGAAGTCCCGCCCAACTGTGCCATGTCATGTCATAAACGGGGATGATTTTAAATGCGTTATTGGGTTGTGACATTACGAGGCGTGTTTCCTCGGTGGGGTCACCAAGGGGGATATGCCCTTCAATTTTATCAATATTCATCACCATTTTCAGGTCTTTGACCCCGTAATTATCTTTTACGATGAGGGGAAAACTTATTTGCCCTTTTTCAATTATTTTGTATGGTTCTTGTTTTACTGGTTCTGTGTTTTCGTCTGTATCTTCGGTCTTGGTTGCTGGTGGTAAATCGAACATGATTTCGGGAGGGGTATCGATGATATAGTCGTATTTCCATGAAGCGCGGGAGATAAGACCTTGTTTTATGGCGAGTGTATTCCCTTTGGCGATTGTTGTTTCAATGCCGTAAAGTCCGCCTTCCATATAATCCATGGCATGTTTTTGATCGCCATTGATGAGAGTTGGTGGGAGAAGCTCGCCCAGTGTATTATGCATGCGAATACGAATTTTACTACCTTCGGGGATTTGTAGTTTTTCGTTATTATTGGTGTTGATTTGTGTAGCGGGGATTTGTGTGTAATCGGGTGGAGTGACCCATAGATTTGTGCTTTTGCCCTGTGATATCGTGAATGATGGAGAGAGTGGGAACATGCCATTTGTGATTTTATATTGCCATGTATTGCCCGAAATTATGATGCCGCATATGAAGAATAATATAGCGAGATAGCGTAGCGCGGTTGGATCTTCGCGGGAAAGCTGTGCGCGAATATGGGGGGATTTTAGGTGTTTAAGAGTGTGCAGGATTTTGTGTTGGGCATCGTTCCATAAATCTCGTGTGATGTGTTTTTGTGGGTTTGATAATTTATCTTGAACTGCGCGTATCGTGCCGATGGGCAGGGCGCTTTTGCGTTCTAGAAAGCGGTCAATGTCTTTGCGTTTTGGTGGTGTGAGGGTGAATATATCCTTTTTTATAAGGATGATGACGCCAGTGAAAAATATAATAGCTGTCAAAATTTCGATTGTACGGCCAAAGAATTCTGGGATGGATATCATCCATAAACCACAAAAAAGAACCGTCCAAAAAAATGGACGCCATGTATGAAGGATGATTTTTTCTAGCCATAATGTCTTATACGCTGCGCGTTTCTTTCGCGCGAGTTTTGCGAAATATGGTCTGTTTTGTTTTTCATACGGATCAAGCATGAAAACAGAATAGCGATTTTTATCGCGGAAACACATATTTTTTTATAGTTACCCGCAATCTTATTTGTGATGAGCGGTTATAGCCAATCGGGGATTTCCTCACGGGCGACGAGGTCGTCAAGGCTTTGCGTTTTACCAATAACCGCAACCTTATCACCATCGACAAGGATTTCGGCGGGGATTGGGCGGCTGTTGTAATTTGAGGCCATAGAAAACCCATATGCGCCCGCAGACATTATTGCGACAATGTCCCCATTACCCACTTTTTTGGTTGTGCGGTCTTTGGCGAATATGTCACCACTTTCGCATATGGGGCCAACAATATCATAGGTAACTTCTTCGCGATTATGTCCGTTCACGGGCTTTATGCCGTGATATGCCTCGTAAAGTGTTGGGCGGACGAGGTCGTTCATGCCGGCATCGAGCACCATAAAGTTACGGGATGGTGTTGTTTTCACATATTGTACGGATGCGAGCAAAATTCCTGCATTTCCAACCATATAACGGCCAGGTTCCATTTGGATTTTTGTATCAAGCGGCACGATGATGTCATTGACCCACGCCGCGTATGCATTCAGATCGAGCAGGTTTTCATCGTTGTAAATAATTGGGAAGCCACCGCCAATATCAAGATGTGTGACGCTATGCCCTGCGGCGCGTAAATCTTTGACCAAAGTCGCAAGTTTTTCAAAGCCAGGTTTGAATTTTTCAACTTGTGATACTTGTGATCCGATATGGATGGATATGCCGACTGGCTTTACGTTTCCTAATGTTTGGGCGTGTGCGTACAGGCGCATGATGTCTTCATGTGTGTTGCCGAATTTATCTTCCTTACGGCCTGTGTTGATTTTGCTGTGGCCGCCGCCTTGGATATTGGGGTTTAGACGAAATACGATTTCGGCTGTTTTATTCATAGTGGTGGCGTGCTTGTTTATATTATCAAGTTCTTCTGGTGCTTCGATATTGAATTGCAAGATATCGGCCTCTAGGCAGGCTTTGATTTCTTGCTCATTCTTGCCATAGCTTGTGGAGATGATTTGATTGCCTGTGAAGCCCGCTTTTATACCGCGATATAGCTCACCCTCGGATACGATTTCAAGACCAGAGCCAAGTGAGTGCAGGAGTTTTAGAATGGCGATATTTGAATTTGCTTTGCAAGCGTAACACAGCAAAGGTTGGCGGTCTGCGGGGATTGCCTTTTTCATGGCATTGCTGAGGGCCTGATATTGGGCGCGGATTACGGATGCACTATAGACGTAAGCGGGAGTTCCGTAATCTTTTGCAATATCGCTCAGGGGGATATTATCAACGTGCAGGACGTTGTTTTTCTCGTGGAAGCCTTGCATGGAATAATCTCTTTAGTATTTGTTCTCTAATCCTGGTTGTGGGTCAGTTCTTGGGTCTGGATAGGTGTGCGGGAATTTATCATGCTCTGCGCCATGTGGCGGTTCAACGCCAGCGGGTTTAATACCACACGCCGAAAGGCCGAAAAGCCCTGCAATTAATAAAACACTTAAAAAAGATATATTTTTCATTTTCATCACTTTGTTTTTAATGAAATTAATATGTAGCGCGGGTTAGGGCAAATGAAAACCCTAAAGTGATGAAAAGCACATGTGTATGGGTTGTTTTTTGATGGTGGCGGTAGCAGTTTGTTAAGATTATTTGTGATATAGTTTTATTCTAACTACTGCGTTTATTCGTCAATATTGTCGTATACAGTACAGGAAATATAATATGCAACAGGAACAACAGCGAGCTCTTGAGACGATCTCTCAGGATCAGTTGGATGCTTTGGTGGATCTGCATAATAGGTTTTTGGATGGGCGCATTGGGGGGCGGCGTGCCAATTTGGAAAATACGGATTTAACTGGCCTGTCCTTGAAAAACAAGGATTTGCGGCAGGCGAATTTTTCGGGATGTCGTATGGTTTATATGAATTTGTCTGAAGCAAATTTTCAAGAAGCGTCTTTATATGCATGTGATTTAAGCAATTCAAATCTGTATCATACTATTTTTATTCGATCAGATTTGCGCGGTGCACGTATTGAAAATGCGAATCTTGAGGGTGCGGATTTGGAATCGGCGGATTTGCGTGTAGGTGGATTGGCGCAGGGAGCGGATTTTGCGGGGGGAGGTGCGAAGGCCGTGAATTTTAAAGGCGCGAATCTAAGTGGTGCGCGCTTGGCTGGCTCTATGGCGTCTAATGCTGATTTTTCTGATGCGATGCTATCGGGAGCGAATATGGCAAAGGCGGATTTGCGTGGGGCGAGCCTTGAGGGCGCGAATCTGTCTAATGCGGATATTGATGGTGCGCAGCTTAAAGGGGCGAATATTAAGTCTGCCATTTTAACTGGGGTTGAGCTTGGTGATTTGAAAAAAGTTGGGATGGATTTATCCGAGGCGATCACCGATGATAATATAGGGCGTGCGGTTTCTGATTTGGATAGTCCGTTGCCAAAATTATTGGATGATCACCGTGAATGGCTTAAGAGCCGTGGGAAAGTTGGGCAGCAGCTTGACTTAAGTAGTGTTGATTTGCGCCTTTTGGGGACGCTTAAGATGGAGAAGCTTACGGCTATTAAGGCGGTGAAGGCAAAATTTTTCGGTATGAATTTATATAAAATTGAACTTCAAAGCGCGGTACTGACAGGATCTGATTTCAGGAATTGTGATATGGAAGATGCGGATTTACGTGGGTCGTGTTTTCATGATGTTAATTTTTCGCATGCCAATCTTAAGGGAGCAGATTGTTCGGCGCTTATGCTTGGTGCGGGGGGGACGAGTCGTTTTAACCCGTGTGATTTTGAAAATGCACGGTTTCGTTACGCTAATTTACAAGGCGTAGTTTTTAAGGATGCGAATTTTAAAGGGGCGGATTTATCCTATGCCGATTTTACGGGTGCGGATTTACGTGGTGCGGATTTCACCGGCGCGATTATGGACAACACCGTTTTGGACGAGACAATGACAGATGGTGCAAAATTTGATCGAGATAAGTCGCGTCCAGTGTTTCGTATTCCAACGGAGGCGAGTGAATAGAGCGTTTTACATTATGTTTCACGTGATGAAACATATGGGGAACAACCTTAGCCGTTTCCCTTTACCATGTTGTTATAATTTTATATATTGGCTATAACTTGCTTTCAAGCTCTGGCACGGCATCGAAGAGATCGGCGACGAGGCCATAATCAGCGACAGAAAAGATTGGTGCGTCTTCGTCCTTATTAATGGCGACGATGACTTTTGAATCTTTCATTCCTGCCAAATGTTGGATTGCGCCAGATATGCCCACTGCGATGTAGAGGTCGGGGGCGACGACTTTTCCTGTTTGACCAACTTGGTAATCATTGGGCACGTAGCCCGCATCAACGGCGGCGCGTGATGCACCAACGGCGGCACTGAGTTTATCAGCGAGTTTGTCGATAATAGCAAAATTTTCAGCCGAGCCAAGGCCACGACCACCTGATACGACCACTTTTGCGGAAGTTAGTTCGGGGCGTTCAGATTTCGAAAGCTCGGCGGAGACGTAGCTGCTTAGGCATGATGGGGCGGGGGCGCCGTGATCTTCTATTGATGCATTTCCGCTCTCTGCGCTTGTTGGATCAAAGGTTGTTGAGCGTACCGTGATCAGTTTGATTTTATCTGATGATTTTACCGTTGCGATTGCGTTGCCTGCATAGACGGGACGGGTGAAGGTGTCGGCGCTTTCAACTGATAAGATGTCAGAGATTTGTTGCGTGTCGAGTAATGCCGCCGCGCGAGGAAGGATGTTTTTGCCATATGTCGTTGCGGGGGCGAGGATATGTGTGTAATTGGGCGCGAGATCAACAAGAATGGGCGCTATTTCCTCGGCCAATGGATGGGCGAGGTTGGGGGCATCGGCCTTTATGACCTTTGATACGCCGTTGATTTTTGCGGCGGCCTGTGCGGCTGCGTCACAATTTGAACCGGCGATCAGGACATGGATATCTCCACCGATTTGTGATGCGGCGGTGACTGTGTTTAGTGTCGCGGATGCTATTTCGGAATTGTTGTGTTCTGCTAAAACTAGAATGCTCATGCTCATGTCCCTTTTATATTACTTTTGCTTCGTTTTTCAGTTTGTCGATAAGCTCATCAACATTGGCGACCTTTATGCCACCTTTGCGAACGGGTGGGTCGGTGACTTTTACAATTTCAAGGCGCGGGGCGTAGCTTTGGCCGAGATCGGAAGGCTCAAGAATATCCAGCTGTTTTTTCTTTGCCTTCATAATATCAGGGAGTTTGGCGTAGCGTGGCTCGTTCAGGCGTAGATCTGTTGTGATGATTGCAGGGGTTTTGAGGGCGATTGTTTCCAAGCCACCATCAATTTCACGTGTGACATTAACGCCGCCGTCAGTGATTTCGACTTTAGAGGCAAATGTTCCCTGCGCCCAACTAAGGAGTGCGGCAAGCATTTGACCTGTTTGGTTTGAATCATCATCGATGGATTGCTTGCCCATAATAACAAGATCGGGAGATTCTTTATCCACGATGGCTTTCAAGGTTTTTGCAACAGATAATGGCTCAACCCCGCCCAGGTCTATGGGAAGGTCTGTTTTAACCAATATTCCACGGTCTGCGCCAATGGCCATGGCGGTACGGAGTTGTTCCTGCGCCTTTTCGGGGCCAATGGTCACGACGATGATCTCGGTGGCTTTGCCAGATTCCTTTAAGCGAACGGCCTCTTCCACCGCGATTTCATCGAACGGGTTTACCGACATTTTGACATTGGCAAGGTCAACACCAGAGCCATCAGATTTAACGCGGATTTTGACGTTGTAATCGACAACACGTTTAATTGGAACCAAGATTTTCATGTAATTTTACCCCCGTGAATTGTGGAATAAGGAATTTAAGGATTTTAATTTTGCGATAAATAAAAGGAGATAACAAGGAGTAATATCGTTAAACCTTGTAGCATGACGCGCAAACGCATGAGCTTGTTGCCGTATTTTTCGTTGAACTCGCCGCCTTTCATCATTGAAAAGAGGCCGAGACCAAGCACAGCCAATACGGATAGCAGTGCGAGAAGGATCATCATGGGGAGTATTATGCTCATAAGATTAATGTAGATTATCCATTATTAAATGTATATATGTACATGCTTATAAAAAATTATAAATTTGACATGTTTTCCATAAATAATGTATTTTGGGTGCATGAATTATATATAGGGTAGTTGATGAGTATAGATTTAAATGTGAATGTTAAGGACGCTTTGTGGGATTTCCATTGGGATATCGCGGGGGCTCCGTTTGTAAAATTCACTAATCCAAAGTCTCGTTGTGTTGTGAAATATGATTTAAAGCAGTTGGATGATATTGTTACGGATGAACATACGGACCACAGTTTTATACCTGTTCCCAAATATGTTTTGGAAAGTGCACTTGAGGTTTATACGCGCTCGGCGTTGCGAGTGGCTTAGGTATGTTTTAGCGTTATAAGATAGTTTACATCTAAGTCTGTATTTGAAAGCTCAAAATTATTCTTTAGAGGATTGAAAATTAGCCCCGTAACGTTGTTCGGGGTTAGATTGTGTGGGCGGGTATATGCCGCGATTTCAGATGGTTTGACGAATTTTTTCCAATTATGTGTGCCGCGTGGAACCCAACCGAGGATGTATTCGGCGGCGATAATTCCCAGTGCGTATGATTTGTTTGTGCGGTTAAGCGTGGACATGATGAGGATGCCACCCGGTTTGAGCCGTGAGACACAAATTTTGATGAAGGCGTTGATGTCGCTGACATGCTCTATAATTTCAAGAGCGCAGACTATATCGAATTTTTGATCTAAATTGGCGGCATCGCCGTTTTGATAGTTTATATCGAGTTCTGACTGTTTGGCGTGGGATTTTGCGGTGTTTATGGCGTTTGTGTCGGCGTCAATGCCTGTTACGTTTGCACCCATACGGCAAAGGGATTCGCTGGCCAGTCCACCGCCGCAACCTATATCGAGAATATTTAAGTCGCTTAATGCGTCTAATGCGGTAACGTCGCGATCAAAATGCGTGCAGATTTGTTGCTTGATGTATTTCATACGCACGGGATTTAGGCGATGCAAAGGCTTAAACGGGCCATTCTCATCCCACCATTTTCCTGAGTCCTTGGCAAAGTGATTTATTTCATTGTCGTCGATTGTTGCGCTATTTTGCATGGAAAATCATAAATCCCTTTGATTTTTTTAACGAAGATGAGTATGGATAACCTCTTAAGGAAATACAAGAGGCTGAGACGTTTTTAAAATGGCTTTGATTGTTGCTAAATTTGGTGGAACTTCTGTTGCGGATGTTGAGCGTATTGAACGTGCGGCAGATAAGGTCGCGCAAGAGGTTGAAAATGGTCATAAGGTTGTTGTTGTTGTATCGGCGATGTCGGGTGTAACGAACCGGCTTGTTGATTATTGTCGTCAAATTAGTCCGATGCATGATGCCCGTGAATATGACACAGTTGTATCGAGCGGAGAGCAGGTGACATCAGGACTGATGGCAATGGCATTGCAAAAGCGTGGCGTTACGGCGCGGTCTTGGCTTGGCTGGCAAATACCGATTAAAACAAATAACGTACATGGTAAGGCGCGTATTGAAGGGATTGAAACGGCGGAGCTTCATAAGCGCCTTGATGCGGGTGAGGTTGCGGTTGTTCCTGGATTTCAAGGGGTGACGGCGCTTAACCGTATCTCTACGTTGGGACGCGGTGGGTCGGATACGTCGGCGGTTGCGGTTGCAGCGGCGCTTAAGGCGGATCGATGTGATATTTATACGGATGTGGATGGTGTTTATACTGCGGATCCACGTATTGTCCCTAATGCGCGTAAGATTAATAAGATCTCTTATGAAGAGATGCTTGAACTTGCGTCTTTGGGGAGTAAGGTTTTGCAGACGCGCTCGGTTGAGATGGGCGCGAAGAGTGGTGTTCCTATACAGGTTCTTTCCAGTTTTGGTGAGAATGTGGGGAGCGCATTAAAGGGAACGTTGGTAACGACAGAGGATAAAATCGTGGAACAAGAAATAGTCAGTGGCATCGCACATAGTCGTGATGAGGCAAAGGTTACGTTGCTTGGTGTTAATGATGTGCCGGGAGTGGCGGCGAGGCTTTTCTCGCCTTTGGCAGATGCGAGCATTAACGTTGATATGATTGTTCAGAATATTTCGGAAGAAGGTACAACGGATATGACCTTTACCGTTCCTAAATTAGAGTTGGAACAGGCGGTTAAGGTTATTAAAGATAAGGTTGATTTGGAATATCGAAATTTGGTTACGGATAGCAATGTTTCCAAAATTTCAGTTGTTGGTATTGGTATGAAAAGTCATGCGGGTGTCGCAAATACGATGTTTAAGACCTTGGCAGAGAAGAAAATTAATATTCAGGTGATTTCAACGTCTGAAATTAAAATCAGTGTTCTTGTTGAGGAAGATTACACAGAGCTTGCTGTGCGCTCTTTGCATGCGGCGTATGGGCTAGACAATTAAAACGGTCTGATAAGTTTATAATTTTATCTTGCTGTGATGACAGGTGGGGGAATTTGTCCTATCATCTGTTCTATGGATGAAAATTTACCGGTAGATGAACTGGAAAATCTGGCGAATGAAGATGTTGGCGAGGCTCTTCGTCGCACTCGTCGTTTTTATAATAAATCTTTAGAAGATGTTGAAGGTGCGCTTCGGATTCGTGCATCGCAGATCGATGCGATTGAGCGCGGTGATATGCGAAGTCTTCCTGGTCGTGTTTATGCGATTGGGTTTGTCAGGAGCTATGCCGAATATCTTGGGATTGATGGTAATAAAGTTGTGCAGTTGTTTAAGGCACAATATATGGATAATAATTATAAGGCGGATTTAACGTTTAAAGCTCATGCATCTGAGGCAAAAACTCCTGCATTATGGTTGGCGACGTTTTTCTTTTTGATTGCGGCGGTTGGTTATGTTGTTTGGCATGAATATCAAAAGCCTGATCGGGGGGGAGTGATGCAGGCGGAAAGTGTTCCTGATGATATTCGTGATCATGTGAATTTAGAGATTTTAAAGCCGTCTTTGGCTGTTCCTGAAATTGTTCAAGATGTTGATGTTCAGGATGTAGAGTCAGTGGTCGAGAATATGTCGAATGATGAACCGCAAAAGGCGGGAATTATCCTTAATATTATTGATGATTGTTGGGTTGAGATTAAAAATGGTGAGGGTAAGGTTATTGTTTCTAATATTTTGGAGACGGGGGAGCAATATTTTGTGCCTGATAGCCCTGGCTTAAGCATGTCTTTGGGGAATGCGGCGAATGTTGAGATTTTGGTTGATGGGCGCGCGCTTAAGCCTCTTGGAGGTGATGGTGACGTGCGGCGTGATATTCCGTTGAATACCGTTTATCTAAAGACTTTGGAATTTCAAGAAATTGAGCCGCCAGAAGATGATAGCGATGCTGTAGTTCCGCCGGAAGAGTAGCTGTTTTCATATTTTCGAATTGTCTTTTGGCGCAAAACCCTTTATATCCCCATACAAAATAACAGGAATAAAACTATGTCCATGAACGAAAAATTATCGTCAATTTGTACGCGCCATGAAGAATTGGCTGCGCTTATGTCTGCGGGTGGTTTAAGCGGTGACGAATTTACGAAGTTGTCTATGGAATATGCAGAGCTGACGCCCGTTGTTGAGGCGATTGATGAGCTGCGGAATGCGGAAGAAGAAAAAGAAGGTCTTCAGGAGATGTTATCTGATCCAGAGATGAAAGATATCGCGGAGGAAGAGCTCGTTGCGCTTAATAAACGTATTCCAGAGTTGGAAAAGCAAATTCGTTTGGTTCTTATTCCTAAGGATGAGGCCGATAGCAAAAACGCGATTTTAGAGATACGTGCAGGGACTGGTGGGGATGAGGCCGCGTTGTTTGCGGCTGATTTGCTCGGTATGTATCGTGGATATGCGGCGAAAATGGGATGGCGTTTTGAAATTATGGAGGCATCCGAGAATGATATTGGTGGGTATAAGGATGTTGTGGCGCAGGTTACAGGTACAAATGTTTTTGCGAAATTGAAATTTGAGTCTGGTGTGCATCGCGTGCAGCGTGTTCCGAAAACTGAAACGCAGGGGCGTGTTCATACTTCGGCGGCGACGGTTGCAGTCTTGCCTGAGGCCGAAGAGGTTGATATTCAGATTGACGCCAAAGATTTGCGGATTGATACGTTTCGTTCACAAGGGGCAGGTGGGCAGCACGTGAACACAACAGATAGTGCGGTGCGTATTACGCATATTCCAACAGGTGTTGCGGTGGAAAGTCAGGATGGGCGTTCGCAGCATAAGAATAAGGACAAGGCGATGAATGTTTTGCGTGCGCGTCTTTATGATTTACAGAGGCAGCAGCTTGCGGATGAACGCGCGGAGGATCGGAAGTCTCAGGTCGGGTCAGGGGATCGTTCGGAGCGCATTCGTACCTATAACTTTCCGCAAGGGCGTTTGACGGAGCACCGAATTAATCTCACGCTTTATAAATTGGATGATGTTGTGCGCGGTGAATCATTGCATGAAGTGATTGATGCCTTGATTGCCGAAGATCAGGCTGATGCGTTGGCGCGATTGGAATCGTAGATTTTATGTTACTGCACGTTCTTTATAAAGAAATCACGCAATCATTATTGGATGGTGGTATTGATATGGCGGCATTGGATGCACGTTATATTATTGAGCATCGTTGTGGGTGTGATTATTCCGATATTATTACGAATCCTGATACTGAAGTTTCTGATGTACATGTTTTAGACGTGAAACGCGATGTGGAAATGCGGATGGCGGGGGTTCCTTTATCGCGAATCTATGGGGTGCGAGAGTTTTGGGGGCTGGGGTTTGAAATTTCGGCTGATACGCTTGACCCGCGCCCTGACACGGAAACGATTATTGATTTGGCGGTGGGGCGGTTTGATAAAGATGTGGCACTTAATATTTTAGATTTAGGCACTGGGTCTGGTTGTATTTTGATTTCATTGCTCACTGAGTTTAAAAATGCACGGGGAGTTGGTGTTGATTTATCGAGTGATGCCATTGATATGGCAAAGAAAAATTCGGTGATAAACAAGGTTGAGACGCGTTCGCGGTTCATTAATGGGTCATGGTTTGATTCTGTGGATGGTGAATTTGACCTGATTGTCTCGAATCCCCCCTATATCCGTAGCTCTGTGATTCCTGAATTATCACGTGAAGTTAAGAATCATGACCCGATTCTGGCACTTGATGGTGGGGAGGATGGTCTAGAGCCTTATCGAATTATTTTTTCGCAAATAAAAAACTATTTTAGACCAAATGGAATCGCGTTGTTTGAAATTGGCTATGATCAAGGAAATGATGTGATGCGACTCGCGGAAGAATCGGGATTTGTGCAACGCTGCGTTCATATGGATCTGGCAAGTAATCCGCGGGTTGTGGAAATCTCTTGTGGGGATAAATGATTTTTTTTTAACGATACGGCTTGATTGGAAAATGCGGTTGGCTGTACCTTGTAATTGTTCAACACGGGCACAATCACTAAATGTGGTTTTGAGGGAACAGCACAATATCAAGATATTGTATGAAAACTCGATTTAAAGAGTGTGCCGCCGTATAAATGTCCCTGTGTTGGGGCTGTATGGTGAGGGTGTTGGTTGTGCAAAATTACAAAGTAAACTTATGGACTTGAAAATGAGACACGGAACATCAGGTAGAAGACAAAGAAACCGCAATAACAATAATGGTGGTGGCAGTCGTCGCAATAATAATCAACGCAGTCAAGTTTTTGACAGCAATGGTCCAGACGTGCGTATTCGTGGAACTGCACATCAGGTTGCGGAGAAGTATCTTGCCCTTGCAAAAGATGCCACAACATCAGGTGATCGTATTGTTGCGGAAAGCTATTATCAGCATGCTGAACATTATATTCGCCTTATTAATGAGGTTGAGGGTAAATTTGATTCCAGCAAGGTTTTGGGAAATAAAACAGAGGATTTGGCCGATAATGCAGGTAATAAAACTGTAGATACCAAGAAGGATGATGTTGAGGATCTTGGTTTGCCTGCGAGTATTGTTGGTAAGGCCACAAAGGAAACTGAAGCGGTTGCCGATTAACGTTTATTTTTTTATGTTTTTATGAAGGGTGGTTTTTAATTAAGCTGCCCTTTTATATTTTATAGTCATTTGCATTTATTTCGTGACATTGTTGCTGCGCTTCTTACCGTAGGGTTTTTACACTGCGTCGCTTGTGCCTTGCCTCAAAATAAAGCCAAACGACTATATGGTGCTTGACCTTGGTCATGGATGGAATAAAATTTGCGAAGGAATATGGTTTCATCTACGTATTATTTTATAAATGAGGTGTTGATATGAATTTCGATAAATTAACTGAAAAAACAAAAAGTTTTGTTCAAGAAGCGCAAACACTCGCGGTGCGTTATGGACATCAATCGCTTGAGCCTGAGCACGTTTTGAAGGTTATGTTGGATGACAAAGATGGGCTTGTTATGAAGCTTGTGCGTGGATGTGGTGGTGATTTTGCAAAGTTGAAATCGTCTATTGAGCTTGCGATAGCTAAATTCCCAGTGGTTGAGGGGAGCGGAGCGGGGCAGCTTCGCCTGTCTAGTGATTTGGCCAAGATTTTTGCGAATGCTGAAAGTGTTGCGGAAAAGGCGGGGGATCGCTTTGTCACGAGTGAGCGTATTTTGCAGTCGATGGTGATGGCGAAAAAGGCCGATATTGCGGGGGTATTGGAAGATGCCAATGTTAAGGATAATGGCCTTAATCAGGCGATTAATGATATTCGTAAGGGGCGCACGGCGGATTCGGCCGGTGCGGAAGATCAATTTGATGCGCTGAATAAATATGCGCGGGATTTAACCGAAGATGCGATGAATGGCAAGATGGATCCTATTATCGGGCGGGATGAAGAAATTCGTCGCACGATTCAGGTTCTGGCGCGGCGCACGAAGAATAATCCCGTTTTGATTGGTGAGCCAGGGGTTGGTAAAACCGCTATTATTGAGGGATTGGCACAACGCATTGTGAATGGTGATGTGCCAGAGGCGTTAAAGAATAAAAAGTTGATGTCTCTTGATTTGGGTGCGTTGCTTGCGGGTGCGAAGTACCGTGGAGAGTTTGAAGAGCGGTTGAAGTCCGTTATTGATGAGGTTTCGAGCGCGGAAGGTGATGTTATTCTTTTTCTTGATGAGCTTCATATGCTTGTCGGTGCAGGTAAAACGGATGGTGCGATGGATGCATCAAACATGCTTAAGCCCGCCTTGGCACGGGGTGAGTTGCACATGGTTGGTGCGACGACATTGGATGAATACCGCAAACATATTGAAAAGGATGCGGCGCTTGCGCGGCGGTTCCAGCCCGTGTTTGTGTCCGAGCCAACAGTTGAGGATACGATTTCCATTTTACGGGGATTGAAGGAGAAGTATGAGCTTCACCATGGGGTGCGTATTACGGATGGTGCGATTGTTGCGGCGTCGACATTGTCGAACCGTTATATCACGGACAGGTTTTTGCCAGATAAGGCGATTGATTTGGTGGATGAGGCCTCATCACGTTTGCGGATGCAGGTTGATAGCAAGCCAGAAGAGATTGATGAGCTGGATCGCCGTATTGTGCAGTTGAAAATTGAGCGCGAGGCGTTGAAAAAGGAAAAAGATAATGCATCGAAGGAGCGGTTGATTAAACTTCAAGAGGAGCTTGATGGGCTTGAATCTAAATCTGCGGATTTGACGGGGCAATGGAAGGCGGAGAAAGATAAACTTAACGCAGGGCAGCAATATACAGAAAAGCTTGATAAGGCGCGCATTGAGCTTGAAAAAGCAGAGCGCAACAATGATTGGGCGAAGGCGAGTGAGATTAAATACTCAAAAATTCCTGATTTAGAAGAAAAAATTGCGGAAGTTTCGGAAAATGCCAGTGAGAATATAATTAATGAGGAAGTCACGGATGATGATATTGCCTATATCGTTAGTAAGTGGACGGGCGTTCCCGTTGATAAGATGTTGGAGGGGGAGCGCGAGAAGCTACTTTCGATGGAGGAAAAGCTTCGCGACCGTGTTGTTGGACAAGATCCGGCGGTTACTGCTGTTGCCAATGCAATACGTCGTTCGCGGGCGGGGTTACAAGATGCACGGCGTCCGATTGGATCATTTTTATTTCTTGGCCCAACGGGGGTTGGTAAGACCGAATTAACAAAAGCGTTGGCGGAGTTTATGTTTGACGATGATGGGGCTCTTTTGCGGCTTGATATGTCGGAATATATGGAGAAGCATTCCGTATCAAGGATGATTGGTGCGCCGCCTGGATATGTTGGATATGAAGAAGGGGGGGCGCTGACTGAGGCGGTTCGTCGTCGCCCGTATCAGGTCGTTTTATTTGATGAGGTGGAAAAGGCGCATCCTGATGTGTTTAATATTTTATTACAGGTTTTGGATGATGGGCGTTTGACTGATGGGCAGGGGCGCACGGTTGATTTTTCAAATACGCTGTTGATTATGACCTCTAATCTGGGGAGTGAATATCTTGCTAATCAACCTGATGGTGAGAGCGTGGACGCGGTTCGTGAGAGTGTTATGAATGTTGTGCGTTCGCATTTTCGTCCTGAGTTTTTGAACCGTGTTGATGAGATCTTATTATTCTCTCGTTTAAGTCGTGAGCATATAGCGGGGATTGTTGATATTCAGCTTGGGTATTTGCACGGCTTGTTGGGGGCACAACATATAACCCTTGAGTTATCTGATGAGGCACGGCAATGGATTGCGGATAAGGGGTATGATCCCGTTTATGGGGCAAGGCCGTTGAAGCGCGTGATTCAAACCGAATTACAAAACAAGCTTGCCGAGATGATATTGAATGGTGATGTGGGTTTGGATTCATGTGTGTATGTCAGCGTTAAGGACGAAGCACTGAATTATAGTATTAAGCAAAGTAAGAGTGAGAAGTCTGTGGCTTAATTGGGCTTATTAAATGGCTTTTGTTGTTATGTGTTCCTTAATTATGTATTGTTTTTTCGTTGAAGTTTATTTTATCGGAAAAATTTATTATGCGTGATTATAAAGCTATTCTTATTTGTTCTTCTGTTTTGGTTTTGGGGGCGTGCGGATATGCCGTTGAATCATCCAATCAGGATATCTCATTTGTGACACCAGGCGCAGAAGATGCGCGGTGTTATGTGAATGTGAATAAGATTAAATATAAGGTATACCCGCCGCAAACGCTTAATATTAAAAAATCTGATAAAGATATGCTCATTACGTGTAATGCGCCGGGAAATCGTGTGCGTGAGATGACCGTTCCTGCCACTATGACGGCTCGGGCACTTTGGGGGACACCAGTTGGTATGGCGTGGGATTATGCGTCGCAATCCCTATTTTATTACCCTTCTGTGATTGCGATTGATTTTTCACAAGAGCAATTAGTGCCGAATAAACCACCAAAGCATAATAATGCGGATATTAAGCAGCCTGAGGAATATGATCTTGAGGAGTTTTTGCCTGCGGATCCGCGCTTGAACTCTGATAAAGATAAAATCGGTTCTCCGTTGGTGCGTAAGGGGGATACATATTCCGATTACGCTGTTTCGGATATGGATGGTGGTTCATCAGATAAAGGTAATTTGCAGGACGTAATAGATGACCTTACATCTAAGTCTTCTGAAAATGCGGCAGGTGAGCCTGTTTCCTTATATCCTGGGCAATAATTATGTACGTTGATAAGACGTGTTATTTCTTCTGTGGCATTGGCGGCAGTGGCATGATGCCTTTGGCGGTATTGCTTAAAAAGCGTGGCGCCGATGTTGTTGGTTCTGATCGTTCCTATGATCAGGGGAAGACGCCAGAAAAATTCAAAGCTTTGCAAGATTTGGGTATTACATTATATCCGCAAGATGGTTCGGGTGTGTCGGAGAATGTTTCGCGCCTTGTTGTATCCACTGCCGTAGAGTCGTCTATACCTGATGTGAAAGCCGCGATGGATCTGGGGATTCCTATTATAAAGCGCGGGGCGTTCTTGGCGGAGCTGTTTAATGCGTCTAAGAACCGCATCGCGATTGCGGGGACGAGTGGGAAGTCTACTGTTACAGGGATGGTGGGGACAATATTAACCGCGCTGGGTTCTGATCCGACGATTGTGAATGGCGGTGAAATACGTAACTTGCGAGAGAATGCGGATGATCGGTTTTCAAATATCCGTCAAGGGCGCGATGATTTGTTCGTTGCGGAGATGGATGAGAGCGATGGATCAATCGCATATTATATGCCAAGCATTGCGGTGCTTAATAATATAGCACTTGATCATATGAGCATGGAAGAGCTGGAACAATATTTTGGTGATTATCTGGGTAAGGCGGAGCGGGCGGTTGTTGTGAATTTTGATCAACCGCGTGTGAAGGTATTATGTGATGATCGTGCAACTGTTGATGTTGTTTCGTATTCCTTGAATGACATGGGTGCACGTTTATATGCATATGATTTGAAGCCTAAGGCGGATGGAATATCGTTTGAGCTGCGTTATGGTGGCGCGGAATATCCCGTTCACCTTAATGTTTTGGGGCGGCATAATGTTGAGAATGCTTTGGCGGCGCTGGGGGCTTGTTTGGCCTATGGTGTTGATTTGGCGGATGCTATTGAGGCTCTGTCAGGATTTAAGGGGATTCACCGCCGTATGGAGTTGGTTGGTACAAAAGGTGGTATTATTGTTTATGATGATTTTGGGCATAACCCTGATAAAATCTCGGCGAGCTTGGAAAGCTTAAAGGCCTTTGACGGGCGGCTGATTGTGATGTTTCAGCCGCATGGTTTTGGCCCGCTTCGTTTGATGCGCCGTGAATTGGTGGCGGCATTTGCGGATCATATGGGGGCGGATGACATTTTGATTATGCCAGAGGTTTATTATGCAGGTGGTACGGTTGATCGCTCCGTCACTGCGGCTCATTTGATTGATGATTTAAGGGGGCAGGGTGTGGACGCGCATTGGTTTGAAACGCGTGATGAAATCCCCGCCTTTATTACGGGGCAGGCACGCGCGGGTGATCGCATCGTTATTATGGGGGCGCGTGATGACACGCTCCATATTTTTGCGCATGAAATATTGAATTATTTCGCGTAACGATCTTCCAAATAAGCATATATCGCGCGCAGTCCACAATCGGCACCGCCTTTTGGGCGGCCTGTTGTGCCGTTATCCTCCCAAGCGTAGGAATCC
This sequence comes from Alphaproteobacteria bacterium, assembly GCA_050633645.1. Taxonomy (GTDB): domain Bacteria; phylum Pseudomonadota; class Alphaproteobacteria; order Micavibrionales; family Micavibrionaceae; genus UBA1672. The sequence goes on from JBOEGX010000001.1 coordinate 73,281, forward strand.
ATGTGAATCCAGTCAATGGTTTCTTCGACAAATTCGTTGAGGAAGAGGGCGGCCGTGGTTGCGCCTGCTTTTCCGCCTGTACTGCTGAGGTCGGCGCAAAGGCTGTCTATATCTTTGCGGTATGGTTTCCAAAGGGGCAGATTCCAAACGGCGTCGTCTACGCTCTCATCTTGAGATAGTTTTTGGATGGCTTGGGCGATTTCCTCATTATTGCTGAACAGGGCAGGAAGGTCGGGGCCAAGCGCGACGCGGGCCGCGCCAGTTAGAGTTGCAAAATCAATGATCAGCTCGGGCGCTTCCTCACAGGCATAGGTCAAGGCATCGGCCAGAACAAGGCGGCCTTCGGCATCTGTATTGCCAACCTCAACGGTTAGGCCTTTACGGCTTTGCAGGATGTCTGATGGGCGGTAGGCTTCTCCTGAAATGGAGTTTTCAACGGCGGGAATAAGGACGCGTAAAGAGATGGGGAGTTCCAATCGCATGATCATATGTGCGAGAGCGAGAACATGCGCCGCGCCGCCCATATCTTTTTTCATATTGATCATAAATTTTGATGATTTAACATCATAGCCGCCAGTGTCAAAACACACGCCCTTACCCACGAGGGTAACTTTTGGGTGTTTTTTATTGCCCCATGAAAAATCAAGGAGGCGGGGGCGCCGTGCACTGCCCTTACCGACGTCATAGATCATCGGAAAATTCTTTTTAATTAGGTCGCCGTCTTTTATGGTTTTGGTTTTAACGCCATGTTGTGATGCGATAAATTCGGTTGCTGTTTGAAGCTCATCAGGTCCCATGTCATTGGGGGGGAGATTGACCAAATCGCGAATAAGGCACACAGATTCTACAAAAGTCGTAATGCGGCGTTCATCGCTTTTTTCGTTTAAGACAAGTGATATTGTTTTATCGTTATCGTCTTGTTTTTTATATGGGGTGAATGCATAGGCCGCCCATCCCCAACCAATTTGGAGGCGCTCTAATGCATTTGGATTATTGAAAGCCGCTATTTCAAAGCTTGTGTTTTCCAACAGGTTTTTTGACAGGGCGGTTTTAAGCTCATCATGGATTTTGCTTCCGTCTAAATATGTTGGCGCGTCTTCTGTGCCAGCGGTGATGGTGTTGATGTTTCCATCAATGTCATATGTGATCAGGATTTGCCCTGATTTTCCATTGAACCCTTGTGCGGCGGCGGTGTTTTGGATTTTGCTGTTTTGCGCAGCGCACCAAGTGTCAAAGTTTTTGGTGTTAATCGCGTGTATCATGATGTGGTTTTTGTGTGGTTTTGCAATGAACGGAGTGTTGAGGGCGAATTTTTGCGATGACATATTTTTATCTTTTGTGAGAAATTTACGAAAATAACGTTAGTAAAATATAGGATTCTCTTTAATAAAGATATTGCTTTTGTTATTTATATGGGCGATAAAATGCCCTGATTGACTATTCTGAGGGCCAGTAGCTCAGTTGGTTAGAGCAGTCCGCTCATAACGGATTGGTCGCTGGTTCAAGTCCGGCCTGGCCCACCATTTTCATTTCTTCCGAAATTTATTTTATCATGACTGTAACTGCTGTTTGGGCGATTAGGCTAAAATCACCTTTCTGAATGTAACAGAAATGCGTCTTTGACGCTCCAGCTTTATCCCATCAACAATATCCGATTTTCTGGCAGGAATAGCATGTTTCCATTTATAACGTGCTTCACCCGACAAAACGATCAAGCTTCGTTTTTCTAAAAAAACATCATGTTTTTGCTCTCCCGAAGAAAGCCCCATAATCACGTCAGAGCCAAGGCTCAAAGAAGCAATAACATCATCAAAACATGGGACACAATCAATATGCGCCGATATGCCCTGACTAGGCAGGTACTCATTGATTATCGCCTGATTCGGTTTTTGCTTGAATATTCCCTCCATGAACAATCGTTCTTGTAAATCGCCTAGCCATGGCGGCAGTTCACCCAAGTAGCTATCAGGAAGAATATTACGAGCTTTGTAATCATATTTGTAGCCATAGTGCTGAACGCGGCGTTTAAGCTCGGTGAGCCATGACTGCACATCAATGGCCGTTAATAGCGCATCATGCTCACTTTCAGAAATGAAATTGGGAATATAAAGTAAACCATCTATATCAGGCACTTCTGTTTTTTCAATTTCAAAGAGTAAATTCATTATTCGTCCTTAATAAATACTCTGGTTACAAAACGCTTATGATCCTTGATTGCACTTTCATCATCAAGTGTATTGATATGAGAATACCCGCGAAAAACCCTTGGGTCAAAAGGATAGGTTTCTGTAATTTTACATCCTGCAAAATTTGCTGCATCTTCAAAGCGAAAAACTCCATCATAATAAGGCGCATCAACTGCAGTAATCAAAATTTTACCGCCAGCAGATAAATGGTCTTTAGCATTTTCAAGAAATTTTCTAATCATGATGTGGTTAGGGTTCTGCCCGTATTTAGAATCACGACTGCCTACATTTGGAAATTGGAAAATAATGGTATTATATTCTCGTTTTCCAAGTCGATCATTTAAACGTGCTGCATCAACACCGTGAAAGACCGTTGCACCATGACAATGTAAAATCGTGGCATTGTCTTTTGTTTCATCTGATATCTCTTTTTGTTTTTCAAATGTAGTTGCCGTTATAGATGTAATTCCACACGGCAAAAACAAGAGACTTTTTGCAAAGCTTAAATTTCCTTCTCCAACAAACAGAGTTTCTTTCAAGTCTCGCCAAGGCTCTAATCTAGACGATGAAAAAGCGTTTACAGTATTCAGAATGGTATCAAACATAATAATTTCCTTAAATTTAGACACAAAAAAAACGCCGCAGACAGAGCTGTGGCGTTTGTATTGATTATATTCCTATATTTTAGCGGATTGTGTCAAACATCTTTTAAATTCCTGTTCCCAAAGAGCCAAAACCTCAAATAAACGGTTCGAGGTGTCACCTGAAAACTCCACCACCGCTCTTGTATGCTGATAAAATGAAAAGTTAAAAGTTTTATACGTATTAAATGTTTGACATTTCTTTCTAAATCATTATAAATCGGCGTATTCCCGCGAAAGAGAAAGGTTATCCTTTCCGTTGAAAGCTTGCTTTCAAACCTATTGTGGTCTGGCGGGACAAAAACAATTTTAGAAAAAGGAAATCTCCATGAGTGGAAAAAGAGTTAAGTCAAAGCATAAATTAGATCGCCGTATGGGCGCAAATATCTGGGGTCGTGCGAAGTCGCCCGTTAATAAGCGCCAAAGTGGCCCAGGGATGCATGGTGCGCGTCGTGGTAAGCCAACAGATTATGGTTTGCAGTTATTCGCGAAGCAAAAGCTTAAAGGTTATTATGGTTCGATTGGTGAGAAGCAATTCCGCCGCTATTTCAAAGAAGCAAACCGTCTTAAAGGTGATACGGGTAAAAACCTTATTGGCCTTCTTGAGAGCCGTTTGGATGCTGTTGTTTATCGTGCGTTGTTCGTGCCAACAGTGTTTGCGGCGCGTCAGTTTGTAAACCACAAACATGTTACCGTTAATGGTAAGCTTGTGAATATCCCTTCATACCAAGTTAAAGAAGGTGATGTGATTGAGGTTCGTGAAGCGTCACGTCAAATTCCGATGGTTATTGAGGCTGCACAAACGGCGGAGCGTGAAGTTCCTGAGTATATTGATGCAGATCATAAAGCAATGAAGGCGACTTTCCTTCGTGTACCTGATATGGATGAAGTTCCATATCCTGTGCAGATGGAACCTAATCTTGTTGTGGAATTCTATTCACGTTAATTTTAGTTATTTTATTTTGGTTTCGTACGTCGTTACTCGTCGCTTATGTCATAATTACACTTCGCGCCTTGTGCCTCGTTCGTAACCATCTAAAATTTCTAAAAAGCTATGTCTTCTTAAGTCGCCAGCTTGGCGGCTTTTGTTATTTGGGGGATTTATTTCCGCGTAAGGCAGATAGGATGCCATGGAGGGTTTTGACTTCTTGATGTGTCAAATCATTACGCACAAAAATATTTTCAATATTTCTAATCATTGTTTGTTTCAAATCTTTTGATCGAAAGAAATTGTTTTCATCAAGGTCGAATTTAAGGCGTGAGAGAAACCCTTGGATGTCTTTTTGTGTGGCGGGGTTTTGTTTTTGTGCTTCTGATTGTTTTATTGCTTTTGCGTGCTTGCTCCATTCATAGGCCATAAGCAAAACGGATTGCCCAAGGTTAAGAGATGAAAAATTGGGGTTGGTAGGGATGTTAATGATGGCCTGTGCCATTATGATTTCATCATTAAGAAGGCCAGAGCGCTCGGCTCCGAATAATATTCCAATTTTCTGGTTTGCTTTTTTATATGATTCTATTGCCGCGCCTTCGGGGGTGAAGGTGGGCTTTACCATGTCGCGCTGTCTTGCGGTGGTGGCAAAGGTGAAGTGAAGGTTGGCGATGGCGGATTCTAAATCTTCAAAAATCTGCGGAGGGGGCATGGTATCAAATGCACCAGATGACATTTTTATGGCCTTTTCATTCGGCCAGCCATCACGCGGATTTACGATGCGTAAATCATTCAGTCCAAAGTTCTGCATGGCTCTAGCGGTGGCGCCGATATTTTCACCCATTTGAGGATTGCATAAAATAATTGCAGGCATTGTATTATTATTTTCCTTATATCTGATAATGAGAAATTTTATTTTAAAAAATTTCTTCACTTGAATCGGTGAACCATGTATAACTGATGAATATAAAAATAAAAAATACTAAAAATTAATTTTAGATTATAAGGGGAATTAAATATGTTAATGAATTCGGGGCTGCGTGATATTGCCGATCAGGGTAATAAAGTTTTTAATATAGTTGAAGAGTTTTCTGAATTAACGCCGCGCCGTAAGGTTCTTTTATGTGATCACTTGTTCACAGAGGGGCGTCAGGCATTTTATAATACGATTGAGATTTTGTGGCCGCAGGCATCGAGCGATGATTCTAAACGTCTAGAAAAGTTTTTATACTCTTTGAAAAATCGTTCTCACTAGAGTTCCTTCAAAAAATAATTGAGTAAGCGAATGAAAAACGGTAAAGCGGCTTGGTAGAGATATCAGGCCGCTTTCTTATGGTTTTGCAACCGCTCTTTTACTTTTTCTGGGCCGATGAGGATAAGGAGAAGGGCGAGTTCTGGCCCGTGCTCCATACCTGTGATGGCCTGGCGTAGTGGCATGAAGAGTTGTTTGCCCTTACGCCCTGTTTTTTCCTTTACCGCGTTTGCCCATGTCATCCATGTGTTTTCATCCCATGGTGTATCGGGTAAAAGAGAGAGGGCATCATTGATGAAGTCTTCGTCCTCGATGATTGGGGTGATGGGGCCTTTGGCGACGCTCCACCATTCTTTGGCGTCTGTTATGCGTGATAAATTGGGACGAATAGCGTTCCAGAAATCCGCATCCATATCACCTAGGTCTATTTCAACTAAACGCGTCTTCGTATCTTCGAATGATAATTCTTGTAGGATCTTCGTGTTCAGGCGCACCAGTTCTTCGGCGTCGAATTTTGGAGTTCCGCGTGAGAATTTTGTAATGTTGAAATGTTCGATCACGGTTTTTGTGTCTGTGAAGGCTTCAATCGGGTCGGATGATCCAAGGCGTGCCATGAGGCTGACCACTGACATGGGTTCTAAACCGTCCTCTTGTAAGTCGCGCAGTGAAAGTGAGCCAATGCGCTTTGAAAGTTTTCCGCCTTCTTTGTCGGAGAGTAATGGTAAATGCGCGAATAGTGGCGGCTTTGCGCCTAATGCTTCGAACATTTGAATGTGGCTGGCGGTGTTTGAAACATGATCCTCGCCTCGAATGACATGGGTTATGCCGTATTCGATGTCATCAATGACAGAGCATATGTGGTAAAGGGGGCTGCCGTCTTCGCGGATAAGGACAGGGTCGGACATATCCGCACCCTTAAATTTAACATTGTCGCGGATTAGATCGCTCCATTCGATTGGTGTGTGGTTCAGTTTGAACCGCCAATGTGGTTTGCGCCCTTCGGATTCAAATTTTGCAATTTTTTCAGGTGATAGATTCAATGCTTCACGGTCATAAATTGGAGGTAATTTACGAGAGAGCTGGCTTTTGCGTTTAAGGTCAAGTTCTTCTGGTGTTTCATAACATGGATAGAGGCGGCCATCGGATTTGAGTTTTTCGATTTTGGCCGCATAAATATCACCGCGATCTTTTTGGCGGGCTTTTGAATCCCAGTCCATTCCCATCCATTTCAGGCCTTCTTCGATGGCTTCTTCGTATTCAGGTTTTGAGCGCTCTTGATCTGTATCGTCAATACGCAGCATGAAATGCCCATTTTGTGAGCGCGTGAAAAGCCAAGTAATCAATGCGGTGCGTGCGTTACCAACGTGCAGCATTCCTGTGGGAGAGGGGGCAAATCTTACTTTTACGCTCATTATATTTTACCTTATTTTATATGTATGATTGTGATAGCGGGATTATGAGGATTTTTCAATCTTATTTACGAAATGGTTTGTCATTGGGTAGCGTCTGTCTCTGCCGAAGGCTTTGTACGAAATACGTACACCTGGGGCGGCCTGATAACGTTTATACTCGCTGTTTTTTAGGAGTTTTGCGACCTTTTCAATGGTTTCGGGGTGCGCGGATATGCGAGTTATAATATCGGGTGGGCATGGTTGATCATCATGTTCGATGAGGGCATAAAGAATGTCATCCAATAAGTCATAGGGTGGCAGGTTGTCTTGATCGGTTTGATCGGGGCGAAGCTCTGCTGAGGGGGCTTTGGTTATGATGCTCTCTGGCATTATAGGGGATACGCTGTTGCGCCATTTCGCGAGCTCATAGACATGGGTTTTATAAACGTCTTTGATGGGGTTATAGCCGCCGTTCATGTCGCCGTAAATTGTGCAATATCCCACGGCCATTTCACTTTTATTTCCAGTGGTGAGGAGCATCGCGCCGCTTGCGTTTGACATGGCCATAAGGATGGTTCCGCGAATTCGACTTTGTGTGTTTTCGTGCGCCAACCCTTTTAGGGTTGGTAGAAGGCTTTCGAAGGCTTCCAGGGCGTAGCGCATTGCGATGGTGTCGTATTTTACGCCGAGCATTTGGGCACATTCCTGTGCATCGTCTAGGCTGTTTGTTGAGGTGAATTGTGATGGCATCATCACGCAATGCACATTATCTGCGCCAAGGGCATCAACGGCGATGGCAGCGGTTATGGCACTGTCTATGCCGCCAGAAAGGCCAATAATAACTTTTGAAAATCCGTTTTTACGAACGTAATCCCGCGTGCCAGTGACCAAGGCGTTATAGGTGTCATTTTCGAATGTATTTTGATCGGATGATTTGGTGTCTGTTATATCAATTTTGCCGTCAGATATTTTGATTTGGGTGATTTCCTGCTTGAAGGATGCGCCATCGAATATGATATTTTCATTTTTATCCATGATAAAAGAACGCCCATCAAAGACGAGTTCATCTTGTCCGCCGATGAGGTTGAGATAGATAAGGTCTAGCCCTGTTGATTTTACGCATGATTTTGCAATGCTTATGCGGCGATTATGTTTGTTTGTGTAATAGGGGCTGGCGTTGATGGAAATCAGTAGTTGCGCGCCTTTTTTCTTTAAATGAATGGGCAAATCAGTGTGCCACATATCTTCGCAAATCATAATGCCTAGTTTTGTGCCGTTAATCTCTATTGGGTTGGGTAGGGGGGCGGATTTGAAGTTTCGAGCTTCGTCAAAAACACTGTAATTGGGGAGGTGATGTTTTTTTAGGGTGTGTTTTATTTCACCGTTCTGGATAAGCAGAGCGGCGTTGTAGATGTGCTCGCCTTCGCGCCAGATTGTCGGGATAAGGGCGGCGGCATTGAGGGCTTTACTTTGTTTGATTAAGTCATCGATTTTGTTTTTAAGCGCATCGATAAAGCCCGTGTTGTTGGTTAAATCTTCTGGTGGGTAGCCGCAAAGGAAAAGCTCAGGAAATAAGATGAGGTCGCTCTGCTCATCATGGTTTTTCCATGTCTCCAAGATTTTTTTGGCATTGCCCTTTATATCTCCCAGTGTTGGGTTGAGCTGAGCCATAGTGATTTTGATGGGGTTGATCATGGCTTCGTTATTCTGCCGCTGTTAGATCCCGAATATCTAATTTTACATCGCTTCGGGCGGATTTAAGCTCTTCTGAAATTAAGAAAGCTGCCTCTAAGGCTTGGTTGGCGTTTAGGCGCGGATCGCAATGGGTGTGGTAACGGCTTGATAGATCTTCGTCCGCGATGGCTTCGGCGCCGCCGACGCATTCTGTGACGTTTTGCCCTGTCATTTCGATATGGATGCCGCCTGCATGTGTGCCTTCGGCCTTGTGTACGTTAAAGAAGCCTTTGATTTCCGTCATAATTTGATCAAATGGACGGGTTTTATAGCCACTGGGTGATTTTATTGTATTTCCATGCATTGGGTCACATGACCATACAATGGAGCGCCCTTCGGACTTTACTGCGCGAACCAGAGGTGTGAGCTTTTCTTCGACTTGTTCATGCCCCATACGAGCAATTAATGTCAGGCGTCCAGGTATGTTTTCGGGGTTTAATGTATCAATTAGGCGTAATAGCTCATCCGTGCTTAATGCGGGGGAGCATTTTAATCCCAGTGGGTTTTTAATTCCGCGGAGAAATTCAATTTGTCCGTTTTCCATTTGGTGTGTGCGCGCACCAACCCATAGCATATGTGCGGAGGTGTCGTACCATTCGCCCGTTAAGCTATCTGTGCGCGTTAGAGCCTCTTCGTATGGCAATAAAAGCGCCTCATGCGATGTGTAGAATTCTGTTTCTTTAAGTGTGGGGACGCTGTCTGTTGTAACTCCGCATGCCGCCATGAACCTCATGGCATCATCGATGCGGTTGGCGAGGTCTTGATATTGATCGCCAAGAGGGCTATCTCCGACGAAATCCAGGTTCCATTGGTGAACCTTATTGAGGTTTGCGTAGCCACCCGATGCAAAAGCACGAAGGAGGTTGAGCGTTGATGTGGCCTGATTATATGCCATTATCATGCGTTGTGGATCGGGTGCGCGTGATTCTTCGGTGAACTCAAGCGCGTTGATGTTATCACCGCGATAGCTTGGTAGCGTTATACCGTCTTGTGTTTCTGTATCGCTGGAGCGGGGTTTGGCGAATTGACCAGCCATACGGCCAACCTTTACTATGGGCATCCCGCCTGAATAGGTCATGACAACGGCCATTTGCAGAAGAACGCGGAAAGTGTCACGGATTTTGTTGGCATTGAATTCGGCAAAGCTTTCGGCGCAATCGCCGCCTTGAAGCAAGAATCCGTGGCCATTTGCAACATTGGCCAAACGTGATTGGAGATTACGCACTTCACCAGCGAATACAAGTGGTGGCATTTGAGAAAGTTTTTCTTCGGTATCCTTTAGAATTGCGGCGTTAGGATATGTTGGAAGCTGTTCTGATGGCTTGCTTCTCCAACTATTTGGTGTCCAATTTTGTATCATACTTATTTCTGCCATATTTATTCGTTAAGTCAATGGTTATGCCTGATTTGACGTGGATAATCAAATATTAAAACCATGTCGAAATATGAAATACGTGAAATTTATATAGACGCTTCATATATAAAATGTAAAACAGGATATATGATTTTTTTTAATTAAAACAATTTTTGATAGTATTATGTACGATTTTTATAAAAATATTTTAATGGGTTTGAATAAAAATTCTTTTTTTGATTATTCAGATGATGCTCGATTTTCTTTTACTTCTATTGATCAATCTTATGAGAGTTGCGTTCATTTTTTTGATGTTGATTTTAAGAAATCTTTTGATGATTTAAGTTATGTTTTTTCAGATTTATCTGATGGAAAGAGCCAGACTGAGCGATCAATATTATTTATGCGCGAACATATTGAAGGTGATCAGAGCGTTTCTATGGTGGCATTGATTGCTGCGTCTTTTGCTCATTTTAATATTCGTGATGAAAAGTGGTGTCAGGCGGCCTTGGGCGCGGCGGTGTATGCAGGTATTCCGCATGAATTACAATATCATAATAAGGCACATTTTAAAAAAGTTGCTCTTCATATGGTTCGTTTGATAGCGGCGCATAATTATATTTTCCAAGATACATCTAATTTTTTAGATCATGATAAGATTGCGTTGTTATTGATTGCAGCGGCGGTTCATGATTTGGGTCATGAGGGGACAGGAAACATTATTGACCGTAAATATTATATAGCAAAAGCAGAGCGCAAGTCTTTTGATATTATTTCGCCTTATTTGAAGAGCTGTGGGATAAGTGATGACGATCTTAATGATTTACTTGTGTTGTTGGTAGCGACTGATGTTTCGCCCTTTGGTGACCCTATGAGCCCTGCTAATCAGGTGCGAAATATGTATGATGTTCATTTCGGTTCGAGTGAAGATGATGGTGGTGATTGTGACGTTTTTGAAATCTCACCTGAGTTGTATGGCATTGAGGGTAGGGAGCATTTATGCATGATGGCTCTTATGCTTCATGAGGCGGATATTTTGAACTCTGCGGCAGTAAGTTATGATACGACAGTAGCTGAATCACGTGCTGTAAGTCTTGAAATTGGTCGTCAACATGCTTTGCCCGAAGATACACTTTTGTTTTTAGACAAGATTTGTAATGGGCAAATGTGTTCTGCGGCGGCTCAGTTTATAGCGTCTGATAATATGGATGATATTAAGGAACGTGTTTTGGCCGATTATTCTAATGGTAATAAATCGTATCTTTAGGTTTTGTTTTTCCATCTACGGTGGAGCCATAGCCATTGTTCTGGGCGTTCTGTTATCCACTCTTCTAACAATTTGTGTGATTCTTTTATAACGTCCTCGATTGGGCGCGTTGTGTCGTCATCGTTCATAACATTTATTGGTGGGTAGATTGTTAATCTGAAATTACATCCACTGAGGCGTTCATTACGTATTGGGATGAGGGGGCATTTGAATTTTTGGCATAGTTGAACAAATATGGGGTTGGTCATCGCGTCATAGCCGAAAAATGGTATATTTAGGCCTTCTGCGTATTTTTGATCAATGAGGATTCCGATTGATTTAGCATTTTTTAAAGTTTTTATAAGGTGCCGACCACTTTCACGAGATTTTGGGTAAGCGGTTAAGCGTCCATTTAATGTACGCGTTTTATCAAGGAGTTTTGCAACAAATGGGTTATTGGGCGCGCGGTATGTAAGTGTTGCAGGGCGGTTCATTTGAGTTAGGGTTGCTGCGCAGTTGACTTCCCAATTACCAATATGACCGCCGAAGAAAATCATGGGAGTTTTTGATTGTGTGAGTAATTTTGTATCCCCTTTATATGTGATTTGTGTGTTTTTGAGGCTTAATGTTTCGAGGTGTGGGTATTCTGCTATAATGCGGCCAAGGTTTTCCCACATATCTTTTATAATTTTATTTTTTTCTGTTTCTGTTTTATCGGGCAGGGCACGTGTGATGTTTTTTTTTGCCTTTCGACTTGCGGCGAGTTTTGGGCCTATTGTTTTGCCAATCCAACCTCCGATATTTGACGCCATTTCTGGTGACATTGTTTTAAATATAAAAAACAGGGCGTATAATAGAACGGCCTCGAATATATAACGGAGTTTTTTCATGGTGAACTTATATACTGAGCAAGGTTTTTCTTCAAGAAGTCATGTATATCGTTTTCATTATTGAAGACTAAGTTTATGGGGAGCGTTTTTATTTGATCTTTATATTTTTTAGGTATGCGTGCCATATCTTTTTCAGTTGTAATGAGCGTTGATTTTTTCTTTTTTGCGTAACGTAACAATTTTTCTAATTTACGATTTGTATATTTATGATGATCTGCAAATTCGTGTTTTTCTACAATATTGATTTTTTCTTTTTCAAGGGTTTTAAAGAATTTTGATGGGTGAGCAAGGCCACAAAAGGCAATATAATTTTCGGATTTATCTAAGTTTTGTGTGTTGGCATTAATTATGGCGTCAAATACTGGAATCTGATTAGGGATCAGTGCTTTTGACTTTGTATTGTCTTTGCCTATGAAAATTATAGCATCGGCTTTTTGAAGACCTTTGGTTAATGGTTCTCTTAATGGGCCGGCCGGTAAAGTGTTTTTATTGCCGAAGCCTATACTTCCATCAATAACGAGAAATGAAATGTCTTTCTTTAGGTGTTTGTTTTGAAACCCATCGTCCATTATAATAAGATCATGATTTTGATTTTGCGCTAGTTTTGCACCATCGTATCGGTTCGGAGAAATTATTGTTTTACAATGGGTTGACAGGATTCTTGGTTCATCTCCTGTGTCGTGAATTGGTTCATGATCCTCGATGACCCTTGTTGTTTTGTTTTGCGCGCCATAGCCTCGTGTTAAGAAACAGGGATTAGAGAAGAGATGCTCATCTTTAATTAGTCTATGGATTGCGATGGCTGTTGGAGTTTTACCGCCGCCTCCAGCGATGATGTTTCCAATGCATATCACAGGTATGTTGATGGTTTTTTCTTTTTTGGATGACGTGTTTATTAAGTGTAGAGTATTATATAGCACTGATAGTGGGCTTAATATTGTTTTGATCAAGCTATTGTTTTTATACCAAAATTTTGGTGTTTTAAATGGCATTTGATTGATCTTGAGTTTCTATTTCATGGTGATTTTCTATGCCCGATTTGTCTATAATGGGTATTATTATTTTCAGTATGTCTGTAATTATGCCTGTTTTTTGCCGTGCGTAAATTATGGATTTGTTTTGGTATTCTTCTAATAATGTGCGGTTACTTAAGAAATTGTGGATGTGACTACCTAAAATATTCGGCGAGTTCGCGGATATTGCTATATTGTAACTGTCCATATCGTCATAGATGCCTTGAAGATTTTGTATATTTTTACCATGTAGCACAACGCAACCAAGTTGCGCGGCCTCTATTGGATTATGTCCGCCGCCGCCATCGTAGCTTAAGGATCTTCCAATGCATGCTAGTGGGCATAGGCGATAAAACAGTCCCAGTTCTCCCATTGTATCGGCAAGATATATATCAGTTTGTAAACTTGGTATTTTCTTTGTTTGGCTGCTTCGTAATTCGAATTTTAAATCTCTGAATTTGACGAATGTTTCAATGATTTCTTCGCGTCTTTCTGGGTGCCTTGGAACGATTATTGTTAGAAGATCTGGAAAACTTGTTTTTAATCTTTGGTGTATATCACAGGCTATTTTTTCTTCGCCATTATGCGTACTTGAATATAGCCATACGGGCCGGTCATTAATACTTTTTATAAGACGTTTTAATTCATCTTTGTTACACTTTAATGGTGATGCTGCATATTTAATATTTCCAGTGATATGCGTGTTAGTTGCCCCTAGTTTATTGAAATATTTGTAGCTTTTATCATCTTGACACAGTATTTCAGAGAATGTGGATAGTATTGCTGATGCCATATTGGGTATTAATCGCCAGGTTTTGTATGATTTATCTGATAAGCGCGCATTTATTAAGATTGCAGGGATGTTTCTTTCTTTTATTGACGATAACATATTAGGCCATAATTCAGACTCCATCCAAAGGACTGTGTTTGGTTTCCAGTGATTTAGAAACTTATTTACCCATTTAGGGTGGTCAAGTGGATAAAATTGATGAAATGCATTGCTGGGTAAGTTTTTTTCCATTAATGCGGCAGATGTTAATGTTCCCGTTGTGACGAGAATGTTTATTTGAGGGTAAACTTCAGTTAGTCTGTTAATTAGGATTAGTGCGGATTGTGACTCGCCGACGCTTGCGCCGTGGATCCAAATCAAGTCACCCTTAGGGCGTAGTAATGAGATGTTGCCCATTTTTTCGTGGTAACGCTCAGGTGATTCTTTTCCCTTTTTAAGTCTGTGTTTAAGTAGCCATGATAAAACATGTTCAGAACGTTTTGTAATTGCGTTGTAAGTAGCAAACATATTTTTTTAACCACGTTATAGTTTATTGTGATTAGTTTGCGTAACATCCTGCAGATGTTGAGCTTGAGCCAGTCGTTGCAGGTTTATATCTACAGCCAGGCTGAAGGCATATATGTTCATCATAACCAGTAGGGTTGGCGGAATTTACAACGCGTAGCCCAGTTGGTATAGGGTTTCCAGTACATGCACAAGACGCCCCACCAGTACAGCTATCTGGTTCAGTTAAAGCGAGATATGTGTTTACAGGATCATTTGTCCATGGCCCCGTTGTCAACGCGGCAGCAAGGTTTCCAGTCCAGTTTCCAGTAATTGGAGTACATGCGCCGAGAAGATGACGTTTATCTATAACATTTGCTGCGTATTCACCAAATGTGTAGAAGCCATCTGTTGCAGAATTTGTCACAAAATTTATACATTTTGCCGCCTGCCATACGCGTGACATAATATCACAGCTATATGCGGAAGATGTACCACTGCTAATTAGGGCAGGGTTGTGAGATATTCCGAGTGCAGCAGTGTGACCAGAAAGGAGGGTGTATGTACCACCTGATCCACCCGATCCACCAAAACTATTACCAACATATGTAATTAGTGTCTCATTCACTAAATCATTTAATGCGTCTTCAAAGCTTCCTGATGCAAGAGGATTTCCGTAATTTGTTGTTTCGCTTAGCATGTTTGTAGCTGCGTCGGCGAGCTCATATACAAGGCGATCAAAGCAAGTGTATTGAAAAACACTGTCTGGTTTTAAAATGATATTTTGGTTTTGAGTTATTTCTCTTTGTGCTTCTAGCCATGCTCTTGCAGATAGTGATTCATAATATAGTGAGTCGCAGGGAGAATCAGCAATAACACTTACTGCGTTTGCTTGATTTCCTGTGAAGACTGATACCAATGCAAAAAGGCCAATATATAATGACTTTTTTATACCGCATCCTTTTTTCATTTGTAATATTCTCATTTTTTTTCCTTAACTCTTTAGTATTCTAAACAAAAACTTGGTATTAAAGCAAATAGCATTTACTTTTTTTAAAAAGCTGGGAGGCAAGCCCCTTTATTTGCTCCTGTGAAAAGCGTGTTATCTGCGTCAGGTATTGGCGCGCCTTGTACATATGGTGCTTTTACTGGTTGGTAGTAACACCCTGGGTTTGGACAAATATGATCATAATGTATAAACATGCTTCGTGTAATCGTATCAAGATCCCCGAATGAATTCGAAAGATCATGAATATACGTCACCATAGGTACGCCAGTTGGAATTGGGGTGGAGCAAAGTATCGCGCCAGTGCTTGATCCCGCGCCGGGGATTCCTAAACCGAATCCTTTGGTAAGGTGTCGATAGCTTTCCATTAGGTCAAAAGATGAATAAATATTTGTGTTTGGCGTTCCTGCTGTTGAACTGCTTGAAGCTTCTTCATCGCAGTTATTGGCAATACGAATAAGATCGTTCGAAATATCTGTATTTACGTTTGTGTTTGGCCCACCAGCGGTTGGGCATTTATTAATCAGGCCTTCGCTTGGCATTCTCGTGAGCAGTCCACCGGTTGTAAGTGAAAAACCAGGGAAAGATTGTGTTACGCCCGGCATGCTTACCCCGATAGTGAGGTCATCGCCAGGGCTTGTATCGTCTAGTTTATCACCACTGGCTGTTATAGCATCGGATGATATTTGAGTGGTTGGCGTTGAATTTGTATCTGATTGCGGGCATGCCAATGGGATAGAGCGCGGGTCATATTCGACCAAATGCTCGAAGCTTCTAAAGCGATCGTCTTCACCAAAATCTACGCATTTTGCAATTTCCCATATGGCAAGCATATGAGCACAGTCATAGGATGTTGTAAGACTACTTGTGTTTAAGTTATTGTCTAATGTAATGGATTCGCCCATGAATGTGTGATTGAAGTTATTGTCTATGTAAGCCTCAAGATCCTCAAGAAGAAAATCTTCGAGGAGATTGTCATAGCGATCATCTGCAAATACGCTGAATTCATCCTGATCGGCAAGATATGATGTGCCGTCGTCATTTATTGTAACTTCGTCAGGGTCTGTATCGTCTTCTTCAGATGCCAGTTCAATCTCTTTGTCTTCCCAGCCACGATGCGCACTGAATACGCCATCTATATGCTCTGCTGCTAGACCAATATATTGGTCGAAGCATGTGTATTCTAAAACACTGTCTGGTTTATGTATGAGTTGTTCACTCATCATTACTTCACGCTGTGCTTCCATAAAGGCGCGCGCGTATATTTGGTTCATGAAGTTGCCATCACATGCGGTGGTCGTGTACGCGTTACTTGGGGATAGCCAAGTACCACCAGATTTTGAACCATTATAGTTACCACTTGTTCCTGAGCTTGGTTGGTTGTAGATATCGTAACCTGTACAGGGGATTCCAGGAGAGCATGTGCCAGCGTGCGACGTGCCAATTAAATAGACCGTCATTGTTGTCACAGATAAGAAAGTTATAAGTTTTCTTGAAAAATCTAACACTACTCTACGCTAACCTTTGTCTTATTCGGCTTTAGTATATACATATTTTTGTCTGACGACCACATATATATGTCAAAATTATAATCGTTTAATTCGTCGTTAAATGCCAGAATATCGCGAATATTTTGTGTTTGCGTTGTTGATATCACAATTTTATGTGCCCTGACATTGCCTATTGTGGCAAAGCTATGCGGGGTTTTCGCTATAATTATATGGTTGCAGGACGGCATTTTTTCTTTTTGGCAGTATGCTCGTTTTAGAATATATTCGTTAATATCATCGCTGTTTAGGTCTGTTTGGGCAATGATATATTCTGATGTTTTTGTTTTGTAGGTTGTTTGTAAGTATAAATTAAGATTTGTGGCGATTGCTGAGTTTGTGATGCTTTCAAAATTCAATACATCTATTGCCCATGCTTTGATTGGTAAGCATGTGAATATAAGTATAATTGTTGTTGTTCTGATTAAGTGCATATCAATCTTTAACTTTTAAGCACTTAATGTAGCAGATTATTAAGACGAAATTCAAATATTGTTATTTTAAATAAGATCAATATCGAGAATTGCCATTTCAAAATTGTATGATGTCTCGCCTTCGTCAATTATTTTGTAGATTAGGCCGATATATTCGCCCTCAACCATTACTTCGATTGAATCGGTTACTTTGTCACGTTTTTTCACTGTTAAGCTTTGGCATTTTAGAGTGCGCTCTAAATATGATTTTAGTTGTGACATTTCTTCGGCGGTGAATTCCATAATGGATCCTTTCAATTTTATATTTTATTTAATGTATTGGATACGGTGGAATGACATGCTTTGGCAAGCTCTTTTCTGTCTGAATAATCCGAAGGGTTAATTGGTGGATGAAATTCCATCGTTATTTCCGCGCCTTTGGTCTTTGCAAACCCCCACAAATGTACGTGTAGCGGTGTGTCCATATTAATATGCCAAGCGTAGATGTCACGTGTTTCTTGGTTTTCTATTTTTTTGCCATTTGCCAATGTCATTGTCAGTGTAATGGGCTGTATTAGCATATTGTTTTCTGAGTTTTTAAGGGCGATTGAAAACAGGCTGGATTTAAAGGGCAGTACTTCGCGTCCGTCTGTTGATGTGCCTTCTGGAAAAATTATCAGGCTTTTGCCATTGATTAGCATTTGGTCGAGGGTGTTTTTCTCCTGTCTTGCATTATTTCTGTTTCTGCTTATGAAGGCGGTTTGTTGTAGTTTTGAGAGGAAACCAAATAGGGGCCATGAGGCCACGTCTTTTTTTGCAACAAATGATGCGCGTAAAACACTTCCGATGACAGGTATATCTAAATATGAAATGTGATTTGATACATAGATTATTTGTTGGTTTGTTATGGGCGTACCAATAATTTTGAGTTTTATTGAGAATATTTTTATCGTTGCGTTTTGCCAGAGATAAGGAAGGGCGTAAGAATATTTTCCCTTGTGGAATAGCATTACGATTAATTGGATTGGGATGGTGATTAGCGTTAGGATAGTGAAGAGCAAAAACTTTAGGCATGCGGTGGTTGTTTGCATTTTATATCTCTTATTTTTGACCAGGCATAGTTTTTTGAATTTTGCGTTCATAATATTTGCGATAGCGATCTGTCATTAATTGTGTTTGTACAACGATGCAAACATCTGTGGTGTTGAATTGTTCATCTATTACTGCACCATTTCCGATTGTTGCACCTAATCGTAGGTAACCTTTTATTAAGGGGGGCAGGGAGGCGAAGGCCTTGCGTTCGATTAGGTCACTTTTGTCGATGATGTTCATGTCTACATAATGTGATTTTAAGGCTCTTGGTGATATGTCAGGCGCCGTGGAATGAAAGTGGTGCAGGTATGAAAGTTGCGTGGTTATATCATCGATATTTGTGCCTTGAAAACTGGCGCATCCAAAGAGGATGTCGATTTTATTATCTGTTATATAATCGGCGATTCCTTGCCAGAGGAGGTTTAATATCGGTTTTGTTCTGTATTCGGAAAGAACGCAGGAGCGTCCAAGCTCTAGAAGTTTTTTATTGGAATTAATGAGGTTTGATAGGTCATATTCACCGCTGGAATAGAATTCTTTGTTGGCCTTTTGTGCGACTTCTTGGCGAAGGAGGCGGTATGTACCAACGATTTTTTCTTTTTGTGTGATTTCGTCTGTGACGACGACGATGAGATGGTCGGTTATGCTGTCAAAATCATCGAAGTCCCTTTTTTCGGCAAGCATTTGTGCGCTTGGTTTTGCTCCATATTCATCGTAAAATACAGTGTATCTTAGTTTTTGCGCGTGCTCTATTTCTTGGGGGGATTGGGCAAGGCGTACGGATGCAGTTTGTGGCTCGTTTGGAATTGCTATGGTCAGTGCATCATGCATATATTAATGTATTTCTTTATGAGTATTTTGATTTGTATCCTAAAGCTTGGAAATATTCGGTCAAGATAATTCATGCTTCGTTATGAGTTTTACCAAGGGGGGGAGTGCGTGGTTACGTCTGTTTTATTTGTTTGTACGGGAAATATTTGCAGATCACCAACTGCGGAGGGGGTATTTAGGGCACGTGTTCAGGAACGTTGTTTAGATTTTTCTTATGATTCTTGTGGGACGCATGGATATCATGTGGGTGAAGGCGCGGATGAACGAAGCGTTGCGGCGGCGTTAAAATATGGTGTTGATATGTCAGATTTACGAGCGCGGCAATTACATACGAGTGATTTTGAGGTATTTGACTATTTAATTGCGATGGATAAGGGGCATGAGCGCATTATGCGGGGAATGTGCCCTCCAGAATATCTGGGAAAGATCAAGATTTTGTTGAATTATACGGATGATTTTTACGGGATGGATGTTCCTGACCCGTATTACGGTTCGTTGAAGGGGTTTGATGAGGTGTATGTGATAATTGAGGCGGGGGTGAATCGTATGATTGAAGTGTTTACTAGTCATTTGTGAGCATGTCTTCTGGTTCTTTTGTCGTTTCTGCTTTTTGAGTTTGCTGTTTATGTATTTCCCTGATTGCCCCTTCTAGATTTAGTATGGATGACAGGTTTTGATCAACTTTAACGAATTCGCTTCGTAGTGCCATAGTATCGCTGCTGTATTTGTGCCCTGTAGCGCTGAGTGCGGCTATACCGCCTAGTAATATCCCCCATGAATTCGATACAACGCCGAGCCAGTTATCGGTTAATGCATTATGTAGAATTTCCTGTGCTTGTTGGGTTATTTCGGGGGTTGGATAATATGTTTGTGCCAGACTCATCGATTTACTAACTAGGTCGTATCCTGCATACCCTGTAAGGGATGAGGCGAGACCAAAATTTAACAGATTTATAGGTTGCCTGTTTTTGTATTCAATAATATTGGTGTGTGCGGCTTTTGATGCCTCAAGGTCATCCATGCTAACGCTTGAATGCAGCATTTCGGTTATGGGTAATTTCTCGTCTTGGCCTTTGATTTTGGTGTAAACATCCTCAGTTCTTTCGATCGCAATTTTGCTGGTTTCTTGCTTTTGTTTTATATCAGAGATATGTAGCCAATCGATTGTATTTAGATATAAGGCTTTGGCGCCTTGTCCCGTGCCTGATATTAGGGCTAGCGGTTCTTTATATTCAGTTATGGATTCACATAATGCATTCCAAGTTTCTATACTGCCTTCTTTTATTTTTTTTGCAAAGTTAGAGGCTATATTTTTTGTGTTTTTTATATGGAGCAGGCTGTTGCTCGCTTCTAATACTTTTTTAGTCGAAAGATCAGGGTCAGGTATATATCCTTTGCCTTTGGCATGCTGAAGTAATTCTGGATATTTTTCACGAAACTCTGTTTTTGTTACTGGTTTTATATTGGACAGCTTAATATTTAGTCTGGCAACATCTTGTTTAAGTATCGTTGCAGCTTGCTCTCTCTTTTCTGGGGTATCTTTGTTCTTTCTGAAATTTGATAGGGATTCAAGGATTTCATCTAGTTCTTTTTCAACTTGGTTTTTGCTGTTATTAATCATATATGCTATTGCGCCGCCCAGAGCCGTTAAAATTGCAGAGGGCGTGCTTATGGAATCTGCGTGATTTACAATGGTGGCTGTAACACTGAATAAAAAGGTTGCTGCAATAGGGGCGTCTGAAATTATTTCCTTAATCGTTGATTTTTTATATTGTTGAGATTCGTTTAGTTTATGTACGGCGGCTGAGCGCATAAGTGTGACGGTATCTTGATCTTCCCAATGCTCATCATCCCATATGGGTTTTGTTTTATCTTTTGGTTGCGGGTGTTCTTTTTCAATATCTTTTTTATATGAATACCCTTTTTTTATGAGGAGCTTTAATTTTTCATGTGTTGTTTCGTGTTTTTCTGCTTCCGCCCACGCATCGTCTGGGATTTGTTTGTTTTCTTTGAAATTATTATAGAGGTCTTCTGTTTCTTGTGCATAGTTATAAGTTTCATAGTTGCGCTCAATTAGCCACTGTAAGGCTTCGTTCTCTGTACTAACGTCGTTGTTCCAGGTGGCAAGGTCAGATAGGGCACCTTTTTTATCGCTCATAGATATGAGCTCTATGGTTATGTCCTGTTTATATGCGCTTTGAATAAATTCGGCGATACTTTTGTTGTCGAAAGGGGCTACATTTGTTTGGTAGTCAATCATTTTTTCTTGAATGAATTCGGTATCTTTTAATGAATATGTTCCAATAATTGCCCATTTTAGGCTTGCTGTATCAGGGTTTCCGTCTTCGTCAATGTCTAGATAGGGCACGATAAGGGTGTTGAGATCGACATGCTGTGCCTCATTATCCAAGCTGGATTTTTCAAACATTTTTTGAAGGTCGTTCACCGTATAACCCCGTTAATATACTCTTCTTATTTTCCTATATTTTGTCAGGATGAGGTGAAAAATACAAGAAAAGAAAAAAACAGTAAAAAAATCTTGAAAGCAGGGAGGTTTTACCGTATGTTCCCCCCACGTTTCAAACGCGTGTGCGCCCGTAGCTCAGCTGGATAGAGTACTTGACTACGAATCAAGGGGTCAGGAGTTCGAATCTCTTCGGGCGCACCATCTTATACTCACCGTCCTGAATCTGCTCTATAAGTGAGAATGGAAGCGCCTTTGCGGGAGTTCGAAAACCCTCGTTTCGCACGTATGGCAATCTTTCCGAAAATGCCAATTTTAGCACTAATCTTTGATAATCAAGCTTGCCTGTTTCCCAAAGCCTCTGCGGGTTTCCAAGGAAATTAATGGCAGTTCGAAATGTGTCGTCGAAGGTCGCAAGCGGACGACCGCAATTTTTGATCTTTTCATTCAATAAAAGCTTATCCTCTTCCAGTTTCTCAACTTTGCCCTCGTAGGCCACAATCAGGTTAATACTCTGCGTTTCCGCTATGCGGTTTATGAAATGCTCGCTCTGCTTTTCAATGCGTAACAGCTCGCGTTTCATGAAGGTGACTTCATCCTTGCCATTATCACGGCGATGATCCCACAGAGTGCTAAATATCTCAGCAGCGGTATAGAATAGATCTGGTGATGGTGTAAGCTCGGTCAGTAACTTCTCAAATTTATCCTCAATGACTTTCTTAGGGATGGACTTCCCGCCATCGGGGCATTCTTTTTGTTGGCAGAGATAATAAGCCAAGTGGATGCTTGATGAGACGCTGCGCTCTCCCGTTTCATCCCTCTCGCGGATGGTTTTATTTATGAATAACTTTCTTCATTGTACGACATACCCGTCCTTATGTTTTATAGAGTTTTTAAACTTTCTAAATCTTCAATATCGAGTGGTTTTTCGAAGTATTTTTGGACGCAATTATAGGTCATGGCCTTCTCTTTATCCCGCCCTTGATCAGATGAGGTTAACATTGCGATAACTCTCGACTGATTTTCTCTTTTGCCATACTCTTCTAAAAATTCAAAACCATTCATACGAGGCATATTGATATCAAGTAATATTATGCTAGGCTGGTTTTCCATGGAATCAAGAATTTCTAATGCTTCCTCACCATCGTAGGCTTGAAAAATCTCAATAGATGAGTCGAATTCTTCTATAATTGCTTGTGTTAAAAAATGATCACCATCGTTGTCATCTACGACCATAATTGAAGTGATTTTCACTATTCTGTCTCCTTATTGTCTATGGGAATTATAAACCTAAATTTTGAGCCATGGCCAGTGTCTTCAAAAACAAGGTTTCCGTTTAAGATATCGGCGCTTTTTCTCATCATGTAAAGACCTAAACCAGAGCCAAAAGATACCTTAGGGTGAAAGCGTTTAAACATGGAAAACATTTGATCTTGGTGTTTTTGGGGTATTCCCAGACCATTGTCTTCGATTTCAAACACAATATCTTTGTGATCGGTATAAGTTGAGATTTTCATAAAAGAACTGTCTTTTCTTGTATCCTGATACTTGATGGCATTTGAAATAAGGTTCTCTAGAATAAGGGAGATGCGACTCCTTTGCGATTGGAACGGACCCTTGAATTTTATATTTTTTTGAACTTCAAGTCGTTCATAATTATCCATATGCTTGAATTTTTGTAACGCTTCGTCAACAATATGCTCAATATCGATTTTTACTGATTTTTCTTCAACATTCTTGGTTTTAGATAGCTCAAGAATGTCTTTTACGAGTGCTTCGAGCTTCGCAAGGGAAGAAGTTACTAAATCCATGCTTTTTTGGGCTTTATCGTAATCTCCACTATCAATACTTTTCTGTGCGAGATTTAAAAGTCCTATTGATGATACAAGTGGAGATCTCAAGTCATGTGAAGTCCGATACGCAAATTCTTCTAGTTCCGCGTTAGCGGCTACCAAAGCCTGCTGTTCAGCCCGCCGCTCCGTAATATCCCTAACAATCCCGCTGTAAAGTTTTCTATCTTTTAAATAGATTTTGCTAACGCTAAGTTCCATTGGAAATACAGAACCATCTTTTCTTTGTCCCTCAACTTCACGGCCTATACCGATGATTTTTTTATTACCCGTCTCATGATACTGTTTTAGATAACCGTCATGTTCACTGTGATAAGGTTCAGGCATAAGAATATTCACATTTTTCCCGATTGTTTCCTTGGGGGAAGCGCCAAAAATGCGTTCGCAAGCAGCGTTATAACTTTTAATCATGCCCATTTCGTCGATAGTAATCAGGCCATCAGCCATACTATCAACAATCGCTGAAAGCTGAAGCTGGCTTTCTTCTATTTCACGGCTCTGCTCTTCTATTCTCCTTGTTAGATCTTTAAATTCATTGGCGGCAATAGCCATTTCACCAATTTCATCTTTTCTGTTTTGCCCAGGTATTTGTATATCTAGTTTTCCTTTTGAAAGTCTAGACAAGGTTGTGGCCATACCTCTCACTGAACCGGCAATACTCATAGCAATTAACACAGATGAAAAAACCCCTATGGCACCAGCAAAGAAAGATAAATGGATAAATTGGGTTTGAGAGTTTTTAATATTGCTCTGAATATCTTGAGACAGGACTTGTGTACGCTGCCTGACCAGATGATCCAACTCATCGGATAATTTATTCATTTCGGCAGCCTTTCCTGCCAAGACAACATTTACAAGTTGCAGGTGTGTCCTGTTTAGACTAACAGCCTGTTTAAATTTTTTTTCAAGGCGCCCGAGGTTTTTTTTGAAGGTTTTTGTCTGAATTTTTAGAGGGGCATTGTTCAAGCCCATCTCTAATTCAGCGGCTTTTTTTTCAATGTTTAATAAAAGCCGTCTTGTTTCAGAAACTGCAAATGAAGCCGATGGTGTCGCAATCAATTTTACATTTGACGTTATGTGGGATAAATCTTGCCTTATTTTCGATATTTCGTAAACGGTTTGTGCATTGCCAATGGCAATTGCAATCTTTTGGATCTCATCAATTTGGTTTTGTAACTCTCCTATAAGCGGGTTTATATTTTTTTTGTTTAAGTCAGCTAAAGAGTTTCTTCCTGTAATGGCCTTTCTAAACCCCTCTTTATAATCCTTATAATGCCCCAACATACGATCGTAGCGACCTTTGATCTCTGCATCTTGTCGGGTAATCGGCTCAATCATAGAAAATTTCTCTTCCAGCTCATTTTGTAGAAACTCATTTTTCTTTAGAACACCCTGATACCCAACATATGAATATACCAAAACATTACGCTGAAGCTCGACAATGTCTTTTTCGATTTCAAGGAAGATTAGATTTTCTTTGGTTATGCTTTTAAGAGTGTTAAAGCTTCGGTCAAACTTTTTAAAACTCTGATAACTTGAAAAGGCAAGGAACACAAGAACGGTCAGAACGGGAACAAAGCCTATTAAAATTTGCTGTCTAATTGAATAACGGGAAAGAGATAAAGCCATAGATATCCCTTAAGATAAAATAAATTCATGCCAGCGGGGCAGGCTATATTCATAGGTATCCATAACAGTATTCCATACGGCAACATTGCTGAACCTGTTCTCGTACGATCCGCCGTTTCTTATATCGTCTGGATGAGTTGCTATTTGTCCTTGTGTGTTCTTGAGAGAGACATTTGTCGGCTTTCCAGCATACCAGTAATTCCACTCATCTTCTGTAAGTAAATCTCTGGAGCGTTGTGGGTTAGAGATATAATAACCTTGTCGCGCAATAAAGGCCCCCGGCCAACCAGATAGCCACCAATTCATGTATTTGTAGGCAGCTTCTTTTGCATACCCCTCTGTCTTGGATGACAGGCACATAACACCATGCCATGCACGGTATCCTTCTTTTGGTGCGGCATAAACCACAGGAATATTGCGCCCGTTTAGAGAAGAAACGCCCGGCGAAAACATGCTGGCAATGACGGTACGGCCACTACTGAAAAACTCTACAGACTCAGGCACGGAATTCCATAGCCCGCTAAAATGACCGTTTTGTTTTAGTTCTATCATAATGTTAAACAATTGATCGACTTCATCATGAGTCATATTACCAATGTCTTTAAAAGTCATTAAACCCTTTGCCTGTGCCGCTAATGCGGCATCGAATATACCGATAGTTGGCGCGTTCACTAAGGCAACCTTCCCCTTATATTTGTCATCAAAAAGCCATCCCCAGCTTTCTGTCTCGTAAGGAATACCGCGTTCAATGTGCCGCGTATCATATCCGAAAGAATCAGTATTATGAACATAAGGAAGGAAGCTTATTTTTTCTGTAGATTTACTCCCTAAAGTTCCATCATTTTGGACATAAATCAGTTTATGTGGTGCGTCGCCCGCTCCAATTTTAGAGTTTTCAGATATATAACCCGTTTTTGTTAAGTTGTTGATTTCTTTCCAATATGTCAGACGCTCAATTTCTATAGGTTGAATGGCATCGGAACGCCATAGCACATTCATGCTATCCGACCATTGTTCGTACAAATCAAATGAATCCGGGGTGCTTGAAGCTTTTTGTAGTACCTCCGCACTTCCTCCCGGTTCAAAGATAATGTCGATATCAAGCTCTTTTTGAGCGCGGATTCTTAACTCTTCTTGCAACGTCACATGTGTGCCTAGGACACGAAGAGTTTGCCGCTTTTTCGCATGAACGAAAGGCGCTTTTACTGTTAGTGCGGCACCAGCCGCCATCACGCTTGTGCTCTTGATAAACTGTCTTCTTGTTATGGGCTTTAATTTTGATGGCATACTGTATATCCGTAATTAAAGGAGCTTTGATATTGAAGTCTACAACAAAAGCTTTCTTTAATATAGCGATACTTAAGCTAACGGCGCGGATCTGATTGGCGTTTAAGCTGACTATATAGGCTTGTTTTAAATCTGTAGTGTAAAAGACACTTTTGTACCTTCGTCTGGTTTTGTCTCTAGAAAAACTTCACCATTGTGTCTCTCAATTATTTTCTTTGCGAAGGCAAGCCCTGTGCCAAGGCTGTTATTTTTTTCTACGGATCGAAATAAAGACAAAGCTATATCAGTTTTTTTAGGATCAAAGCCAATGCCGTTGTCTTTAACATAAATTTTCTTGTGATCACCCAAATCTTCCACACCAATGTGTATTTCGAGTAAACGATCAGGGCTTCTAAACTTGAGCGCGTTATCAATTAAAAGATAGAAAACTTCTGTGAGTAAAATTTTATCACATACAGTGGTGGGCAAGATATCGCATTTTACTTCACCTCCGCAACTTTTGATCAAATCCTTATGTTGCGAGATCGCTGATTTAGCTACTTGGTTAAGTTCGGTTTTTGAAGATACGAATTCTTTAGTGATAATGTCGGAATAATGCGTTACAGCATTTAACATTCTCTCGGCTTTGTATGATATCTGGCTAATAAATTCCAAATATTGTTTCTGTTCTTCTGACAGGTTGCCGCCCATGCTATCAGCAAGCAACTTAGAAAAGCAGCAAAGTTGGCGAATGGATGCGCTTAAGTCATGGGAAATAATATATGAAAATTCTTTAAGTTCGGCATTTGTTTGATTTGAACATTCAGCCATACTTTACATTTTCACATGTTGTTCAAGTATCTCTGTAAGCATAGTGCTGCCTATATATTCCTTGGGTGTGACGTGGTTCGCACCGAATTTTAGACAGTTGCTAACGATTTGATCTGTCAACATGCTCGTTAAAACAACGACAGAAGATCGCCGATCAAATCTTCTCAATTCTTCAACGGACGATGCGCCAAAGCTATCCTCTAGATTAAGATCCAGTAGAATTAAATGAAAATTATTCGTTTTTAGGGTTTCATAGGTTTCTGACATGCTTGCTGAATGAGAAATTATTGCATCCGGCCAAAAATCAAGAACATTTTTTCTAATTAAGGCTAAATCGGCATCATCGTCTTCTATGATAAGAACTTTTTGGGGCATTTTCTTTATTACCTCACTATTTTATATTTTTAAGCATTACTATGGTAGTAAATATATATATATCAGGCAATGGTGTTTACGGTTTTGTGTCAGGTTTTTAAGTCTTACTTGGTTTTAAATGGTTTCTCTGTTTTTTTATTGTGCGGTGCATAAATTGATGTTCCAATCCTCAAGCACTTTGAATAATGCGTTCGATATCTCTCTATCTACCTGCACCATTTTTTCATTTATATATTTTGATTTATTGCCTCATTATTCATGAGATTTTTTGTGCTTTTAGAAGGATGGATGGTGGATAAAAATGGCGGAGACTGAGGGATTCCAGTTTTTATCAATTAAAGTTATTTTATATCAGTGTGTTATGTTTTTCTTTGGCTGTTCTTATGTAGCACTTTTGTGTGCCACTTTTCAAGAGGGGATTAACATGGGCTTTTTGAAGGGGCGAGTGTCGGCGGAGTTGCTCGCAACACAAAAGGATATTGAAAGATTCAAATTGTTTTCGGAGCGGATGCAGGGAAAGCCTAATTGTACAGATTGCGGTGCGGTGAGAGTTTAGTGACAATTTTTTATGTGGCTTTCTGAATTTGTTTAAACGTTAAGCTTTGCGACAGAGATTTTTTTAAGGGATTAGGTCTGACATGAAGTTTAGATCAAAAAAGTCAGGCGGAAAGTTGTCGTTGCTTGGGAAGTAATCATCAGTATCTAATGAATAAAAAATTGAATAATTCAAGCTATCACCATATTATTATTATTTATAAGAATGGTAGTTAAAGATCAAAGAAAGTGCAATACAAAAATGAATGCAAAAGGTAAAGCAAAAGGTAAAGCAAAAGGTAAAGCAAATGAAGTTGATGTGTGCTTGGGAAAAGTGCTTAAAAATATAAGGATTACAAAGAGATACTCGCAACAAAAGCTATCTGCTGAAGTTGGTGTTACATTTCAACAAATTCAAAAGTATGAGCGGGGCACTAATAGAATAAGCGCCTCACGCCTTTATTCTTTTTCTAAGATATTAAATTTTGATGTTAAAGAGATATTCGAACTGTTGGATAAAAGTCTAGGTAATGAATGCAATAGCACTCACTCAGTTGTTTCTTTAGATAAAAAAACATTAGAACTGGTCTCAATGTTTCATAGTATTAAAGATCCCCAAATACAGAAAAATTTAATTCAGCTTATAAAAAGTTGTTCTACATCGGAATAGTTGGGGGTTTTTGGAAATGGTATCATTAGAAAGATTTATAGAAGACACAAACAAAGCTTCCACATCAAAGAGTATATTTGAGTTATACAAGAAGGCGCTTGGTGACTATGGCTATGATGGTATCTGCTATTGTTTAGTGACTGATCACCCCACATACGGACTGCATGCAAATCATGGTGAAATGCAAAACTATTCCGATGACTGGGTTCAACATTATGCAGAAAAAAACTACAGAGAGATCGATCCCATACTGCAGCATTGTTTTAAAACGAATCAAATTTTCTCTTGGGACAATATCATACAAAGTAAGAATCTGGCTAAAGATGAACTATTGTTGATGAATGAAGCAAGAGAAGCGAATCTTTTGCAGGGTTTAGCTTTACCGATACATGGCCTAAACGGAGAACTTGCCGCCCTCGGTCTTGCTAGTACTGGTGGCACGGCAGAAATCAATAAAGATGTTCTCAGTAAAATCAGAGCCTTATCGGTGCAATTCCACATAGCATATATGGAAAGTGAAACCAGGATATCACATGAATACAGAGAAAATGTTCTTACAAAAAATACAAATATAATTTTAAGTGAGCGTGAGCGTGAAGTTCTTCTTTGGATGTCTGAGGGGAAGAGCGACTCTGTTATATCGGAAATTCTGGGTATATCATATTCAACTGTACGCTATCACACAAATAGCCTATTTATAAAGCTGGGCGTCAACGAGCGGACATTAGCCGTTGTCAAAGCCATTAGGCATGGACTCATAATGCCAACATATCTCAAAAGAATTTAACCTGACAAACTATCGAGGTTGTTAGGTGATTTCCATCTTACACTCTTTAAGCTCCTTCTTAGATTATTTTTAAGGAGATGTGGATGATTGAGTGTGTGACAATAGAAAACAACCATTTTTACGCTGGAAACCCGATTTGTGAACAACATAAACTCAGGTATCAATCTATTATTAAGAGGCAAAACTGGGACGTTCCATACATCAAAAATATGGAATATGACAGTTACGATAATCCAGCGGCACATTATTTGGTTAAAAGAGATGGTTCGGGAAAGGCTGTTGGTGTTGCTCGTTTATATCCCACAGATCGCCCCTATATGTTAGAAGAACACTTCCCTTTTCTTATTTCCAAATGCTCAATACCAAAAGATGAATATATTTGGGAAACAACGAGGTTTTGCATTGATTCAAGCTTACCACCTGAAGAGCGTAAGTACATCTTGCATCAACTTGTTGTTGCTCACTTAGAGTTTGCTCTTGAGCGTCAAATAAAAAAAATTGTAGCTGTAACATATCCTGTGTTTTGGAAAAATATTTTCATTAACTCAGGCTGGAATGTTGAATGGATGGGTGATGTGCATAAGAGTGACGAGGGGCTAAAAATGATTGCGGGGTCTCTAAATGTCTCACAAAAAATACTATCAAATGTTCGCAAAGTCACAGAAATTCAAGGCAAAGTGTTAAGATACGAAGATACCCATTTAGAAATTAAAAGATATGGAAGGGGTTAGGGGAAACAATGAATAATGTTCAAAAAAAATATAGCCGTTCAAAAGATGATATTGAGAATATCATTCGTTCTTTAGATTACTTAAAGGAAGAAGCCAAAAGAGGTGGTTTCTCAGATTTGCATGATATTATAGAAACAGCATCTTTTTTAGGAAAGAAGCACTATTTTGAATTAGATGAAATTTCTTTTGAAGGCCTTAATGATGATATGCGGAATGCAGTCATGTTTATTTTGCAATTTCTAAATAGTTCTAAAGATGTGCGAGGTCTATTCCTTTCCATTGTGTCTGGTAACGACAACTAGAGGTGGTGTCGTGAAGTGATTTATTCACCTTTAATGACAATAACCCTTTTCAGTGTCTTGAGTTCCGAGACTAATATCTTTGCCAGTTTCTTATTATTACCATGTAGATGCTTCATCACAAGAGTAATGCTAATTAGGCAACAATTAGGTTTTTTTACAAACCAAAAACACCACAAAAATCTGAAAGGGTATAACGTAGGGTTGCCACGTTTGGTTTACCCCCATGCCCCCTTATTTCTCTACAGTCTCCCACATTAGGTTTTATCCTGTGAAATAACCGTGTTCATAAAACCCCTTTGAAATACCCATCGTGGACACCACAGTTTCCCTCACCTAAATCCTCTTGTATGTAGTGTTCATAAAACACTGGTATTGTGAACGATTATGGTGTAGCCTTAAGGGATACAAAAGAAAACCTTTGAGGGAATACCAATGACCAAGAGCAAGACAACTAAAGCCGCTATATATCTACGTGTGTCCACCGATAAGCAAACCACAGAGAACCAACTAAGGGAACTTGAGAGGGTTGCTGAGTTCTCAGGATGGGAGATTGTAGAGGTTTACACGGATCATGGTATCTCAGGGGCGAAAGGGAAAGACCAAAGGCCAGCCTTTAAGAAGCTCTGTAATGATGCCACCAGTAGAAAGTTTGATATGATCATGGCGTGGTCGGTGGATCGCTTAGGCCGCTCTATGAAAGACCTTGTGGAGTTCATGGAGGAACTTAAGGCGCTTAAGGTTGATCTATACCTGAAACAACAGAACATCGATAGCACCACACCAGCGGGGAAAGCTATGTTTCAAATGGTGGGGGTATTCGCTGAGTTTGAAAGGGCGATGATTGTAGAGAGAGTTAATGCTGGATTGGCTAGAGCGAAAGCTGAGGGGAAGACTTTAGGAAGACCTAAGTTGAATGATGAGGTGGTCTCTAAGGTTCTTGAAGATAGAAACCAAGGGATGAGCTTAAGGGCGATACAGGGGAAACATGGGGTTAGTCTGGGGGCTGTTCATAAGATTGTTAAGGGGAAACCCTTAGCTGTGAATGTGGTGTAATCTGAAGGGGCGGCTTAAGTTATCCACAGGGTGGAATATGGACGCGGAAGACTAACTATTCAGCAATGGAAAGTTTAAGTTGAGCGTAGCCTTTATAGAACAATAGCCTGAGTATTAACTTTCCAAAAATGAAATGTTATCTTTGTTTTTCAGTGCCTTAAAGGTATTTGTTTTTATTTTTATATCTTGCACAAAGAGATATTGTGCGTCCAAATAAAGACACCGTAAATACTGTATAAGGATATTAAAATATGAAAAACGTAAGAACGCTCTATAGCTTTGGAGGGTACATCCCATTTATCAAAATAGAGTTCCTATTTGTTATTGAAGATTATGATAAGGGTTTTTATTTTGAGAGACGAAGACACAAGAAAAGCGTGGGTCTGACATTAGATTACAAATATACGTCATTCAGTCTTGATAAAGCGCACTGACACAAGATAGAGGTAATCTCTTCAGTAGGATCTGAAGTGGTCTTGACGGGTTTCCGCCGCGCCACACTCTCAAATCTTTTGTAATCGTTGGTGGAAGCTAAAGCTAATGCCTTTAGCCCTAGTTTTACCCTTATATAAAGAGGATAAAGTATATACTCTAGTAGGACTTTGCAGTTATTCATGACAGCTTCGGAACACATGCGGCATCTTCGGACGACTTAGCGAGAACCTTAAGAACCTCTTTCGTGGCTATGTATGAGGAGACTAATGTTCTCGAACAGTTCAAACGAGACATGGAAACTATAGTGGACGGTAAGTTTAAACATGACGTTCCTGAGTTGCCACGTGTCGGAAAACTGGAGTTGGCTCAAGTGGTTGATAGTGCTTACTTTTTTGGTTAGAACTTTCTATTTTTGAATAGTTTTACGCCATTATTAGAGAAACACCTTCTGATTTTAAACTGGTTGAGGAGACACATGTTTCTTAAATAGCACGTCATGAGGCTCTCGATTTTCAGATAGCGTGTCATGGCGTGGGAGAGAGGGAAACTAACGTGTAAACCAATGTGGAAGCTAAAGTGGTTTTTATAATCGTTAGTTTTAGTGCTATATAGGGGAAACACTCTAGTTTTCCACTCAAGTAAAACCAAACCAAAAACACCAGCGTAAGACTAAAGCTAATGCATCTGATTATTCTTCAGGACGCAATCGCTTCGTCTGGCAATCACCTTTAGAAGTTCCTTGAGGTGTCTTGTGCTGGGTTCAACATTTAAACAAATGAAAGAAAACACATGAATGATATAATTCAAAATACCAATAATACCCCGACTGATAACCACGGGGAGAAACAAGAGGTTATTAAAGTGACTATCATAGGGGCGGCCTCTAGTGGTGATGATGCCACGGCTTCTGCTACTATGTATAAAGTTAAGGGCGATAGCTCTAAAGAATGGAAGTTCTTGGAGCGTGTGCTACCCGCACCATATCGGAATGAAGTGGCGATGCTTACGGGCTTTGTCTCCATCATTGATCAAGTGAGCAGAGAAGCGCGGGAGATTAATCCTGAGGTGAAACTTGAGGTTACTTGCGTGACGTTCCTTGCGTCTATACTCACAGGGTTCAATAAGAACCGTAAAACGTGGGAGGCCAACGGGTTCATCACCAGTCGTGGCAATCGGGTTAAACATAAAGATGCTTGGAAAAGTCTTTTCCTAATGGCGGATCTCCATAGTGTGACTTTTAAGAAG
Source organism: Alphaproteobacteria bacterium (assembly GCA_050633645.1). Lineage (GTDB taxonomy): Bacteria > Pseudomonadota > Alphaproteobacteria > Micavibrionales > Micavibrionaceae > UBA1672. The sequence goes on from JBOEGX010000001.1 coordinate 106,250, forward strand.
CCAGCCTATGAGTCAAAGCTTATGAAGGCGTGTACCAATAAAGCCAGAATGATTTTACGGGAGCATGAAGAATGTTAGATGAAGCAGACTGTTTCGATATACCAGTAGATGGCGATATGAGGTCGCTGGAGGATATTCTCGTGGATACCAAGTATCATTGCCGTGAGGGACTTAAGGATCATATGGTGGCGCGTTATGAGGCTGTCTATCGTGCTGAGATGCGTGATGGTATTGAAGAAAGCCGAATGCCTCCGCTTGAGGTTGCCCTTATCAATGGCGTTTGTGTTCTCTTTGATGGTTTCCATCGGTATAGGGCTATGCGTAATTGTGGGATGCTTGGAGCGGCTGTAGTGGTTCATCACGGGAGAACCTATAAGGAACTTCCGTATCTAGCCGCTCAGATTAATCTCAATCATGGTATCTACATGTCGAATAAGGATGTGCGGAAGATTGCCTTTAGTTCCTATGTGAAATCTAAAAGTAATCGCGTAGGTAAAGGCTATAAGTCTTACAGAGAGATCGCTTTAGATTTTAATCTTGCCTATAGCCACAACACATTTCGCAACTGGATGAAGAAGGATTTCCCTGCGGTGTTCAAAGCGATGGCGGATGATGAAGACGGTGAGATTGAGTTCGAAGCCCTTGACCCTGACATGGCACATATAGAGGCAGCTAAGGAAGACTTAAGTCGCATCACAAATCGCTTTAAGTCAATCAGAAGTGATGGGGCGAAAGTAGAACTTTGGAATGCCTTTGTTGAATTCTACGGGGAAACCTATAGGCGGTTGCCTCAAGAGTGTGAAGCGTATCAAAACTTCCAAGAAGTGACCTCTTTAGTGTCTAAAGTTGTTGAAGACGATGATTTTTGAGGGCTAACTATCATTATATTACAATGACTTAAGTGTCTTGCTGTTAAATATTTAACAGTACCAAAGTAGGACTTTCGTGTTACTTCTGACTTACAGGCGACAACAGAGGGTTTAAGTTATTGAAAATACTACATAATATTGCCATTGACGATTTTAGGAATATTAGCCCATTAAAGTATAAAGTGGGAATACCAAATCTATTTATTACGTAATGAATAATTATAAAGGAGCTGCTAAAGGTAAAACTTTGGTGGCTTCTTTAGTTTCGGAATATATTCCTATTTGTGTTCTCTTGTATCTGTTGTTGGTGTCAATTCGAAGGCGGCTTAATATTTGCTAAAGTTCTGTACAAGTCAGAAACAGAGTATCCCAGCCCTTCCATGATATTTATTGCAAGTAGACCGCAAGAAAGTCGGACTGTCCACGTAATACTTTTGCCTAAGCCTTCCCCTGTAGCACCTGAAAACTTTAATACAAATTCTCTTAACGCTTCTTCCCTTAATTGCTGTGGAGGGGCGCTAGCCGTAAGACTATTTTCTTTAATTAGCTCCCGCGTTTGCCGTAGCTCCTTTATTAATTTGCGAATCTCCAACAAAAGCACGGCATTGCCACGAAGGTCGAGGTCGATAGAGGGGGAGCTATTAGTTCTCTTATCTACAGCCTCTACGTTTTCTTCCAAAATACCAAGCAAAGAAGATATGTTTAATGAGATTTTTTGGATATTTATTGTATTCACATTTTGAGGTAGGGCATCATTGTTTTTTTGTGAGGCATTATCATTAACTTCTTGTAAAGTAACCCCCGTAACAGCACCGAAATCCACAGTATCATTTTCAAGATCAATGCCACCAAAATCTGCGGTATCATTCTCAAGGTCGATACCCCCAGTAATCTTTTCAAATAGAGGCCGTTTATCAGCTTTATTGCCCCCAAATTTGGCATAATTTAAAGCAGGAGTAAATTCTTCTTTTAAGAAAGTGCGACGCTCTGCATATGTTGCAAATTTAGGCTGTATAAATTTCCAGAAAGATTTTGTGTCGCTATTAGTACGTAGCCATTCAGGAAGCAATTTAGATAAGGTGTTATCTGATGTAAGCAATTCATGGCGAAGATATACATACTCTCTATCGTTTACCATTCCCCCAGTTGCGCGAGAGCGTAAAAGATTGTGTAGGTACTCTACCTGCTGGTATTGTGTTTTTAAAAGTTCGGTACTCATAAGTATTAGTAGCCCACTTGGTTAGGTAACTCAAGCCCACTATAGCGCACCTTCTGTAATCCTTCATTCAACTTCTGCAAACTATACCCAGAACCATAGCGGCCTGACATGTCTTGGCTTACGTGTCCCTGTAGTGCATCCATAATCTCTTTGGGTACGTCATTCTCTCTACAGGCATCCTCGAAAGTGTGACGGAAGGAGTGAAAAGAGTTTTTCTTGTTCTTGACGTTCACTTCTCGAAGGAAGCGGGAGAAATGTTTAGAGAAGCCATCGGTATATGTATCGTCATTTCCTTTGGTTATCTCTGGGAATACTCTCAGTGAACCCTTTGTTGTTCTTCTTGTGATCAACTCAAGGAAGCCGAGGGATATGAGTTGGGCATGTATGGGGATGTTTCTTTCGCTGCCCTGTGTCTTAAGGCTTTTATCTTCGCTGTCTATGTTGATATCGAAGTAATGAATACCATTTTCCTCTTTGATGTCGTTGGTATGGAGTTGCAGGATTTCACCCATTCGCATCCCTGAGTATAAAGAAATGATTGGTGTCCAGTATTTAGCTGTGTCTTGCATTGAATGGCTACCCACCTGTTTCCAATTCGTTGGGGAGGCGCATCCTGTGAAGATAGGGGCTGAGAAGATGGTTTTTAGTTCATCTATAGTGAAGCTATCTCTTGCCTTGCGTGGGTCTGAGGTGGCCTTGATGATAATACCATCGAATATGTTACGGTCTATTTCATCATAGTGTCCGAGCATCCATACCCAGAGGCTTGCTACGAAGCGTAAAATCTTGCTGCTATTTTGGAGTGACATAGGGGCAATACTATTTGATTGTGCAATCGTGGCGGCTTCTTGGATGTTCTTGTTTTTAAATAAATGGTGTTTTGACCAGTTTGACGGAAGATAGAGGAGGGTGTCCTTGAGGGCTTTGGCATCGGCTTTCGTGTATTGGTTTATAGGTTTATCACCAAAGGCGGTTATGAATGCTTTTGTCCATGTCTCATGGCTATTGGCAGTTTTAGGTGTCCATGAGGTTAGGCTTTTCTCTGTTACCCATTTTTCAAGTACCTCAGACAATAACGGTGCATTGGTATTAGCGTTTAGAGAATCACTGAGTCCACTCTGGGGTGTGGCTGGTGTATCCACTACAAAACCTTCGTTGCGTTTATGTATGGACTCCTGTGCGCGAATGGCGGCCTTTTGGAGTTCTCTAGTTATCTGCTTAAAGGCTATGCTCTTATCATCCACGTTTAATCCAATACCATCCCACCTTAAGACCTCTTCGGTTTCACTTTGGTAGAATATATCGGTTTTTCCTTTAGCGTGGTCGCTACGGGTTATCTCTGAGAGGTCTTTAGTTGTTTCTTGGTATTCATCAAAGGTGGGGAGGGGGAGCGCTGGGAGTTCCTCTTCGCTAGGATCATAAAAACCGTGTAGGCGTGTTTCTTCGTCTTCATCTAAAAGGTGGGCGTAGTAGGTGTCTTGAATGTGTTTGAGCTGTTCAGGGCTTATGGTTTGCAATGGTGGGCTTGAGAGGCGCTCTTGGTCTTTGCGGTGTTTGTCAAACTTGGTTTGTATCTCATAGGACTTATGGCGCACTAAGCGTAGAGCCTCTTGGTAATCTTTAGTTTTTAAAGAGATGTATTCTTCTTTTCTGCCATAAGTATTTTGAATGTCGCTAGGGACTCTTGCGCGGTAATAATACACCGCACCCCTTCGAATTAAATGTGTCTGTTTTGGCATCTCTTGCATACCTCGTGTGTAGCACTAATGTGGTGCAAAGGCAAACATAAGGTGTTGATATAGTGTAACTAATTGATTTTACAGGGGGTGGGATAAAAATGGCGGAGACTGAGGGATTCGAACCCTCGATAGAGCTATAAACCCTATACACCCTTAGCAGGGGCGCGCCTTCAGCCACTCGGCCAAGTCTCCGCACTAGTTTTAATTCGGAACTCTGTTTATCTTATAACATCCAGTGTGTCTAGGTTTATATCGGCAAAAATGTTATATTTTTACTCGAAGTCATGGGTGTATGTTAAACCCCATGTGATGTTTGTGCTTTCGTCATGCTCTATGGCGGAAATATATCTGCGGGCGAAGCTGTCTTTGAATGTTTGCTCTTCGTATTTTCCATGGGCGCAGAGTTGCCCAAATCTGGTTTCAGATGTACAAGCGTTTAACCCCATGCCTTTAACTATGTAAGCGCCTTGAGTGGGTTCGGCGGCAGCGCCAACATAGAGGTCTGATGAGATATAATCGTTGAATTTTGTTGTGATGTTTAAATTGGCGACTAAGTGACCACTTTCAAGGTCTTCTTTCCCAAGGTGGTTGTCGTGGTATCCAGCAGAGAAGGTGTGCCCGATTGCGAATGTCTCATTTATTTTTTGGGTTCCTACAGAATATAGGTTTATACGGTTTTCTTCTTTGGCGAAGCTTAGGCTGCTTGGTATTTTGCTGCCATAAAGTCCAAAATGCCATTCAGAGTTTTCAGTTATTCGTGATGCTTGAATGTCTAAGTAGTATGATGGATCATTGCTATCAGTTTGATACATTTTTCCAATATCGGAAATATTGTTAAGGTTTTTATTTACTATTTTCTCGAAATCTTCAGGGCGAGATCCAATTTCTTCGTTCAAACGCTGATGGTATTCGTCAAGTTCGTCGCTGAGAGCTGTTCGGAGCTCTGATCCCGTGATATTAGGAGCTTCATCTAATCGTCCACTGATTTCTGAAAGCGTTTCGCGAATTGTGTTTTCTGCGTTTTCAAGGTCATCAGAGCTAATTGAGCGATCAAAATATATGAGATACTGATTGATTTTATCGACATCTTCTTGCAGGGCGTTGGGAATTTCGATGTCGTTTACTCTGTTTGTTAGGCGATCAACGAAGTTATTGAAGCGAGAAGCTATTTTATCTGTATCAATTTTATTGAGAATTTTTTCTTTTCCGTCTTTTTTTTCGAAGGCATAAACAATTCCTAGTATAACTAGATCACGGGCTTCATCTTTAACCTTAAAATCCGTGTCTTCTGCGTTGTGGGCTAGTTCTGAGAAGTCAGGAAGGTTAGGGAAGCGACGTTGTAGAACGCTTTCTAATGCTAGGCCGTTTCTGTCGTATTGTGAGAGTTCTTGACTTATCGTGCTGGCTGTTTGGGATATGAAGCTTCTGTATACCCCTGATCTAAGGCCGTTTGAGCCAAGAAATTTATCAATGTTTTCGTCACTAAGTAGGTCTGGGCTTGGATCTCCATTATGCTGGCTTGCCGTGAATGTGGTGGTGATGCTCCAGTTTTTGTTAAAGTGATGGCGTGCCCAAATTGAAATACCGATTTGATCTTTTACAAAGCTTTCTTGAAGTACTTTTGTGACGCTTGGGGTGGTGTTTGGGGTTTTATTGTAGTATTCGGAGAGAGGGTCTTTTTTGTCGAACTGACCAATGTTTATTCCTGCATTATTCCCATTTAGCCCGATGGTGAATTTATTAATATCTGTGTGTGTTATGAATATTCGGGCATCGTCGAGAGTATTGTTTTCTTGTCCTTCGATGTTGAGAGTTAAAAGCTTATATTGGGTATCTAAATGGATATTTACGCCACTATCCTCGCATTTTTGTGTTGCTCCTGGATATGTTGTACAAGTTTCATTGCTGAACAAGAGAAGGTTGGCTGTCAAACTATTTGAATTTTCAGGTGTTGTTAGCGTGCCGATGTTTGTGTCATCCGCGTTGGCAAGTGCAACACCAGTTAGAAGTGCAGATGAGAGCGCATAAGCGCCTATTGTTGCTTTGTTATTTGTTGACATTGCACATAACCCGAATTTTTTTATTAGTTATTTTTATAACATTGTCTGCAAAAGTTCAATATTTACATATTGTGCGATGCAAAATTAGATTTAGTGCATTTAATCAAGGTGATTTTTATTTTTTATGATTCATGAATTGTTTTTTTAATTTCATTTAATATGTTGTCATCGAATTTGATGTATTTATGTATTGGTGTTACATGCCATAGTTTATTATCCTCTTTTTGCACATGGCAAAATATGAAACCATCACCCTCATTCGAGTTTATATTGGTATCAATATATGTTTCTTCGTTTTCAGAGTTAGCTAAACGGATTTTAAGTTTATTGATTTTATCAAATTCGTGCTTACAATCATTTGTTACAGCGAAAATAAAGTGGCAATAATCACTTTTTATATTTTTGGTTTCTATATGAATTGTTTCATCATCATAGGCTCCTATTCCGTCAATGTCTTCACCGCTGTGATATACTGTAGTTTTTCCATCAGGGTTAATTAGCTTTTCTGAAGTGGGGTTGATCTCGAACAAAAACTCTTTATTTTTATTAAATATGTAACAATGTAAATCTATATCAAACCCTTGATATGTGTTATCGCGTTCAGGAATATCTGTTTCTTTTTTGCTGGACTGCATTAATGTTGCTGGAGAGGTGTAGTAAGCAAAAATGAGAGTGGCAGATAGTATAAAGGATACTATTAACGCTGTAAGGTTACCGTTTATTGTTGGCTCATACATAACGGCTTGTAGGTATAATAATTGACCAAAAATTAAAGCAAAAAATATTAATAACGCTATTTTTTGAGGAGGAAGTGTTTGCCTTATTGCTTTATTAACATCAGCCTGACTAAGTGATTTTGATGTTTTTTCATCAAATATATCTTCCCATGATAAGCCTGCATAAATGCGCCCTGCCGTAGTGTTCGGTATATCAATTTTTACTTTTTCAACACTCATTTTCTATCCTAATTTGTCTTTAAGTAAGTTGTTTACGGCGGCGGGATTGGCTTTTCCTTGTGATTTTTTCATGACTTGACCGACGAAGAATCCGAATAATTTATCCTTACCGCCACGATATTTTTCAACGTTATCTGGGTTTTCGGCGATGACTTCGTTGATTATTGCCTCAATCGCACCAGTATCGGTGACTTGTTTTAGGCCTTTTTCATCTACGATTGTGGCGGCGTCCTTGCCACTGATGAACATTTCGGCGAAGACATCTTTTGCTATTTTTCCTGAAATTGTATTATCAGAGATAAGCGCAATCATGTCGCCCATGTTTTGTGCGGAAATGGGACTGTTTTCGATTGAAGTTTCATTTTTGTTCAGTATTCCCAATAGTTCATTAATAACCCAGTTTGCGGATAGTTTTGGATCATTGCCATTGGCAACAGTTTCATAGTAATTGGCGCGTGGGCGCTCGGCGATTAGAACGCTGGCGTCATAAAGACTTAGGCCGAAATCATCCATGAAACGGTGTTTCTTTTGGTCAGGTAGCTCGGGTAGGGTTTGTTTGATTTCCTCTACCCAAGAGTTTTCGAATTCTAAAGGGAGGAGATCAGGATCGGGGAAGTAACGATAGTCATGCGCTTCTTCTTTTGAACGCATGGAGCGGGTTTCTAGTTTAACAGGATCCCAAAGGCGAGTTTCCTGATCAACTGTGCCGCCTGCCTCGATTAGATCAACTTGACGTCGGGCTTCAAATTCTACGGCTTGTCCAACGGCCTTGACTGAGTTTACGTTTTTAACTTCGGCACGTGTTCCTAATGGATCACCGATTTTACGAACTGATACGTTGACATCGGCGCGCATTGATCCTTCGTCCATGTTTCCATCACATGTTTCAAGGTAACGTAAGATCATACGGATTTTTGTGATATAGGCGGCGGCTTCTTCTGCGCCGCGAATATCGGGTTCGGATACAATTTCCATGAGCGCGCAGCCGGAGCGGTTTAAATCAACATATGATTTTTTTGGGTGTTGGTCGTGGACTGATTTGCCTGCATCCTGTTCAAGGTGCAGGCGGGTGATCCCGATTTCTTTTACGCTTCCATCGGGAAGGTCTATTTCGATTTTTCCTTCGCCAATGATAGGATCTTCGAATTGAGAGATTTGATAGCCTTGTGGCAAATCGGGGTAGAAATAGTTTTTTCGTGCAAAAACGGAATAGGTGTTTACTTTGGCGTTTAGGCCAAGGCCAGTACGTACCGCTTGCTCTACACATTTTTTATTTAGGACGGGAAGCATGCCTGGCATTGCGGCATCTACCAAGGATACTTGTGAATTTGGTGCAGCGCCAAATTTTGTTGAGGCACCAGAAAAAAGCTTGGATTCCGCAATGACTTGCGCATGGATTTCCATGCCAATTACAATTTCCCAATCGCCTGTCTCACCTTTAATTGTTTGTGCCATAATATTATTTCCTGATTTTATTGTTAATTGTCACGTTCGTATAAAAAGTTGAATTTGCATTGATTTATATAATTATCACGCATTAAATAGTAACTATCACCTTGTAGGTACGGCTCTAATGGATCGATCGATCTTGGGTGGTGTAGTAGTACAGTGTCTAATATAAGAACCTGATCTGATTTGACATAGTCTTTGAATGAATGTGCGGCGCAGCTACAAATTTTCTTTTTTCCAACAATTATGTCTTTTAATTTTGGGGATTTGTAGCAATCAGTTTTAAAGATGTTTTCAACCACGAAGGGCATGCATTTTGTGTATGAATATGCTAGGAATTTTCCACGAGCGGTTCTGCCTTTTTTTGATTTTTCATGCAATGATTTGAAGTCATTGACTGTTAAATATTGTGATGATTTTGCCGCGTTGCAAGCGCAAAGCATTTCACGTTCTTCGGTGTTCATTGTAATGGATTCTGTGGAGATGCACTCTTTGTAATAGCGGTTGGCCATGAATTTTGATGTAAGGGGTTCGCCATTATTGCCGTAATCGGTCTCGGGGTTAAGGATTTCGCCCAGTGATTTCATATCGTCATCTTGTGCGAAGGCTTGTGTTGGGACTATGAAGCCAAAAATTAGCAGAGTGATTGTGATTATAATGGGGCGAATGAGCATTTAAGCGGCCTTTCTTTTGACAGAGTGCGGTATGCTGTCAAATTGTGCCAGATTTTCTATCACCTTCGCAACGTTAAAGACCATTTCTTCATCCCATGGGCGGCCAAGGACTTGTAAGCCGAGTGGAAGACCTTGTGTGTCTTTGCCCGCAGGGATTGACATACCTGGTAGCCCAGCAAGCGATGCGGGGACGGTGAATACGTCATTAAGGTACATTTTTATCGGGTCGTCTTCATTTTCACCAATGGCGAAAGCGGCGCTTGGCGCGGTTGGAGTGAGGAGTGCATCACATTGCTTAAAGGCCTGCGTAAAGTCATCGGCAATCAGGCGGCGGACTTTTTGTGCCTTAATATAATATGCGTCGTAATAGCCCGAAGACAGGGCGTATGTTCCGATCATGATGCGGCGTTTGACTTCATCCCCGAATCCTTCGGCGCGGGTTTTTTCGTACATATCAACCAACATCTCTTCATGTGCACGATGACCAAATCTTACACCGTCATAGCGGGCTAGGTTTGATGATGCTTCGGCAGGTGCGATGATGTAATAGGTTGCCAGTGCGTAATGAGTGTGTGGTAAGCTGACCTCTATGGTATTTGCGCCTGCGCTTTTGACCCATTCGATCCCTTGTTGCCAGAGTTTTGCGATTTCTTCGGGCATGCCATCGACTTGGTATTCTTTTGGAATGCCGATTGTTTTACCCTTTAGGTCATCTTGCAGGGCTGCCGTGAAATCAGGCACATCTTTTTTCGCAGATGTACTGTCCTTTTTGTCATATCCTGCCATAGATTGCAGGAGGAGGGCGTTGTCCTCGACGGTTCGGGCGAATGTTCCCGCCTGATCCAGTGATGATGCGAAGGCGACTGTTCCCCAACGAGAGCAGCGCCCATAGGTTGGTTTTATTCCTGAAATACCGCAGAAAGACGCAGGTTGACGAATTGATCCGCCCGTATCTGTTCCTGTTGCGCCCATGCATAAACGTGCCGCCACAGCCGCAGCAGAGCCACCGGATGATCCGCCAGGGACAAGGTTGCTCTCATCGTTATTGCGCTTCCAGGGGTTAATAACATTACCGAAATAGCTTGTGGTGTTGGATGAGCCCATCGCGAATTCATCGAGATTGGTTTTGCCCAAAAAAACCGCGCCATCATCAAGCAGATTTTGTGTCACCGTGGATTCATATTGCGGAATGAAGCCTTCGAGAATTTTGCTTGCCGCCGTGGTTTGTACGCCATTGGTGCAAAATAAATCTTTGATGCCGAGCGGAATACCATCAAGCCCGCCTGCCTTGCCTGCGGCGCGGCGTTCATCGGAATTCTTGGCTAGTTCTAATGCCTGATCAGGGGTTTCGGTAATAAAGGCGTTCAGGTTTTTATGCTCTGCCATGTTATCAATATGCGCTTGAGTGAGTTCCACCGATGTGAAGTCTTTACTTTCTAAGCCTTTAAGGGCGGCGGCAATGGTTAGATTTGTTAAATCAGTCATTATTTTCTATCTCTTCTTTTAAATATAATTAGTGATACGGCAAGATCACCAAGACCTATCACGGTGAGGATGATGCCTAAAATATTTACAGTTTCGGTATCCATACTCATCATTTCTTCGATGTTTTCGGGAATGGCAAAGCACATTGTTGCAAGCACAAGCGCGATAATCCCTGTCATGAACAACATGATGCGGATGATTGTTTTTTGCTGCTGCGTTTGTGGGGTGCTCATAGTTTTTTATTCCACCACTTTTGGTACTACGAAATACCCTTGGGTTTCTTCGGGGGCGTTTTTCAAGACCTTTTCCACGCAATCGCCGTCATTTACCACGTCATCACGAAGGTGCAATGTGATGTCACCGACATTGGCCAAAGGCTCTACATTATCGGTGTTGACTTCTGATAGTTGTTCAATAAAGCCAATGATTTTTGAGAGCTGCTGCGCGCGCGCGGTAATCTCGGTTTCGTCATCCATGCGAATACGGGCGAGGCGAGCGACTTTTTTTACTGTTTGTGCGTCTAAAGACATATATTTGTCCTTTAATGTTTTGATGTATTTATATAGCTTAGATTTTCTATCATCCTGTGCGTGAGGGTGCAAGAGCCTATGACTAAGGATTAACATGGATTTACTGGAAAAAATTAAGGATAGCTGCCCGAGAAGCCGCGTTTTAATGGGGATGGATATCGGGAAGAAGACGATTGGGATTGCTCTGAGTGATAGCAGCCACAGTATTGCAACGCCGCTCACTACTATTACACGTAAGAAATTTAGACAGGATTTGCGTGCGTTAGAGGACATTATCCGTGATTATCAGGTTGGTGGCTATGTTATTGGTTATCCCTTAAATATGGATGGGAGCGCGGGGCCGAAATGCCAGTCTGTGCGTGATTTCGCGATGGAGTTTGAGGCGCAACTTTCCGATGAGTTTAAAACGGATGGCGCGGTTTGGGTTGCGTTAAAGGATGAGCGTTTATCAACGTCATGTGTGGAAGGCGTGATCGCCGCCGATTTTGATATTTCCCGCCGTAAGGCCAAGGATCGCGGTCTTATCGATAAACTCGCCGCGCAAGTGATTTTGCAAGGGGCGTTGGATTTGATGATGGGTGGAGGAAATTAGGAGTGGTTGCCTTAAGTTTGTAAAATTGACATTTTTGTTTCCCTTATGTTAGTTTTTCGCTTTCATGAATTAGGTTGTTGATTATGGGGTTAAAAACAAATTTTTGGATTTCGTCAATTCGTGGCAATGGGAATAAGCTGGCATCACTTAAGAGTGATGAGTATTCATTGAACGATATAGTCATTGCAACGAATGAAATGATGCAGGAACTGAATAGGGCAACTGACTTTTTAATGGATGTTAAAATGAATGGATCAACATCTGTCGGTAAGAAAATAAGAGGTTTTGCTGCACAAAAAATTGCTGGCCATTATGTTAATTCAATTAAGGCTTACGGACAAGATCTTGCTGATATGATTCATCGTGGACCTCAGATGTCCAAAGAGGATTCAAAGGTGTTCCGTGATGTTGCACGTACATTGAACGATCATTTTATCACTTTTTCAAATATTGAGGGGGAGGGGTGTACAGTGAATGGAACACAAGTTTCCCATGTGCTAAATCATCTTAATCAGGTTATTTCTGTGAAAACGCGTGATGAAAAATATGAGGCCCTTATGGATGAGTTATGGAGATCTATTTCTAAGGACGGATTTGATGGGCAAGACTTTGGTTAATCATTCTTCCCGTATCGCATGAGTTCGTTGCCGTGGTTTTTCATCCAGAATTTTCCTTCGACGTAATTACAGGAGAGGGAGCGGCAGAGCGTCCAGAAATCTTTGCTGTGATCCATGTGGATTAAATGCGCGACCTCATGTGCAACAACGTAGTCAATAGCATCATATGGTGCGAAGATTAACCGCCATGAGAATGATAGCTCCCTCTTGTGGGAGCAGCTTCCCCAACGGCTTTTGGTGTCACGCACCGTCACGGTGGAGATGCTTTTGTTTATCATATCGGCCTTATCGGTGGCCATATCGGCCAGTCCCGCCTGTGCGATTTTTTTAATATGCGCCGTGATGCGGTTGGTTGGTTCATCCATATAGGTTTGAACCTCTAACACGTCATCATGTTGGGTTATTTTTGTGCGTTTCAGTGTGGAATCTGTGTGTATCGATAATCTTACAGTGTCGCCGAAAATGGGGAGGTGTGTGCCGTCTTTGAATGGTAGGGGGGAGGCGAGTTTGCTTAGGGTGTCTTTGACCCATTCCTCATGGTCTTGCGCAAATTTATAGGCCTTATGCAGGGGCATGTGTTCAGGGATAACGAGGTTTATGACGCGCTCGGTCGGGTCAAGGCGAAGGGCAACGCGGCGGGCGCGCTTACTTCGTTTAACTGTGACCAAATCTTCGATCACGTTTTAGCCTTCGCCTTGGTCGTGGCTTTTCTTTTAGTTGCTGTTGCTTTCTTTTTTGTAGGTGATGTTTTTTTAGTTGCTGTTTTTGTTTTTGTAGCCGTTTTCTTTTTGTTTATTACCTTTTTAGAGGTTACTTCTTCTTCTGTTAGGAGCGGCAGTTGAGCTGGTGGAGATGTTGGGGGTACTAATTTTTTTGTAACTGATGTGGGCGTCGTTGGTTTTTTTGGCGTGATTTTAGGCGTGGGGCGCGCCGTGTTTTTATAGTTATCGGGTTGATGTTCTTTCAACCAGCGTCGGATCGCGATGATTCCATGTTTATCATGGTCGAAGCGCTCTGGTGCGATATTTGGTATCTTTTTTAAATCTTCTTCGGGGATTGGGCTGATGTCTTTTGCGTCCATATCGCGGATAAAGTGACGGATTCGCGGCATGATTTGTTCTTTCCATCTGCGTCCGTTGAAAATGCCGTAATGACCACATTCTAATTGGAAGTGATGGAACTGTTTGCGTTGGGGAAGGGAGTGGCATAATTCATGCGCGGCAGTGGTTTGTCCGCGGGCGGAGATGTCATCGAGCTCGCCCTCAATAGTGAGGAGTGCGGTTTTGTTAATGTCTTGTGGGCGAACATCAACAAGCTTACCTGTATATGTGTCGCGCCATTTCATTGTTCCGCGTGGCAGGGAATGCTTTTGAAATACTTCGGCGACTGTTTGTAAGTAGAATTCTGCAGGGATATCCATAACGGCAAGATATTCATTGTAGAATTTACGGTGTCGTTCACTTGATTCTCCGTCACCGCTTACGAGGTGGTGGAAGAATTTCATGTGTGAGCCAACATGTGTATCCAAATTCATGGACATGAAGCCGCTGAGCTGTAGAAACCCTGGGTAAACTTTTCGGCCCGAGCCAGGATAGTGGAATGGCACATGGTGGATCACAGACTTTTCGAACCATTTTATTGGGCGTGTTTCTGCGAGCTCTGTGACCTCTGTTTTTGAAACGCGGGTATCGATTGGGCCGCCCATTAATGTCATGGATAAAGGTTGGTTGGGGTCGTTTTCACTTGCCATGAGTGATACGGCGGCGAGAACGGGAACAGCAGGTTGGCATACGGCGATTAAATGTGTGTCAGGGCCGAGTAGGCTTAGGAATTCGCGTAAATATGTTACATAGTCGTCAAAGTCGAATGTTCCCTCGGATGTTGGCACTTGGCGCGCATCTTCCCAGTCGGTTATATACACATCATGGTGTGGGAGAAGGGCTTCGACTGTACCGCGAAGTAACGTTGCATAATGCCCAGACATTGGCGCGGCGATTAAAACTTGGGGGTCTTTGCGTTTTACGTTGCGCTTGAAATGTAAAAGTGAGCCGAACGGTTTTTCAACGACTATGTCTTCTGTGATTTTAACAGGTTTTCCGCCGATTTTTGTTTCGTGTAGGCCGAATTCTGGGCGTCCAAATCGGCGTGTCATACGCTCTGTCATTTCTGCGGAGGCACTGATGGTTCGACCTAGTTTTGTATAGGATAGCGGGTTGAACGGGTTTTGGAACACTGTGCGTGTTAATTCTGCCTGAAGGCGGATTGGGGTCATGAGTGCATGTTTAAGTTCATGGAGGTTGTATAGCATTTTAAATCCCTTATTAAACAATCATTTGTGTTATTATACCCGAAAAATTAGCGGCCTTAATGAGGAAGGCTTTTGTTGCGCCGCATTAGGGCACTATACTATGTGCGTTTGGAATATACAACTCAAAGACTTTGAAGTATGGAGTGAATTTGTTCGAATTTTTAGAAACTATTCATATGCAGGCTATGGATGCGGATAGGATTCCTTATCTTTTGGCGGCTATTCTTTTAACTGTAGTTTTTGGAATGATTACGGGACCTACGCATGGTAATGCGAATCCGTTTTTATGGTGGGTTCTGGATTCTATATTTGGGCGTTTTGGTGATAGAATGGATAATCCAGATAGGCCGCGCGGGGATTTGCTTTTTAGAGGCTTTTTCCTTTGTGTTGTGTTGCTGTTTGTTTCCGGTGTTCTTGGCAGGTTTTTGCTACTTACGTCTTATGCTGAGGTCTTGGTTTTGTCGTTGTTTATAACGTCGGGCAGTGTTTGGTTTATAATGTTGCGGTTGTTTTTTGCAATGGATCAAGGGGGTGGTATTGAGGGGGCATATTATGGTTTATCGCGGTCTTCACGCGTTGATTTGAATTCCACGGATGATTTCGGGATTGTTCGGACGTCTATGGGATATTCGGCTGTTGCCTTTGATAAGGGGATGGTTGCGCCGTCGGTTTGGTATTTGATTGGTGGTTTGCCGTTTGTATTCATTTATTGTGTTCTATCATTTTTTGCATGGCGCTTTGGGAAATGTGGTCATGGATCTGGTTTTGCGGCTGTGCCCTTGGTGTTGGAGAAATTGATGGGGTATGTTCCTTCGTTGTTTGCAGGGGTGCTATTAACGGCGGCCTCTGCGGTTACACCTACGGCAAGAATCACGAAGGCTTTCGGTGCGTGGTGGCGTGTGAAAAACTTTGTTCCTTATGAGCAAGGCGGAATTGTTGTTAGTGCGATGGCTTGGCCATTGGAGGTTAGTTTGGGGGGGGCAGTTAAGGATATATCGGGGTATTCGCTTAGAAATGTTTGGATTGGTGCTAAGGATAGCTCTGCGCGCATTAACAGGAACCATTTGAAACGCGCTATTTTTATGAATGTGATTTCGCTGCTTTTGTTTGTTTTATCTTTACTAAGTGCCTATATTTATGCTGGTAAAATGGGTTGGTAAATAATTTACGCTTTTTTATATAGAAATGCTTGACTTTGGTGGTGTGTTTCGATTATTTTGCCGCATCTGTTTAAGGATTAATAAAAGAATATAAGGATTTGGGCTATGAGCCGTCGTTGCATGATTACTGGAAAAGGCGTGATGAGTGGACATAATGTTTCTCACGCACAAAACAAAACTAAGCGTCGTTTTTTACCGAGTGTACAAGATGCTAATTTGTATAGTGAAATCCTAGATCGTTGGGTTTCTGTTAAGGTGACTTCCGCGGGTTTGCGTACTGTTGAGCATAAAGGCGGATTTGATGCATATTTGACATCAACTGCGAAAACTAAGCTTGCTCCTGAGCTTCGCTCTATTAAGGTTCAAGTTGAGAAAGCTTTGGCTGCTAAGGCGGCTTAATGTTTTTCTTTTATTGCTTAATGACCCGCTCTTGATTTGGGCGGGTTTTTGCATGTGTGAGGTTTATTATGCTTGATTACCCTAATTTTTCATTTGAAATATCTGCGCGTGATGAAAAGTCACGGGCGCGAGTTGGGCGTTTGAAAACGCCGCATGGTGAGATTGAAACGCCGAATTACATTTTTTGTGGAACGAAGGCCAGTGTGAAAAATGTTTCGCCTGCACAGCTTCATGAGGCAAAGACGGATATTATCTTGTCGAATACCTATCATTTGATGCTTCAACCTGGGGCTGACCTGGTCGAGAAAATGGGTGGGTTGCATAAATTCATGAATTGGAATGGCCCGTTGCTTACCGATAGTGGTGGTTTTCAGGTTTTTTCCTTGGGTGAGGGGACGATGGCCAATGAAATTAAGGGGCGTAATAACAAGGGGCATGACAATAAGAACTTGATGCGTATTACCGAAGATGGGTGCGTTTTTAAATCTTACACAGATGGTAAAACAATTAATCTAACGCCTGAATATTCAATGGAGATACAACGTAAGTTGGGCGCGGATTTGTTGATGCAGTTTGATGAATGCACACCGTATCATGTTGATAAGGATTACACTGCGCGATCTATGGAGATGTCAATTCGTTGGGGGGATCGTTGCTTGGCGGAGTTTGAGCGTCATGATAATGGGGCGCAGGCGGTATATGGCATAGTGCAGGGCGGTGTGTATGAAGATTTACGTAAATATTCTGCCGAATATACAGCGGATCGTCCGTTTTTTGGGACGGCGATTGGGGGGTGTCTTGGTGGAACGGATGAGGAAATGCATACGGTTGTGGCGGCGTCTGTTCCGTATATTCATCCTGACCGTCCCATCCATTTTTTGGGGATTGGTCAGATTAAGGATGTATTCCGTTTTGTGCGTTTGGGAATTGATACATTCGATTGTGTGATTCCAACGCGTCTAGCACGTCATGGTACGGCATATATAAAGGGCGGAGAAAAAGAGACTATAAACCTTAAAAATGCAAAGTACCGTGAGGATAAAAGCCCGTTGGACGAGCGTGTTGGCATCCCTGCGTCTTGTGAATATTCAAAGGCGTATATCCATCACCTTATTAAATCTAATGAATTGTTGGCCACACAGATTTTAGCGCAGCATAATATTGCGACGATGAACATGCTTATGCGGGAGGTTCGGGTTGCGATAAAAAATGGCTGCCTTGATGATCTTGAGAAAGAATGGCTTGGTTCATCTTAAAATTTTCAAAAAGTAGATAATTTTAAACAAATATAAGCTTTTTCCTGTATGATTACGGTGTGTGAACAATAGGAAGTATTACAATGGCTATAAGCTATGATCGTCAAAGCACGAAAATAGATTTGTTTTCCGTACTTGAGGAACACGCGGAGTGGTTTAATAAGCTGTCTTTGCATTTGTTTTATCCGCATGATGTGCGGGAAGATCAAAGCCTTGTTAGGCCTACATCCTTTGCGCAATGGATTAATAATAACCATGAAAATCAGAGTGTTATTCAGCCAGAGATGATTGAAAAACTTTCGAACCTTCATTCTGAGTTGTTTCAGATGGCGCAGGGGTTGCAAAATCATGTTCAACGTACTCAGAGCAAGCCGAGCTATAAAGATTTTCATTCTTTCGTAACGATGTATGAAGAGTTCGCCATTAATATTAGGCGTTTGGAGCGTGAAATTTTATTGGATGGCAATGGGTTTGATGCGCTTACGGGGTTACGTAATGCGAAGTTAGTTGAAAAAGACGTGACGAGGGAGCTTGACCGGCTTGCCCGTCAGGGGCGAAATTTTTGTTTGGCTTTGGTGCGCGTTGATCATTTTAATAAAGTTCAGGCGAGTGTTAGCGATAATGAAATGACGGGGTATATCAGGCTTCTTGCGGATTTGATTAAGCTTAGTTTACGTTCTTTCGATGATGCATATTATTTGGATAATGGGGAATATCTTTTGTGCCTTAAACAATCTGAAATATCGGGTGGTATTTCTGCTTTGGAGCGATTAAGAAAAGAATTAGAGCGTCAGGCGATAAAGGTTACTATTGGAACTGACCCTGATGTAGCGATGAGTATGTCTTGTGTAATTGGGGAGCCCGTTGCGGGTGATAAGGCGGATGAGTTGATTGGTAATTTGCGCGAAGATTTGCATTCGAAAAATCAGATTAAAACGGATACTGTCTTACAGTATCATGAGCTTAGTCCTTTGCAGCGCTATGTCCAAGGCGCAGGAGACACCGCAAATTAATTCAAATTTAGTTGGGTGAAGTTATAATGTCCGAAATGGATTTATCCGTCTTATTCAAGAAGATGCCTATTCCGCGCATTGTTTTTGGCGTGTCAGAAGGTAAAGTTGGCAATGTTCTTAAAATTAATGATCTTGCCTTGAGATATCTAAATTGCCAAGAGGATGCGGTTGTTGGTTTTTCCCTTAAAAATTTTATGGATGTTGAAAATGCACGGCATTTTGAGCAGTCAATCAAGGTTTGTTTATCACGTAAACGGACAGTGACAATGAAGGCGTTGCCAACAATTGCGGGTGGTCTTAAGGTTTACGGGTTTTGGGTTAGCCCTGTCACTGATGATAATGGCAATGTTACGTGCATTGATGTTCTTGGGCAGCTTGATGTACGGGATCAATCTATATTGCAGAGAGAACGTGATGATGCGATTTCTTTGTTGGCATCTGTCTTTGATGTGAGTGAGATTGGTATCATTGTTACAAATGAACACGGTAACATTATTCGTGTTAATGATAGTTTTATCAGGACATATGGTTGGGCGCGTGATGAGCTTGTTAATGATAGTTTTATTAATATTGTTGCGGAAGATGAAAAAGAAAAAACACGCATTAATCACAAGAAATTTATCAGTGTTGGTGTGCGTAGTACGGGGGAAGTTAAAATTCAGCGCCGAGATGGTGGCATTGCCAATGTATTGTTTACTTCGGCTACGCTTAGTTTGAGTCAAAATCGAAAATTTTTGATTACTACAGTTATGGATATTACTTTGCGAAAACAGATGGAGCTTTCATTGCGTTTGGCAAAGGAGCAAGCAGATACAGCGAATAGGTCAAAGTCAACTTTTCTGGCGAATATGAGCCATGAACTTCGGACTCCGCTTAATGCGATTATCGGTTTTTCAGAGCTTATGATCAAGGCTACATTTGGTAAAATTGAGAATGAAAAGTATTGCGAATATATGGATGACATTCATATGAGTGCAGAACATTTGCTAGGCATTATTAATGAAGTTCTTGATATGTCGAAAATTGAGGCAGGTAAATTGGAGCTTCAGGAGGAAATTTTTGATCTTAAAGATTTAATTGTTTCTGTTTGCCGGATGACAACTTCACGCGTGTTTGCAAGTAATATTAATATAGTTAGAGATATTGAAGACGGTTTGCCTAATGTGTATGCCGATTACCGATTGATCAGGCAGGTGATTATTAATTTAATCAGTAATGCTATTAAATTTTCTAGTGCGGGGGCTGATATCAAGCTGACTGCGGGGATATGTGGTTATGGAGTGAAGATTAGTGTTATTGATCAGGGTGTTGGAATTAGTAAAGATAAAATTGAGCAAGCATTGGAACCTTTTGGTCAGGTGTCTGACAGCCCTGAACGTCGTGATAATACAAATCAGGGTACGGGGCTTGGTTTACCTTTGGCTAAGGCTATGGTTGAAATGCATGGTGGTGATTTCTTTATTGAATCAGTGTTGGGTGAAGGGACGACGGTGTCTATGGTTCTTCCTAAAAGTAGGCTTGTTGAATAATTGACTTGATTATTGTTGCTTCGCGCATAGAATGGGGCATGAATTTTCAAGGAGTTTATTATGTCTGATTTGGAACAGCGTTGTGCTGAGGCGGGGCTGAAAATGACGGGGCCGCGTAAGATAATTTTGCAGGTTTTGGGGCAGGCGGAGGATCACCCATCCGTTGAAGATCTTTATGAGCGCGCACGAGAAATTGATTCTTCTGTTAGTATTGCGACTGTATATAGAACGCTTAGTTTACTTGATGAGCTTGATCTTGTTATTCGTCATGAATTTCAGGAAGGATATTCACGATACGAGGTGAATGATGATCACCACCATCACCTTGTTGATTTGGAGACAGGGGCGGTTATTGAATTTCAAAATGATGAGCTTGAAAAAATAAAAGAGAAAATAGCACGAGAGCTTGGCTATGAATTGGTTGATCACCGCCTTGAATTATATGGTAAAAAGTTGAAGAAGTGATGTCTTGTAATCTTCCTATTGAAAAAGGTGTTCGTGAGGCCGCTGATTGTAAATGCTATAATGCCGTGATGAAGGCGTATAGCGGTATGGTTTCAGTTGGGGAATCTGATCAAGTTGCGCGAGACGTTGCTATTACAGTTTATTCTTATCATCACCCTGAAGATACAAAAGCCAATCAGGCGTTGACCGTTGATCGTTGGGTTCATGAAGGGCATTTGCATTAATTATGTTTGATGATGAGGCGGAAGCGCGTCTGCCAGTGCATTTATGGATTGACGCACAGCTTGCGCCGTTGAATGCGAAGGGTGTTTTTTATTACATCCAGCAACGCGGTGAAAAAAATTCAGGTGTCATTCTTTTAAAGCTTAATGGCTTGGGGGGGGAGTGTAAGCTTTTGATACAGCAACGTGATTTAGACGGGGATATGGGCTGGATGAATGCTTTGCGTAAAGATATGGTGGATGAGCGCGATGTTGATGCCTATATTCAACGTTCTGTCTTGCGTGACCCCGATTTGTGGGTTATTGAAATTGAGGATCGGGATATGAGTAACCCGTTCGAAGGTAAAATGATTTAATACTTGAAAGGTTTAATTATGAAAAAGTTTATTTTGATTGCTTGTTTTGCGTTTGTTGGTGTTTCTTTGGGGGCGTGTTCGTCTACATTGGATGGCGCGGGCCGTGACATTTCAAAAGCTGGCGAAAAAATTTCTGATACTTTTTAATTAACATTTTAGGCTTTTTCTCGTGTCTTTTTCTGAAATAATTAAACACCGTCGTACATTCGGCATTATCTCTCACCCGGATGCGGGGAAGACGACCTTGACTGAGAAGCTGTTGCTTTTTGGGGGGGCGATTGAAATGGCGGGTGCGGTGAAGGCCAAGGGTGATCGCCGCCGTGCGCGTTCTGATTGGATGAAGGTTGAGCAAGAGCGCGGGATTTCTGTTGCCTCATCTGTGATGACCTTTGTGCATGGTGGTATTACCTATAACCTGCTTGATACGCCGGGGCATGAGGATTTTTCCGAAGATACGTATCGTACCCTCACGGCCGTGGATAGTGCTATTATGGTGCTTGATTGTGCGAAGGGAATTGAGACGCAGACGCTCAAGCTGTTCGAAGTTTGTCGTTTGCGTGATATTCCGATTATTACCTTTATCAATAAAATGGATCGTGATGGTCAAGACCCGTTTGACTTGCTTGATGAGGTTGAGCAAAAGCTTGCGCTTGAGATTGTCCCCGCCAGTTGGCCGATTGGTATGGGGCGCGATTTTAAGGGGTGTTATAATCTACTTGAGGATAAGCTTGTTTTGTTTGAGCGCACCAAGGGTGATGCGTTGACGCAGGCGGTTGAATGTTCTGGCTTAAATGATTCAAAAATTGATGAACTTCTTTCTGCTGATGAGGCATCAAAGCTTCGTGAGGAAGTGGAGATGGTACGCGGCGTGTTTCCTGCATTTGATTTGGATCGTTTTTTAAGTGGTGGAATGACGCCTGTGTTTTTTGGTTCTGCTGTGAATAATTTTGGTGTGCGTGAATTACTTGGTGGTTTGGCGAAATTTGCGCCGTCTCCGCGTGTGCAGATTACTGATGGGCGTGAGATTAAGGCGGATGAGCCGAAGGTGAGTGCTTTTGTGTTTAAAATTCAGGCAAATATGGATCCAAAGCACCGTGACCGTATTGCCTTTACGCGCATTTGTTCGGGGAAGTTCCGTAAGGGGATGAAGCTCAAGCATGTGCGCTCAGGTAAGATGCTTACCATTCATTCGCCGCAGCTCTTTTTGGCGCAGGATCGTGAGGTTGCGGAGGAAGCATTCGCAGGAGATATTATTGGTTTACCTAATTATGGTGGCTTGCGCATTGGTGATGCCTTGACGGAGGGCGAAGACCTTGTATTTACAGGGATCCCGAGTTTTGCGCCCGAATATATGCAGCGCGCGCGCGCGGAAGATCCGCTTAAAGCTAAGCATTTGGGTAAGGCGTTGGAGCAGCTCGCCGAGGAGGGCGCGGCCCGGGTGTTTAAGCCTTATAGTGATCCTGATTGGGTTGTGGGCGTTGTTGGGCCATTGCAATTTGACGTGTTAAAAGACCGCATCCGCAGTGAGTATGAGATTCCCGTGAAGTTTGAGGCGACAAGTCTTTATACGGCGCGGTGGTTATCTTGCGATGATGCGAATGTGCTTAAGAAATTTATTGATACCAATCAAACTGCGATTGCATTGGATCATGATGGTGATCCTGTGTTTATGGCGCGTAATGCGTGGCATCTTCAGGACGCGGAAGATAAGCATACAGATGTTAAATTTTCTGCGACGAAATAAAGAGCCTATTATTCTGTTTCTTTATTTTTAGGTAATCGCATTTTGCGCGTTTTGTTGTTTAAAACACTTACTATATTTGAATATTTATCTGTCCAAAGCTTCACGCCCTCACGTTTTGTTGTGTTTGTCCATTCATTGTTGCGTAAGTATTCAATAATTTGCGGGTTTTTAGATAGAACAAAGAAATGTGCATCGTATGATTTTATACCAGTATCACCGATGATTCTGCCTCTGGTTGCTTTGGCGATGGATGGTATGCCAAGTGCGTCTGATGCGTTTGATAGTACAGGTTCCAGGTCAAGATAACGGTTGGTGATGTTAAACACTAATGCGCCGCTTGGTTTGAGTTTTGTTTGGTAAATTTCTATAGCTTCTTTTGTGAGGATGTGGATTGGCACGTTATCCGAGCTGAATGCATCAAGCAAAATAAGGTCGTATATTTCATTATCTTTTTCTTCAACTTTCAAGCGTCCATCACCGAGAATAATGTTATATGGGCTGCCGCAATCGGATAGATATGTGAAATACTGTTCATTTTCGGCGAGATCGGCAATTTCTTTGTCGATTTCATAGAAGTCAAAATGACGCTCATCTTTTTGATAGCATGCAGCGACACCAATGCCGAGGCCAAGAACAGCCATATTCTGATTGCCTTCGAGTGCGTCAAAATAATTGTACACATCTGTAAGTGGGCTTGAAGGGCTATAATATGAGAGCTTGGTGAGTTTGTGTTCTTCTGCAATGGGTTGTGTTCCGTGATTGGTTGTGCCATGCAGTAAAATACGTTGTCCATTGGTATTGACCAGACGTATTACACCGAAGAAATTTCGATCTTGATGTACGATTTTACCATGTGGAAGTAACCCTAATGGTAAATAAAGTTGTGGTGCAAGGAGTGGGATAGCACAAGCCAGTGCAAACGCCCAACGGGTTTTTATCAAGGTCGCTAAAGTTAAAATGAATACAGCAACGCTGAGCCATGCGGCGTTTCCACCAATAAAGGCGGGGGCAATGCCGCAGGCGACTGCGATTGCGGTTATCAGGGCGGTTATAGGGAGTCCAAAACCTGTGGTTTTTTCTCTGTTTGCGAATCTTAGCATGAGGGCTGCGCCGATTAATATTTGATATTCTATTGGAATGATAAAATATTGAGGAACGATGATGGCGCTAAAAAATCCGCCGATTGCCCCTCCTAATGACATGATGAGGTAAAACTCGGTTAAGTGTTTTGCACTTGGTTTTGAATTTGATAGCTCTGAATGGCACGATAATGCGGCGAAGAAGAAGAGTGTTAAATGCAGTCCGATGAGTGCGAATGGGGATGATTTTAGTTCTTCATCAAAAAGAATTTGAGAAATAAGAACCAAGAACATAAGGCCAGCGAAGATGTAATGGCTTTGTGTGGCGGTAATAATTGGTTTTCTTGAAAATACGATAATAAACGTACCAATATACAAGGCGAGGGGCATGACCCATAATAGTGGTACTGACGCGATATCGGTTGTTATATGTGTTGTTACGCCGAGCATTAGGGAGGATGGTACAAGTGATAAGGCGACCCATTTCAGGCGGAGTGAGCCTGTTATTTCTTTGTCTGATGTGTCAATAATGATTTCAGTTTTTTTGATTTTAGTGTTGTATTGCCATACGCTCGCAGCCGCAATGATGGTCATAATTATAAGAGCAAGATAACCAAACATCCATGCTGTGCTTTGGCTGTCGATTGCGAGCATTGGCTCGATTAGGATGGGATAAAGCAGCAGGGCGGACATTGAGCCAAGATTGCTTGCGCCATATAGAAAATAGGGGTTATCTGCATCTTTGTGGGGGGATGTTGAAAACCACCTTTGGAACATGGGGGCAGAGCCAGAAACAATAAAGAAAGGTCCGCCAACTGTTATCGCCATAAGGGAAAGTTGCCAAAAAGTTGGGTCTGTACCATCGGGGGGTGTCCATCCATCAGGGATGGCGATGGGTAGAACGATTGTAAATATGGCTAAGAGAATGACATGCAGTATAGCTTGGGTACGTACGCCTAAAAAGGCGGTGGTTGCGTGCGCATAAGCATAGCCACCGAGCAAGCATATTTGGAAAAATAGCATAGCGGTATTCCATACTTGCGGAGCGCCGCCAAGCATGGGGAGAATCATTTTTGAATACATGGGTTGAACGGTGAATAGCAAAATTGCGCTTAAAAGCAGTGTGACGGAGTAAATTGGTATGTATAATTTCATGCTATCTTGTGCCTTTTAAAATTTCGGAGAGTATATATGTAAGTGCGCCACATTTCGAACAAAATTTTATTTTTTTGTGTGATGCTATGATTTTGCGGTTGAATTATATGCTTATAAATGAGAAAAGAGTACGAATTTTGTACCCTATGGATTTCTTATGATCAGAATATCGAAATTGGCGGATTATGCGGTCGTTATATTAGTAGAGATGGCGAAATATGATGATAAGCTTGTCAGTGCATCAGCGTTGGCGGTGAATGTATGTTTGCCAGAGCCAACAGTGTCCAAGATTTTGAAATTATTGGTGCGTGGCGGGGCGGTGTCATCTGTGCGTGGAAGTAATGGTGGGTATAAGCTGTCTCGTTTGTCTTTTGATATCACTATAGAGGATATTATTACGGCGGTTGACGGGCCGATTGGAATTACGTCTTGTGCGGATGGGATTGCGCCTGATTGTAGTTTGGGGGAAAGTTGTTCTGTACGTGGGCGATGGGATGATGTAAATACGGCCATTCGCGGCGCGTTAAGTGATGTGAGTTTGGCCGATATGATTGCGAAAAAGAATAGATTTAAGGAAGAGGCAGCGTAATGGCGGCAACCGAAGAAACCATCAAAACAGTTGAGGAAATGGCGGGAAAATATTCCGCAGGATTTGTGACGGATATTGAGAGTGATAAGGCGCCAAAGGGTTTGAGTGAGGATACGGTTCGGTTTATCTCTGCTAAAAAAGGTGAGCCGGAATGGATGCTGGAAAAGCGTTTGAAGGCGTATAAGCATTGGCTTAAGATGCCAGAGCCGAAATGGGCGAAGGTTGATTTTCCGGAAATTGATTATCAGGATAGCTATTATTACGCCGCGCCGAAATCGATGGATGATATGCCAGAGTCTTTGGATGATGTCGATCCTGCGCTGCTTGATACCTATGCGAAGCTTGGCATTCCATTGCGGGAGCAAGAGATACTGGCTGGCGTGAAAAACCGTACACCTGTGGCAGTGGATGCGGTGTTTGACTCGGTGTCGGTTGCAACGACGTTTAAGGCTGAACTTGCGAAACATGGTGTTATCTTTTGCTCTATCTCGGACGCTATCCGTGAGCATCCTGATCTGATTAAGAAATATATGGGCAGCGTTGTTCCACATTCGGATAACAAGCATGCGTGTTTGAATAGCGCCGTATTTACCGACGGCTCATTTGTTTACATCCCGCCTAATACGCGTTGCCCGATGGAACTTTCGACCTATTTCCGTATCAATGAGCTGAACACAGGGCAGTTCGAACGCACTTTGATTATCGCGGATAAGGGGTCGTATGTGTCCTATCTTGAGGGGTGCACCGCGCCGATGCGTGATGAAAATCAACTTCATGCGGCGATTGTAGAATTGATCGCACATGAGGATGCGGAAATTAAATATTCAACCGTGCAAAACTGGTATCCGGGTGATGCCGAAACGGGCAAAGGCGGGATTTATAATTTCGTGACGAAACGCGGCCTGTGTGAAGGCGCACGCTCTAAGATTAGCTGGACGCAGGTGGAAACAGGCTCCGCGATTACTTGGAAATATCCGTCTTGTATTTTAAAGGGTGATGGGTCGCAGGGTGAGTTTTACTCTGTTGCAATTACCAATGGTCGGCAACAGGCGGATACGGGTACGAAGATGATTCATATCGGGAAGAACACAAAGAGCCGCATTATCTCTAAGGGGATTAGTGCGGGGAAAAGCGATAACACCTATCGCGGTGTGGTGAAGATTATGCCGAACGCGGAGGGCGCGAAGAATTTCACCGTGTGTGATAGCTTGTTGATTGGCGATCAATGTGGCGCGCATACTGTGCCATATATTGAGAGCCGCAATAATACTGCGTCTTTGGGGCATGAGGCGACGACGAGTAAGATTTCCGAAGATCAGTTGTTCTATTGCATGCAACGCGGCTTGAGTGAGGAGGAAGCGATTGCGCTTATTGTGAATGGTTTTGCCCGCGAAGTGATGCAGCATTTGCCAATGGAATTCGCGGTTGAGGCGCAGAAATTGGTGGGTATTAGCTTGGAGGGGAGCGTTGGGTGATGCAGGTATCTTCTCGTGCTTTAAAAGTTACCATTGGTGTTTTTTCTCTTCCTGTAATAGGTTTAGCGCTTTTTATTATTTCTACAGCAAGCAATAGTGTTGATTTTGTACTTAAATTTATTGTGGGGGCATGTTTCTTTGAAGGTATGCTAACTATAATGAAGTCAGCGGATAAAAAGAATGCGTTGTTAGTGGCCTTTTTATTTGTTGGCGTGCCGGTTTTATGCATTTGTTTGGTGATTCTTATAAGGTTGTGGCCATGAAAATGTTTTCTTTTTGGGCAGAAAAAAACAACACCCTCATCGGGGAGTTCAAATTCAAAAACTTCACGCAGGCGTTTGGATTCCTCGCGCAGGTGGCGATATTGCAGGAGAAGCATAACCACCATGCATTGATTGAGAATATGTATAACAAGGTCACACTTACCCTGACCACGCATGATGCGGGGAATACGGTGACGGAGAAGGATTACACCCTCGCCGAGGCGATTGAGAAGATTTTAGAATGAATATTAAGACAGGATTTATGATAGAGCGCGGTATTCATTATTTTATAATGGCGTTTGTACTGTGTTTGATTGGGTTTAGTGTGTGGTTCGTTTTCATGAGCGTGCAGGCGCCGCCGAGTATTGCGGAAAGCTCTGTTTATGATAATGAAAGTGATGGAAAGGCGAAGCCTTTGCCTGATTTTATAGTTGATAAAGTACCAGCGGATGAATTGGAGAGTTTGAAGCCATAATTTTACAATAGATGTCATTCTGAAGTTTTGCCGAAGAATCTTAGATCCTTCGCTGCGTTCAGGATGACAATGATTTGAGAAGAAAGATAAAAAATGATAGAAATTAAAAACTTACATGCGAGTATCGAAACCGATGAAGGCGTAAGCAAAGAGATTATCAAAGGATTGTCTTTGAGTATTCCCGCGGGGGAGGTTCATGCGATTATGGGGCCGAATGGTGCGGGGAAATCTACGCTGTCTTATGTTCTTGCGGGGCGCGATGATTACAAGGTGACGAATGGTTCTGCGACTTTGGATGGTGAAGACCTTCTAGAGATGGAGCCTGAGGAGCGCGCGGCGGCGGGGTTATTTCTTGCGTTTCAATACCCGATTGAAATTCCGGGCGTGAATATGAGCACGTTCCTGAAAACTTCGATCAATGCGATACGCAAGCAACGCGGCGAAGATGAGCTTGATGCGCTTGGCATGTTGAAATTGATTAAGGCGAAGACGAAGGCGCTTGGCATTAAAGATGACATGATGAAGCGTGCGGTGAATGTTGGCTTTTCAGGTGGAGAGAAGAAGCGGAACGAGGTTTTGCAAATGGCGATGTTAGAGCCGAAATTCTGCGTCCTCGATGAAACCGATAGCGGCCTTGATATTGATGCGCTACGTGTGGTTGCCGATGGGGTAAATGCCCTGCGCTCGCCTGATCGTTCATTCCTTGTGATTACCCATTACCAACGCTTGCTGGAGTATATCAAGCCTGACGTTGTGCATGTTTTGGCGCATGGGAAGATTGTGAAATCCGGTGGGCCGGAGCTCGCGCTTGAGCTTGAAGAAAAGGGTTATGCCGAATTTCTTGAGGAGGCTGCTTAATGTCATTACGTGCCCTTAAATTAAATGATCTACCAACGCCAAAAGTGGAGGAGTGGAAATACACCAACCTTTCGCGCGCGCTTGGGGAATTAAAGGATGTTCTTTCCGAAAAACCGCGTGAAGTAGTTATCCACAGAAGGCGTGGAGAAGTCTGTGGAGCGATTGAGGATATTATGTGGAAAGGCGTTGCGGGAGCGCATCAGCCGCTGCATCTGAAAATCATCCTTGATGATGGAGCCCATGCCACTGTAATTGAACGCCATACGGGTGAGGCGAGCTATTGGAAGAATATGAGCACCGAGATTGTTCTGGGCGCTAATGCGCGGCTGAACCATGTGCGATTGGTTGAGGATAGCGCGGAAGGCGTGCAGACCAATATGGTGCATATCACGATGGAGCGCGATTCATACTTGAACAGCTTTTCATTGAATACAGGCGGGAAAATGACGCGTCATGATATTCATGCGGTTTTGAATGGTTCTAATATTGAATGCTCGTTCAATGGTGTGAACTTGTTGAAGGGCTTACAGCACGGGGACACGACGATTGTGATGGAACATACCGCGCCGCATTGTGTGTCAAATCAGCTTTATCGTACGATTTTGGATGAGAGTGCGCGCGGCGTGTTTCAGGGCAAGGTGCATGTGCATCAGGCGGCGCAAAAAACGGACGGGTATCAACTCGCCAATACGATTATGCTCTCGCCGAAATGTGAGATGGATACAAAGCCCGAGCTTGAGATTTACGCCGATGATGTGAAATGTTCACACGGCACGACAACGGGCGCGTTGGATGAAGAGCCGTTATTTTATTTGCGCTCTCGCGGGTTGTCCGAGGCGGCGGCGCGAATGCTGCTCATACAGGCTTTTGTTGATGAGGTGTGCGATAAGATTGCGGATGAAGCGATGCGTGATGAAGTGAAAGAGAAGGCGGGAACGTGGTTGAGCGAGCAATTGACGTAAACGGCTTCAAAGGAAGCGCAAAAGATCTTCGTTATATTTTACTGCGATCTATGTGCTTTATTGTGTGGTTTGCTATAACTTCGGTGGCTGCCTGTTCGTTGTTTTGGGGAACGAAAGGTGTATTGCTTATTTGTTTTTTCTTCTTGTTCTGTATTGTTGGGCCGTTAGCAGATTTAATCGGTAACATGTATGTGGCAACGTTTTTATTAGCAATTTTTTATATTTGGATATCCTATGTCTCGATTTCTTTAATAATTAAATTTTTTAGAGTAGAAAAGAATAAAGAGAAGAGTATTAATGACTAACCTACAATCACCATGGCGGAAAGATTTCCCTGTTTTATCGACGAGGATGAACGGGAAGGATTTGGCGTTTCTTGATAGTGCGGCGAGTGCGCAGAAGCCCGCATGCGTTATTGATGCCATGGATGATGTTTTGAAGGGTGGATATTCAAATATTCATCGTGGGCTGTATGCTATTTCGCAAGACCTTACGCAGAACTTTGAAGATGTGCGGAAAAAGGTTGCTGGCTTTATAGGTGTGTCCTCGGAAAAAAATATTGTTTTTACGCGCAATACGACGGAGGGGATAAACCTTATCGCGCAGAGTTGGGGGCGTTCGTTTTTACAGGCGGGGGGTGAGATTGTCATCACGGAGATGGAGCATCACGCGAATATCGTTCCGTGGCAAATACTGGCGGCGCAAACGGGCGCGGTTGTTAAGGTTGTCCCGATTACTGATGACGGCGTACTGGATATGGACGCGTTTAAAGCGGTTTTGAGTGATAAAACGTGCCTTGTTGCGTTTACCGAGATTTCGAATGCGCTCGGCACGATTAACCCCGTTTCCGATATTGTTTCGATGGTGCGCGGGGTTAATGCGGAGATTAAAATTCTGGTTGATGGGTCGCAAGGGGTGGTGCATCGCGCGGTGAATGTTACCGATATGGATGCTGATTTTTATGTGTTTACGGGGCATAAGTTGTATGCGCCGACGGGGATTGGCGTTTTGTACGGGAAGGCGGATGTTCTTGACGCGATGCCACCGTATCAGGGCGGCGGCGATATGATTGAGCGTGTTAGCTTTACGAAGGGCACGACGTATCGCGAAGCGCCGTATAAGTTTGAGGCGGGGACTCCGGCGATTGTTGAGGTGATAGGCCTTGGCGCGGCGATTGATTATCTTTCATCGATAGGGATGGATAAAATTGCGGCGCATGAGGAAACGTTATTGGCTTATGCGACGAATGAAATGTTAAAGATAGATGGTTTAACACTATATGGCCCAACAGATTTATCGCAAAAGGCTGGTATTTTGAGCTTTACGATGGAATGTGCTCACCCCAGTGATATCGGTATGATATTGGATCAATGCGGGGTGGCGGTGCGGTGTGGACATCACTGCGCTATGCCGTTGATGGAGGCTATGGGCGTAGATTCTACGGCGCGGGCATCATTGGCGATGTATAATGATAAAGGTGATGTTGATGCGCTTATATTGGCGCTTCAAAAAGTGAAGGATTTGTTCGGATGAGCGCGAAAGCGAGAGCTATGTGGATTTTCTTTTTTTTGCTACTTTATGTTGGTTATTTGTCTTATGGCTGGTTTGCAGGGTGGCTTTACGAACGTAATGTCCAAAATTGTATTGAAGGTTATGCTGAGAATGAGGTTTTTGCAACTTTTGATAACAATCAAATGCTGGATTTCTGTCAGTGTGGCATGATGCCAACGAAAGATGATCCGTTTTTTGATAAGAATGATACTGTTTTTAAAGCCAAAATGACCAATAATTCTAAAAACTGTTTGATTGAGCATATTGATAAATATGGATATAGCGGGTGTTCTACTTTCTTTAATGAAGATTCAGATGTTCATAACTATTTAAAGATGAGCCTTGATTGTTCCTGTTTTGCAAAAGAAGCCATTTCCAGAATGGATGATATTGAAAATTTTGGCGTTTTGGATATGAGTAATTTTTTGTATAAATGTATGAAGTAGGTTGAGGTATGGTAACAGAAAAAGATCAAATTGATGACAATTACGATCACTTGACGCATCCGCCGCATGTGGTGAAGCCGGATGGGCATCCCTTATGGTCGCAAATTGAAAAGGGGTTAAGGGAGATTTATGATCCCGAAATTCCCGTGAATATCTATGAGCTTGGCTTGATCTATAAGGTTGAGATTATGCCAGAGGAAAATGGAATATCGGATGTTAAGGTTGAAATGTCGTTGACCTCACCTGCTTGCCCCGTGGCGCAGGAAATGCCGAGCTGGGTTCAGGGGGCTATACTGCCGATTGATGGCGTTGGTGGTTGTGAGGTTGAAATTATCTGGGAGCCGCAATGGAATCCGTCTTTGATGGCGGAAACTGCGAAAATGCAACTTAATATGTTTGTATAGGTATATATGATGAAATCACCAATTAAAATTACTGAAGTCGCAGCCGCGCAAATTCGGAAATTAATGGATAAAGCGCCGCAAGGCACGATTGGCTTGCGTTTGACTGTGAAGGCTACGGGGTGTTCGGGTAATAGCTATAAGATGGAATATGTTTGCGCCGAAGAGGATTTATCCAAGGATGAGAAGTTTGAGGAGAATGAGGGCGCGGTTTATATTCCAAAGCTGTATTCGTGGATGCTGTTTGGTACGGAGATTGATTATATAACCGATGAGCTTGGCAATTCACGCTTTGACTTTATCAACCCGAATGAAACGGGTCGATGCGGGTGCGGTGAAAGTTTTACCGTTGGTGGTGCTTTACCTAAGGGCTGATAAAGCTTTTTCAATCACATGCGCATCTGCGCCGTCCTCATGGGGGAGGGTGGATAGGAGTTGTCGCCATTTCTTTGCGCCGACTTGTTCGTGGAACAGGCTTGTCATGTGGCGGGTGATGGATTTTATCGGCGTTTCATGGTCTTTCATTTGTTTTTCGGCATAGGGAATCATGGCTAGGGCGATTTCTTCACGGCTCAGAACTTTATCATTTCCGAAAACGTCTTTTTCTATATCTGCAAGAATATAGGCGTTTTGATAGGCTTCGCGGCCTATCATTGTGCTGTCGAATGTTTTTAAATGGTCTTTGATGGCGCCTACTGTTTTGATATCACCATTTACGGCAATGTTTAATTCGGGATGTGCCTTTTTAATAGCTGCCACGCGTTCATAATTTATTTGTGGAATTGTGCGGTTCTCTTTCGGGCTTAAGCCCTGTAGCCACGCCTTACGAGAGTGGATGATAAAGGTTGTGCAGCCTGCCTTTTTTACCGTTTCAACGAAGGTATTTAGAAATTCGAATGAATCATTTTCGTCTATGCCGATGCGGCATTTTACGGTGACGGGAATATTTACCTTATCCATCATTGCGGCGACACAACCGGCAACGGTTTGTGGCTCTTCCATTAATATCGCGCCGATTTTTCCTTTTTGCACGCGGTCACTGGGGCAACCTATATTCAGGTTGATTTCGTTATATCCCGCGTCTTCACCCATTTTCGCGCAAGTTGCCATGTCTTTAGGATCTGATCCGCCGAGTTGCAGGGCAAGGGGATATTCTTCGGCGCTATGACGTAAAAAGCGCTGTGCATCGCCATGTAATAACGCGCCCGTTGTTACCATTTCGGTATAAAGCAATGTGTTTGGTGAGATCAAGCGATGAAAATAACGGCAATTTCTATCTGTCCAATCCATCATTGGCGCTACGCTTACGGGGATTATTGTGTTATTGTGTTCTTGCATCATGCTGTTTTCTTTATCATATATTATAAATCATGCGATATACTTTATATATACATATAGCCTTACTTGCTCTTTTGTGGATGATTTGTCCACCGCATAGCTATGCGGATTCTCCTGTTTTAAACCCGTCTTTTTCAAGTAGTGGTCTTTCTATACCGCGCTTTGTGTCATTGTCAAATGCGGAGACAAATGTGCGTGTAGGACCGGGGCAGGAATATCCTATTAAATCTGTATATAAGCGTGAGGGATTGCCAGTTGAAGTTATTTTAGAATTTGAAAATTGGAGAAAAATTCGAGACGTCGAAGGTACGGAAGGTTGGGTTCATCATGCTTTATTATCAGGCGAGCGTAATGGCATTATTAAATCTTCAGGGGCGGTGTATGCGTATGAGGAGCCGTTTGATAGTGATACGAAATCCCGCGTTGTAATTGCATTAGAGCCAATGGTTCAGCTTGAAATTCGGAAATGTGATGGTGATTGGTGTCGTGTTGATGCATCAGGATTTTTGGGATGGATTGAAAGAAAATTCATTTGGGGTGTTTACGAACACGAAAATTTTGATTAGAATCAAAAATGTAGCGTGAGTTCTTTACGTTTCTTCCTTCCTCTAACCTTATCAAATCTCAATCTCTTAAGGTTCTTTAAAAATGTTTGCATTAACTAATAAGCCAGAAATGGGTTCCCGTTTCTATTCAGCTTTGATTCAAATGGCTGCCGATCATGAGCGCGGCATTGATAGTATGAAAGTCATTCAGCATATGGCCGGTGTGTTGGTTGAAATTTATTATGTATTTGAGGATTCAGATAAGGCGATGCAGGCGAGCTTTAAAAAGCTTTCACAGTTGCTTGATTGTCACCCTGCGCCTGGTTTGCTCGCCCCTTATGCTTTGCCGCCTGCGCATATTATTGATCATGAGACTGAGCGTGGACGTTTGGCGGCGCGCGTGTTTTTTGAAGAGTGGCTTGATTGTAATTTTGAGCTTCATGATTTGGTTTTGACGGTTTATCAGCATGTTATTGTTGGGTGGGAAGATATGGGGATTCCGCGTGAGGAAACATTCCGTTTGCTTATGGAGTGTGTGAAGAAATGTATGGCGTTTGAGGTTGGGGCGCAGGAGTTATGCGATATTTCTATCGACCATCAAATTGGTAAGCGTGGGTGGTCTATTGGTGATTGTATTGCCGCACTTAGTGGTGTTGCAGGGCGTCGTTTGGCTATATCTTTAAGTTCTGCTGCTGCTTGTGATTTGTTTAGGGGGTGTGAATTGCCTGATAATCTTGATCGTGTTGTTTATTCCATGACGCAAGAAGCTGTGCGCCTTGGTGTTCCCGCGGGAAGTGATTGGCGATTTGGTTTGGCGGCAAATGATACTCCGATTAATGCGCCAGTTGAGTTGATTCGTGAGATTGAGCCAATGTGTTTGCGTTTTTTCCGGGCGATTGATGTTTCGGGGCCGTATGATCAAGCGGTTTCCTGTGCGAAGGCAGCGGGGCGAATGATTGCTGTTGCGTCTGGTGGAGAGCTTCCTGAGATTGAACCTGCCATTGCTAAGCCATTGGCTATGTCTGCGATAACTGAGAGTTATAAGTATGTTTGCCTTGATTTCGATATGGTATCGTATTAGGCGTTATTCCCAATAAATATGCTTTCGGGGTGATTCACCCCTTGCCCCCTCATTCATAACTTCGTATAAAATTATTTAAACTTACAAACAGTGGAAGTAGAATGACTTTTGTACCGAAATCGAGCTATTCTTATGAAGACATAATTTCTTGTGGAGAGGGTGAATTATTTGGCCCTGGCAATGCACAATTACCATTGCCGCCGATGTTGATGTTTGACCGTATTACCAATGTATCGACCGAGGGCGGTGCGTATGGAAAGGGCGTGATTGAGGCGGAATTTGATATTAAGCCTGACCTTTGGTTTTTTGAATGCCACTTTAAGGGTGACCCCGTTATGCCAGGATGTCTTGGTTTGGATGCGGTGTGGCAGCTTTTGGGGTTTTACCTTGGCTGGACTGGCGCGCAAGGATCTGGCCGTGCGCTCGGTTTGGGTGATCTTAAGCTATCAGAGCAAATTCAGCCAAGCTCAAAACTTGTTAAATATGTCGTCGATATTAAGCGTGTGATGAATGGCAAGCTAGTTCTTGGTATTGGTGATGGCACTGTTTATGTTGATGGCGCGGTTGCTTGTAAAGTATCAGGCATGAAGGTCGGGTTATTTGATAACCCTGCAAAATAATTTTAGACATTAAGGAGGCGAATATGCGCCGCGTTGTTGTAACGGGAATGGGGATTGTTTCCTGTATTGGGAATAATGTTGAAGAGGTTTTAGCGTCGTTAAAAGCAGGTAAATCTGGCATTACGGCCTCGCCTGAATATGCGGAGCTTGGTTTCCGTTCGCAAGTTTATGGTAAGCCCGATATTGTTTTAGCAGATTATATTGATAAGCGTTTATTCCGTTTTATGGGCGATACGGCGGCGTATAACCATTTAGCGATGGAGCAAGCGATTGCGGATTCTGGTATGGATGAATCCGATGTGAGTAATGAGCGTACAGGAATTATTATGGGCTCTGGCGGGCCATCAACACGTGCGCAGGTCGCGGCGGCTGATATTACCCGCGAAAAGGGGCCAAAACGTGTTGGGCCGTTTGCTGTACCTAAGTGTATGTCGTCAACGACTTCGGCGACGATTGCGACGAATTTCAAGATAAAGGGTCTTAATTACTCTATTTCTTCAGCGTGTTCGACATCCGCGCATTGTATTGGAAACGCGGTTGAGCAAATTCAATGGGGTAAGCAAGATGTTATGTTTGCCGGTGGAGCGGAAGAGCTTGATTGGACGCTTTCCGTTTTGTTTGATGCGATGGGCGCAATGTCTTCGGCTTACAATGATACACCAGAAAAAGCGGCGCGCGCATATGATGCCAATCGTGATGGATTTGTTATTGCAGGCGGCGGCGCGGTTTTGGCTCTTGAAGAGCTTGAACATGCGAAGGCGCGTGGCGCAAAAATATATGCCGAAGTTACGGGCTATGGCGCGACTTCTGACGGGCATGACATGGTTGCGCCGAGCGGTGAAGGCGCGGTGCGTTGTATGAAGATGGCTCTTTCAACCGTGAAAACGCCTGTGACTTATATTAATCCGCACGGGACATCGACGCCTGTTGGAGATATTACGGAGGCGAATGCGATTCGTGAGGTGTTTGATCCGCTTGATCAAGATGTTCCGTATATTAGTGCGACAAAGTCGATGACAGGACA
Source organism: Alphaproteobacteria bacterium (assembly GCA_050633645.1). Classification (GTDB taxonomy): domain Bacteria; phylum Pseudomonadota; class Alphaproteobacteria; order Micavibrionales; family Micavibrionaceae; genus UBA1672. Next base: position 142,753 of record JBOEGX010000001.1, read on the forward strand.
TTCATTAGGTGCAACTGGCGCGCAAGAGGCAATTTATAGTTTATTGATGATGCAGCATAATTTTGTTGCGCCGAGTATTAATGTGGAAACATTGGATGAAGGCGCAAAAGGTTTGCCGATTGCGACGTCGCGCGTTGATAATGTTGATCATGAAACCGTGATTTCTAATAGTTTTGGTTTTGGTGGTACGAATTGTACGCTCGCGATGAGCCGCTATAAAGATTAGATATAAGGAATATAAAAATAATGAAAAATGATCTTATGAAGGGCAAACGTGGCTTGGTCATGGGCGTTGCGAATGAGAAGTCAATCGCATGGGGAATGGCGAAGGCTTTATCTGATTCAGGTGCGGAGATGGCGTTTACGTATCAAGGTGATGCCTTTGGTAAGCGTGTTAAGCCGTTAGCCGAGAGTATCGGCGCGAAGATTGTTTTGGATTGTGATGTGTCGAATGAAGATGATCTGGATTCATTGTTTTCTGTTTTGGAAAAAGAATGGGGCAAGATTGATTTTATTATTCATGCGATAGCGTATTCGAATAAGGATGAGCTACAAGGTCGCTATAGCGATACGACGCTCAGTAATTTTTTAAATACGATGCATATTTCCTGCTTCTCTTTTACCTCTATCATGCGCCGCGCGCGTGGAATGATGAATGAGGGCGGGTCTGCGGTTACGCTTAGTTATTATGGTGCGGAAAAAGTGATGCCGAATTACAATATTATGGGCGTTGCGAAGGCCGCGTTGGAGGCGTCGGTGCGTTATTTGGCGGCGGATTTGGGGCCAGATGGTATTCGTGTCAACGCCATTAGCGCGGGGCCAATGCGGACTTTGGCCGGCGCGGTTATTGGTGGGGCGCGTAAGACATTTAAATATAATGTTGTGACGTCGCCGCTTCGTCGCTCGGTTGAGCTTGAAGAGCTTGGAAATACGGGGCTTTATTTGCTCTCTGATTTATCATCCGCCGTGACGGGTGAGGTGCATTATGTTGATTGCGGGTTTAACGCGATTGGTATGCCGTCGCATGATAGTATGGATGCGCTGAATAGCTGATTTTTTTTTAGATCCTTTTCTTCACTTGGTTCTTATTGTTCGTTCTTTCACTTTGTTATTGGGGAGGGGTGAGTGAATGATATATCTATTTGTTTTATAACGATATTTCTTTAGTTTGTTTTTTGTAATTTTTTTGGTTCTTCAGTTTGTTTGGGAGTCTATAATGCAAAAAGATAGATTTGTGGTGTTTTCAAATAGGATTATATGCCAATAACGTATGGTGGGCAAATTTAATGCACCATGAACATGCCTTCTAAAATAACATCGGGGACGTCAGAGAAAAATCCATCCACGCCATAGCTTTGGAGCATGCGGGCTTGGTCGGGGTTGTTGATTGTGTAGGCTAGAACTGATTTTTCCATATCGAGGATGCTTTCGATTTGGTCGCGTGATGTTTTATCGCCCGCGATGTTTACGGTTGCGACGTCTAAATATTTTACTAAATCTTCCCAATTTTCAGGCCATTCAGGGGGAAGGATAAGCCCGCGATACCAATCGGTGGCCATGTCTTGTGCGACTTCTAATGATACGTGAGAGAATGATGAGATGAGCAAACGGTCATGGTCATCCCAGATTGTGGAAAGGAGGTCGAGCGCAATTTCGGCGGTGAGTTTTTCACGCCCAGGGCATGGTTTGATTTCCATGTTAAATCCGAGGTTACGATCGATTAGAACCTCTATTGTTTCCTCTAATGTTGGGATTTTTATACCCGTGAAGCTGTCGGCGTACCAGCTGCCGCATTCCAAATCCTGAAGCTCTTCATAAGTTTTTTCTGCGATATTTCCGCTTCCGTTTGTGGTTCTGTCTAAGGTATCATCATGGAAGATAATGGGCACTTCGTCTTTTGTGATTTTGACGTCAAGCTCCACCCATTCTACGCCCATATCGGCGGCGGTGTGGATGGCTTCGAGGGTGTTTTCAGGGGCGTAGCCCGCGCATCCACGGTGCCCTATGATTTTAGGTAGTTTGAGAGGCATTTCTAATTTTTTCCATTTTTTGTTATGTGTTGAAACTCTTATATTTTGGCGTAAAAATCCAGTGCTTTTTATGATTTGAATTGATATGGTGCGTTTACTAACACAAAGGAAAAGACTATGCCCGTGAAAAAGCCAGTTGTTTTATGTATTCTTGATGGATGGGGAATTGGTGATGGCGGCGAATATGACGCGATTTCGAGTGCGAACACGCCGTGTTATGATGCGATGATGGCGAGTTTCCCCAATACGACTCTGACGACCTTTGGCGCGCAGGTTGGTTTGCCAGATGGGCAGATGGGGAATTCAGAAGTTGGGCATATGAATATTGGCGCGGGGCGCGTGGTGATGCAGTTTTTGCCGCGTATTCATAAGGCTTTCGCGGAAGGGGCTGTTGCCGATATTCAGGCCGTTAAGGACATGATTATGCGGCTCAAGGTCAGTGGTAAGGCGTGTCATATTATGGGTTTGCTTTCCGATGGCGGGGTGCATGCTCATATAGATCATATTATTGCGTTGGCGGGGATATTGGGAGATGCAGGTATTCGCACGCATATTCATGGATTTACCGACGGGCGTGATTGCGCGCCACATAGCGGGAAGGGATTTGTTGAGCAAACGGAAAAGGCGGTGGCTGCGCATAGCAGCGTTACGCTATCGACCTTATGTGGGCGTTATTTTGCGATGGATCGTGATAAGCGGTGGGAGCGGGTGCGGAAATCTTATGATGCGATTATAGGCGCGAAAGGTACGCCTGTTGATAGCGCGAAAGACGCGATGCAGGTCAGTTATGATGCAGGCGTGACGGATGAATTTATTGAGCCGTTGATCCTCAATGATTACCAAGGGATTGATGAGGGCGATGCGATTTTATTTGCGAATTTCCGTAATGATCGTGCGCGGGAGTTACTACAGGCGATATTGGTGCAGGATTTTGACGGATTTGAGCGTGATGGCGGCGTGCCAAAACTATCTGCTGCGCTTGGTATGGTTGAATATTCGGATGAGCTGAACCCGTTGATGGATATTATGTTTTCACCTATTGAGCACAAGAATATTTTGGGTGAGGTTGTTGCGGCGCATGGCTTGACGCAAATGCGTATGGCGGAAACGGAAAAATATCCGCATGTGACGTTTTTCTTTAATTGCGGGCGTGAAGTTCCCTATGACGGTGAGGAGCGCATAATGGTGAATTCGCCGAAGGTGGCGACCTATGATTTGCAGCCTGAGATGTCGGCGCCGGAGCTCTCTGAAAAGTTGTTAAAAGTCATTGATGATAACAAGCATGATGTGGTGATCGTTAATTTTGCCAATACCGATATGGTTGGGCATACGGGATTAGTTGCGGCGGCACGTGCGGCAGCGGAAAGTGTTGACGGGATGCTGTGTAAGCTACAATCTCTTGTGCTTGAAAAAGGTGGGGTGTTGCTCGTCACGGCGGATCATGGGAATGCGGATCAAATGTTTGATCCTGTGACGAATGGGCCGCATACGGCGCATACGCTTAATCCTGTGCCGTTTATTGTTGTGGGCGCGGGGGATGTGAATTTGCAGGAGGGCAAGCTTGCGGATATTGCACCGACAATGCTGCATTTTCTTGAGATTGAGCAGCCATGTGAAATGGATGGTGAGTGTTTGGTTAGCTAATGCCGTGTTCTTGTATTAATTCTTTACGTAGAAGCGCATCCGTATAATATGATTGTGTGTCTGGCTTTTCGATTAAATCTGCGGTGTTAATAGGGATATGAATTTTATGCTGTATGCAGTGTTGAAGTTTTTCAACAAAGTTTCCCCAAGCGATTTTGTCATCGGTTAGTGAGCCAATGCATTTTACATCGCCGTTTTTTGTGCCTAAATACTCAGGTGAGTTTGGTATAAATGTGGGGGTGTTTCTAACTTTTACTTCGTAATTTTTGTTTTGTGGGAGGCTCATGTTTTTCTTGGCAAGATGATTTCCGATAATAAAATTATCTGGGAAATGTTTTAATCGTTTATCTGTATCGTGCTGCATAAACGGTAGTATTGAAAATCCTGCAATTTCATCGTCATTGTTTGTTGTAGATAAAACAGCGGTAACGATTCCTGCATAAAAATTGAATGGGGCGTCTTTGTGTAGGTTTTTTGATTTTCGTACCGTGATGATATCACCAGGTTCGACATTCTGATCATCCAAAAGGAGAACATCACCTTTTGGCAATAAATTATGGTCTTCATTAAATTTGTTTTTAATCAAAGGACTCTCCGCATTTCGTATTTATAGTATACTAAGCGAAAGCTAAGGCTATATTAACGACGGACACCAAGCTCTTTAATCAATTTTTGGTAGCGGTCTTCGTTTTTACCTTTGAGGTAATCAAGAAGTTTACGACGCTTTGCAACCATTGCCAAAAGGCCACGGCGGCTGTGGAAGTCTTTTTTGTGCACTTGCATATGCTCTGACAATTCAGAGATGCGTGATGTCAGGATAGCGACTTGGACTTCTGGTGAGCCAGTGTCTTCTTTCGCGGTTGCGAATTTTTTAATTACTTCTGCTTTTTGAGCGGTGTTCATAGTCATGGTTTTTTCCTTTTCGAATATCTATACGTTAAAAATACGGATTGGTTTTATATCGGCTCTGGATTGTTCAATTAAAGCAACGGGGTTGCCTTCAAACATTGCCAGTGCGGTTATGCTTTCCTTTTGTCCTAGACCTGCATTCGTTAAACGTTCGAAATCAAGTTTTGAAACAAAGCAGAGCGCCTGTCCGTTGCGGATTTTTGCCGTTTCATTCCCCTTTAATTCCAGAGCCGGGATATCGTCCAGCGCGGTTTGGAGGGGTAGCAAGCATTCACTACGGGCGGAAAAGTATTCCATATCTTCTATGTTGTCCAGTAAAATCGCATCATCTATATGGAATCCGCCGACTTGGTCGCGACGAAGGGCGCTTATGAAGCCTTTTGTTCCTAAATGCTCGGCCAGATCGCGGGCGAGGGAGCGGACATAGGTACCTTTGCCGCAGACCATTTCAAAATCTGCTTCGTTATCGCGGGATTCTAATAAGGTTAATTCATCGATTTGGACTTTGCGTGATTTAAGGTCGGGGATTTCGCCATTTCGTGCCATGTCATAGGCGCGTTTGCCGTTGACTTTAATTGCAGAGAAAAGGGGGGGGATTTGATCTATTTCGCCCATAAACTTTGGAAGCGCGTTTTCGATATCTTTTTGTGTTGGGCGGGTATCCGAGGTTTCGAGAATTTTGCCCTCCATATCGTCGGTATCGCGGCTTTCACCCCATGTTACGGTAAAGCGATAGACCTTTATATCGTCTTGAACGAAGGGAATTGTTTTTGTGGCCTCACCCAGTGCAATGGGAAGAACGCCAGTTGCAAGTGGGTCGAGTGTTCCCGCGTGGCCGATTTTTTGTGCGTTGAGGATGCGGCGGAGTTTTCCGATGGCTTGTGTTGATGTCATGCCATAGGGTTTATTCAAATTGACCCAGCCAGAGATTGGATCGCCTTTTTTGTTTTTACGCCCCATAATTTATTCTTCTTCGGTGTCGTTTGGAATATGAACGCCGCGTAAGATATTTGTTATATGCTGGGCTTCGTCAAAGGATGTGTCGGTTACGAATTTCACGCGAGGGGTGAATTTCATATTCATGTTACGGCCAATTTCCTTTTGAAATGTTTTTGCATTTTCATTTAAGGCTTCTATTAGCTCGTCCATATTATCGCCATTAATGGACATAACATAGGCGCGCGCGTGTTTCATATCGGGGGAGGGGCGAACCTCTGAAACGATAATGGTGTTGGATTTATTCAGTAAAAGCTCATCGTTAAAATGGCCGCGTTGCAGGGTTTCGGAAATAATATGCCGAAGTTGCTCTCCAACGCGCAGTTGTCGTTGTGACGGGCCGTTTTGAGATTTTCCTTTATCGGATTTACGCATACTTTTATCTTTTTTGGCTTAATTATTGGACTGTGCGCTCTTCTTCTATGATTTCAAAGCACTCAATAACGTCTCCTTCTTTGATGTCATCATAGCTTTCAAATGCCATACCACATTCTTGGCCTTCTTTAACGTCTTTGACTTCTTCTTTGAAGCGTTTGAGTGTTTTAAGCATACCTTCATGTATAACCACATCATCACGGAGCAAGCGAACTTTTGAGCCGCGTTTAACGCTGCCTTCTGTGATTTCACATCCTGCAACTTTACCGACCTTCGTAATATTGAATACGTTTTTGATTTTGGCTTGGCCGATATATTCCTCACGGATTGTTGGGTCGAGCATTCCTGTTAGGATGGCTTTTGCATCATCAATGACGTTGTAGATAATGCTGTAGTAGCGGATATCGACACCGTCGCGGGTGGCCATGTCGCGTGCCTGAATATTTGCGCGGACGTTAAAGCCGATGATTAATGCGCCAGAGGCGTTTGCAAGGATTACGTCTGATTCTGTAATTCCGCCGACACCAGTGTGCAGGATTTGAATTTCAATTTCAGGGTTTTCACTCATCATTTTATCGAAGGAGCCAGAAATGGCCTCGACTGAGCCATGAACATCGCCGCGAAGAATAACGGGGAGTTTGGTTTTTTCGCCATCTTGTTTTGTAGCAAGAATTTGTTCCATTGTTGTACGGCCTTTAACGGCCTTGGCGGCGGCAATTTCTTTGGCTTTGTGTTGTCGGTACTCTGCAACTTCGCGGGCTTTTGATTCCTCACGCGTGACGTTAAATATGTCACCTGCTGATGGTGTTGTATTTGCCCCGAGAACCTCGACTGGTTGGCCTGGTATGGCCTCTTTCACATGGCGGCCTTTATCGTCAATAAGGGCACGAACTCTACCATACACTGCACCAGCAACAAAAATGTGGCCAATACGAAGTGTGCCTTTTTGAATAAGAACTGTTGCGACTGATCCACGGCCTGTTTCCATTTTAGATTCGACAACGAAGCCTTGTGCCTCACGATTTGGATTGGTTTTTAGCTCTAAGACCTCGGCCTGAAGGAGAATAGCTTCCTCAAGCTTATCAAGGTTCATTTTTTTCTTTGCGGAAATTTCAATACATTGAACATCGCCGCCCATTTCTTCGATTACAACTTCATATTGAAGGAGGTCTTGCTTTACCTTTGTTGGATTTGCATCGGGAAGGTCAATTTTATTAACGGCCACGATAATTGGCACATTTGCCGCCTTTGCGTGGTTAATGGCCTCTATTGTTTGGGGCATGATTGAATCATTTGCCGCAACAACGATAACAACGATATCCGTTACATTTGCACCACGTGCACGCATTTCGGTGAAGGCGGCGTGTCCAGGAGTGTCAAGGAAAGTGATCTTATCACCGCCAGATAATGTGACTTGGTAAGCGCCGATATGCTGCGTAATTCCACCAGCTTCGCCGGCGACAACATCTGTTTCACGCAACGCATCAAGAAGAGATGTTTTACCATGGTCAACGTGTCCCATGATTGTAACAACGGGGGGGCGTGGCTCAAGATCTTCTTCGTTATCAATATGGTCATCAAGGCCGATTTCAACATCAGCATCAGTGACGCGTTTCATTTTATGCCCGAATTCGTCAATGATGAGTTCGGCAGTATCGGCATCAATGGTTTGTGTTCCTGTTGCGATAACGCCCATTTTCATAAGAGCTTTAACAACATCTTTGCTGGGCTCAGCCATACGATTTGCAAGATCTTGAACAGTAATTGTTTCGGGAAGAGTGACTTCGCGAACTGATTTTTGAGTTGGTTCTTGGAATGGTTGTGCGGCAAGGCGTGCCTTTTCCCGTGCGCGTTTTTGTGCGGCCAGGGATGGCCCTCTATCACGGTCATAATCACGGTTTATGGCTTGTGTAACCGTTATACGGCCACCACGGCGATTATCTGACGTTCTTGGGGGAGCTTTGGGAGTCTCTTTCTTGATTTTATCACGATAGCTTTCGGTCGGGGCTGCATCGGAGTCTTTTGAGAAGGTTTTTGTTCTGCGTGTGTCTTCTTTTGCGCCTAAAGGTGCATCATCAGGTGAAGGTAAAGTTGGTTCAGCGGCGCTTTGTGCCTTTTCTTCTTTTTTTCTGATTGCTTCTTCGCGTGCTTTTTTCTCGGCAGCTTCTTTTTCTGCTTCTATTTTTTTGTCTTCAAGCGTCATTACGCGACGTTTAGGAAGCTCTTTTTTCTTTGTTTGGCCTTCAAGAGCAGCTTTTAATGCGCGTTCACGGGCGTTTTTTTCGCCTGATGTTAATGGGCCATCAGCGGCGGGCGTGTCTTTTGACGGCGCTGCTGTACGCTTGCGGCGTACTTCAACTGATACGCTTGGGCGTCCCGCACCTGATCTGGAGGGTGATGTTGACCCACCTTTTAAACTCAGTGTTTTACCAGATAGACTTAATGTCTTTCCGCCTGTATTTTTTTCGTCTTCTTTTTCTTTTTTATCAGTCATTCTGTATCCGTTTAATTTTTACAGGGTTAGGTATACACCAGTTAGGGCGTAGTGCAAAATTTTTGTTGGTTTTTCTAAGGTTTTCTTGAAAAAATAGTAGATAGAGCTCTTTCCGCAATTATTTGCGAAAAGAGTTATGATGTTATCAGAATGGATGGTGTATTTTAGATACACGTGTTGTTTTCCTTTCTGTGGTGAGGTTACGCATCGTCTGATGCGCTCTCATCCGTGTTTTCTTCTGCTTCAGCAGCCGCAGCGGCCGCAGCGGCATCCTCTTCGGCAAACCAATGTTCGCGTGCCTTCATGATGACTTCATTGGCTTGTTTTTCGTTCATTTGGTTTTCACCAAGCATTTCAACAAGCTCATCACCAGCTAAGTCAGCAAGATCATCAAGGGTTTTGATGCCTTGCTCGCCTATTTTGAGTATTTGATCTGCTCTTAAGCCTTTTGCCGTCATTAGGTCATCTTTTAAGCCAAGTTCGCTTTGTTTTTCTTTTAGCTCTTTTGTTTTTGCGTCGAGCCAGTTTTGTGCACGATTTTGCAGCTCGTTTGAAATTTCATCTTCAAAGCCTTCGATTTCATTCAGTTCGTCAATCGGAGTTTCTGCGATTTCTTCAATGCTTGAGAAGCCTTCGGCGACAAGGAGATGTGCGATAACATCATCGATGTCTAATGCTTCGATAAACAAGGCGGAGCGTGTTTCGAACTCTTTCGTGCGGCGCTCTGTTTCTTGCTCTTCGGTCATGATGTCAATATCCCAACCAGTCAGCATCGATGCGAGACGTACATTTTGTCCACGGCGGCCAATGGCCAAGCTCAGTTGTTCTTCGGGGACGACAACATCCATGCGATTATTGTCTTCGTCCAAAACCACTTTGCTTACGGCGGCGGGCTGAAGCGCGCTTACAACGAATGAGCCGAGGTCTTCTGTCCATGGGATAATATCGATTTTTTCCCCGCCAAGTTCATTAACGACTGCTTGCACGCGTGAGCCACGCATACCAACACAAGCGCCAACAGGGTCTATTGAGCTGTCATTTGTGATTACAGCGATTTTTGCACGGCTGCCTGGGTCGCGGGCAACTTTTTTGATTTCAATAATACCGTCATAAATTTCAGGGACTTCTTGAGTGAATAATTTTGCCATGAACTCAGGGTGTGAGCGTGATAGAAAAATTTGTGGTCCACGTGTTTCTTCGCGGACTTCGTAGATAATTGCGCGAACGCGGTCATTTACATTTAATGGTTCACGCGGGATGGTTTCATCACGACGGATTAGACCTTCTGCACGGCCTTGAATGTCGATTGTTGCGTTACCATACTCAACCCGTTTTACAACGCCGTTGATGATTTCACCAACTTTGTCTTTGAATTCTTCATACTGGCGGGCACGTTCGGCTTCGCGCACTTTTTGCATGATAACTTGTTTTGCAGTTTGAGCGGCGATACGACCAAAATCCAGAGGTGGTAGATCATCAATCAAGAATTCACCAGCTTGTGCATCAGGTTTAATTCTTTTGGCTTGATCAAGTTTGAGCTGTGCGATTTCATTTTCAATTTCATCATCATTCGCCATGACTTCGCGATAGCGTTTAAGAGCAATGTCGCCGCTTGTGCGGTCAATTTGCGCGCGAATATCTTGTTCATGCCCATATTTGGAACGACCAGCCTTTTGAATGGCTTCTTCCATTGCACCAATTACGATTTCGCGATCGATGTTTTTTTCACGGGCAACCGTATCTGCAACTTGTAATAATTCCATTTTCTTTTCTCCTAAAGTTTTGCAGTAGCTTTAATAAGTTCGTCAGTTAATACTAATTTTGCCTTTGCCAGCGCAAGGAAGGGGATCTCTACATCGCCCTGATCTTCTGTTGTGACAAGGATTTTATTGTCTTGAATGCCATTTATCACACCGCGCCAACGTTTTTGGCCGTCTGCATTTGGTGTCAGTGTTTCGATTTTGGCTTCGAAGCCTTTGTATTCGGCAAAATCTGTTTCTTTTATAAGCATGCGGTCAATGCCGGGGGAGCTTACCTCTAATCTGTATGCGCCGTTAATTGGGTCTTCGACATCAAAAACGGCGGAGAGGGCGCGGCTTATTTTCGCGGCATCATCAACGCCGAGGTTTTTTGTTTCGGTGTCTTCGGCCATCACTTGTACGAGGCTGGCGCCTGTATCACCTGTGATGCGGACATGGTGAAGGGCGAAGCCGAGGTCTTCTATTACTGGCGATGCGAGTCTCGCGATTTTTTCTTCTAGTGGTGTGTAGCGCATTTTTAATTCCGTTAGGTAACAAAAAAGGCGGGTCTCAATTTTTTGAGCCCACCGTATCAAGTGATCCGGATATAATTGAGTGATTTATACGCTTATTTAATCACGATTGCAAGGTGTTTTTAATTTCTTTCGTAAACCAAATAGCTCATTTTTTTTGCGCCTTTTGCGCCTTTGATCTCGTATTTTGTTTTTATCCAGTTTTGGGGTGGGGTTTCCCAATTGGCGCGTGATTCTGCCGTCCATTGAAATGATGGGTGGTTATTGGCGTGGGTGCACATCCACTCCGCGAGGTTTGGCACATCGCTGGTCATGATAAGCTTACCGCCTGATTTTAATATTTTTGCAAATATATCAAGTGTTTCCTGATTAATAAGGCGGCGCTTATGGTGGCGGGTTTTATGCCATGGATCGGGGTTGAGTATATATATTGCGTCTAGTGTTTCGGGTTTGAGGCTTTTGGCGATGATCATACCGTCATCCATAATGACGCGGATATTATTATTTGGTTTTCCGTCGATATTTTTAAGGAATGCAGCCATGCCATTGACGAAGGGCTCGGCGCCTAAAAACCCCGTGGTTTGTTCTTGTTGAGCATGTTGCGCGAGACGTTCGCCGTGGCCAAAGCCAATTTCCAGTATGTAATTTGAGTGGTCTATATCGAAATATGAGGCGGGCGGGTGCGCGCTATCTTCGTTTAATAAATTTCTATTGGGCGTTAGTTTTGGTAGCAGGTCGTTAATTACATGTGTTCGTTCACCGCCAAGAGAGCGGCCTTGGCGTCTACCAAAAAGACTCCGCTTTTTATGAGCGAAGTCTTTGTTATTATTTGTAGTGTTTTCAGTCATTAACCGATAATGCGTTGAAGTTCACTTACGAGATCAGTCTTTTCCCATGAGAACCCGCCATCTGCATCAGGTGTGCGGCCGAAATGTCCGTAAGCGGCTGTGCGTTCGTAGATTGGCTTGTTGAGCTTCAAATGCTCACGGATACCGCGTGGGCGCAAATCAACAAGTTGTTGCAAGGTTTCTACGATTTTCGCTTCTGGGGCTGTTCCTGTGCCATGTGTGTTTAGGTATACAGAGATAGGTTTTGACACACCGATGGCATATGAAAGCTGGATGGTACAACCTTCTGCGTAGCCGGCGGCAACAACGTTTTTAGCGAGGTAGCGCGCAACATACGCGGCAGAGCGGTCAACTTTTGTCGGATCTTTACCAGAAAATGCGCCACCACCATGGGGCGCCGCGCCGCCATATGTGTCAACAATAATTTTACGACCTGTTAAGCCACAGTCACCAACTGGGCCACCAATAACAAAACGGCCTGTTGGATTTACGTATAGTTCTTCATCATGTAGATTCCAACCCTCTGGAAGAACTTCTTTAACATATGGACGAACCAGGTCTTTTACGTCTGCTTGTGACAGGCCTTCTGCGTGTTGTGTTGAGACCACTACGGACTTAACACCGACGGGTTTGTCGTTTTTATATTCCAAGGTGACCTGTGATTTTGCGTCAGGCTCAATCCCCTTTAGTTTGCCAGAGTGGCGATCTTCTGCAAGGCGTCTTAGGATTTCATGTGAGTAATGAAGTGGGGCAGGCATGAGAGCCTCTGTTTCCTTACATGCGTAACCAAACATGATCCCCTGATCGCCAGCGCCTTCGTTTTTATCAACGCCTGTGCCTTCGTCCACGCCTTGTGCGATGTCAACAGATTGTGCGTGCAATTTTACGTCAATATTTGCCGTTTTATAGCTGAATCCTTCTTGGTCATAGCCTATTTTTTTGATAGCATCTCGGGCGGCTTGCTCAATTTTTTCTTTTGTAATGCTTTCAGGGCCACGAGTTTCACCAGCAATAACGACTGTATCAGTTGTCACCAAGGTTTCACAAGCGACGCGTGAATATGGGTCGGCTGTAAGATATAAATCTAAAATTGCGTCAGAGATACGGTCACAGATTTTATCTGGGTGGCCTTCTGAAACGGATTCGCTTGTGAAAATATAATCTGTAAGTGCTTTTTGCTGCATGGCTTGTCCTGAATACGGCATTATTTATTTCGCCTTTATTTTTAGGGTTAATTTTTATTAAGGATCAACCCTAAAGCAAAAAAAAGGACTTTTACAAGCCCTTTTGAATAAATTATGAAAGATTTTTTGCCATTGATTTGATGAGAGTTAGAAAATCTTTGCGTTTTTTCTCATCTTCGATTGAATAATAAGCTTTTAAAACGTCGATTGTTTCTTTTTTGCTCATTAAGTTTTCAGGGATTTTTTTGATGTTTGCGGAAGTGCTGTCAAAGCCTTCCTGATCGTTATCAGACATTCCATGGAGTGATGATAGCTTTTCATTGTTGTCCATGCCCTGGTAAAAGAAATCAATAGATACATCGAGGATTTTGCTGAATGTAAATAATCGGCTCGCGCTTATTCTATTTGTTCCGCGTTCGTATTTTTGAACCTGTTGGAATGTTACGCCAACGGATTCGGCAAGTTTTTCTTGGCTAAGGCCCAAAAGTGACCTCCTGCTCTTTAATTGTTTTCCCACGTGCTTATCTATTGTGTCGGGGATGCCTTTGGTTTTTCTTTGTTTGTCTGTCATATCCACATTTTGGCTCTTTAAAATTGAAATAATTGTATGACGCTTGTAGGTTTTTCAAGTCGTCAGAAAATATCTATATCATGAGTGCAGGAGTATGCAACTCATCTTAAGTATAATGCTGAAAAAATATACAACCGCTGTACCGTATTTCGAATAATGCGAGTTTCCTTTCTTGGCGATTACTATTAATGTTTATAGCAATAGTAGTACTCACAATCAATACATACTATTTAATTGATGTTGGTGCTTTTTGTGTAAAAATATGTATGTTTTTATTTTTGCTATTTATTGTGGATTTTTTTATTAAATTGCCATTTCTTGTAATGAAGCCACTTATTCCCGTATTTGCAGCACGGGCGATGGGTGTGTTGGCTTCTATAGCTCTGAATTGTGTTTGAACCATGTGTTGGTATGGGCCTGCGCTGTCGCCGTACCATGCATCATTCGTTGTGTTTATGATCAGGTCTGATGCCGTGATTTTATCTGGGAATATAATTTCATAGCAGATAAGTGGGGTGATTTTTATGCCCTCGGGCATATCCAATGTTATGTTAGGTGTGCCTTTTTGAAAGCCTGTGAAACCGACTATTGGGGCGATGTCAAATATATTACTAAGGGGCATGTATTCACCAAAAGGTACCAGGTGAGATTTGTCATAGGTGTTTATTGTTTCACCTTGATTGTTGAGTACTATGATGCTGTTGAAGTAGTTGTTATTTTTTCGTCTTAATGCACCAGTGATTAAGTATGCGGGATTTGGATATTCGGATAGCATTTTAGAAATGTATTCAATAACCCAAGGTGAGTTTATTAAATCTTGGCTTATGGCTGTTTCAGGCCAAATTATATAATGTGCTTTAACTTTTGCGTTAGTTTTTTGATTGTATTTTGATAGTTCAAGTAGTGATATGAAGTTATTTGCACGGTTTTCAGGTTTCCATTTCTCGCTTTGTTTTATGTTTGGCTGGGCTATTGTTATTTCGAATTGTTCGCCGTCTGGTTCTTTTGCGTAATTTATTTGATTTGTACCGTATGTATATGCCGCGATGAAGCTTGTGATGGTTAGGCATATGATAAATATTCGTTCTGGTGTTTTATTTTTGTTACATAGAATAAATGCGGGGCATAACGCCCAGAAAATAGTTAGCCCATTCAGTAAGTAAATATTCCAGATTCCTGCGATTTGGGCGATTGGCGGGGCGGTGATCCATGTATAAGCGTATAGATTCCACGGAAACCCTGTGAATAGGTGTCCTCTTGCGTAGTCGGTAAGGAATAAGGCGATTGTAAATGATATTAGTGTGAATGTATTGTTGCGCTGTTTGCATATTTTTTTGTGTATTGTACAAAAAACAAATGTGAAGAGTGAAAGTATAAGGGGGAGCCCCGATATTGCCAGAGGCCATGCCCACCAATATGGGTTGTCTTCGACCAATAATGCGTTGCCAATCCATGATAGGCTGAATCCAAAATATCCAAGAGAGAATGCAAAGCCGTGCAGGGCGGCACCTAATGTTTTGGGGGTGCGTGATACACATATATAAAGGACGCTTAGGCCGAGGAAGAGGGCTGGCCAGAAATTTGTTGGCGCCATGGATAGTGACGCAAAAGCGCCAAGAGCAAATAAGAAAATAAACTTTTTCATGGTGTTTTTTTAAGCGCGAATTGGGGGTAATGCAAATTGATTTTTATTCTGCGGCGATGTCGGGGATATTGCGGATGCAAATTTTGCTTATACGGCGGGGATCGGCCTCTAATATTTCAAATACCATACCGTTATCATGGGTTAGGACTTCGCCGCGAGCGGGAACGCGCCCAGCAATATCAAAGATAAGGCCGCCTAGTGTGTCGTGCTCTTGACGTTCTTCTTCATTTAGGATCCTTCCGAATTGTTCCTCAAATTCTTCTATATCATATCGGGCATCGGCAAGTATTGTTCCGTCCGTTTGTATAGAGATTGACGGTTGTTCATCGGGGTCATGTTCGTCGTCAATCTCACCGACGATGGCTTCTATGACATCGCCGATATTAATGAGGCCGTCTATGCCGCCATATTCGTCCACCACGAGAACCATATGTTTTCGAGTCATACGCATTTGGAGGAGGAGGTCGAGGACTTGCATAGATGGTGAGATGATTGGCACATCACGAACGAGGGTTCTGACGTTTAATGTTTCACCGCGTGCCATGGTTTCCAAAATGTCTTTGATATGGAGGGCGCCAATAACGTTGTCTAATGTGTCTTGATAAACGGGAATGCGGCTATATTGTTTGTCCGCCAGAAGGGCGAGGAGTTCCTCTGGTGTGGTGTCAACATTTAATGCGATGATGTCGGCGCGCGGAATCATAACATCCGATGCCTTCATATCCTTTAGGTCAAGGATGTTAGAAATCAGGGTTTTTTCATGTTCGGAAAATGATGTTTCTTCGTTATCGCCTGAATTGTCTTCTATATATTCTTCGATTGTTTCACGAAGGGTTGTGTCCGATTTTGGGCGTATAATGTTTTTTACAAACGAAAAAAGGCCGCGCTCGGCTTGCGGCGATGCTGCTTGATCGGTTTGAACAATATCACCTTGTATTGTCGGTGATGTCATCGTACTCGGAGGATCTTCGTTTTCTTCGGTCATTTTCAACATAATCTTACAAGTTTTAGTGTGCCATAAATTTATTATAATGCATAAGGGTTTTTTATCCCTAAAGACGATAAAATTTCAGTCTCCAGTGATTCCATTTCTTCGGCCTGTTCGTCTGTTGTATGGTCGTAATGAAGCAGGTGTAAACATCCATGGACGAGCATATGCGTGTAGTGGTCTTTGAATGTTTTTTCCTGCTCTTGGGATTCTCGCTTAATCGTTTGTGATGCGATGATTATATCGCCGAGCATAAGGGCGGGCATATTTAGCTCATTTCTTTCTGTTTGCGGGAATGAAAGGACATTTGTCGGTTTGTTTTTGCCGCGATAGTTTTTATTTAAATCCTGGACGAAATTGTTATCGGCCAGAACAATGCTTATTTCTATATGTTGCACATTGGGGAGCTGGCTGTTTAAAGTTTTCGTGATTATGTCATGAGTGTGATTTTCAATATCTGAAAAATATTTAAGCCATAATGGATCTTTTACATCAATATCTATTTCGAGTTCAGGCATTAGATTACTTGTTGTGCTTTTCATATGCGGTGATAATTCTTCGAACAAGGCCGTGTCTTATGACATCCTCTGTATTAAAAGTGATGAAGCCGATATCTTTTTCACCGCCCAGAATGTCAACGGCTTCGCTGAGGCCTGATTTTACATTATTGGGGAGATCGGTTTGGCTTGCGTCACCTGTTATGACCATGTGAGACGCTTCGCCCATGCGTGTTAAGAACATTTTCATTTGTGCGCAGGTGGAGTTTTGTGCCTCGTCTAAAATTACATAAGAGTGCGCTAATGTTCGGCCGCGCATAAAGGCGAGGGGGGCGATTTCAATCTCGCCAATTTCCATTTTCTTTAGGAGGAAATCATGAGGTAGCATATCACGGAGTGCGTCGTAAATTGGGCGTAAATATGGATCGACTTTATCTTTCATGTCGCCGGGGAGAAAACCAAGGTTTTCACCAGCCTCAACGGCGGGGCGACAAAATACAAGACGCTCTACCTTGCCTTGTAGGTACATATCAACGCCAGCAGCAACAGAAAGATATGTTTTTCCTGTTCCTGCGGGGCCAAGCCCGAATACCATGTCGTGTTTGTTAATAAGCTTTAGATATTCAAGTTGATTGGGGGATCTTGGTGCGATGGTTTTGTTTTTTGTTTTAATAACAATCGTTTTATCTGATGTGTTGCTTTCGGTATTTATTGCGCCAGATTTCTTTCCGTGTGTTTTTCCAGAATTTAAAAACCGTATTTCCGCATCGATGTCCGCATGGGTGATATTGAGGAGTTCTTTGCTTTTGAGGCGGGTATAGAGGGACTGCATAACGATTTGTGCGTTATGGATGTTGTCTTTTTTCCCACTGATTCTTAAAAGGTTTCCACGGTCTGAAATGTGGATATCCATTTTCTTTTCGAGATATGAGAGGTGATCGTTATATTCACCGAATAGTAAGGGGGCTAATTCATTATCTGAAAATTCGAGAATGAGTTCTTTTGACAAATGATCTCCTGTCATTAATGAAGCACGTAACTATATTGTACCGTAAAAATGCTGATAAGCCTATAAAATTACGCTATTTTATCTTCTACGGTTTGTATTTCGCCTGTTAATGAATTATCAAAAGCATTTGTAATTTTTACATTGATGATATTGCCGATGAGGCGTTCATTGCCTGTGACATAGACGGATTGAGAATAGGGGCTGCGGCCGCCAATTTGGCCTGTTTTTTTGCCTTTTTTGTCGAATAGGATAGGCATGGTTAGGCCTTCGCAGGTTTTGTTGAAGGTGGATTGTTGTTCGTTAATCAGGGCTTGGAAGCGTTGAAGGCGATCAGACGCAATGTGGTCGGGGACGAGGGCTGCTTGGAGGCTTGCGGCGGGTGTTCCCGGGCGAGCGCTATATTTGAATGAATAGCATGAGGCATAGCCGACATCCCGTGCGAGTTGCATAGACGCCTCAAAATCTTCTTCGGTTTCACCAGGGAAGCCGATAATAAAATCAGATGAGAATGCTATTTCAGGGCGAGTTTTCCTAAGTTTTGCGATGATGTCGCGATATAAATCGGCTTTATGTTTTCTGTTCATGGCTTCAAGGATACGATCAGAACCACTTTGAACGGGGAGGTGTAGGAATGGCATCATTTTCGGCAGAGCATGCGCCGCGATGAGGTCATCATCCATATCGCGTGGGTGTGATGTGGAGTATCTTATGCGCTCTAATCCATCAATGTCATTAATTGCGTGAATGAGTTGTGCAAAGCCCCATGTTTTACCGTCGGGGCCGATTCCGTGATAGGCGTTTACATTTTGGCCGAGGAGCATGATTTCTAATGCCCCTTGATCAACGAGCCGATGGGCTTCGTCGATGACGCTTTGCGCGGGGCGGGAATATTCTGCGCCGCGTGTGTATGGAACAACGCAAAATGTACAAAATTTATCGCAGCCCTCCTGGATTGATAGGAAGGCCGATGCGCCCTCTATTGTGTGTTCTTTGGGTAAATGGTCGAATTTTGAAATGCTTGGGAATTCTGTGTTGACGACGCGGTCATCGCCGCTTGCCTTTAATACCATTTCGGGTAATTCATGATAGGTTTGGGGGCCGAAAACAAGGTCTACATAGGGTGCACGTTCAAGGATAAAGTCACCTTCGGCTTGGGCAACGCAGCCTGCAACAGCGATGATCATTTTCTCGCCTTTGGATTCCTTGGCTTCTTTATGTTGGCGCAGGCGGCCAAGTTCGGAAAAAACTTTATCTGTTGCTTTTTCACGAATATGGCAAGTGTTCAAGATCATCATATCTGCGCCTTCTGGTACATCTACGGTTTTATATCCAAGGGAGGCAAGTATATCCGTCATGCGGTTGCTGTCATAGACATTCATCTGACAGCCCCAAGTTTTGATATAGAGTTTCTTTTGTGCGTGTGCCATGGTAAATTGCTTTTGGTTTTTGTTATCAATATGTGTGACATAAACCATAAAAATACACCAGAAATCAAGCGTTTTAGTGCTTGTCTCTATCGGATAATAAAAATGAAAAAAATGATTCTAGCCTTGCAGCCTTTATTGGCGAATGAAATGCATATTTTGGAAAATGAATTTAGCGTTCTTCGTCTTTGGGAAAGTCGTGAGCCAGAGGATGATTTGCGGGCGTATGCTCATGATATTGCAGGGGTTTTGTCGACCTATAACAGTGCGGGGGTTAGTGAGCGGTTGATGCGGGCTTTGCCTAATCTTGAAATCATATCTCAGTTTGGTGTTGGGTTTGATAATATTGATGTAGCGGCGGCGAAGGCGCGTGGTGTTGTGGTGACCAATACGCCTGATGTTTTGACCGATGATACGGCGGATGTTGCGATGTTTTTATTGCTGAATATTGCGCGCCGCGCGGTGGAGGCGGATATGTTTGTGCGTGTTGGGCGTTGGAAATCGGGGGCGATGCCTCTTTCCACCTCGGTTTCGGGGAAGACGGTTGGAATTGTTGGGCTTGGCCAAATAGGAATGGCGATTGCGAAGCGGGCGCAGGCGTTTAACACAAAGGTGATTTATCATGGGCGTAATCAAAAGGATGTGCCATATGTGTATTATGAATCACTGATTGAGATGGCGCGGGAGTGTGATTTTTTGGTTTTGGCGTGTGCGGGTGGGGATGAGACGCGGCATTTAATTGATTTAGATATTCTTAAGGCGTTGGGCGTGAACGGGTATCTTATTAATATTGCGCGGGGCAGTGTTGTGAATGAAGATGACTTGCTTATTGCCCTTCGGAATAAGACGATTGCAGGGGCTGGGCTTGATGTTTTTGCGGATGAGCCCAATGTGCCTGAGGCCATGCTTACTATGGACAATGTTGTATTATCGCCGCATGTTGGTTCGGCGACACTTGAAACGCGATCAAAAATGGGGCAGCTTGTTATTGATAATTTACTTGCACATTTTGGTGGTAAGCCGTTATTAACTCCTGTTATAATTTGAGTGTTACTTTTTTATCAAGGTTTTGTTATGCGATTTTTATCTTTATTCGTTTTGTTTTTATTTGTTTTCTCTAATGTATCTGTTGCGGCGGGATGCTATGGCGCGCGGGAGGCGGAGGCAGAGCAGGGGATTCGTATTCATAGTGAATTGATGGTTATTGGTTTGAATTGTGCACATATGGCGGATGCGAATGGGAATAACCTTTATCTTGAGCATAAAAAGTTTACGAATAAGCATGAAAAACTTTTTGCAAAATATGAAATTATTTTAATGGAATATATGCGTAAGAATGGTGATCGTAGCCCTGAAAAATCTATGCATACCTTACGGACTAATTTCGCCAATAAAATATCAAGTGATGCAGCGAAAATGCGCCCTGATATTTTTTGCAAGACATATTCATCACGCATTGAAAAAGCAACCAAAATGGATGATATTTCTGTGCGTAAATGGGCGGCTCTACCGTTTAAGGGGCATCCTGTATCTCAGCCGATGTGTGAGGGTTGATTCTTCCTACTATCCCTAACTTTTTGATTTTTCTGGATAACATCGTGAATTTTCCTGTGCTGCCTTTTTACTTGAAGGCAGATGTACTATCATTTCCCAGAATTGTTTTTGGGGACGTTTTTATATGAGTTTAGATAAAGACATTAATGCTGTGTTTGAGCCAGTGGCAGGCGTCGCATCGTCGGTTGTATTTTACTCTGTTCCATTGATTGATGGTCTGGATGTTAAGTTGATTCTGATTTGGCTTTCTTTTGCGGCGGTATTTTTCACGATATATCTTGGTTTTATTAATTTGCGGTTGTTCCCTCGTGCTGTGAAATTGCTTTTTGGTAAGGGGATGGAAACGTGTAAGGACGGTGAAATTAGCCAGTTTCAAGCGTTGATGGCTTCTTTGTCGGGGACGGTCGGCCTTGGAAATATTAGTGGCGTTGCGATTGCAATTTCTGTTGGTGGGCCGGGCGCGGTTTTTTGGATGACTGTCATGGGGTTTCTTGGGATGTCATCAAAGTTTGCGGAAGTTATGCTTGGCGTGAAATACCGTATTCATCCAGATCCAATGAAGCATCCACACATGGTTGCGGGTGGGCCGATGTATTATCTGAAGGAGGCCTTTGCCAGTCGTAATATGCGCGGTGTGGGTTCGTTCTTTGCGATTATGTTTGCGGTTTTTTGCGTTATTGGTGCGATTGGTGGTGGTAATATGTATCAGGCCAATCAAGCGTATAAACAGGTTCTTGTCGCAACGGGCGGCGATACCAGTGTTTTAAGTAATTATGGTTGGGCATTTGGCTTGTTGCTGTCTGTTCTTGTTGGTGCGGTTATTATTGGTGGACTTAAATCTATTGCGGGGGTTGCGTCAAAGCTCGTTCCATTTATGGCGGGGATTTATATTTTATCAGGGTTGATTGTGATTGGTTTGAATATTGGAGAATTGCCTGCGGCGTTTTCTACGATTATTAGTATGGCGTTTTCGACCGAGGCGGGTCTTGGTGGCTTGCTTGGCGGGTTATTGGTTGGTGTTCAAAGGGCTGCATTTTCGAATGAGGCAGGGCTTGGGTCTGCGTCTATTGTTCAATCTACGACGAATACTGATGGTCCTGTTGGGACGGGGGCTGTTGCGATGCTTGGGCCATTTATTGATACGATAATCATTTGCAATATCACGGCGCTTGTTATTGTCATCAGCGGTGTATATACGCAGGCAGATGGTATTGCGGGGGTTGAGCTTACCTCTTTGGCGTTTGAAACGGGTATTCCAAATTTTAAATATATTTTGACGGTCGCGGTGTTGTTGTTTGCTTATTCTACGATGATTAGTTGGTATTATTGTGGAGCGGTGTGTTTCCGTTATCTTTTCGGGGAGAGGGACCGTATTGAGAATCTGTTCAAAATTTTCTTTTGCTCTTGTATTGTTGTTGGCGCGGCGGCGGAGCTTGGTAATCTTATTAATTTTGCGGATGCGGCAATGATGTCTATGGCTATACCTAATATTTTGGGGCTTTATTTGTTTGCACCTGAAATCAAAAGGGATGTTAAGGAATATATGCAACGTCTTAAAAAATCAGAATAATTTACCTTTTGTAAAACTCTATTGATTACACTGCGAGTTGATACCATAATGTTTGTGAATATAGTTTTTGGTAAGTGATTAAATATACAGAGGTAAAATCAAGTGAGTGGACCAAGTAGCCTTATAAATACCAAGTTTTGCGAAGGTATATCTGATATCTCGGATAGTTATGCAGGATTTATCATTGACCAATGGGGGGTTCTTCATGATGGGGAGCGTGCCTATGATGGTGTTATTGATTGTCTTACCGAGCTTAGGAGGCGCAAAAAACATGTTATCATTCTTTCAAATTCAGGGAAGCGCGCGGAAAAAAACGCAGATCGTATGAATGATTTGGGTATTACGCCTGACTTATACAATGATATCATTACCTCTGGTGAAGTAACGTGGAGGGGGCTTGACCAGCAATCTGATGGCTATTTTAAAAATATAGGTAAAAAATGTGTCATCATTAGCCGTGGCGGTGATCGTTCTATTGTTGATGGGCTTGATGTTGAGGTTGTTGATGATCCGAAGGATGCGAATTTTTTGATTATCAGTGGGAGTGATGCCCCTGAAAAGACGATGGAAGATTATGAGTCTTTATTGAAGGCATCTGCGCGGTACAAGTTGAAAGCCATTTGTGCTAATCCTGATAGTTTAGGTATTATGGGTGGTCGGAATATTATGGGGCCGGGTTCTATTGCTGCGCGCTATAAGGATTTTGGTGGTATTGTTGAATATATCGGTAAGCCGCACCAACCTATTTTTCAACATTGTATTCGTATATTACAGGAAAATGATATTTACCCAGGCCAAACTGTTATGATTGGCGATACGATGGCACATGATATTCTTGGTGGGTCGCTTGTGAATATTGATACATGTCTTGTGAAGCGTGGAATTCATTCATCAGTGTTTAAGCATTGTGAGAATCCTGCGGAAGTTGATAAGGCATTGGATGTGTTGGTGCGCCAATATAACAATGTGCGTCCGAAGTATTTGGTGGATAATATGATTTGGGGTAAGGCTTTGCCTGATCGTAAGCATAAAAAGCGCCCGAGCAGGGCTAAGGCCTAGGTTTCGCAGGCATCAATTTCGTTCTGATTATTATTGAAATATGCCTCACTGACTTCGGGGCGCAGTAATACACTCATTGCTGCTTTAATATCAGGAATTAGTTTTTCTGTTGCTTCTTCACCAAGTTGTATTAGTTCTTCTGCTTTTTCGAACTCTAATAATCCGATATGGCCTATTGGTGGCTTAATGTGAATATCAGGTGGCTCTCCTGCAAGGCGTGATCTGGTTAAGCGATCTTGTATAATGGATAGGCCAGATACCATAACGCCAAATAAACTAGGGTGGGTTGCGTTTTCCCTACGGAACAAGCGTCTTGAGATTGCATTGCTTAGGAACGGTTTTTGCGCCTCTGGTGTTACGTCATCGTTGTTGAATACATCGAAACCAGTCACTGTTTGGTAGCTTGTTCCTGGTTTTGTTGATTTGCCAATGAGGTCTGTGTTTAGGTCTATGGCGATTGTCATTCTAGCACCTAGAGCCTGACATGGTGATATTGGGCACGGATTGACCAATGCGCCATCAACAAGGTGTCGTTCATCATGATAGACGGGAGGGAATACGCCGGGTAGTGCGAATGATGCGGTTAGGGCTTCTATTAGCTCTCCTTTTCTCATCCATACTTCGTGGCCTGTTGCGAGATCGGTGGCTATGCATATAAGAGGGTGAGGAAGGTCTGAGAACTCCATGCCTTCGAAGTGTTGTTCCAGCGTTTCTCTTAATTTTTTACCGCCGATCAGGCCCGCGCTGCGAACGCGGAAGTCTAGATATGAAAATATCTTATAACGGTTTAAAGATAGTGCCCATTCTTCGAAATCATCAAGTTTTCCTGCGAGATAGCAGCCGCCAACAACCGATCCTATTGATGTGCCAGCAACAAGAGATGGATATATTCCGTGGCGATTTAATGTCTTTAACGCACCAATATGGGCAAATCCGCGTGCCATGCCCCCACCGAGTGCGAGGGCCAAATTTGGTTGTCCGTTTTGTACGCTAAATGACATTTATGCTCCTGCTCGACAGAGTGATAACTTTAATCTATTCTATATTTATGTTTAAATTGTAACATATAAATGTATAAAAAATATATAACAAGTCCTGCTGCAGTGCCGCAGAAAAATAATTGATATAGTGAAGTAAATCAAATGAATAGAGGTAAAACTTTAAACCTTATGAGGCGGATAATTTGTGATTATCTGTTGCCATATAAATTGCAGGTGTTTGTGGCTGTTTTTTTTATGGCTGTTGCAGCGGCGATGACGGCGGCGATTGCTGCGCTTATGCAACCAATATTGGATGATGTGTTGAATGAGGGTAAAGAGGAGTTTATTATTCCTGTTGCGGTTGGTTTGTCAGTTGCATTTGCTGCACGTGGGATAACGACTTATATTCATACGATTTTGATGAATAAGACGGGGCAATCTATTGTTGCAGATATCCAGCGCCAGCTTTTTTCACATTCTTTGGGTATGGATATGGCTTTCTTTCATGCCAATCCCAGTGGGCAAATGATTTCACGCGTAGTGAATGACGTTAGTGTGATGCGTGCCGCGGTTACGGATACGCTTACGGGGTTTGGAAAAAGTTTTTTTACGCTCATCTTTTTGATTGGCGTTATGTTTTATCGTGATTGGTTTTTGACGCTGTCTGCTTTTATTGTGTTTCCGCTGTTGACGGTGTTTGTTATCTATATTGGTAAGCGCCTTCGTAAGGTTTCTAATAACATTCAATCTGAAATGGGGGGATTGTCTGACCTTCTATCGCAAAGCTTTCAGGGGGTGCGTCTTATCAAGGCCTATGGGATGGAGCAGCATGAAGCGCGCAAAATTGGAGTGGCCATTGATAAGGTTCGGGATTTGAACATCAAATCGGTGAAGCTTGGGACGTTATCGACACCTGTGAATGAGTTTATTGTCGGGCTTATTTTTGCGGGAATTATAATTTACGGGGGGTATGGTGTTATTGAAGGGCATACGAGCGCGGGGGAGTTGGGTTCGTTTTTGGCTGCGTTTATTATGGCGTATGAGCCGATGAAAAAATTGGCAAAACTTAATAATTCTTTGCAAGTTGGTTTGGGGGCGTCTGATCGCGTATTTTCTATTCTTGATGATCGTCCGCAGATCGTGAATAAGGTTGATGCGAAAAGTGTTAAAATAGACACTCCGTCTTTGCATTTTAAGGATGTTTGTTTTTCATATGAGGGGGAGGATGTTAGTGCGCTTAATAATATTTCCTTTGATATTATGGCGGGGAAAGTGACGGCTTTGGTTGGCGCATCTGGTGGCGGGAAAAGTACGATTATGAATCTTATTCCACGTTTTTATGATGTGGGCGATGGGGCCATTAAAATTGATGATTATGATATTCGTGACGTTACAATGACGTCTTTACGTGCGCATATTGCGCTTGTTTCGCAAGATATCACGATTTTTAATGAAACCATCATGGATAATATTCGTTATGGGCGCGAGGGCGCGAGTGATGATGAGGTTATTGCGGTGGCGAAGATGGCGGCGGCACATGAGTTTATTGAAGGGTTTGATGATCGGTATGACACGATAGTGGGTGAAGATGGTACGCGCCTGTCGGGTGGGCAGCGTCAAAGGATTTCGATTGCGCGGGCGATGTTGCGTGATGCGCCGATATTGCTTTTGGATGAGGCGACCTCTGCGCTTGATAATGAGTCTGAGAAACTGGTGCAGGAGGCGTTGCAAAAGCTTGAGAAGGGGCGCACAACACTTGTTATCGCTCACCGGCTTTCTACTGTGCAAAAAGCCGATCTTATTATTGTTTTGGATCAGGGGGCGATTGTTGAGCGCGGCACGCATGACGAGCTTATGGTGTTGGATGGGGTATATGCGGGAATGTATAAGACGGGTATGAAAGATTGAGGCGGTATCTATGCCGAAGCAATTTGTTAGTATTCCTGATGCGGGGCATAACGATTTGTATGATTATGGATTGCAGGAATATGTGATTGAATTTTTGTCTGGTCTTTCGGATGGGAACTAAGGATAATACGAATCGTGTTGGTTATTAATGGAGTGTAGGGAATGCCCTGTCATGCAGCTGTAAGCAAAAATGTTATAATTATTTCTGAGGATGATACGGTTGATAGTGTTTTGAGGGCAATGAGTAAGTCTAAGGCTAGTGTTGCGATTGCCCTTAATTCAGGAGGGGGGGTGGATGGTGTCCTTTCTAAAAAGATACTTCTAAAAAGTCTTATTCCTGTGTCTGTTGCGATGGCTGGTGGTGTGCAAATTGATGTTAAGGTTGCCGCGGCGCCTGGTGTTTCAAAAAGATATGGTAATATATTGCCTTTGCCTGTTTCTGAGGTGATGGAGCGAAAGCCCCACACTTTATTACCAGATAGTCCCATATGGGAGGGGGTAGCGCATTTGACAAAATACTCTAGCCCTGTTTTGATAGTCGATGATAAGGGAAAGTATTTTGGTGCGATGACCTATGATTCCCTTTTAAGCCATTTGGCTGAGGCTTTGCCCGCGGATGGGTGATTTTCGATTTTAAGGAGCATAATATGATTAAATATTGCGTAGCTCTTCTTGGTTTTATAGGATTTTTTCTCTTTTCTTTTGCGTTTGAGCATGGTGTTTTTGCTGATGGTGGGGCGGTTAAAATTCCTCCGCCTATAGAGGGGGTGCCTCCTGAGGTTTTTAATTCACCACAAGTCCTCGATTCTAAAGTTATTCAAGTGGTTACTTCTGATGGTGTTGATCGTAGTTTTAATGTTGAAATTGCTGATAGTGAAGAAGAGCGTCGAATTGGTATGATGTTTCGGACGGATGTTCCCGTGGGTACAGGAATGCTTTTTGTTTTTGATAATGATGCGGAAAGACATTTTTGGATGAGGAATACACTCGTACCGCTTGATATTATTTTTATTAGAGGGGATGGGGTTATTATTAAAATCCATCACAGCGCCGAACCTAAAAGCCTTCGATTGCTGCCTTCTGAGGCTAAGGCGAGGGGGGCGTTGGAACTTTATGGTGGTGAGGCATTGAAAAATAATATCAATATAGGTGATAGGGTTATTTACAACGTTTTTAATGGTGGCGTTGTCAATGATGTGCAAGGTGATAATGGGATAGAATAAGGAAGGTTTTTCTTCTTTATTCTCTTGCTCATTTAGAAAACATCGTGTAAAACCCCCTTTATCTTTCGTCGGAGCGTAGCGCAGCCTGGTAGCGCACCTGTTTTGGGAACAGGGGGTCGGAGGTTCGAATCCTCTCGCTCCGACCATATTTTTCAAGGGTTACAGGCAATTTTGGAATCTTGATTTGTCCCACAGATGATAAGTTGTCTCATAGAGTTAATGGGCAGGGTCTAAAAGCTCAGGTTTTTTTCTATTACTCGTTTCATAAATTTACGCCATATATAGTTATTTGCATTTATTCTGTGACATCGTTGCTGCGTTTCTTACGTAGGGCTTTAATTCCATTTCTAGGTTATTGCGTCTTCCCATATTTAGGTTATTGCGCTTATTTTACTCAATGGAACGTGTGGAGTATGGTTTTGTGGCGATGATCTGGGAAAAAGGAAAAAATGGCTCCCCAGGAAGGGGTCGAACCTCCGACCTGGTGATTAACAGTCACTCGCTCTACCACTGAGCTACTGGGGAACACTTTTTCGTGGGCTTTTATGCCCTTATGTAGTTGCCTTGTCAAGTAAGAATTTGGAGGCACGGGCCGGAATCGAACCGGCGTACACGGATTTGCAATCCGTTACATAACCACTCTGACACCGCGCCTTTACTTCGTTCAAAACAGGTTGGTAATGATTAGTGTATTTTATGGGGTTTCGTCAACTATATAAACAAATGTTTTTTTATTTTAAGCTCTGGTCAAGATTGTTAAATAGGGGTATTTTTACTTGAAATGGGGCATCGCTCTATTATTTTAAAATTTTAATGGTGATTGTAAAATGTTTTCTGAAGCTAGAAAAAATATGGTTGATGGGCAAATTCATACGGCTAGTGTTACTGATCCTAATATATTGCAAGCTTTTGAAACTGTGCCTCGTGAAGTTTTTGTTCCTGAAAAGCTTAAAAATGTTGCATATACGGATGCGAATTTAGATTTGGGGCAGGGGCGTTATCTTCTTGATCCGATTGTTTATGCGCGTATGTTGCAGTTTTGCGCACCTCACAGTGATGACGTGGCTTTGGATGTTGCTTCGGGTAGTGGTTATTCGTCTATAATTCTTTCGCGTTTGGTGAAGACTGTTATTTCTCTTGAAAAAAATAAGCGCCAGAGAGATAAGTGTGAGCGTGTTATACAATCGTTGAATGTTTGTAATGTTATGCAAGTTGATGGGGGTATAACATTGGGTGCGGATGAGTATGCGCCTTATAGTTTGATTGTTATTAATGGTGCTGTGTCTGAGGTGCCTGCCAAGATTTTAAATCAATTAGATGTCGGCGGCCGATTAATTTGCGTCTTGAAGAGTGATGGATGTTCAAAAGGTACGGCTACGTTGTTTAGTAAATCACAGAGTGGTAATGTATCAATGAAGGTGTTGTTTGATGCATCAGTGCCTGTTTTGGCTGAATTTGCTGGTGAAACAGAATTTGCATTGTAACGTTTTGTATATAAATGTGGATAGCATTGTATATATCTTGCTATGAGGCTTTGACAACGCATCGTTGATGTATGACACTAGATTGTACTGATTCCTTAATAACTTAATCCTAAGTCCTTATATGTCCGAAGAAACGAAAACAGAAGAAGAGCCGTCAATCGAGGAAATCCTTGATTCTATTCGTCAGATTATTTCTGATGATGACGATGAAGATTCGGATATGGGGGGTAACGAACCCGTTGAAGAATCGTCATCAGATGAGCCGTTAGACCAAAGCGCTATTGATGATATTGATTTTGATACGCCTGCTCCTGCCGCTCCAGATGAGCCGTTAGATCAAAGTGCTATTGATGATATTGATTTTGATTCGCCTGCTGCGGAGCCTGAGCCAGAGGAAAAGGCTGATGAGCCAGAAGATGATGTCCTTGAGCTTACGGACCGTGTTGATCCCGAGGGTGCAATAGATGTTGATATGCAGGATGAGGAAGTTATTCCTGATCCTGTGCCTGAAGTGAAGGCTGCTCCGGTTGTTGAATCTGTGCCAGATGAGGATAGTGATATTTTTACAAATAGAGTTGAGATTGCCGCGGCAGACGCTATTTCTAAATTGGTGAAAAAGACTGCTGTTGAGCATAATGGAATTACGTTAGAGGATATTGTCCGTACTGAATTAAAGCCTTTGCTTCGTGCTTGGCTTGATCGTAATTTGCCAACGCTTATTGAAAGACTGGTTGCCGAGGAGCTTGAACGTGTTTCCAAACGCATCCTTGAAGACTAATATTCCGTTATAATCCCTTGATTTACGCTGTGAAAGCCGTATTATTTCCTCCGCTAAAAGCTTTGAGGAAGTATATATTATGCTTGATAAAACATTTGATCCAAAAACTATAGAAGAAAAGCATTATCAGGAATGGGAAGAATCAGGTGCATTTCAATGTAAGCCTGAAAGCGATGCCGCGCCGTATACCATTATGATGCCGCCGCCTAATGTTACGGGATCGTTGCATATTGGGCATGCACTTAATCATACTTTGCAAGATTTATTGACGCGTTATCATCGTATGAAGGGGCGCGATGCCTTGTGGCAGCCTGGAACGGATCATGCGAGTATTGCTGTGCATATGGTTTTGGAGAAGAAGCTACATGAAGAGGGGACGGATCGTTTTAAGCTTGGGCGTGAAAAATTCCTTGAAAAAGCGTGGGAGTGGAAAGAATATTCAGGCAATACCATCACATCACAGCTTCGCCGTTTGGGGACGACACCTGATTGGGAGCGAGAGCGATTTACGATGGATGATGGTTTATCACGCGCGGTTTTGAAGTCATTTGTGGAGCTTCATAAAGCGGGTATGATTTATCGGGCCGAGCGTCTTGTGAACTGGGATCCAGAGCGTCAGACGGTTATTTCTGATCTTGAGGTTATTCAAAAAGAGCAAAAAGGAAGTATGTGGCATATTCGCTATCCTGTTGAAGGAGAGCACGAAGAATTTATTACCGTTGCGACGACTCGTCCTGAAACTATGCTTGGTGATACGGCGGTGGCTGTGCATCCAGATGATCTACGTTATAAGGATAAAATTGGCAAGATGGTTGTTTTGCCGATTACGGGGCGCTTGATTCCTATCATTGCGGATGAATATTCTGATCCTGAAAAAGGGTCGGGTGCAGTTAAGATTACACCTGCGCATGACTTTAATGACTTTGAGGTTGGGCAACGTCATGATTTACCGATGATTAGTGTGATGAATGGTTATGCGAAGATTGTTGCGCGTGACGATATTCCCGAAAGTTATCACGGGCTTGATCGTTATGATGCGCGTAAGGCAATTTTACGTGAGCTTGAGGAGCTTGATTTGTTGGTTGAGGTTGAGAGTATTAAGAACACTATTCCCGTGGGTGAGCGTTCAGGCGCGGTTATTGAACCGTTCATGACCAAGCAATGGTTTGTTGATACACCGACTTTGGCAAAGCCAGCGGCGCAGGCGGTGCGTGATGGGCGCACGCGCTTTGTTCCGCAGCAATATGAAAATATGTATTACGCATGGGTGGATAATCAAATTCCATGGTGTATTTCGCGGCAATTATGGTGGGGGCACCAAATTCCTGCCTGGTATGATAATGATGGAAATGTTTATGTTGCCGAGGATGAGGCGGGAGCGCAGGCACAGGCGGGCGAGGGTGTTGAAATTACGCGCGATGCCGATGTTCTTGATACGTGGTTCTCATCTGCGTTATGGCCGTTTTCTACATTAGGGTGGCCGGATAAAACGCCAGAGCTTGCAAAATATTATCCTGGTGATTGTTTGGTGACGGGGTTTGATATTATTACGTTCTGGGTTTCGCGGATGATGATGTTCTCTCTGTTCTTTATGGATGATGTCCCGTTTAAGGATATTTATATTCACGCGCTTGTGCGGGATGCAAAGGGGCAGAAAATGTCTAAATCTAAGGGCAATGTTATGGACCCGTTGGATTTGATTGATAAATACGGGACAGATGCACTTCGTTTTACGTTGGTGGCGATGGCGGCGCAGGGACGTGATATTCGATTGGCGGAGGAACGCCTTGAAGGGTATCGTAATTTTGCGACGAAGCTATGGAATGCCGCGCGGTATTGTGAGATGAATGATGCGCTGTCGCATGATGGATTTGATCCAGAAGCTGTTGCATATGCGCCGAATCAATGGGTTATCCATGAACTTGTAAATGCGAAGTCCGATATTGAGAAGAACATTGAAGGTTATCGTTTTAATGAAGCGGCAAATAGTGTTTATCAGTTTGTTTGGGGCACTTTTTGTGATTGGTATTTGGAAATCTCTAAGCCCGTATTGCAAGATGGCGGTGCGGCTGCAGATGAGGTTCGTAAGACCACCAGTTGGGTGCTTGAGCAAATTCTTACAATTCTAAATCCGTTTATGCCTTATATTACAGAGGAGCTTTATGCTTCTATTTCCACACGAGCGGAAGGTGAGCGATTGATTACTTCTGCTTGGCCGCAATACCCAGATTCTCTTCGTGATGAATGTGCCGCGAAGAAAATGGAGTGGCTGCAAAATATTGTTACCGAAATTCGGTCTGTTCGCTCGGATATGAATGTTCCAGCGGGGGCGAAGATTGACTTGCTTGTTAAGGGTGCATGCGAAATGAGCGTGAAAGGCTTTGCTGATTTTGATGATGTTTTATGTCGTATGGCGCGATTGAATAAAATTTCTCATGTTAATGATATTCCAAAGGGTGCAATTCAAACTGTAGTTGGTGACCTTATTTTGATTCTGCCGATTGCGGATATTATTGATTTGGATGCTGAGCGCGAGCGATTGAACAAGGCCATTGGCAAGCTTGATGATGACATTAAAAAAGTTGATGCTAAGCTTGGTAATGAGAAGTTTGTTGCGAATGCGCCCGAAGAAGTAATTGCCGAACAAAAATCTCGTAAGGAAGTCGCTTTGGTAAAACGAGAGAAACTTGAGGCGGCGCTTAAGCAGTTATCAGGGGCCGCGTAGGCTTTGGTTTTTTGGATTCTGTAAAAGAAAACGCCCTCACATTATGCGGGGCGTTTTTTGATTCTGAGGTGGAAAGAAAGGAGCGATTATGCTTCTTTTTTGTCTTCCTTGTTCTCTTCAGCAGGAGCAGATCCGCCGAATGAGAAACCACCGAAACGGTTTTCGAATTTTGAAAGCTGGCCTTTTTCAACCACTTTACCTGTTCCGCCTTGCCATGCAGGGTGCGAAAGTGGATCAACGTCCAATTTCAGTACATCGCCTTCTTTGCCGTATGTGCTGTGTGTTTTGTATTCTGTTCCATCTGTCATAACAACTGTTATTTCGTGGTAATCAGGATGTATGTTGGCTTTCATCGTATTTGCTTTCTTTAATCTGTAATTCTGTCATACGCTCAACGAAATAAATTTCAGAGCTTGAATGAAGCGCATTTTTAGCGTTAAGTGCGCATGATTGCAAGTATTTTTTTAGGCTAATAGATATGAATTGGTGGTTACGGCATAATTTTGATAAAAAACGAGAGAATGTGATTGCCCGTTCTCGCGTTATTAAAGCCCTGCGGACGTATTTTGATGATCGTGATTTTATTGAAGTTGATACGCCCGCACTGCAAATTTGTCCTGTTATGGATGCGCATATTCATGCGTTTGAAACGGTGTATAAACCTATGGATAAGTCTGGTGATAAGGTTTTATATCTTCAGACGAGCCCTGAATTTGATATGAAAAAATTGCTTTCCGCGGGAATGGAGCGGATTTACCAGGTTGCGCATGTTTATCGCAATGGGGAATCTACGTCTCGTCATAGTCCAGAGTTTATGCTGCTTGAGTGGTATCGCACAGGAGTAGATTATGAGGTGTTAATGGATGATTGTGAGGAGTTGCTTCGCAGTGTTTCTAGCTCTGTGTCGGCTAAAGTTTTTCAATATAAAGATAAGGTTTGTGATCCTTTTGCAGAATCTCAGAAAATATCTGTGGTCGAGGCATTTGAAAAATATGCGGATATTGATCTTTCTTGTGTTCTGAGTGATCGTGATGGGTTTGCCGATGAGGCACGTGAAAAGGGGATTAGGGTGTGTGATTCCGATGCTTGGGATGATATTTTTCATGCGGTAATGGCGGAAAAAATTGAACCTTTTTTGGGGATTGGCACGCCAAGTATTTTATATGATTACCCGATATCTATGGCGGCTTTATCTAGGAAAAAAAAATCTGACCCGAGATTCGCAGAGCGATTTGAGCTTTATGTTTGTGGTGTTGAGCTTGCCAATGCTTTTTCGGAACTTACCGATGCGGATGAGCAACGCACGCGATATCATGAGGAAATGCTGACCAAGAAAAAATTATATGGCGAGGTATATCCGGCAGATGAAGAGTTTTTTTCTGCGCTTGAATATATGCCAGAGAGTGCGGGGATTGCCCTTGGTGTGGATCGATTGGTGATGCTTGTTTGCGGGGTGGATACTATAGATCAAGTGCAGTGGGCGGAGTTAAACTTTCACTAGAGTCCGTTGATGTTTTATCATCAGTTACATTCTCTAACTCTATTATTTTGTTACTGTGCCCATTGTTTTTGTGTTTTTGATTTATTTTTTTAAGAGCAGCCAGATCGCTTATTCTTTTCTCTTCTATAAGATTTTTATAAAGATCAGGATTGTAGTCTGCGCCGTTTTCTTGGCTTATCAGTGTGTTGAATGCGAATAGATATTTCTGCACAATATCTTTGATTCCTTCAATTTCTATGTCATGTTCATTTAATAGCGATAGGTCATCGTTCAGGCTTTTTTCTATGGATAATGGGAAGGGTAAGGTATTTACATAGTTTTGTGCAATGCCATTATTTATCATTATAATTGGCGAATGCTCTGTTTCTTTGCTTGGTGCGTGATATACCAATGTTAAATTTGTATTGGTATTTGAAATGTAATCTAAAAGCAGGGGGAGAAGGTTTAAATTTTTGACATAACTTTCTATAAAATCTGTATCCGTTAAGTATTTTGGGATGTCATCTTCTGTCCCATCGTTATAATTTAAAGCGCAATCCTTTAAGGGTGTATGGTAAAAACAAATGGTGGAATCATAGTCTTTTCCATTTGCGCGTTTTATTTTTTCAATAACTTGATCTGGTTTTGCATTGGTTACGCGTACGATTGATATATTTTTTTCATAGGATTCCAGTGCAATTACATCCGCAATTAGTTCATCTATTCCCATGAGTTTTTTTGTTAGTTCACGGGTGAACTTATCTTTATCTATGTCTATGCCATTATTATTTGCTTTATTTACTATATTTTGAAACGTTGGTAACTGTGGGATGAAGCCAAATGTTCCTTTGTTTAAGAATATATATTTTTGCCGTTCTTCAGGTGTTTTTTCGTGATAATTTTCATGGGCTCTTTCTGGTGCGCCAGACCCCTTTGTTCCTAAAACAACTTTATATTGTAGTTTGGTTTTATCTGTTTCAGGTTGTTTAGATTCGATTGTGTTTGTGATGTTGGTTTCGATATCATGGATCAGGTTTGTGATGTCGTCTGGATCAAAATTACTATCTGTAATGCTGCGTACAGAGATTTTAATTTCCTCAAGTAGTTCAAATTTTTTTAAATTAGTATTTGTTCCGCTTTGTTTTGTGCTTCGGAAGTTACTTGATAATATATTGGTGTCGTCAGGCATTTGAAAAATTCTTTTTGTTTTTTATTCTGTAAAACAATATGGTATTTGAAGTCAATACAAATATCTAATCATTGTAGTGTGTGCAGGGGTTTCTTTTTGTGTTGGTTGGGTAGGCTGTTATTAATTTTTGTTTGTTTTTGCCTAGAATGATACGGATATTGATTTTTTCTACAGTTTGTTCTGATGCGTAATATCCATTATCTTCTTGCCGCCACTTTATATTGTCATTAGCAGCGAGTCGGGTGATTTCGTTGAATATTTTTTTATCGTCCCAGTTTTTTGGGAATTCACTTTTGCAGGGTTTGCCAACACCGAATTTATGCCCTCCGCCAGATTTATTACCGTATAAGACATGCTCTTTGGCGTAATCGGTGATAATGATGTTGTTATCATTGGCAGGTTTTTTTTGATTGTAAGATAATGTGTTTTGATTTTCTTGTGTGGTTTGAAAATCACCATTTTTATATCCAATATATGCAATGAGCATAATACTTATTATGAAGTAGAGGAGGGGCTTTTTTCGTTTTCTATGTGTCACAATATTATCTATCGGATTGGTATTAAAATTAAGGGGGCATATTTAGCCCCCTTTGTTGTTTTATTCATGCGGCCTGTGTGTTTTGCGCGCTGTTTATGGATGCGGTGTATATCCGCTCTATGGCTTTGGCAAGGGTTGCGCCAAATTCATCATCGCTTTGTGTTGCGGTGAGACCGTTGCTTAATGCGCGGGAAAAGCTTGCGATCATGCCGTCATTTTTTGATAGGCGGTTACATGATTCGTCCAGGCTGTAGCCACCAGAAAGGGCAACGACGCGCAGTACATTTTTATGTGCAATTAAGTCGGCGTAAAAATTTGCATCCTCAGGTAATGTTAATTTGAGCATTACTTTTTGGTCATCTGCCAATGTATCCAGATGTTTTAGGATTTCTGTTCTTAGAATGCTCTCGCATTTGGTTTTATCGTTTGCTTTGATGTTGACTTCGGGTTCGATAATTGGGATGAGGCCGTGGCTTAGGATTTGTTTTCCAACTTCGAATTGTTGTTTAACAACTGCTGCTATACCACTTTCCGAGGCACTGTTTATTGTTGAGCGCATTTTTGTGCCAAATATTTTTTTTGAGACTGCGCGCTCCAGTAATGCATTAAGCTCAGGCATTGGTTTCATGAGCTGTACGCCGTCTTGCTCATCGGCAAGGCCTTTATCGACTTTGAGGAATGGAACAACCTTTAATTCATTCCATAGATATTCGGCGGTTGGTGTGCCATTAATTGTGTTATCCATTGTTTTTTCAAATAGAATTGCGCCCAAAATGTTTTCGCCATTAAATGCAGGGGCGGTGATAATGCGTGTACGCATTTCATGTACCTTGTCGTACATTGCGTCTTCGCCTTCATATTCGTTTTCATCGACACCATATTGTTTAAGCGCCTTTGGTGTTGAGCCGCCGCTCTGATCCAATGCGGCGATAAAGCCTTTGCCAGTTGAAATTTTTTCAAGTTGTTCTTGATTGAATGACATGTTTTTTCCTTAAGCCTACTTTAATTTGTTTAGATTTTTATAGTGAATTACGGGACGTTTGACAAGGTTTGTTACTGCATGGCACAAAAAAAGACCTCATAAATATGAAGTCTTTTATGTCATCTTTATCATTCAAATTTAATTGAATTTGAAACCTTGTGCTAGGTTCTCTTCTACGGCATCGAGCTTGGAAGCTAGGTTCATTGTGTTGCTAATAGAATTTGGAGAGTGTGCGGAAAACGCATTTAGCTCCATAATATTTACGGCTGATTCTGTTTCTGCGCTGTTGCGAAGGTTATTCATCTTTTATTACCCCATTGTCTATGAGCTGTTTTATCGCTCTGTTATCTGTTGTTGTTGGACCATTGTATAAATTGTCCATAACCTTAGCTTTATTTATTTCACCTTGGTCGTGTAGTGTTGCAATAATCCGCGCATCCCGCAATGTCGGACGATCTTGCTTTACTATTTTTATATACTGTTCCAAGAAATATATCAAGCTTTCATGTCCATTTGGGAAATAATCTAATGCGGATTCCAGTGCGCGTTTCGAATAGCCGCAGATTTCAAGACGTACTGTGCGGCCATCCTTTTGATCCGCATGGCGGGTGATGCAACCATAGTTGAACAGCCACTCAATCTCTCGATTCATTGCTGACTTCGTTGTTTTAAGCTCATGCATAATTTCGGTTTGGGTGATTCCTGGTTTTTCATCGATCATGGTGATGATAATAGCTCGGCGCAGGTTTGATGAGGGGTCGCCAGCTAGTGCCTCGACAAGATGATCAATCACGAGGCAGGATTTCTGCCCTCGTGTGGTCATTGCGCGTTTGGCTTGTTGTTTAAATAAATTCATGCGTTTATTCTACACCAACCAAAAGCGGGAGCATATAAATTTTTTGAAAACGTGTCGTGGGTTTATGTATAACCCATTTTGTGCATTTTCATTGCGGTATCAAGCATGCGGCATGAGAAACCCCATTCATTGTCATACCATGACATAACACGTACCAAATCACCGTCCATTACGCGTGTTCCCGCGAGGCTGAAGATTGATGAATGTGGGTCGTGGTTGAAGTCACCAGAAACGCATGGGTCATCATAGACATCAAGAATACCTTTTAGGTCGCCATGTGCATATTTTGTTACGGCGGCATTCACATCTTCAATCGTTACCTTGCGAGATGGAACGAATTTAAGGTCGACCATTGATACATTTGGTGTTGGTACGCGAATGGATACGCCGTCCAATTTTCCGTCAAGTTCAGGAAGGACTTTGCCGACCGCCTTGGCCGCGCCAGTGGTGCTTGGAACCATATTCATTGCGGCCGCGCGGGCACGAAGTGGGTCTTTATGTGAGCCATCAACAAGGTTTTGATCCCCTGTATAGGCGTGGATTGTTGTCATGAACCCTTTTTCGATTCCAATTTCTTTATGAAGGGCGTAGGCCATAGGCGCAAGGCAGTTTGTGGTGCATGAGGCGTTGGAGATGATTTTATGTTCGGCCTTGATAAGGTCGTGGTTTACGCCGTAGACGACTGTTAGATCTTCGTCTTTTGCGGGGGCGGAGATAAGAACCTTTTTAGCACCAGAGTTTAAGTGGAGCTGTGCGCCCTCGCGGTGATTGTAATGCCCTGTGCACTCCATCAGGATGTCTGTGTCGACTTCGCCCCAATGAAGTTTTGCGGGGTCGCGGTCACGGAAGCGTCGAATGCGCTTGCCATCAATAATAATCCAGTCATCGCCATCGCGTTCAACGGTGAAGGGTGCGCGGCCATGTATGGAGTCATATTTTAGCAATGGAAAGAAATTACCACCTGGGTCATTGATTGCAACGATTTCAATATCATCGCGTTTTTGTTCGTAAACAGCGCGAGCGACAAGACGCCCGATGCGTCCAAATCCGTTGATTGCAATTTTTAAAGTCATGATTTTATAGCTCCATATTTTGAGGGGTTCTGTTTAAACCGTTTTACCCTCTGTTTTCAAGTGCTTTTTCTACGCGCTCTATGATGGCTTCGGAAGTTATGCCGAAATGTTTGTAAAGTTCGTCTGCGGGGGCGGATGCGCCGAAGCTGTCCATGCCGATGAAGATGCTGTGTCCGCCGATGAGGCGATCCCAGCTTTGGCGGATGCCTGCTTCGACCGCGACTTTGATGCTTTTGTTGCAGATGAAGCTTTGAATATAGTCGCCATCTTGTTCCCAAAATAAATCGAGGCATGGGCAAGATACAAGGCGAACTGCGCGGCCTTTTTTGGCAAAATGTTCATATGCTTCGTGGGCGATTTCGACTTCTGAACCGGATGCGAAAAGGGTGATTTCAGGCTCTTCGCCTGTTTCTTTTAATATATATGCGCCTTTTGCCGTGAAGTTTTCTTCGCGGTTATCGCAAAGTGTTGGCAAGCCTTGGCGGGTTAGTGCCATGATGGATGGTGCATTTTTGTTGTTAACTGCAAGTTCCCAGCTTTCTGCAGTTTCAATGCCATCGCAAGGACGGAATGTATAGCAATTTGGGATGGCGCGTAGTGCGGAGATATGCTCAACAGGTTGGTGTGTTGGGCCATCTTCGCCGAGGCCGATGGAATCGTGTGTCATTACATGAACAACGCGTTGCCCCATAAGTGCGCCCAAACGAATGGCAGGGCGTGAGTAATCGGCGAATTGCAGGAATGTTCCCGCATATGGAAGTAATCCACCATGGAGGGCGATTCCGTTCATTGCGGCGGCCATTGCGTGTTCACGTACGCCATAATTGATGTAATTCCCACCTGTATTGTCTTTATCAAAAACAGATGATGCGGTGACTTTTGTGTTGTTTGAGCCTGTTAAATCAGCAGAACCACCTATCATAAGCCATAGCTTATCAACCAATTTTTCAAGGCACATGCCAGATGTTTGGCGGGTGGCTTTTTTGGGTTTTTCGGCGTCGAATTCGGCTTTAAGTTCTGCAATAATTGGTGCGATTGCGCCAGAATAATCGCCCGCATGTGCTTTTGTGTGGCATGTCTTCATATCGTGAGTGGCAAGGCGTGCTTCCCATGCTTTGCGCTCTGGCGTATTTTGTGCGCCTATTGTGCGCCATAGTGATAGAATATCTTCGGGGACAACGAATGGTTCATGCGGCCAGCCGATATTTTTGCGCGTGCCTGCGATTTCTTCATCGCCTAGTGGCGCTCCATGCGCTTTGTTACTGTCTTGTTTTGTTGGTGCGCCAAAACCGATATGAGTTTTGCAGCAGATAAGACTTGGTGTGTCTGTTGATTGCGCCTTTGCAATGGCGGCTTCTATTTCGGCGTAGTTGTGCCCGTCAATTTCCTGTACGTCCCAGCCATAAGCTTCGAAGCGCTTTGGGGTGTTATCAATAAATGTAAGGTCGGTTTTGCCATCAATGCAGATGCCGTTATCATCATAAAGGACAATCATTTTGGAAAGTTTTAAATGCCCTGCGAGGGAGCATGCTTCGTGGCTTATTCCTTCCATTAGGTCGCCGTCACCACACATGACATATGTATAGTGATCAACGAGACTGTCGTCGTAACGTGCGTTTAGGCGGCGTTCGGCAATGGCCATACCAACGGCTGTTGCAACGCCTTGTCCCAATGGGCCTGTTGTTGTTTCGATTCCTGCGTCATGTTCAACCTCGGGGTGGCCAGCGGTGATTGCGCCGAGTTGACGGAAATTTTTGATTTGATCGAGTGTCATTTTCTCATAGCCAGTGAGGTAGTTTACTGCGTAAAGCAACATTGACCCATGGCCGCCAGATAAAACAAAGCGGTCGCGATCTTCCCATTCGGGGGCGGAGGCGTCAAATTTCAAGAATTTCGAATATAAAATGGCGGCAACATCCGCCATGCCCATTGGCATTCCTGGGTGACCAGAGTTTGCCTTTTGAACCGCGTCCATAGAAAGGGCGCGAATGGCATTTGACATGTCTTTGAGTTGCTCATGGGTGAGGTCTTGCGGGGTGGTGGCTGCGCTGGCGTTTGTCATCTGTAACCTTACAAAAGATTTGTTTACGGAAATTCGATTGTAACATGCAATCTCATAGGCTTTAGGTCAAGTGCTACGTTCAAAATGTTGTGGTTTATTTGCGAAAAACTTTTGAGAGCGTGTTGACCTTTTTGTTGAATAACAACCATAATGCAGATGTCTAAAA
Organism: Alphaproteobacteria bacterium; assembly: GCA_050633645.1. Classification (GTDB taxonomy): domain Bacteria; phylum Pseudomonadota; class Alphaproteobacteria; order Micavibrionales; family Micavibrionaceae; genus UBA1672. The sequence continues at coordinate 183,266 of JBOEGX010000001.1, forward strand.
GATTTCGCATCACTCAAGTAAAAAAAGGTTCTCATATGTCGTCAATAAGGTCTGCCTTAGAAAAACTAGATCGCGCCGTTGGTGTTCTCGATTCATCTATTCTGCATGCAGAAGAAGCCTTTGAGAGCAAATATCAAGAAAACGTGATTGACGTTGACTTTGTATCAAAGCGTTTGGATCGCGCGATTGCCAGTGTTGAGAGCTTGCTTGAAGAGAAGGGGCAATAGGATATGTCTGAGGTTACACTTAAAATTAATAAGCGCGGCTATAGTCTCTCATGTGATGAAGGGCAGGAGGGGCGCCTTACTGATCTAGCGCATTATGTTGATGGACGTTTGCAAGACATTGCGGCATCTGGTGCGGCGACGAACGAATCTCATCTTTTGGTTCTGACATCGTTGGTGTTGGCGGATGAGGTTTATGAGCTTCGTGATGAAGTTGGTAAGATGAATGATTATATTCGTCAAGTTCAAGATGGGCGCTCTATGCCTGTTCAAAATGGAATTTCATCTGAAGATGAGCAAATGATTGTTGAGGCGATTGAGTATTTGGCACATAAAATTGAAAGTATTGCAAAACGTGTGCAGGGTTCAGATGAGGTTAAGGCCGCTTAAATAAGTCAGAGTCTTTCTTATTTTTATCTATTTATTTTAGGTTTATGTGATATAACGCCCATGTGCTGCGGAGTGCGTGATGCGACTTTTATCTCGGTGGTCGATGCTTTTTCGCATAGGGAGCTGTCCCTGTTTAGATCCACCAGTTCGGCTGTAGGGTTTTTATATACGGCGCCCACCTATTTTCTTAGGACCCCGCGAAGATACACATGCGCACACGGCTCTCGCGGCACACGGTATTTTTATGGATAAAGACAAATTAAAACAGCAGAAAGAAGATTTACGAGATCATGCGCGGCGCGTACGGTCTTTGCTTGTTTTAAATGCGGATGATCAAGCGTCATTTTGCAATTTGTTTTTTGACAAGATTGAATTCTCAGCGGGGCAGGTTATAGCTTCTTACTGGCCGATTGGGAGGGAATTTGATACCCATATTTTAATGGATGAGTGTATTGAGCGTGGTGCGCGGATTGCTCTTCCTGTTATTGATGATGGTTCGCGCATTTTACGGTTTGCACTATGGACGCCGCAAAGTGATGTTGAGATGGGGCGTTTTGGCATTTGCCAGCCTGTTTTGAATGAAGATACGGAATTTGTTGATCCTGATATTGTTATTATGCCGTTATTGGCATTTGACAGGCAGGGAAACCGCCTTGGATATGGCGGTGGGTATTATGATTCTACGGTTTTAGATTTACGAACACGCAAAGATATTGTTGCGGTTGGGGTGGGGTTTTCGAAGCAAGCTTGCTTGTTTAGTCTGCCCTGTGAGGATCATGATGTTAAAATGGACTGGATTATTACAGAATCCAGCGCACAAAAATTTAGTTAAGGTTGGATTATGAGAATTTTGTTTGTTGGTGATATTATGGGGCGCGCGGGGCGTGAAGCTCTTGAGAAGTATCTGCCATCTTTAAAAAATGATTTAAACGTTGATGTTGCCGTTATTAATGGTGAAAATGCGGCGCATGGCAAAGGGATTACTGAAAAGTTCTGTCAGCAATTTTATGAATATGGCGCGGACATAATAACCACAGGTGATCATGTTTGGGATCAACGGGAAATTATAAAATATATCACACGTGATCCTAAGTTATTGCGGCCTGCTAATTTTCCTGAAGGTTCTACGCCTGGTAATGGTTTGATTTTGCATCAATTAATGGATGGCAGGAAAATTCTTGTGGTGAATATGTTGTGTCGTGTTTTTATGCCGCCGCAAGATGACCCTTTTGCATGTATGGAAAAAATATTATCCGAGCATAGATTGGGGCGTGATTGTGATGCAATTTTTGTGGATCTTCATGGGGAGGCGAGCTCCGAAAAAATGGCGTTTGGGCATCATTTTTCAGGGCGTATTTCCGCCGTGGTGGGGACGCATACACATATTCCGACTGCGGATGCGCATATTATGACGAATGGAACGGCATATATGACGGATGCCGGTATGACGGGTGATTATGATAGTGTTATTGGCACGAAAAAGGAGGCATCTATTCATCGATTTATCAAGAAAACTCCGGGGGATTATTTTATTCCTGCGAGTGAAAATATGATGTTGTGTGGTGCGTTGATTGTGACCAATGATCATACGGGTAAGGCGCAATCTATTGAGCCCATTCGTATTGGTGATGTCTTATCTGAGGCAAAGCCGCAGAATTAGATTTTACTCTTTGCTTTTAATTAAATCTTTGTGTTTATCGAAATAGCGCTTACAAACATTATTTAGTTCTTCTACGAGTGCGTTTCCTTGTTCTCCTCCATCGTTCTTGATCCCGCCTGAGACGACGATCTTGATGGTCTGAAGGAATGCTTCTGCGATATCGAGGGTTTCTTTATCTAATCTTTCGACGACCTCCATGAATTGTACAAAGCGCTCCGCTATCCTTGTGACTAATGGGTATTGGAACATTGCGCCATTAGCTTTGAGCTGAACACATGGATAAAGGATGAGCGCGATATCATCTTCATTATCTGTTTGTTCTTTTTTACTTCGGACCTTTGCGATGCCCTCTTTCATTTGATTGAGGTAGGTGTCCGCAAGTGGTTTAAAATCTGTGGCGTGCGTTTCAAGAAGGGCTTGCGCACGGTCAAGAATACTCTCACTTAGGCCACCATCCCCAACCTTTGCCTTTATTATGTTTGGCGGCGTTATGAAGCTGGCGTCTCTTTTAGGTTTTTGATTAAAGTGTTTTTCGTCCATTTTTAAACTAAATCTATTGTTTCTACTGTTTCTTTTTCTTCCCGATCAGATTTTCTGCGTAGTGGCCCCTTATATTCATCTGGGGCTTTGCGACGCCTATCTGGCCCAAAAAAACCTTCGCATCTGATATATTGTCTTGGGTGTTCAATGAGTTGGTAGAGCCGTTTGTATAAGTCCCGCGTGTTGAAGGGTTTGACGATAAATTCGGTTATTCCATTGTCTCTTGCGTTGATGACGCGTTTTTTTTCGCTGAACCCAGTCATTAATATAATGGGGACATATTGATTTGGGCTTTTGGGGTCGTTTCTAATGATACGACTCAGCTCTATGCCATCGCATGGATTCATCATCCAATCTGTTATGACCAAGTCTGGGTTATGTGCTCTAAACTTATCAAATGCTTCGTAGCCATCCAGTGATGTTATTACTTTTCCGACGCCAAAAGATAAAAGCACTGTTTTTAATAAATCCAACATGGGCTTGTTATCTTCGACTAATAAAATTTTCAAATTTTCAAATTTATAGGCCATGTTCACGTGCTGTATATTGATTCTGTTCTAATTTAGCGCTTTTCTTTGCTCTTTACCATGCTTATAATCGGTGAAATATCTTTAAATTTCACTAAATATTAGAGTAGAGGGCAGAAATGGCAGGTCATTCCAAATGGGCGAATATTCAACACCGCAAAGGCGCACAAGATAAAAAACGGGCGAAGATTTTTTCTAAGCTTGGGCGTGAAATTACTGTGGCAGCGAAATTGGGGGGCGGTGATCCCGCTATGAACCCGCGTCTTCGTTTGGCAATTTCTACGGCGCGTGGACAATCTATGCCCAAGGATGGTATTGAGCGCGCAATACAAAAGGGTGTTGGTGCGACAGAGGGGGATAATTATGATGAAATGCGTTATGAGGGGTTTGCCGTTGGTGGTGTTGCTGTGATTGTTGAGGCGTTGACTGATAATAAAAACCGTACTGCGTCAGAGGTGCGGACGGCTTTTACCAAAATGGGTGGAAACCTTGGAACAACGGGCAGCGTTGGTTTTATGTTTGATCGTATTGGTGAGGTTGTTTTTTTATCAGATAAGGCGAGCGCGGATGAGATGTTTGAATCCGCATTAGAGGCGGGGGCGACTAATGTTGAAAGCGGAGAGGACGGTCATGAAATTTCATGTGAGTTGGAAGATTTTGCAACTGTGCGCGATGCGTTAGAAGCCAAGTATGGAGAGCCAGAACGTCAGGGGTTGATTTGGAAACCGAATGTGACAACGGAAGTTGACGAGGAGCAGGCTGCGACCATATTAAAGCTTATTGACCTTTTGGAAGATGATGATGATGTACAAAATGTCACCACGAATTTTGAGGTGAGTGATGAAATTATGGAAAAATTAATGGCGCAGGGGTAGTTTGATTTGACGCGTATCCTTGGCATTGATCCGGGTTTACAAAAGACGGGTTGGGGGGTTATTGAGAGTAAGGGGAGCTCTTTACGCTTTGTTGCGTCTGGTCTGATTAAAACTGACTCTAAATCTGAAATGTCTGTGCGGTTGTCTGTCCTTCATCATGGGCTTATTTGCGTTATTGATGAGTTTCAGCCTGATGAAGCTGCGATTGAAGAAACATTCGTGAATAAAAATCCTGCGAGTGCCTTGAAATTAGGGCAAGCGCGTGGCGTTTTATTGGTTATTCCTGCGCTTAAGGGGGTATCGGTGGGAGAGTATAGTGCGAATAAGGTTAAAAAATCTGTTGTTGGTTCGGGGCATGCGGCCAAGCAGCAAATGGGGGTGATGATCCGTACGCTTCTCCCCGCCTGTGGAACGATTAGCGAAGATGAGGCGGATGCTCTTGCCGTGGCGGTTACGCACGCGCATTATAGAGTATTAAGTAAAACTATTTCGGGTGCGTAAATACTATGATTGGCAAACTTTCAGGCATTATTGATTCTATTGACACGGGGCATTTTATTTTGGATGTGTCGGGTGTTGGGTATGTTGTGTTTTCCAGTGGGCGTACACTTTCTAAAATCGGACAGATTGGTGATGCGGCATGCGTCCTTATTACCACTAATGTACGTGAAGATGCGATTACGCTTTATGGGTTTGCCGATGCGATTGAGCAGGGTTGGTTTAAGTTGTTGACTTCTGTGCAGGGGGTCGGTGCAAAGGCGGGGTTGTCTATTTTATCGGCGTGCCCTGCGGATGAGCTGGGGTTTGCGATTGCGGCGCAAGATAAAGCGGTTTTCACCCGCGCTGATGGAGTGGGGCCTAAATTGGCCACTCGCATTCTCACTGAGCTTAAAGATAAGGCGTCGAAATTGGATTTGAGTTTTGGCGCGCAGAGTGTCACCTCGGTTCAGGGGGGGGCAAATGCACCGTTAATGAACCCTAAAAGCACCGAAAATGCGTCTAATGTGGATCATGACGCCGTTTCTGCACTTACAAATTTGGGATATGCGTCATCTGATGCGTTTCGCGCGGTGTCTATGGTAAAAACGCAAAGCTCGGAGCAGGATAATTTGCAGGATATTATTCGCCTTGCGTTGAAGGAGCTTAGCGCATGAGTGTTTCGGTGGAGAAGAATCCAGAGCTTGATCGCTTGCCACAAGATAATGAGCCGCAGGCAGAGGGGGCGTTGCGCCCTTTATCCTTGGATGAGTTTATTGGGCAGAAAGAGTTGCGTGAGAATTTAAGTATCTTTGTTCAAGCTGCGCGGGCGCGTGGAAATGCCATGGATCATGTGCTTTTCTTCGGCCCGCCAGGTCTTGGGAAAACAACATTGGCGCAGATTGTCGCGAAGGAGCTTGGTGTGGGGTTTCGCGCGACATCAGGGCCTGTAATTGCAAAATCTGGTGATTTGGCGGCTATTTTGACTAATTTACAGCCGCATGATGTTTTGTTTATTGATGAGATTCACCGCCTTAATCCGGCGGTAGAGGAAATTTTATACCCCGCGATGGAGGATCAAAAGCTTGATCTTATTATAGGCGAGGGGCCAGCTGCGCGCTCTATTCAAATTGAGTTGCCGCCGTTTACTCTTGTTGGGGCGACCACGCGTTCGGGGTTGTTGTCTAATCCGTTGCGGGATCGGTTTGGGATTCCTATGCGGCTTGAATTTTATAATGCGGATGAGCTTGCATTGATTGTTGCGAGGTCGGCACGTTTATTAGAGATGCCGCTTTCAGATAATGGAGCATATGAAATAGCGAAGAGATCACGTGGAACACCTCGTATTGCGGGACGTTTAACGCGGCGTGTTCGGGATTTTTTTGATGCGTCTGGCTTGGCTAGTGCGGATACCAAGCTTGTTGATATGGCGCTTGGGCGTTTGGATGTTGATGGCTCTGGACTTGATACGATGGATCGGCGTTATATGAAGTGTATTGCCGAGAATTATGGTGGTGGGCCTGTTGGTGTGGAAACACTGGCGGCGGCTTTATCAGAGCAACGTGATATGATTGAAGATGTGATAGAGCCATATTTAATGCAGCAGGGATTTGTTCAACGCACGCCGCGCGGGCGTATGATTTCCGCGAAAGGGTTTGAGTATCTTGGTATAACCGCGCCCATCAAAAATGATGTTCAAATGGATTTGTTGTATAACTCTGTTGATAAACCTGTGGATAAGTAGAGGTTTCACGTGAAACATTCAATGAACATTCGTGTTTATTATGAAGACACCGATGCAGGCGGTGTCGTTTATAATGCCAATTACCTAAAATTTGCTGAGCGCGGCAGGACAGAGTTCCTTCGTGAAACGGGCTTTCAAAGCAGTAGCCTTCATGAAGAGCATGGCACTATATTTGTTGTGCGTCATGTTGAAATTGACTATTTGAAGCCCGCTCATCTTGATGATGTTCTTGAATTAAGAACCAGTATTGAAGCGCTAAGAAATTCTAGCTTTACCATGCGGCAACAAGTTTTCAAAGATGGGGGACTTATCACCGATATGCACGTTGTCTTGGTCTGTGTCGATGTCGATCAATATAGTGCTGTTAGAATTCCTGAAGGTGTAAAATCCGCTTTCCAAGGGTTTGTTGAAAGCGTAGAGTAGCAAAAATTTATTTGAAAACTTTCAAAGGTTTTTAAAATTGTAGTCGTCTAATCAATACATAACGCGTAAGGACAATAAACACATGGCACGTAATATCGTAGAAGAAAACCTTGGTGGAACGATGGTTCATGATATGAGCGCGCTTAGCCTGTTCATGGATGCAGATATCGTAGTGAAGCTTGTGATGCTTGCGTTGCTTATGGCTTCTGTTTGGAGCTGGGCAATTATTTTGCAAAAGCGTGGAGCTATTGCGCGTCTTAATCGCCGAGCGAACCGTTTTGAAGATTCGTTTTGGTCGGGTGAGCCGCTTGATAAAATCTATGATCGCGTGAAGAAGAGCAAGTCTGATCCTATGCTTCGTACATTTAGTGCGGGTATGGATGAGTGGAAGGCGGGGATTGTTGGTGGATTGCCATCTAAACAAAGCCTTCAGGCAAGTTTGCGTCAACGGGTGGAGCGTTCGATGTCGGTTGCGATTGGTCGTGAGATTAACTCATTGGAAAGCGGGATGACGTTTTTGGCTAGCGTGGCCTCGTCCGCGCCGTTTGTCGGCTTGTTTGGTACTGTTTGGGGGATTATGAGCAGTTTTACCGCAATTGCGCAAAGCAATAACACGTCATTGGCGGTCGTTGCCCCAGGTATTGCTGAGGCGTTATTTGCCACGGCGATTGGTTTGGTTGCGGCTATTCCTGCGGCGATTGCGTATAATGTTTTATCGAGCAAGTTAAACCGTTATGCAGATCGGCTTGAGGCCTTTACGGATGAGTTTTCGGCCATTTTATCTCGGCATTTGGATGCACAAGAGATGAGCGTTACACCGCCTGCGGCAAAGAAATAAGGGGTTATTATGGGCACAAGCTTATCACATAAAACCAGATCTCGTGGTCGCCGTACGGGCGGAACATATAGGCCGATGGCGGAAATTAACGTGACACCGATGGTTGATGTTATGCTCGTCTTGCTTATTATTTTCATGGTGTCTGCGCCGCTTTTGACGGCGGGTGTGCCTGTGGATTTACCAAGCAGCAAAGCGAAAGCCATTCAAACAGAAGATTCTAAGCCTATTGAGCTTAGTGTTGATGCGGGCGGAAAAATATATATAGGTGAGTCGGAAATTATGAAGGCTGCTCTTATCTCTACAATATCACCTATGCTTGAAGGGGATGAAGAGCGCCGCATTTATATTCGCGCCGATCAGGGCATCGCTTATGGCAATGTTATGGAGGTTTTGGGTATTCTCAATAGTGCGGGTTTTAGCAAAGTCGCGCTTATTTCCAAGCCAAAACAATAGACGGATCATCTTTATGAATGCGAGCAAAGCGCGCAGGTGGGCTAAGACAGATGGAGCGGGCGTTAATATGAAGCGTCCTGCTATTATGTCTGTGTGTTTTCATATTGCTGTTTTTGCTGTTGCTAGTTTTGGTTTGCCATATTGGTGGAAAGCTCCGCCAGAGCCAACAGAAATGGTGATGAGCGTGGATATTATGGATTTTGCGGATATGCCAAGCGCGCCTGTGCGTGATACGCCGCAAGAAAAAGACAGCAATGAGCCAGCGCCGCCCAAAAAACCCGTTTATAATACGTCTTCCAGTGTGCCTGATTTATTGTCACCGCAAGAGCCAGATATTGCCGATGTTCCTATGCCTGATGCAAAGGCGGAGGATAAGGCGATTGAAAATCCGCCAAAGCCAAAGAATAAACCGAAAAACAAGCCTAAGCCCAAGCCTGTTGTGGAAGAGAAAAAAGAAGAGCCGAAGAAGGAGATGGAAAAACCCGCCTTTGATAGCTTGCTTAAAAGTTTGGTGAATGAAGAAGATAGTTCAGAATCCGAAGAATTAGAAGGCCGTCCAGATAGTGAGGGACAAACTGCGCAGATTTCGCCTGTCTCTGCGCAGTTGTTGAGCTCTATGGAGGCTGCGCTGAATAGCAGTGTGAAAAAATGTTGGAATGTGGATGCTGGTGGAAAAAATGCACATACCCAAATTGTGAAATTAGAGGTGTTTGTTAATCGTGATCGCACCGTTAGGGATGTAAAGTTTGTAGAGTTTTTGAAATATAATGCGGATACACATTACAGAGCGGCGGCGGATGCGGCGCGACGCGCTTTGTTAAACCGTAATTGTTGGCCGCTTAATTTACCCGAAGAAAAATATGATCTTTGGAAAAGTTTTGTTTATACTTTCGATCCGAGTGGAATAACGCGTTAAATAATATTATTCAACGAAATGAGATTTATAATGTTTAAAAAATATTTTTTTAGTTTCCTTGTTTTTACTGCCTCTTTGTTTTCGGTGCAGGCTTACGCACAAGGTTTTAGCCCGACATTAAAGGAAGGGACATTTAAACCCCGTCCGATTGCTATTAGTCCGTTTTATGCGGAAGGTGGAGCGCATGAGAAACTCGCTACAGATATGCCGAGTATTATTCGTGATAATTTGGAACGTTCAGGGCTGTTCCGTCCTATTAACCCTAATGCCTTTGTGCAAACGCCACAGTCTATTTTTCGTGAAGGTGTTCGTTTTCCTGAATGGCGTGCGACGGGTACGGAGACTATGGTTTCGGGCAGTGTGAAAACCGATGAACAGGGGCGTACCCGTGTTGAGTTTCGTTTGTTTGATGTTTTGTCAGAGCAGCAACTTATTGGTATGGCTTATACCACTACGCCAGATAATTGGCGCCGCATCGCACATATTATTTCAGATGAAATTTATAAGCGCTTGACGGGTGAGGATGGGTATTTTGACAGTCGCATTGTGTATGTTGCAGAAAGTGGCCCAGTGACTGAGCGTGTAAAGCGTTTGGCGATTATGGATCAGGATGGTGCAAATCATAAATATTTGACCAATGGCAGTTATATGGTTCTTACGCCGCGATTTTCGCCAGAGACACAACGATTGACTTATATGTCTTATCAGGGCGGGAAGCCACGTGTTTATCTTTATGACATTAATACAGGCAGTCACGAAGTTTTAGGTACGTTTTCGGGGATGACTTTTGCACCGAGATTTTCACCCAATGGAAAGAATTTGGTTTTTAGTATGGCTAAAGACGGTAACACAGATATTTATGTAATGGATCTGAGTTCTAAAAAAGTACAACGTATGACAAGCAGTGGTGCTATTGAAACTTCGCCATCTTATTCACCTGATGGTAAGCAGATTGTTTTTGAATCTGACCGAAGTGGTGGGCAGCAGCTTTATATTATGAGCACTGATGGGTCGGGCATGGATCGTCTTACCTTTGGTAAGGGGCGCTATGGTAATCCCGTATGGTCACCGCGTGGGGATTTGATTGCCTTTACCCGTATGTATCAAGGCAAGTTCTATATTGGGGTTATCCGCCCTGATGGTTCTGGTGAGCGTTTGATTACGAATGCGTATCACGTTGAGGGCCCGACATGGTCACCTAATGGCCGTGTTCTTTCGTATTTCAAAGAAACTCCATCTAAAAATGGGCGCGAGGCGCGGGTTTATACGATTGATATTACGGGATATAATGAGCGTTGGTTGAAAACTCCGCAGGGGGCATCTGACCCCGCTTGGTCTCCGATTAATCCGTGATTATTTAAATTTATATATCGTGAAATAATTCTATAACTTCGCGATATATATCACGTTTAAAAGGTACAATGAGATCTAGCGTTTGTGAGAGGTCGACCCATTGCCATGCGGAAAACTCTGGTGGTGTTCCACATGAATTATATGCATTAAGGTCTATATCTGTGTCTTTCCCAGTGAATCTTGCGGCGACCCATGTTTGTTCTTGTCCGCGGTATTTCCCGTTCCATAGTTTTTCGATGAGTCTGTCGGGGAGTTCATAGCGTATTTTGCGTTCGGCGATTTTTATTATTTCGGCTTTATCTGTTCCGACTTCTTCCTTAAGTTCACGTAGCGCTGTTTGATCTGGTGTTTCACCTTTATCAACGCCGCCTTGGGGCATTTGCCATGCGCCTGATGTGTCTATGCGTTCGCCCACAAATACTTTTCCAGTTTTGTTGAAGAGGGCTATTCCTACGCAGGGGCGATAAAGTAAGTTTTCACGATTAATTTTTTTAATGTTGGGGGGCATTATGTTCTGGTTCTATATGATCATTGGGAGAAAGTGTTTTTGGCGTTGATGCGTTATTCATATCTGGCTGATAAAATGGTAAATCGTAAATAACTGACACAGGAGCGATTGTGTAATCGACTTTTCCGATTTTCTCTATCCAGACCGCTAGTTTTTTTAATGTTTCGGGGTAGGGGGGGATGATTGCTGTTACATGTCCATTTTTTTTTGTTATTCTTTCAAGCTCATCAAATGATTGTTTATCACCTGTCATGTTTATTATAGTTGTGTCGGCCTTTATGTACGGAGCGCCCATATTTAATGCTTTCCCACGCAATAACTTGGGGGCATTGGGATTGGTTTCTAAAAACCCTAGGCCGCGTTCATATATTTCATTCATAAGTTGTGTGTAGTGTTCGGGCGTGGTTAATGTTTGAGCATCGGTAAAGCTCGCCAAGCCTGTGTAGCCTTGAGTTTGTGTCATGACTCGATAGAGAATTGCGATTTTTTCAGGTAGAGATACGTGGTGGAAAAGGGTGTTTTTCCCTTGGTCTAATATGTTTTCATTTTGTATTGGTAAATTTAGCCAAATTTCATGGCCTTTATTTTGTGCCATTTTTATCCACTCATTTGGTAAATCGGCATATGGATTGAGTATCAGGGATACCTCAGATGGAAGAATATCTAGCGCCGTTTTTGATTGCTTTTGAGATAGGCCATAATCATTTACAACAAGTGTTACGATTGGCTTATTGGGTACGTTGTTTAATGGAAACGGATGCTGATATGCGCGAAAACTTGTTAAATTATCAGACTTACGGATTGTTGGAAGTAGACCTTGGGCGGTTTTTTGATAAAGGCCTTCTATAATTAAATCTGTGATATTTGCATCTTGTTTATGTGGCGTTGAATTTCCGTTTGAAGCGATGTGATTTACAAATTCTAAAGATGATGTATGTGATGGTATTTTTTCTTTTAGTTTATTTAATGTATTTTCGGATGAAAAATATACATATCCAAACATTAGAATATAGAGAATAGCTGTTGCGGCTAATCCTTGTATAAAATAAATTTTATCAATGCGCTTTAGCAGGGATGTCATCTTTTTTAAATCAAGGTTTTGAGCTTTATCCTTAATTTTTAAGAAATTTGGTTTTAATCCTGCTAAAGCTATTTTCATCTATTTTTCTTGTGCTTTTTGTGTTGGTTCATCTCTTTGGTTATAAAGCGATAATCCTGTAAGAAGATCAATGGCACGCGTCAGTTGATAGTCTTGTGGTTTTTCTTCTTCTGCCTCATTGTTGTCTTTCTTATTATCGTTGGCGGCTTTTTTGGCAACACTATCATTGCTTAGGGCACCTCTGAGGTCTGATTCCTTAAGTCTTTTTGATTCTATGGTTTCAACTTTAGCGGGCTCAACTATTAAGTCAGGTGTTATTCCTGTTGCCTGAATTGAGCGCCCAGATGGTGTGTAGTAACGCGCAGTGGTTAGGCGCATTGCACCGTTTCCGGGAAGGGGCATAACTGTTTGCACAGACCCTTTTCCAAAGCTTTGTGTGCCCATGATAATGGCTCGTTTATGATCTTGGAGAGCACCAGCGACGATTTCAGAGGCAGAGGCAGAGCCACCATTAATCAGGACCACTAAAGGTAGGCCATCGGCCATATCACCAGGGGTTGCGTTGTTGCGTTCTGTATCTTCTTCCATGCGACCTCGTTGTGATACAATTTCGCCTTTATCAAGGAAAGTATCTGATACCTCAATTGCTTGGTTCAGTAATCCACCTGGATTATTGCGTAAATCTATTACATATCCAATTAGTTTGCTGCCTAGTTCTTTTTTTATTTCTTTGATCGCCTTGATTACGCCTGGGCCAGTATTTTGGTTGAATGTTGTTATGCGGATATAACCAACATTTCCTTCAACACGATGGCGTGCAGATTTTATTTTTATGATATCACGGACGATGGTTAGTTCTATTGGGGCGTCTGTGCCTTCGCGGCGTATCATAAGATCAATCGGTGCGCCAACTTTTCCGCGCATTTTGTCGACGGATTCGCTCAGGGATAGCCCCATTACTGCTTCGTCATCGATTTTTACAATATAGTCACCGCTTTGAACGCCTGCACGAAAGGCGGGGGTGTCGTCAATTGGTGCAACAACTTTTACAAGGCCGTTTTCCATTGTAACTTCGATACCAAGGCCGCCAAACTCACCTTTTGTGTCGACCTTCATGTCATTAAAGCTTTCTTCGCTAAGGTATGATGAGTGAGGGTCAAGGCTTGAAAGCATACCATTTAAGGCGTTTTCGATAAGGTCTTTATCTGTGACTTCCTCAACATATTCGGAGCGAACGCGTTCGAAAACATCACCGAAAAGATTGAGCTGCTTATATGTTTCGTTTTGATCATTCACTGACTTTTCTTTTGTTGCGTCTTCTGCCGTGACGGTTTTATACGTCATTGCAGTCATTGGAATTGTTAGTGAGAGCAGTGCGATGCATGTCAGCTTGGTGAGTTTCATAAGAATGCCTTAATTTATGTTGTATTTGTTAATCAGCCTAAGTCAGAAAATTTTACAGATGGGTTTGTTGGTTTCCCATTTTTTCTGAGTTCATAATATAGTGTTGGATGTGGAATTAAAGAAGATTTTGGTAATAATCCGATTGGTTCACCAGTTTTTACAATTTGCCCTATATTTGTAGAAATATCTGATATGCCGGCGATCAGGCTATGGTATCCATTTTCATGTTCTATGATGATGATATTGCCATAGCGTTTGAATTTCCCCGTGAAGCTTATTCGGCCATTTAATGGCGCAGTTACAATGCCTCCGGCTCTTCCTTCAAAGGTTAAGCCTTTGCTTTTTGATCCTGTTTCATCTTTTTGGTTATATCCAGTTTTAATAATTCCTGATACGGGAAAGCGGGAATTCCCAGAAGATGGTGGAATTGGTTTTGGTTGTGATTTTTTTATGACGGCTTGGGCTTGGCGCTCACGCTCTTCTTGTTCTTCTTTTTTTATTTTATCAACGAGGTCGGCGAGGTCTTTTGCCTGTAGGGAAATGCTTTTTATATTTATTTCACTGATTTTAAGGTCTTTGTTCGTTTGTTCGTATAGTGATTTATTCGTTGATATTAATTCGTTAAGTTCTGTGTGACGTTTATCAAGAGATAAGGTTGTTGCTTTCGCTTGTTTTTGGTCGTTTTCTAATTCTTTTTGAACGGTATTGAGTGTTAAAAGGTTTTTCTTTAATTTTTCTGCATGCCTGTTTACCGATGGAATGATTCCCCCCATTAATAATGCGCTTTGAGCGATTTTGTATGGGGTGTCTGGGCGGGCAAGAAGTGCTTCGGGGGGCGTACGTCTTATTCTTTCGAGGGCAAGTATGAGTTTTGCGATGGATGCTCTATCGGCTAAAAGCTCATCGTCCAAAATAGATTTTCTGATTTCTAGTTTTATAATGCGATTTTCTAATTTTTTTAGTTTATTTTCGTTGTTTATTATTTCTTGTGCCAGATCGATCATGTTTTGTTTTGTTGCTTCTATCTCCTGTTCAATTTTTTTTGCTTGGTTTTGGAGGTTTTTGTTTTGTGCTTTTTCTTCTTTAAGCTTTGTATTAAATGTGTTTAAGGCTTCTGTTTTTCGTTGTGGCACTGGTGGTTGTGCGTGTGATGGTATGCTTGAGTATGAAAATGCAAGCATAGATAAGGCGAGGATGATTTTTGTATTCGCAGTTGAGAGCACAATGGAGGTCTTTTGATTAGCAGGTTATTCCCTGTGATAGGGATGCCCAGCAAGAATTTGCTGTGCTCTATAAACTTGCTCTAAAAGCATCACTCTTGCAAGTAAATGTGGCCAAGTTTGTTGTCCAAAGCTGAGGAGAAATGATGCCTTGTCACGAACTTGATCGGTCAGACCATCTGCGCCACCAATAATGAATTGAATATGGCTTTCACCATTATTTGTGAAATTTTGTATAGTTTTGGCGAAATCGAGTGATTTTAAACCATCGCCGCGTTCATCCAATGCCACGATGATTGCAGAAGGGTTGACATGTTTTAGGATTTTTTCTGCTTCGTCTTCTTGGCATTTTTTTGCGTTTGTGTGTTTTGATTCGACTTCGAGGATTGTTAAATCCCACTTGATTCTTTTTGAATAATCTTGGATAAGGTCGAAATAGGGGCCTTTTTTAATGCGGGCAACGCATATGATGTCAATTTTGAGCATTGTTTGATTTGGCCTTATTGATTTATGCTTGGACTTGATTGTCTACAATATCCAATTTTGATGCAGGATCCCACATTTTTTCAATATTATAAAAATCGCGTACTTCTGGGCGGAATAAATGGACAATAATATCGCCTGTGTCCATGACAACCCAGTCGCACTGGTCTGTGCCTTCAATGGTTATTCCCTTGACTTTTTTCTGTTGTAGGTTGTCTTTTAACTTACGGGCGAGGGCGTTTACGTGTCGTGAAGATGTTCCACTTGCAATAATCATGTAATCGGCGAGGGCGTTTGAATCGGATAGCGGAATACAGATAATGTTCTCTGCCTTATCCATATCCAATGATTTTAGAATAAGCTCTTTGCTTTCTTCGGGGGTTAATCCACCTTTTTTATGATCTTTAGCTATGATTTACTTCTCCTGTGTGTTTGTTAAATGCTCCACAAAAAAGCCGAACCAAACGGTTCAGCGGTTTAATATGCAAAATTTTGTTGCGTGCAACGTTGTGAAATACGATATGGCGGGTGCTTAATATCAAGCTTTCACCTTATCCTTTCTTTTTGAAGTAGCATTTATAAAATATAACCTCATATGTCCATTATATAACTGTTTTCATGAATGTGCAAAGAAATTGATGTTCTGCGATGCATTATACTTTGTTAGCATATTGATTATGCTTGTTTTTTATTGCGAATCTCTGTGGAGGAAATATTGACCATTTTCTTTTGTAGCAGCCAATATGTCGTGTGCGAATCGAGTGGAACGCGCCCTCCACGATCAATAATGATGTGTTTTTGATTTGACATCATACGTACGGGGCAGTTCTTCATGAGCTTTACTGGCGGATGTCTTGTTATGTGGACGATGCATATATCGGCGAGTAAATCTCTCCATTTTTCCCATAAATGCATGTTATGTGCGTTGTCCATGCCTGTTATCCATGCGAATTGCGTGGATGGGAAGGATTTTTTGAGCTGTTTTACACTGGCATAGCTATATGTTGTTTGAAATTGCTTTTCTATTCCTGTGGCGAGGATTTTTGGGTGATCAATAAGGTTTCTGCACAGCTCTGTTCTCTCTTCTATTGATGGGAGGTTTTTTGCTGATTTTAATGGGTTTTTGGGGGTGACGAGCCACCATATCGCGTCTAAATCTAATGATCTTAATGCCATTTTTGAGATATGCAGATGGCCTTCATGTGGGGGGTTGAATGACCCGCCAAGCAGCCCTATGCGCATGTTTTTCCATCTTGAGGCGTTTAATAACTGCGGATCCGAAAATATTGACATATTAACCATGTGTGGTTAGGAACTATTGAGGGCGTGTTTGCCCGTTTCCATTTACAAGATACTTGTAAGTGCAGAGCTGTTCAAGCCCCACTGGCCCACGTGCATGCATTTTCCCTGTAGCAATGCCAATTTCTGCGCCCATGCCGAACTCTCCACCATCTGCGAATTGCGTGGATGCGTTATGCATGACGATGCCGCTATCTATGTTTTTTTGGAAATAGGCGGCGTTATCGGAGTTATTGGTGATGATGCTGTCTGTATGATGAGAGCCGTAGTGGTTAATATGTTCTACGGCTTCTTTTATGTCTTTCACGAATTTTACGCTTAATTTTGCATCGAGATATTCTGTGTACCAGTCTTCTTCAGTGGCCTTTTTAATGTTCTTATTTAGTTTTTGTGCTCTTTCATCGCCGAATATTTCGCATTGTGCATTAAGAAGGTTTTCGATGATGTCCGTCGCGTTTGCATCTGAAATTTTGTTATCGAGCAGTAATGTTTCCATAGCTCCGCAGATTCCAGTTCTTCGCATCTTTGCGTTGAGGGTTATGTTTTTGGCCATTTCCAAATCAGATTCACTATCTACATATATGTGGCATAGGCCTTGAAGATGACTGAAAACAGGCATGCGAGCCTCGTTCATTACACGTTCAATGAGGGTTTTTCCACCGCGTGGGATCATTACATCGATATATTGATCGGCGCGGAGCATTTCTCCGACATGGGCGCGGTCACTGGTTGGGATCATGGAGACGCAGGATTTAGAAAGGCCGTGACTTTTTAACGTATCTTCGATGATTTTATGGAGCGCCATGGAGCTTTCGAAACTTTCAGATCCGCCGCGCAAAATAACAGCATTATGTGATTTTAGGCAAAGTATTGCGGCGTCTATTGTTACATTTGGGCGCGATTCATAGATCATCCCTAATACACCTATTTGACATGAAACTCGCTTGATTTTCAGGTTATTTGGTCTGGTTGTTTCCCAAAGGGTTTTCCCTGTGGGATCATCCAGGGACATAACGTTTAGAACGCTGTCTGATAATGATTTTATGCGTTCATCGCTTAAACGCAGGCGGTCGATGAGAGCGGGGGAGATATTTTTTTGCTCTGCGGCGGCGATATCTTTATAATTTGCGTCAATGATTTGAGTTTTATGGTTTATTATATTTTGTGCCAAATCATTGAGGACGTTGTTTATTTGTGCTGTGGGGGTTTGTGCGAGGATGAATGCAGCTTTTTTCGCGGCTACTCCAAGACTTCTTATGGTTTCTTCAGGCGATATTTTTGATTGTTTTGCCTGTGACATAAATAAAATCCAAAATGATAAAGCATGTTTTTGTTAGTGAATATTGGCATCAACATTCTTAATAGCATTATCAATTAACGTGACATCCACTTTTTTGTCAAGATTATCAATTATAATTTGACGGGCAGTGTTCATAGCTAAATCCGCGGCAAATGTTTGAATTTCATTAATTGCGTTTTGTTCCATGCGCTTCAGCCGGTCTTCAAGTTGCGCTTCGCGGCGAGATATTGTTTCTTGCAAATCGTTTTCTGCATTTATGCGGAATTTTTCTGCACTGGCTTTTGCCTTTTCCAAAATTTCGGCAGATTCTTGAACGGCATCTCGGTGTTTGCGTTGGTATTGTGCCAACATTTCTTGTGCTTCAACGCGAAGGTTTTCGGCTTCTTCAAGGTCATTTTGAATTTGTGCAATGCGTTGGTCAAGGAACGTGTTTAAAACGGGCATTCCTAGCTTTAATACTAGTGCAGCAAATATTAGAAATGAAAATGTGTACCAAACATGTGTATCGAGGAGTAACTCTTGCATCTTAAATTCTTTCTATGCAGCTTTTTTGTTGATGGAGGCTACTATTTTTTTTGCAGCTTTTGCGTCAGCTTTAACACCAATTATTTTTTCGGCCGCTTCGGATGCTATGTCAACTGCGATTTCGCTCATTTCTTCCATGGCTTTATTGCGGGCATTTGCAATATTTTTTTCAAGTTCACTGATCTTTTCTGATGATATGAGTGAAAATTTCTTCGCGTGTTCTTCAGATGAATTTTTAATTTGTGATTCTATATCTGAAAACAATTTTGATGATTTTTCGCGTGCTTCTTTTAAGCTTTCTTCATAAGAGGACTGAACGGTTTCAACTTCTTTTTTTACACGCTCTGCGGAAGAGAGGTCGTTTTTAATGCGCTCGGCACGATTTTCGATTGCACTTGATATCGTTGGTAATGATTTTGCCGAAAATATGATGTACATAAATACGAAAATGGTTACTAGCCAGAATGTTTGGCTGGCATAAAATGTTGGATCAAGTTGTGGAAGACCCCCTGTTGACTCGTGATGAGCATCAGCGTGTTCCGCAGAACCCGCCGCATACGCATGATTTATGCCCATCAACATCAAAGAGGCAGAAACGGAAAGTTTCTTTATCATTGGATCTTCCTCATATTATTTAGTTACTTTTTAATTATACTTATTTAAGTGGTTTAACCACCGAATAGCATAGCAGCACCGATACCGATTGGAATAATACCCAATGCTTCGATGAAAGCCAAGATGAGGAAGAATTTCTCATCAAGAATTTTTTTAGTTTCAGGGTTACGTGCAATTGCATCATTATATGCAGCAAAGTAAAGTCCCAAACCGATGGCAGCACCAAGTGCGGGTAATGTTACCAATGCACCAGCAATTAGTTTAGCGGCTTCTAATTCCATTTTATTTTCCTTTTTAAGTAGTAGTTTAGTTTAAAACCTTAATTTTCATCGGTGCAGATCATACAGATTTAGTGATGAAGATCAACTGTATCTTTTAGATAAACACATGACAAAATTGCGAATACATATGCCTGTATACATGCAACGAGCAGTTCGAAAACTAAGAATGCAACATCAACAAGCATGGGTAAAATAGCAAGTATAGACCAATATGACCCCATACCGACGGCGGCAACAGAGAAGCCAAGAATAACTTTTAAAATTAAATGTCCAGCCATCATATTGGCGCAAAGACGTACTGAATGAGTAATTGGGCGAACGAAGAATGATATGATTTCGATTGGAACAACGAAAGCCACCAACCACCAAGGAACATTTGGCGGTAAAAACAGTGAGAAGAACTTTAAGCCATGATTATAAACACCGAAAATCACGGTCATGAACATAATGCATAAGGCCATAACACCGGCAACAATTAAGTGCGATGTATAGGTGAATGAGTAGGGGAGTAATCCCATAATGTTGCCAACGAACACAAACATGAAGATTGTAAAAATAAACGGGAAATAGTGCCGTCCTTTTTTTCCGATATTGTCAGTCACCATTTTACTGATGAATTCATATATTAGTTCTGCCGTCATTTGAAGGCGTCCTGGTACCATTGCTTTACGGTGCATGGCAATAGTTAGGAAGAGTATTGAAACACAAGCGGTGATGACCATCCACAAAGAGGCGTTTGTAAATGATAGATCCATACCATAAATTTCAGGCTTATTGTCGGTTAAAGAGACGACTATGAATTGCTCGATAGGATTTGCCACTCTAAATATTCTCCGCTATTGAGTTTACTCTTAAAATTTTCATGTTTGTAGCGCATTTTTTTTTGTTGTGCAATGGATGTTTTCTATTTTTTATTACTGCCTTGTATTGCTGCATTGGCACGGTAAACGCCACTTACGAAGCCGAGTATAATAAATACGATCATTGCCCATGGTGTTGTTTGGAAAAACCAGTCAATTCCGTATCCTAGAATTCCACCACCAAAGACGCTTGCCAAGAACTCTGAACCTGCTTGTGCGCCTTTGCGGTCTTCGTCTGTTATTTCTTCGTATGATGATTCGTAATTTGTGCCGTCATCGACCTTGCTGCGTTTGCGGATTTTTTCTGCACGTTTGTTAAGAGCATCTAATTTTTCAAGAATTTCTTTTTCTTCACTCATGATTTAGGCAACTTTTTGATCTATGAATTCGAAGGATTGTTGCAGATCAACGGATACAAGTTGTGATACGCCGCGTTCTGACATTGTGACGCCGTAAAGACGATCCATGCGTGCCATTGATAGGCGGTGGTGTGTAATGACGAGGAATCTTGTTTCGCCACGGGCGGCAATTTCGTCTAAAAGGTTACAAACACGGTCTACATTTGCGTCATCTAATGGTGCATCAATCTCATCTAGCACGCAGATTGGTGATGGGTTTGTTAGGAACATTCCAAAGATAAGCGCGATCGATGCCAGGGTTTGCTCGCCTCCAGAAAGCAAAGACAGTGATTGTAGCGCTTTTCCTGGTGGTTGTGCATATATTTCAAGGCCTGCGCCTAAGGGGTCATCTGAATCGATAAGTTTTAAATATGCTTTACCTCCACCAAAAAGGTTTATGAACAGGCGTTGAAAATGGGCATTAACGTGATCAAATGCAATCAAAAGGCGTTCACGTGCCTCTTTGTTGATTTTGTTAATAGCGCCCCTTAGCTCATCAATCGCTTGCATCAGGTCATTACGTTCATTCAAAAGCGTTGTGAGCTCTTTTTCCAGATCGCTTGATTCTTCTTCGGCGCGTAAATTTACGGGGCCAATGGAATCTCGTTCGCGCGTTAGGCTATCTTTTTCACCTTTTAATTTTGGTAAATCACTGGTCTGATATTTCACAAGATCAACGGCGGTATGGTTTATTAGGTCTTTTGGTTTTATCTCGAGTGTTTCTTCTATGGATGTTTCCATAGTTATCAGCTGCTCATTGAGTGAGGCAAGAATAGCTTGAGCGCTGGCGCGGTCTTCGCGTGATGAACCCAAAAGGTTTTCAGCTTCTTTTAATGCTTTACTTGTTGTTGCGACTTCTTCTTCGCAGGTGGCTAGGCGTTCGGCGGCAATATTGCGGAAGGTCTCAAGCTCTTCGATTTTATTAAGCGCGTCTTCCTGCCCTTTATCAACGTTGAGTGGCTTTTGTGATAGTTCATTGAGTTTTTCTGAAAGACTTTCAATGCGTGTTCTCAATGTCTTTAAATGTTCTCTGGCGCGAATAGAGCGGTTTTTCAATGATATACGCTCGTCTGCTATTGCTTGAATACGTGCATTTCTTGTGCTTTTTTCTTGTATGAGAATATCAAATGTGCGTACAGCGTTTTGGTATTCTTCTTTTGTGCTGTCTCGTTCAAATTTGATGGTTTCAATGACGCTATCGCTATGCTCGCCTTCGTCTTGGGTGCTTTGAATTGCTTCGTACGCAATTTTATCTTGTGAAATTGTCTCTTCTAGAGTTCTTATGTCTTCATTATATGCATTAATTTGATCTGTGAATCGTTTTTGCTCGCTTTCAATTCTGAGGTTTTTTTCTTTTATTTTTTGTAGGGCTGGGCGGAGCTCTTTAAGCTTGATTTCGATTTCTTTAATATTGTTGAGGATTACATTGTAATGCTCTTTTGTGTCTGCCTGAATTTCAAGAGCGGCGTTTAATGCATCTTGTGCTTCTTCTTGTGAGCCTTCGATTTTACTTTGTCTTGATTGAAGTTCGATAAGTTTGTTTTTTTGTTCTAAATACACAGAATGCCTGTCAGTGGCCTCGGATTTCACGTGATAGCCATCCCAACGCCAATAGGTGCCATTTGCGGATACGAGTGATTGCCCCTGTTTTAATGCGGGATATATTGCCTCACCTTGTTCATCATTTTCGACATAGCCAATTTGTGAAAGACTGACATGTAATTCTTTTGGCGCGTCAATATAGGGGAGTAGGGCTTGCGCGCCATCAGGTAAGTCAGGGAACGCCATAAACTTGCTGTTTGTGCGCCAGTTTGTTGGGGCGTTAGTATCTGTGGATGCCATTAAGGAATCACCTAGGGCACGTGATAATGCTTTTTCAAAGCCGGGCTTTGTTACGATTGAATCCAGTACATTGCCGTAGCTTTCTTCATTGTCATTTTCAAAGAATTTTTCGAGCATTTTAATTTCAGATGAGAAGCCAGCATATTCTTTTTCTATTGTTGAGAGAATAGCTCTTTTTTCCTCTGTTCTTTCTTCGGCCTTATTAATGGCGAGACGTGCGTTTTCGGTTTTTCCGTTTAGCTTTTGAAGGCTTTCTTCATATTGCGCGGTTTTGTTTTCTAATTCTTTTATGGTTTTTTGGCTGTTTTCATCAATGATGAGTGCTTGTTTTTGTTCGAGAGCCGTAGTTTTTCGTGTCTGCAAAATATCCATGCGTTCTTGATTGCGTGTTTTTTGTTTTATCAGGGCATCTTCACGGGCGCGGCTTTCAGCGGCGTTTTCTTTTAATGTGGTAAAGCGTTCTTCTAGTTCTGTTACTTTGATTTTCAGGGTGTCACGTGTTTTTTGCTTTTCCAGCTCAGTGTTGCCTTCGTTTTCCTGTTCTTGTATGAGGGCGGAGTGTTCTTCCTCTATGCAGGCAAGTAATCCACTTGTTTCCTCTAATGTTTGTTCTTCGCGCTGTTGATCTATTTGCATTTGGTGCAGTTGATTTTTTGTGTCTTGAAGGTCAGTTTTGTGGCGCTCTATTTCGTCCACAAGGCGTTGAAATTCTAGCTTGTGCTTTTGTAATATTGCTGCGGATTCGCTTTCCTTCTTACGTAATGGTGGCAAATCCTCGACTTGGGTGTTTTGTGTTTTTGTAAGCTGTGTCACCGTGATTAATTTTTCTGCCACGATAGATTCACATTGTGCGAATTTATCTTTTGCGTCTTTTTGTTTTTCTAAAAGTGCATGCCATTCAAGATATGTGATGACCAGTTCGAGTTGTCTGATTTGCGCACTTAGGTTTTTGTATTTGCTTGCCTGACGTGATTGACGTTTTAGTGAGTTTAGGCGGCTTTCCATGCTGCCCAATACATCTTCAACGCGGATAAGGTTTGTGTCGGCGGCTTTTAGTCGGAGTTCGGCTTCGTGCCTGCGGGCGTAGAGTCCAGCTATTCCAGCGGATTCTTCTAGAATCAAACGGCGATCATGTGGTTTTGCATTAATCATGCGCGTTACATGCCCTTGTGATACCAGGGACGGTGAGTTTGATCCTGTTACGGTATCGGCGAACAGCATTTGGACATCGCGTGCGCGTGCATTTTTGCCATTAATTTTATAACCTGATCCCTTATCGCGTTCGATTTTGCGGATGACTTCGATTTCGTCTGCGCTGTTATAGGCGGCGGGAGCTTGGCGTGTGTCGTTGTTTAGAAGTAAGGATACTTCTGCAAGGTTTCGTGGGCTTCGCCTATCTGTTCCTGCAAAAATTACGTCTTCCATACCGCTACCGCGCATACGTTTTGCGGAGCTTTCACCCATGACCCAACGCAAGGCTTCGACCAGATTAGATTTACCGCAGCCATTCGGGCCGACGATTCCATTTAATCCCGGCCCGATTTCTAGCTCTGTCTTATCAACAAAGGATTTGAAGCCGCTTAGTCGAAGCTTTGTAAATTGGATCATCTATTATCATTTACAATGTTTAAGTTACTCTATTGATTATTCAGCTTTTTGGGTAGCATTATATGCCGCGTCCAATGCTTTCTTTATTTCTTCATAATTGTCCATGCCGCCAATGGTCACGCTATCATTAATGACGATTGTTGGTGTTGCATTTACGTCATGGTTTTTATGTGCATCTTCACGACGCTGCGCCATGATTTCTTGTAGTTCTGTGCTTTCGTAACATGCCTCAATTTTATTGGCATCGCCACCTGCAAGAATTGCATTTTGTTTAATATAATCAATATAATCTGGCTTGCTGATCCAGTCTTTCTGGCTTTCAAAAATTAGCTGGATGAAATTGAAGTATGCTTGGTTAGGTACACAACGTGCTATAGCGCCAATGAGAAGGTCAGGACGGTTGCGTGGGAAGTCGTCAAATACGATATAGGCTTTGCCCGTGTCGATATAATCGGCCTTAATGTTTTTGAAATTTGTCGCGTGAAATGAGCCACAATGTCCGCATGTGAAAGAGCTATGCTCGGAGATTTTTACGGGAGCATTTGCATCCCCTAAAATACGCGGTGTTGCTAAAGTTACAATATCAAGATCTATGGCTGGTTTTGTGGCCTCTGTCTCTGAGGTTTCTGTTGCAGAATCGGTGTTAAGCGCGTCTTCTTCGGAAACAACCTCAGTTTCGGTGGTCGCATCGGTTTCAGTTGATGCCATTTCTGCGCTGTCGATTGTTTTTTGATTTGTTTGTTTTGCATTGTTAAAAAGGCCATAGCCCAGAACGCCAGCCAAAATTAAAAATAGAATTAAAATTATCCCTAGTGGGCTTTTTTTTGCTTTTTCTTCTGTCTGATTTTCATCTTCGGACATTGCGAACTCCATTATATATAATTAGAAACAGTTAATAGCACATATTACAGTGTTAAAAGTCAAGGTAATCAATGATTATGACATTGATTATCCACAAATGAGTCGCTTATTTTGTGGGGGCAATAAACACAAGGTCTATGCGGTCATCACTTGTATTTTGTGCGTCTTTTCCTAATGGGCTTAGTTTTAGGCGTGATGGGTTGACGTTTTGTTTAATGAGAAAGCTTCGCACCTCTAGGGCGCGCGCCAATGATAAGCGAACATCGCTGTGGCTTGAATTGTCTATTGATGTTGCGTAGGCGTGAATGTTCATTGTTAAGTTTTTATTTTCATTGAATAATTTTAACGCATGATTTTTAAGAAATTCTTCAATGTTTTGATTTATGTGTATTTCGCCAGGTTCAAGGGCGAAGCTGACGAGTGTGGTTTCGTCTTCGTCTCCAGCCTGTGTTTGCACGTCGTTTAATGTATTGGCTTGGGCAATGTTAAAGGGTTTTTTGGGAGGGTTGGGTATCGTTTTTACCACGTTATCGATTACGGCAAGAATATCATTTGTATCCATATTTTTTATTGCGGTTTCACTTTCGAGAGGCAAATCCAGCTCATTATTTATCTTTTCTTCGCTTTCTATTGGTTCGTCATCTAAATATTCATCACCGCTTTCGCGATTATTGAGATAATCAATATATGCGGGCGACGCACTCATGACGTCAGGGCGTTTGGGCGGAATAGGGATGCCGTCAACAGTTTCGGCAAAGCTGCTTGATGAGAGAATGGCTGATAAGCATAATCCAAGTGAGAGATATTTTATTGTTTTAAATTTTACTAAGCTCAAAATACCTCTCTTTGTAGTTAACTAGCGGTTTTCAGAACCTTTTTAATTGGTTCGTATAGGTGTTCGTTTGTTGCAAGGACGCATCCAGTATCTACTGGATTTTTGTTTCTGTCATCTACATCTGAGATAAAACCCCCAGATTCTTTTACAATCAAATATCCCGCGGCGATATCCCATGCTTTGATATCTCTTTCCCAGAAGCCGTCAAAGCGCCCGGCACCCACATATGCCAGATCAAGTGCAGCTGCGCCAAAACGACGAAGACCGAATCCTGCGATTTGCATAGCCTGGTATTCCGCGTTGAATTTTTCACGTTTGGCTTTTGCGCGGCCTGGCTGACCAGTTGCGATCATGCTAGGCTCTGCATCTGCGCGGCCTGATACACGAAGGCGACGACGGCGCATGAATGCTCCCTTGCCCTTTTCTGCATGAAAAATTTCATCTTTAACAGGGTCATGAACAAGGCCAGCAACGATTTGACCGTTATGTTCTAATGCGATTGAAATACACCAATGGGGAAGGCCATGCAGGAAATTTGATGTTCCGTCCAGCGGGTCAATAATCCAGCGGTAATCAGAGTTTTGATTTCCTTTTGCGCCACTTTCTTCCATAAGGAATGCGTAATCGGGGCGGGCTTTGCTGAGTTCTTCGAAGATAATTTCTTCTGAACGTCTATCTGCGGCAGACACGAAGTCACCAGGTCCTTTACGGGATACTTGAAGGTGTTCAACCTCGTTAAAGTCACGGATAAGAGAGCGAGCCGCTTTTTCGCTTGCGCGCATCATCATTGTCATTATGGGCGTTTGAACTGCCATTTTTATTTTCCTTATTTACGATAGGTTTGATTGATTTTTTATTTAGCCTTTAAAGCGTTCGAGATATTCACCGACACCGTCTTCTAGTCTTACCACGACCTTTGTGCCTGATTCTACATGTGGCGGAACCATAACTTTTTCGCCGTTTTCTAGTATTGCTGGTTTGTATGACGTGGTGGCGGTTTGTCCTTTGATTACTGGCTCGGCCTCAACAATTTCCATGACGACGGTATCGGGTAATTTGAATCCTAACGGAGTGCCTTCATGTGATTCGACCTCAACAATCATGTTTTCTTGAAGATAGGCAGCCTGCGGACCCATTTGCTCTTTGGTGATTTCCATTTGTTCATAGTTTTCGTTGTTCATAAGGACAATATCATCGCCATTCATGTATAAAAACTGGTAGTTTGTTTGTTCGAGTCGTATGCGCTCTACTGTTTCTTGCGTTCTGAAGCGTACATTGTCTTTGTTGCCTGTACGAATGTCGCGCATTTCAATTTGTGACACGGATGCGCCTTTTCCGGGTTGTGAAATTTCGTTTTTAACAACAACGCAGAGCTTGCCGTTATGTTCAATGACATTGCCAGAGCGAAGAGTGATTGCATTTACTTTCATTGTTTTCTTTCCGTTATGATTGCTTTGCCTAAGCGTTCTAATCTTTCTTTTATTTCAGGGTCTTCTATATCATCTAAGACAGTGGATAAATAGTTTTTTTCGGTTCCCGTCAAGGGGGGGGGGGCTTTTTTGCGTGTTATTGGAGCTTCTATAATCTCACTTGGGACGAATTTTATATCTGTTATCCATTTATCGCCGAATATGCGATTTATTCTTTCTAAAATCAAACCTTTTTGATAGGGCAGGGTTGTTGCGTATGAACTTGTCGTTGCTATATCAAGTGTGGCGGTTGCCTTTTGTCCTTTTACACCTTTTCGGTAATTTAATTTTATGGGTTGTGCTTTGTCGGCGAATTCTGATCCCATGATTTCGCTCCACTGGTCAACGATACGACCTATTGCTACAAACTTTTTCGAAAAGTTATGTCTTGCAATACGGGCTGTGGCTTCGGATACTGGGCGCATAATGGTATTATCTAGCACAGCTTTGAAGAATAAGACAGATGTTGCGGAAGTTTTCCGTAAAAAAATGTTGGATTGGTATGACCTAAACAGGCGAGTTTTGCCTTGGCGGGCGCTATCGGGGGGTACGCCAGATCCTTATCATGTTTGGTTGTCTGAAGTTATGTTACAGCAAACAACGGTGCGGGCGGTCATCCCTTATTTTCTGAAGTTCATTAAACGATGGCCTGATGTTCATGCTTTGGCTGCTGCTGATAATGATGATGTTATGGCGGCGTGGGCGGGGCTTGGCTATTATGCGCGGGCGAGAAATCTTCATAAATGTGCGAAGGTCGTTTCTGGTGAATTTGGAGGAGTGTTTCCTGATGAAATTGATGCGTTGCGCGCTTTGCCAGGGATTGGGGATTATACGAGTGCAGCAATTTTGTCCATTGCCTTTGACAAGTCCTCTGTTGTGATAGATGGAAATGTGGATCGCGTTATGGCGCGTTATCACGCCGTTGAGACGCCGTTTCCTGCGGGGAAGAAAGATGTTAAAGAATTGGCCGATTTTTATGCGGGTGGATTTACGGATCGCCCTGCAGATTACGCGCAAAGCCTTATGGATTTGGGGGCGGGAGTGTGCACCCCTAAATCTCCTGGCTGTTCCTCTTGCCCTTTGAATGATGGTTGCAAGGCATTTGGGAGGGGGGAGGATTATCCGAAAAAAGCGCCTAAAAAAGTTAAGCCTCATAAATATGGGTATGTGTATTGGATTACGAATGACTGTGGGGACGTACTTGTTCAAAGACGATCTGGTACTGGCATGTTGGGCGGTATGCTCGGACTACCAACAAGTGATTGGCTTGAAGATCAGTCGCAATTAAAGCACTTGGACTTTCAAAATATTAGAGTGTTGCCTGATTCTGTTCGTCATGTGTTTACACATTTTTCATTGGAGCTACAGTTGTTTTATGGGAATGTTGATAGTATTGATTGTAGCTCGTATTTTTTTTGTACGCCTGACGATTTTTTTGGTGATGAATTTCCAACTTTATTTAAAAAATCAATAAGACTGTTTTAAATTCTTTGAATAATTTGTTATCATTATGTGCGTTAGTTGATTGGATTTTTATGCTTAAAAATAAATTGAATATACTGAATTTGTTATTGGTTGCAGGTGTGTCTTTACTGTTTTCTTTTGCTTGGCCTTCTTATGCAAATGTTGAAGATTATATTGTTGGTTATGAGGATAAATTCTTATCTTCTGACGATGGGCCTGGCGCCAAAGTTATTGGTGAGTTTGGCGACGCAGTCTCTAATGTTAATGTATATGAAACACCGACGAATCAAGCTCTGTCATTGTTATACTGGGCTGTGGGATTGTATAAATTTGAAGATGACAAGGCAGTGGATCTTTTTGCCAGCATTAATGAGTGTGCTATTTATAAGGAATATTACACTGATGAATTTGAGTGGAGCAAAATTAGGGTCGCTACGCGTAAGTACCTTGAAAATAATAGCGCCGATTTTCCTACGAGATTTGAGTTTGCTATACCCATTAAGTTAAAGGAATATGATTTGCGTAAAGAGATGTTCTCTTTGGCGGAGGGGTATGAAATTATATCAGTGAGGCGTTTTGAGGTTTATTCGACTGATTATAAAGATAAGCTTTGTATAATAACTCAGAGATTTAGTGAGACATATCCGCGTGTTGTGGTTTTGGAGTTCAGCCGACCATTTACATTAACGGGCATTCCCATGAAGCCAGATGTTGCCAATGATTATGTGAAAAGACGTTATGCTATGGCTTTGAAGGCTTATAATGTCAGCGATTCTCCGCCCATGAGTATGGTTTACAAATACAGAGATGCCATTTTGAATCTTAAGGTTAAAATTTTCACTAATGGCAAATTATTAGGGACAAACTCACGTGATTTACAAGCCGTGCAAATGCTTGGTATTCTTGAGGGGTTTGATGTGTATGAGGACACTACAAAAGAAAATTTAATGTTTTCACAGAATTATATTACGACGAAAGACCGTAATAAACTTTATATGGGGCTTCAGGAGCAATATGAGATTTTAAAAGAGAAATCAAAAGGGGCGGGGGTTTTGCATTAGTGTGCTAAATTTTTTCTTGCTAACTTAATTCCTACGCTTTCGGTATTTTTTATAATGTCTGGCTTTTTGATTATTAGTTCGGTGTGGAGGATTTTGTCATCTGACAAGCATTTTGTGTATATGTCTTCTGCTAGTGTCTCTAATAAATCATAATGTTGTGATTGGCACAGATTTTCAATATTTGTGCATATTGTTTCGTAGGACACAACATCATTAATATTTTGCGGCGATTGGCTGTTTTTCACCGTAATCTCTAAATCAAAAATAACGCGTTGTTTTTTGTCTTTTTCAAAATCATATATCCCCGCGCTCATCTCTATGGTGAGGCCATTGATAAGAATTTTGCTATATTCTTCTTCCATGTCTTAGGCGCTTCCGATGTTTTCGGATCTTATTTGTTCACGCAGATTATCGATAGGAAGTTTTTTCTTTCCATCCATATAATGCCAATATGTCCAGCCATTACATGATGGTGCATTTTGTAGAGCCGCTCCCACCTTGTGAATAGAACCACGGGTTTGATCGATGCGGTTTTGCACCATGATAGAGCCATCGGCGTGTACTGTTGCTTTGTGGCGCTGTTTTGAATCGGTTAAGACTGCGCCAGGTTTTAGCAACCCGCGTTCAATTAATGTCCCGAAGGGAATTCTTGGTTGTTCGCGTTTTGGTTTGTTCTCAACAAGGTTTGGTTTAAGTGGATCGATTGCATCAATACGATCTTGTGCGTATGCCGCATAAGTTTGGTCGCGTTCTAAACCTATGAATTTGCGACCAAGTTTTTTTGCCACTGCGCCTGTTGTTCCTGTGCCGAAGAATGGGTCAAGCACAACATCGTCTTTGCGTGTTGAGGCCATAAGAACGCGATGTAGCAAGCTTTCTGGTTTTTGTGTTGGGTGTGCCTTTTTGCCTCCTGCATCCTTAAGGCGTTCGCTGCCCGTGCAAAGTGGTAAGTACCAGTCGCTCCGCATTTGCAGGTCTTCGTTTAGTGATTTCATTGCGTCGTAGTTAAAATAATATTTTGATTTTTCTGATTTTGATGCCCAAATCATTGTTTCATGGGCATTTGTAAAGCGTCGCCCACGGAAGTTTGGCATTGGGTTTGACTTGCGCCAAATAATGTCGTTCAAAACCCAAAACCCCATATCTTGTAAGATATAGCCAAGGCGGAAAATATTGTGGTAGCTGCCGATTACCCAGATTGAGCCATCGGGCTTTAGTGTGTCACGCGCTGCGCCGAGCCATTCACGCGTAAAATTATCATAAGCCTTGAGGCTGTCGAATTTGTCCCATTCATTATTAACTGCGTCAACTTTTGAATTATTGGGGCGGTGTAAATCTCCACCAAGTTGAAGGTTATATGGCGGGTCGGCAAAAATACAATCAACTGACTCTTTCGGTAATGACTTCATATTTTGAACGCAGTCACCAATGATTATACGGTCTGTGGATAATGTATTTTTTTGACTCGACATTTCGAAATCCTTTTGATTATTGAAGTCGAATCATGAGTCATTTGGGACTCCGGGTCAAGAAAAAAATATAAATTTTTTTTGATTCCCATAACTGAGTCAATGCTTTAGGTGGTGGCTTTTATGCAGATAGTTTTATTGAATCTAGAACGGCGCGCACAGGGGCAAATGATTTGCGGTGATGGGGAGTGGTGCCATGAGTGAGGAGAGCTTCGCGGTGTTGTTGCGTGGGGTATCCCGCATTTTTTGCCCATCCATAATGCGGAAATTTTTTGTCTAAATCCTGCATTATTCGGTCACGATGAACTTTTGCAATGATTGATGCGGCGGCTATGCTTACAGATTTCGAATCTCCCTTAACAATGGTTTGCGCGGGGCAGGGAAGGTCTTTGGGCGTTTTATTTCCGTCTATTAATGCGTAATCTATATGCGGCAGTTTTTCACAGGCGTTTTTCATGGCTTTTAATGATGCCTGCAAGATATTAATGTCGTCTATTTCTTGCGGCGTTATTTTGGCGATGGCATAGGGAAAATGCGTTGCAATTTCATCGTATAGGTATTCCCGTTTTTTTAAGGATAGCTTTTTGCTATCGGTGATCATGGCTATGAAATCAAGCTTGCGTTTATTATGGGGGATAATCACGGCGGCGGCCACGACTGGCCCTGCGAGCGGGCCTCTGCCGACCTCATCTACGCCGCAAATGATTCCTTCATGCTGATCCTCGTATGAAAAATCAGGCATAGATTCAGCCTTTCAGGCTTTTGCTGGCGATTTCAAATATGTCAGGGGCGATGTCCTTTATTTCTAAAATTTCGCTTAATGCGGCTTGCATTTTTTCCTGACGATCGGGGGTGAAGCGCCTCCATTCGCGTAATGGTGTTAGAAGACGCGCGCCGATTTGCGGGTTTATCGTGTTCAGCTCTGTAATGCCGTCTTTTAAGAAAGCATAGCCTGATCCGTCTTCTTGGTGAAAAAGTACGGGGTTATTCATTGCGAATGCAGAATAGAGCGAGCGCACACGATTTGGATTTTTAATGTTGAAATCTGCGTGGTTTCTTAATGCCTTAATATGCGTGAGGGCACCTGGCAATGTTGATGTGGACTGCATGGAAAACCATTTATCAATGACGAGCGGGTATTCCTTGAATCGGGTATAGAAATCCTTAAATGCGGCGGTGCTTTCGGGGTTTTTATTAGATGCGAGGGTTGCAAGAGCAGCGACACGATCTGTCATATTATCGGCATCATTATAATGCGTGCTTGCCATTTTAGCGCAGCCGGTTCCGTGTGTTGCAGTAAGAAGGCTTAGGCATGTATTACGGAGACTACGCCTTGCAACGGCGTTTGCATCAATCGCGAATGGAGAATCAGACTCGTTTAGTTTGTAAATTTTTTCAAGCGTTGCCTTATGTGTTCGTTTAATTGCCGCGAGGATTTTTTCACGTGTTTTGAATAGTACGCTTGGATCGGCGGGGTTATAATGTTGGATCAATGTTGGGATATCGGGCAAGCTCATCATGCGAGAGAGCAGGGCCTTATCATGGTTTTCGTCTAATGCGGAATTTATAAGTTCCCCATAGGCATTCAGAAAGCTTTCGGGGATATCCGCATTATTTTCCACCATGTTTTTGATGATCAGGTGATAATATCGTTGCCCTGCCTCCCAACGGTTGAATCCGTCACGGTCATGCAGCATGAGGTGTTTTAGCGCCGTATCATCTAGGCTAATATTTAGCTTTACGGGCGCCGAAAAATTCCTTAGGACCGATGGTGTCGGCTCTGAGGCTACATTGGGAATATTAAATTCTTGAATTTTTTCATTTAGGATAAGCGTTTGAGTTTCGGTTATATCTTTGCCATGCTCATCTAAAAGGCCGATGGATAAGGGGATAACCATTGGTTTTTTATCTTTTTGACCTGTGGTGTCAGGAATGATTTGGGATAATGTGATTTTGTAATTGTTTGAGGCATTATCATATTCCCCTTTAAAGGTGAGTTCGGGCGTGCCTGCTTGCGAATACCAAAGGCGGAATTGTGACATGTCGTAACCTGTTGCATCCTCCATGGCTTGGACGAAATCATCACATGTTACGGCTTGGCCATCATGGCGGGCAAAGTACAAATCTGTGCCTTTGCGGTAGTTTTCTGTGCCTAGTAATGTACGCATCATCCGAATGACTTCTGCGCCTTTTTCATACACTGTCATGGTATAGAAGTTATTGATTTCAATATAGTTATCGGGGCGGATGGGGTGCGAAAGGGGGGACGCATCTTCCGAAAACTGGAACCTGCGTAAGTGATTGACGTCATCAATGCGCTGCACATCACGGGAATGGGTGTCGGCGGAGAATTCCTGATCGCGGAAAACAGTCAGGCCTTCTTTGAGAGATAATTGGAACCAATCACGGCAGGTCACGCGGTTTCCGCTCCAGTTGTGGAAGTATTCATGTGCGATAACACTTTCAACGCGCATGAAGTCTTGATCTGTGGCGGTGTCCTGATGCGCGAGAACAAGAGCGGTGTTGAAAATATTGAGTGATTTATTTTCCATCGCGCCCATGTTAAAGTCACTAACCGCGACAATGTTAAACAGGTCGAGGTCATATTCCAATCCGTAAACCTCTTCATCCCATTTCATAGATCGTTTCAGGCTGTCCATTGCGTGGGCGCATTGCCCCTCATCCCCTGGGCGGACATATATGTATAAATCTACTTCGTTGCCTGATTTGGTGGTGAATGTGTCATGTATATGGGTGAGGTCGCCGGCCACCAAAGCGAAGAGATAGCAAGGCTTTGGATGCGGGTCTTCCCAGATTGTAAAGTGCCGATCAGCGCCAGATTCGCCGCCATCAATACGGTTTCCGTTTGATAAAAGGACGGGGAATTTCTTATCGGCCTCAATTCGAACAGTGTATATTGTCATGACATCCGGGCGGTCGGGGAAATATGTAATGCGGCGGAAACCCTCGGCTTCGCATTGAGTGCAGTAATTCCCACCAGACATATAAAGCCCCTCTAGCCTTGTGTTTTTATCGGGGTAAATCTTTGTGATGATCTCAAGCTCGAACTCATCAGGGGTGTTTTTCACGGTGAGAGAGGAGTCGTTCTTTTCAAAATCCGTATGCTCTTTGCCATCGATTTTGAGGGATTGCAGATCTAAATCCTCACCAAAAAGAAATAGATCAGCACCCTTTTCCAAGCGTTTATAGACAGATTTTACCGTTATAATCGAAAATTCCGATTGTAAATCGAAATTAGCATCGATTTTTTCGATACTAAAAGGAAAGGGCTTATAATCTTTGAGGTAAATTGTTTTTGGTAAGTCTGTACGCATGTTTTGACATCCTCGATTCGGGTGAGTAGATATAATGGATGAAAACACCGATTTTGAAAACACCTCGATTGATTTTGCGTCCGATTACTATTGATGATGCGCCAGAGGTTCAGAAAAATTTTAATAACTGGAATATTATTAAGTATGTTACAGCGCCTTGGCCATACCCAGATGATGGTGCTCGGACACAAATTCAAGACGTTTTATCAGAGGTGCAAAAAGGAAATCAATTAAGTTGGGTCATTATTTTAAAAAGCACAAAAGAATTTATAGGGCGTATCGATTATTGTCGCCTTGCTGAAAAAAATCCTAAGCGAGGGTTTTGGTTGGCGGAGCCCTTTCAGGGAAAAGGGTTCATGACCGAAGCGGTGTGCATCACGCAAGATTATATGTTTAATCAATGTGGTCTTGAAAAAATTACGGTCCGCAACCTAAAGGGAAATGTAAGCTCTCGGCGTGTAAAAGAAAAAACGGGGGCTCGCTTTATAGGTAACAAAACAGAAATTGTTCGCGGAAAAGAATTCAAGTGTGATGTGTGGGAGGTTACAAAAGAAAGTTGGGAAGAGGCGAAGGGGAGGCTGTCATTCTGAGGTGTAGCCGAAGAATCTGAGGTCCTTCACTACGTTCAGGATGACATTAGTTTTCAAGAACCATATCATTGCGATGGATAAGCTCATCACGGCCGATATATCCAAGGATATCAGCAATTTTATCGCTGGCTTTGCCTATAATTTTAAGGGCATCATTGGCGTTATATGCCGCCAGCCCCATACCGAGCTTTATGCCGTGCTGATCTTTAATGATAACGGGGTCACCACGGCGGAAATCGCCTGAGACCGAAATAACGCCGATTGGGAGTAGGCTTCTCCCTGATTTTAGGGCGGTTACGGCGCCATCATCAAGCATGATAACGCCTTTGGGGCTCATATGGGATTGAATCCAAATTTTGCGAGCATTGGCATCGCTTTTTTGTGCTACGAACAGCGTTGATTTTTTATCGTTGTTTTCTTCGCAAAGATTTGCGAGGGAATGTTTCAGGCGGCCATCGCACATCATTAAATGAATGCCCGCCTTATTGGCGCTTATTGCCGCTTCTATTTTGCTTTTCATACCGCCAGTGCTTAACCCTGCAACTGCGTCACCGGCCATTTTCACATGCTCTTGCGTAATTGCTTCAACCAATGGGATATGCACGGCATTGTCGTTTTTATCAGGGTTGTCCGTATATAAGCCATCGGCGGTAGAGAGCAAGACCACGCTATCGGCCATTATCATTTGCGCGACGCGCACGGCCAAGCGGTCATTATCGCCGAAGCGGATTTCACCTGTTGAAACGGTGTCGTTTTCATTAATGATTGGAATAATGTCGTTATCTAATAATGTTGTCAGGGTTTCGCGTGCATTTAAATTCATGCGGCGGTTTTCCGTTTCGCCCATGGTTAAAAGGACTTGAGCGGCAGTAATTCCAATTTTTTCGAATGCTTTAAAATATCCGTTGAACATATGATATTGCCCGACAGAGGAGGCGGCCTGTTTTTTTGCCAATGGGATTGATGAGGGTGGAATATTTGCGGGGATGCCAAGAGCTTTGCGCCCTAAGGCTACGCCGCCTGATGACACAATAACGACACGCTTTCCTTGTTTTTTTAATGACTGGACATCTTGTGCCAAGGCGTTAAGCCAGCTTTGATTTATATCCTCTATTCCTTGCCCACGAATTAGAACCGAGCCAATCTTTATGATGATGAGCTCTGAGTTTTCGATAATGCTTTGCGGCGTTAATGGCATGGGTCGAATGATGTGTCTTCTTCTGTTCCGTATTTTTCTTTATACACGATATCGGCGAGCATGTGCAAAATGTCGCGTGTGTTTTCACCTGATACGGCGGACATTATATGCACTTTTTTGCCGATGGCTTTTTCAAGGGTTTCTGCCTGGTCCTTTGCAAGCTCTTCGCCCAGTGCGTCGGCCTTGTTAATTACGATGATTTCAGGGCGATTTGCGAGCTCTGCGCCATATTCTTTGAGCTCATGACGAATCGTTTTATATGCGCCGACTAGATCATCTTGCGTGCAATCAATAATGTGTAAAAGGACGGATGTGCGCTCTACATGCCCTAAGAATCGATCGCCTAGACCTTGGCCTTCATGCGCGCCTTCGATTAACCCCGGAATATCGGCGATAACGAAATCTCGATTTCCGGCCTGAACCACGCCTAAATTTGGGTGTAGTGTTGTAAAGGGGTAGTCGGCGATTTTAGGTTTTGCGTTTGAGCATGCGGCAAGGAATGTTGATTTTCCCGCATTGGGAAGGCCAACCAAGCCGACATCGGCAATAAGTTTGAGGCGGAGCCATATTTCCATTTCATGACCAGGCCAGCCAGGTGTGAACTTGCGTGGAGCCTGATTTGTTGCGCTTTTATAATGCGCGTTGCCGTGGCCGCCATCGCCGCCTTTTAGAAACTTTATGATCGTACCTGCCTCGCTTAGATCTGCGAGAACTGTTTCTTGATCGGCATCTAATATTTCTGTTCCAACGGGGACGCGTATGGTTAGATCATCGCCGCCTGCGCCTGTGCGATTGCGTCCTGATCCGTTTTTTCCGGGTTCAGCTTTGAAGTGTTGTTGGTATCTGAAGTCAATAAGGGTGTTGAGGGTTTCGACAACTTCGAAATATATGTCGCCACCTTTTCCGCCATTTCCGCCATCGGGTCCGCCGAATTCCACATATTTCTCACGGTGAAATGAAACGCAGCCAGGGCCGCCTTTTCCACTTTGAATATGAATTTTTGCGAAATCAAGGAATTTCATTTTATGTTCTTTCGTCGAACTATTTTACTGATTTATCTCATCAAAAAAGGGGGAATATGATCCCCCTTTAGAAAACATGATTTGGGGAATATCTTATTCCGCAGCCTGCGCCGTTTTCGTCGCATCATTTGATGGAACGATATTTACGATTGATTTATCGCCTTTGCCTTTTGTGTACAAAACTTGTCCATCCAAAAGTGCGAAAATTGTATGATCTTTACCAAGGCCAACATTTTTGCCAGGATTCCATTTTGTTCCGCGTTGACGAACAAGAATGTTTCCAGCCAAAACTGTTTCACCAGCATATTTTTTAATTCCGAGGCGACGACCGACTGAGTCGCGACCGTTTCTGGAACTACCACCTGCTTTTTTATGTGCCATGATTTATCTCCTAAAATTCTTTTGTGGGCTTATGCCGCTTTGATGTTTGTAATTTGGATCATTGTTAGATCTTGACGGTGACCTTTTTTACGACGGTAATTTTGACGACGTTTCTTTTTGAAGACCGTGATTTTTGGGCCACGTGTTTGTGTAACAACCGTTGCTTCAACGCTTGCGCCTTTGACCATTGGCTCACCAATTTTTGATGTTTTACCATCAGCAATCATTAGAACTTCGTCTAAAGTGACCTTATCGCCTTCATTTCCTTCAAGTTTTTCAACAAGAAGCTTATCGTCTTTTTGTACTTTATACTGTTTTCCACCAGTTTTAATAACAGCAAACATCGCTTTAAATTCCGTCTTATATGTTTATATTTATATGTGCCTTATGTCACAGGCGTTGGAAATAACCATAAAGCCACCCCCGTGTCAAGAAATAATCTTGTTTAGATTGGCAGAATGTATCAGTTTTTTCATATGATGGCTATATTTTATTTTTTAGGGGCGATTGCGCTTGGTCGAGTGTGGCTTCTATGGTATTTAACACATCAAATTAACCATTGGATATCAGTTAAAGATCATGATTTTAAGACTTCTTCCCATTATTATTACTCTTATAGGCTTTTCTGCATTACCGCTTTTTGCTTCGGCAGGCGAGGGGGCAGGCAATCATAATATGAATGTTGGAATGCATTGGGCGGGATTGCTCTGTATTGCTTTGTTTGTTTTGTCTTATATGGCGGTTTTGGCAGAGGAGTATACGCATATGCGTAAGTCCAAGCCTGTTATGCTTGGTGCAGGATTGATATGGATTGTAATTGCGTTTATTGCCCCTGAATATGGGATTGATAAGCATGGTCTCCACAGCGCTATTGTTCATGGCTTGGAAGAATATGCGAGTCTTATGTTGTTTCTTTTGGCTGCGATGACATATATAAGTGCACTTGAAAATCGTAATGTTTTTGCAGTTATCCGCATGAAACTCGTTTTGTCTGGGATGACTTTGCGTCAGCTCTTCTGGGCGACTGGCTTCCTTGCATTTTTCCTTTCCCCGATTGCAGATAATTTGACTACGGCGCTTGTTATGGGCGCGGTTATTATGGCGGTTGGGCATTCTAATGCGCGTTTCATCACGCTTGGTTGTATTAACATTGTGTCTGCGGCAAATGCGGGTGGTGCGTTTAGTCCATTCGGAGATATTACCACTCTTATGGTTTGGCAGGCGGGGCATGTTGAGTTTTTTGAATTCTTTGCCTTGTTCTTCCCATCGTTGGTGAACTTTCTTGTCCCTGCGGTTGTAATGAGTTTCTTTATATCTAAAGAGCGCCCCGAGACTATTGATGAGAAAGTTGAGATGAAGCAGGGGGCTAAAGTTATTATACTTCTTGGGTTCTCAACGATTGCGATGGCTGTTGGGCTCGAGCAGCTTCTTGGATTGCCACCATTTATGGGCATGATGACGGGGTTATCATTGCTTATGATTACAGCGTGGGTTATTCGTCAAACTGGACAGGTGAAAGACAAAGAATTTGATATACTTGATAATGTTGCGGCGGCAGAATGGGATACATTGTTATTCTTCTTTGGTGTTATTTTCAGCGTTGGCGGGCTTGGGTTCCTTGGATATTTAGAGCTTATGTCGACGACGTTCTATACTGGGTTTGGACCAAGTTTTACCAATATTATGCTTGGTGTTGCTTCGGCATTAATTGACAATATCCCTGTTATGTTTGCGGTTCTTACGATGAACCCTGAAATGGATCATTTTCAGTGGTTACTTGTTACCCTGACTTGTGGCGTTGGGGGGAGTATGCTCTCGATTGGTTCGGCTGCGGGGGTTGCCTTAATGGGAGTTGCGCGTGGGTATTATACGTTTTTCTCTCATCTTAGATGGGCGCCTGTTATTGCTCTTGGGTATGCGGCATCAATCTTTGCTCACTTTATGATCAATGGCGGGAATGGAACGTTGCATTAATCTTATTCGTTGACCTTAGGGTGTGTTTTATATTAGGTATCGCCTATGGTTGCTTTGCAGGAAATTCATCGTCATAAAACCTACGCCGTGAAAGTGCGTAATATCACTATTGGTGGTGGTGCGCCTGTTGTTGTGCAATCTATGACCAATACCGATACCGCCGATGTTGATAAGACATTTGAGCAAGTGAAGCAGTTGTTTCGTGCGGGGTCGGAAGTTGTTCGTGTTACTGTCAATAATGATGCGGCATCAATAGGTGTTGCGCGCCTACGTGAGCGTTTGGACGCGGAAGGTTTAGACGTGCCCTTGGCGGGGTGTTTTCACTATAACGGGCATACATTGCTTAATGATCATCCTGACATGGCGCGCGCGCTTGATAAATATCGTATTAATCCTGGGAATGTCGGTTTTGGGAAAAAGCGCGATGGCCAATATGAACAAATGATTGAGGTGGCCATCAAATATGATAAGGCCGTTCGTATTGGTGTAAACTGGGGGAGTTTGGATCAGGCGCTTGCTATGAGATTAATGGATGAAAATGCAAAGCGTGATACCCCGTTGCCATCTGATGAGATTATGCGAGAAACACTTGTTCAATCCGCGCTGATCAGTGCAAAACAGGCCGAAGATATTGGCCTGGGCAAGGATAAAATTATTCTTTCTGCGAAGGTTAGCCGCGTTCAGGATTTGATCGCTGTTTATACGGCCTTGGCGGCGCGCTCGGATTATGCGCTGCATCTTGGCTTGACGGAGGCTGGAATGGCATCAAAGGGGATTGTTGCGACGGCTCTGGGTGAGGGGATACTTCTCAATCAGGGGATTGGCGATACGATTCGCGCATCGTTAACGCCAGAGCCAAATGGTGATCGCACGTTAGAGGTGCGCGTTTGCCGTGAGATTTTGCAATCGCTCGGGATACGTTCTTTCATGCCTGAAGTTTCGGCCTGCCCTGGTTGTGGGCGCACGACAAGCACATATTTCCAAGAGCTTGCACAGGATATTCAGCGTCACCTTGATATCAGTATGCCCAAATGGGCGAAGCAATATAAGGGTGTGGAAACCATGAAGGTGGCCGTTATGGGCTGCATCGTGAATGGGCCGGGAGAAAGCAAGCATGCCGATATTGGGATCAGCCTTCCCGGAACCGGGGAATCGCCTGTTGCACCTGTGTTTATTGATGGCAAGAAGGCGCACACGTTACGCGGTGATAAAATCGCCGAGGAGTTTCAAGTTTTGGTTAATGAATATGTTCAAAAACGATATGGCGATGCAGCATAGTCTGTTCTGTTTTTAGCGTTTAAAATCCATTACAATTAAGCCCTGTTTTCAATTATATAAGTGAGGGGATTCCTATGCGTATTGGTGTACCGAAAGAAATCAAAATATTAGAGCATCGCGTGGGGCTTGTACCGTCATCTGTTAAGGAGCTTACGGTGCGCGGGCACGAAGTTTTTGTGGAAAGTGGTGCGGGTGAGGGGATTAACTTTACTGATTCGCATTACAAAGAGGTCGGGGCGACCATCATTGATTCGGCGAGGGATGTTTTTGATCAATCTGATTTGATTGTGAAAGTTAAGGAACCACAAGAGGTTGAGTGGAAAATGCTGCGGCCTGATCATGTCCTCTTTACTTATCTGCATTTGGCGGCTGATCCGAAACAGGCAACGGGGCTTATTGATTCGGGATGTG
Source organism: Alphaproteobacteria bacterium (assembly GCA_050633645.1). GTDB lineage: Bacteria > Pseudomonadota > Alphaproteobacteria > Micavibrionales > Micavibrionaceae > UBA1672. Next base: position 224,476 of record JBOEGX010000001.1, read on the forward strand.
CGGCAATTGCCTATGAAACGGTTACGGGGCGTAATGGGCGTGGCTTGCCACTGCTGGAGCCGATGAGCGAGATAGCGGGGCGGTTATCCGTTCAGGTTGGGGCATATTATTTACAAAAGCATATGGGTGGCCTTGGGCGTTTAATTGGTGGCGTTCCGGGCGTTAAGCCCGCAGAAGTTCTTATTCTTGGTGGTGGTGTGTCTGGTTTTCATGCCGCGCAAATGGCAACGGGTCTTGGCGCAAATGTTACTATTTTAGAAAAATCTAATGATCGTATGCGGTATTTGGATGATTACTTTCATGGTCGCGCCAATATTGTATATTCGAATACTGATACTTTGGATAAGGCATTGATTAATGCTGATCTGGTTATTGGTGCGGTTTTAATTCCCGGTGCGTCTGCGCCTAAATTGGTAAGGCGCGAGCATTTAAAAACAATGAAGCGCGGCGCGGTGATGGTTGATATAGCCATTGATCAGGGGGGCTGTTTTGAAACAAGTCGTGCTACGACACATGATAGCCCCGTTTATACAGAGGGGGGGATTGTTCACTATTGCGTTGCCAACATGCCTGGAGCTGTCCCGCTTACCTCTGCGCTGGCGCTCAATCACTCTGTGTTGCCATATCTTTTGGATTTGCTGGATAAGGGCTGGAAAGAGGCGTTGTGCGGTGATTCTAATTTCATGGCCGGGCTTAATATTTGTCATGGCAGGTGCACGAACAGGGCTGTGGCGCAGGCGCTTAATCTATCATATTCAGACCCTATGGAAATGTTATCGTAAAAAAAGTCAAAAAAATGCTGTTTGTTGAAAGAACGTGCTTGACTGAATTGCAATAACGATGGTATCACACTCTCCATCTTAGATGCGCGGGTGTAGCTCAGTTGGTTAGAGCGCCGCCCTGTCACGGCGGAGGCCGCGAGTTCAAGTCTCGTCACTCGCGCCATTTAAGATCAATAATTTAAAAGCCGCTTCATAGCGGTTTTTTTATTGGAAAAAATGTGAAAACTTTACCTAATGGGTATTTTCTTTGGTGGCTTAAGCTGTTAAACAAGTACGGTAAACTTTTTGGTTTAGAAAGATTCTTTGCAATGGCATCTAACGGCTTCCTTCTGGAGTATTTACCTATATTGATTTTCCTTGCTATCGCGGCGGTTATTTCCGTGGCTATGGTTATGGGGTCATTGTTGGTTGGGGTTCGTAATCCTGATACAGAGAAGTTATCTGCATATGAGTGTGGATTTGATGCGTTTTCTGATGCGCGGCACAAATTTGATGTGCGGTTTTACTTGGTTACATTGCTTTTTATTATTTTTGACCTCGAAATTGCGTTTCTTTTTCCTTGGGCTATTACCCTTGGGAAAATTGGTGCTTTTGGTTTTTGGTCTATGGTCGTTTTTCTTTCTGTGCTTACCGTTGGGTTTGTGTATGAGTGGAAAAAGGGCGGTCTTGAATGGGAATAAAAGAATAGGGGTTTTGCCATATGGGGCATGACAAACACATTATTAAAGCGCCTGAATATGGCTTGCAAAGTGGTGCGAGTCTTCCTCCTGCGGCTGAGCAGGATGTTGTTCCTGCGGCTATATCGAAGACGCTTAATGAGAAGGGGTTCTTACTTACGAATGCGGATAATCTTTTTGATTGGGCTCGTACGGGGTCTTTATGGCCGATGACGTTTGGTTTGGCGTGTTGCGCGGTGGAGATGATCCATGCGTATATGAGTCGTTATGACATGGATAGGTTTGGTATGATTCCTCGTCCATCGCCCCGTCAATCAGACGTGATGATTGTAGCGGGCACCCTTACGAATAAAATGGCGCCTGCTTTGCGCCGTGTTTATGACCAAATGCCAGAGCCACGTTGGGTTGTTTCCATGGGGTCATGTGCAAATGGGGGCGGGTATTATCATTATTCTTATTCTGTCGTGCGCGGGTGTGATCGCATCGTTCCTGTTGATATATATATTCCAGGTTGCCCGCCAACTGCGGAAGGCATGATTTACGGTATAATGCAGTTACAGAAAAAGATTCAGAGAGAGGACACACGCATTGCCCGATGAGTCTTTTATAGATCTTGCAGATTATATTTCTGAGAAGCTTGATAAGAAAGTTATTGAACATAGCTTTCTGGCGGATGAGCTTGTTTTCACTGCGCGCGCAGAAGATATATGCAATGTGTTGCAGTTTTTGCGCGATGATAGGGAGTGTGAGTTCACTGTTCTCCTTGATGTTTGTGGTGTTGACTATCCAGATCGTGCTTTGCGTTTTGAGGTTGTTTATACGATGCTTTCTATGACGCAAAACAATCGTGTTCGTGTCAAAGTTCAGATTGAGGATGAGCAAATTGTTCCATCTGTCGTTGGTGTGTTTAGTTCCGCGGGATGGTATGAGCGCGAGATTTGGGATATGTATGGGGTAATGTTCTCTGGTAATCCTGATTTGCGCCGCATTTTGACAGATTATGGGTTTGACGGGCATCCACAACGTAAGGACTTCCCGTTAACGGGATATGTTGAGCTTCGTTATGATGAGGAACAAAAGCGTGTTGTGTATGAACCCGTTCAGTTGCAGCAAGATTTTCGTCGTTTTGATTTTGAAAGTCCGTGGGAAGGGATGGTTGATGTTCAGCTTCCGGGGGATGAGAAGGGCGCAATGCCGCCGCATGGGTGGGTAAGTACGAATGAAAATATAGTGTCTGATAAAGAAGAAGTGGAGGGTGAAGATCATGCCTCTGAAGGATAGAGTTGATACGCCCGATGTTATGGTGGCGGATGAAACACAAATTAAGCCCTACACAATGAATTTCGGGCCGCAACATCCCGCAGCGCATGGTGTTTTACGCCTTGTACTGGAGATGGAGGGGGAAATTGTTGAACGGGCAGACCCGCATATTGGCTTGCTTCATCGTGGGACTGAAAAACTGATCGAGTATAAAACTTATACTCAAGCTATCCCGTATTTTGATCGCCTTGATTACGTTGCGCCGATGAATCAGGAGCATGCTTTTGTTTTGGCGACTGAAAATCTGCTTGGAATTACGGCACCTAGGCGCGCGCAGTATATACGTGTTTTGTATTGTGAGCTTGGTCGGGTTCTTAACCATATTCTTAATATCACGACTTTTGCGCTTGATGTTGGGGCTTTGACGCCTGCACTTTGGGGGTTTGAAGAGCGTGAAAAGGGGATGGAATTCTATGAGCGTGTTTGTGGCGCGCGGTTGCATGCGAATTATTTCCGTGTTGGCGGTGTCGCACAGGATATGCCCGATGGCTTGGCCGAAGATATCCTTGATTGGTGCGAGAACTTACCTAAGTTTTTGGCTGACCTTGAAAGCTTGTTGACTGATAATCGTATCTTCAAGCAACGCACCGTTGATATCGGTGTTGTAACCACGGAAGAGGCGCAAGATTGGGGCTTTTCCGGGCCGATGCTTCGTGGTTCTGGTGTTGCATGGGACTTACGCAAATCACAGCCTTATGAAGTTTATGACGAGCTTGATTTTGATATTCCTGCTGGGAAGACGGGTGATTGTTATGCGCGTTATTTGGTGCGTATAGCCGAGATGTATGAATCAATCAAGCTTATGAAGCAAGCGATTGAGAAAATGCCCGAAGGTTATGTCCGCGTGAATGATTATAAGGTCACGCCGCCACCACGCGCAGAGATGAAAAACTCTATGGAGGCTTTGATCCACCACTTTAAATTGTTCACCGAAGGGTTTCATGTTCCTGCAGGGGAAACCTATACCGCCGTTGAGGCACCAAAGGGTGAGTTTGGTGTTCTTTTGGTCGCAGATGGGTCGAATAAGCCATATCGCTGTCACATTCGCGCCCCTGGCTTCCCGCATTTACAGGCACTTGACTTTATGAGCAAGGGACATCAACTTGCCGATACTGTTTCGATTATTGGATCACTCGATATTGTTTTCGGGGAGATTGATCGATGAGTTTAGAAGATGAAATTGCGCTATCTGTGGAGTTTTTGCAAGAGTTCAAAACTGAGGCTGATGATGAATTTGGTGGTGTTGTAAAGAGAATACGCGATATGTCTTTTGAGGCTGAATTTGTCGTTAATCAAGATGATGTTGTTAGAGATGAATATTTGAGTTTATTTGATAAGCTTATTTCTTTTGCAGGAGAGCAGCATCAAGCTACTGATAAAATTCTTCCTGCAATCGGTAGGGTTCAAGAAAGTTTTGAAAATTATAATCCGCCTTGGAAGAGGGCGAGTGATAGTAACGAGTTTACACTATGAAAAAACCATTTGATTTACATGCAGATTATCAGCCAGAGAGCTTTGAATTCAATAAGGGGTTCATGGCAAAGGCGAAAGATATTATCAAGCTTTACCCTGCTGGGAGGCAGCAATCGGCCGTGATGCCTTTGCTTGATCTGGCGCAGCGCCAAACGGCGGAAGAGGGCGCGAAGGCTTCGCCGCCTTATGGGGGATGGATTTCACGCGCCGCGATGGATAAGATTGCGGAAATTCTGGATATGCCGCCTGTGAAGGTTTACGAAGTTGCTTCGTTTTACTCTATGTATAATACCGCGCCCGTTGGGAAATATCTGGTGCAGTTTTGCACGACGACGCCATGTTGGCTTTGTGGGTCAGGTAAAATTGTTGACGCGGTAAAGGATGAGCTTGGTATTGGTATGGGTGAAACCACGGCGGATGGGAAATTTTCATTGATGGAAGTTGAATGTCTTGGCGCATGTGTGAACGCACCGATGGTTCAGATTAATGATGATTATTACGAAGACCTGACGCCTGAAAACATGAAAGAAGTGATCAGCCAGCTTTCTGAGGATTTAAAACCGACGATTGGTTCACAAGTTGGGCGACGTGATTCTATGCCGTCTTCGGGGCCTACGACGCTTAAAGATATAGCAAAGAAAGCGAAGGTGGTTTGATGAGCAGTGAATTACCCTCAGATAAATTAGCATTGCAGATTTGGTGGGCAATGATGTGGCGGGCGGTTCCCTTGGCATTACTTGCTGGTGCTGGTGCTGGATTTGTAATTGGAATTATAGCTGTTGTTGCGAAAACACCTCCTGAGAGCATTCAAACACCATCCATGTTGTTGGGAGGTCTTTTAGGAGTCTTTGTAACTGTAAAAGTTATTAAGCGCCTTATGACGCATGGTTTTGGTAATTACAGATTAATGGTGGTGAAAAAGTAAATGTTAAACGATAAAGACAGAATATTTACCAATCTATACGGGTGGGAAGAGTTTTCTTTGAAGGCCGCGAAAAAGCGTGGTGACTGGGATAAGACCAAGGATATTATCAAAAAGGGGCCTGAGTGGATTATTGATGAAATGAAGGCTTCGGGGCTTCGTGGTCGCGGTGGAGCGGGCTTTCCAACGGGTTTGAAATGGTCGTTCATGCCAAAGGATTCGGGGAAGCCGCATTATTTGGTTATTAATGCTGATGAGTCGGAGCCGGGGACATGTAAAGACCGTGATATTCTTCGTAATGATCCGCATAAATTGATTGAAGGTGCGTTGATTGCAGGTTTTGCAATGGGCGCGCATGCGGCCTATATTTATGTGCGTGGCGAATTTTATAATGAAAGTTCGAACCTTTGGAAGGCCATTCATGAGGCCTATGATGCGGGGCTGCTCGGTAAGAATGCCGCGGGTTCTGGTTGGGATTTTGATATTATTGTTCATCGCGGCGGCGGTGCGTATATTTGTGGTGAAGAAACTGCATTGATCGAATCTATCGAGGGTAAAAAAGGGCAGCCGAGGAACAAGCCTCCGTTTCCTGCTATGGCGGGGTTGTATTCTTGCCCGACAACGGTGAATAATGTTGAAACGATTGCCGTTGTGCCCACCATATTACGGCGCGGTGGGAAGTGGTTCGCAGGAATTGGCCGAGATGAGAAAAATGCAGGCACAAAGCTGTTTTGTATTTCAGGACATGTTGAGCAGCCTTGTAATGTTGAAGAAGAAATGGGTATTCCTTTAAAAGAGCTTATTGATAAACATTGCGGCGGCGTTCGTGGTGGCTGGGATAATTTGCTCGCGGTTATTCCGGGTGGTTCATCAACGCCGATGTTACCGAAATCGACATGTGACACCATTCGCATGGATTTTGATTCCTTGCGTGAGGTTGGAACGGGCTTGGGGACGGCTGGCGTTATTGTTATGGATAAGTCTACCGATGTGATCCAAGCTATTTGCCGTTTGTCACAGTTCTATATGCATGAAAGCTGTGGTCAATGCACGCCGTGCCGCGAGGGGACTGGCTGGGTCTGGCGGATGATGAAACGCATGGTTGCCGGGAACGCCACGGTAGAGGAAATTGATCAGCTCTTTGAAATAACCAAAGAGATTGAAGGGCACACGATTTGTGCTCTTGGTGATGCGGCGGCGTGGCCGGTGCAGGGATTGATTAAACATTTCCGCCCTGAAATGGAAAAGCGCATCATGGAATACCGTAAGATGGCGGCGTAATGTCTATTGTCATTAAGGGGATTTACGAAATTGATCCGCAATCGGTTGAGTTTACCGTTGATGGTACTGAAGATGGCGATGTTATTTTTCCCGAAAAGGCATATGAAATTGTCGCCATTGTGAATAATAAGAAATTCGATACCTATGGTATTATATGGATGATTGACGGCAAACCGCAGGCATTCATTGATGAGGATTTCGAAGATTTTATACGTCATGAATTCAAGGGATTAATTTCGGATCAGCATATCCTTGTTTTAAATGATTTAATTTTCAAAAAGTATTCCAATGTTGAGTTTTCATTACCCCTCACTGTTATGGAATAAATTCCTATAAAATTGCATTTTTCTTCTGTTTGTTTTATATTTGTTTCTTTTATAAGGATAAAAATATATGAGCATATTAGGTAAGCAAAGTACAAAAGGTTGGACGGAAGAGCGGCGCAAGGCACAGGCGGAGCGCTGTCGTATACATAAACCGTGGGAAAAATCTACAGGGCCGCGCACTGCACAGGGAAAAGCAATCAGTCGGTTAAATGCGGTTAAAAGTGGTCAATATGCGCGTGGAGCAAATGAATTTTCCAAGATTTTAACCGCGCATCGTGAATTTATGCAACATTATCTGAATTTCAAATTGATGGAATCAACATCTGATAGTGCGTTGTTAGAGCATGTTCAGGAGCGTTTAAACAAACTGAAGGGGGATAATTTACACGGCGAAACGGACTGATTGATTGTTCAATTATATCAATATCTTGCAAAACCCTCATAGGGGGGAAAGCAACGAAGTGAAGGGATTGAACTGATGATACAGACTGAAAGAGTTTTATGCGCTTTTCTTTTGTGCCGCTTGGAAATAGGCCACGGCATTTTTGAAGATTTGCATTGCGCCCGTTTCGTCGGGAATCTGCCTTCCTTCGCGCTGCGCCGCGTCTTTGATTTCGTGATAATCATCGCGCTGCCATGTAAACATTCCGCGTTCTGGATGCGGCATCATCGCAAGGACTTTACCGCTTTTGTCGGTCATGGCGGCAATGTCGGAAATAGAGCCGTTTGGGTTATGCGGGAATTCACCGTTTGCGGCTTTTTTATCCTTGGTATAACGCGCGGCAACTTGCCCATTGGATTTAAGGGTTTCAAGCGTTGCATTTTCCATCATAAATCGGCCTTCGCCATGCGCGACAGGAATATGAAGCGTATCAACGTCAACAAGCCAAGGAGAATTGCTTTCGATCTTAATGTCAATCCAGCGGCATTGGTAGCGCGCAGACGCATTGTAGGTCACGGCAACATCACGCTCTCCATATTCGGACAGAGCGGGAACGAGGCCAAGATTTACCAAGATTTGGCAACCGTTACAAATTCCAATCGTCAATGTATCCCGCGAAATAAAGGCCTTCAGATCATCGGCGAGGGCAAGGCGCATTTTCTGTGCAAACGCGTTGCCGGAGCCTGTATCATCACCATAGGAAAACCCACCCGGAATCGCGAGAATGTTATAATCATTCAACATTTTCGGGGTTTCGATCAAATCATTGATATGAACGATTTTCCCGTTCGCGCCGTTATGCGTAAATGCGTGAAGCGTTTCTTCCTCACAATTCAATCCGTATCCGGCCAAAACAATTACATTTGCGGTCATAATTTAATAATCCTTCAATGTGGATTTATATGCGGTTTCCAAATCTTTTATGTTTGTTTTAAGTACATCACGGATGAACAAGTTTTCACTGTAAGCGACAGAGCCGATATAATGGCATTGCTCAAAGCCTTTGAAGTTTTTCTCGAATGCCTTTTTATTCTTTGGCGCAACAGTTACAACAATTCTCCCTGTGCTTTCAGAGAAGAGTGCTTTATCGGCGCGAAGGTCAAGTTTGGATAAATCAATATCGAGGCCAAAACCACCAGCAATGGCTTTCTTTGCCAAGGTTGCGCCCAAACCGCCATAACCAACAGCAAGCGCGGAAGAGATCAAAAGATCACGGCTTGCGCGGGCGTAAAGGCGATAAAGACGCAAGTTTTGATGCGAGTCTGTTTCAGGAACATTGTTGCCCAAAAATCCAAGATGGTCGTAATATTCGGACGCGCCAAGCTCATCCTTTGTTTCACCAAGAACATAAACCAAATCACCTGCGGCCTTTGGCGCAAGCGAGATAGAGCGTTCAACATGTTCCATTACGCCAATGGAAGAGACGAGCAAGGTTGGCGGCGCGGAAACTTTAATTGCTTTACTGTCTTTATCGTAACCCTTGAAGTCATTGAACATGGAATCTTTACCCGAAATAAACGGCGTTCCATACTTCACGGCCATTTCATAGATGGTTTCGACTGCGCGTTTGAGTTGACCCAAACGCTCCGGCTCATCCGAAGAGCACCAACAGAAATTATCGAGCAGCGCAAGTTGGTTGAAATCAACACCCGCCGCAACTGCGTTTCTGACCGCCATATCAAGGCCAGCCGCCGCCATTGCTGCAGTGTCAATATCGCTGTAGCGTGGGAAAAGCCCTTGCGAAAGGACAACGCCTTTTGGTGATTCAAATATAGGACGAGAGACGGAAGTTTCGGCATAAACGCGGCCTTTGCCTTGCAATGGACCAAGAACTGCAGAGCCTTGAACATTATGGTCATATTGTGTGGAAATGAATTCCTTCGAACAGATATTCGGGCGTTTCATCATTTCGATAAGCGTGTTTGAGTAATCCTCTGGTTCATTAATATTTGGCTCGGCCTCTCCGCCGCGTGTAAATGTGGTTTTAAGCGGTGTTTCAGGATTTCCGTCATGAAGAAAATCCATTTCCAAATCCATGATGGTTTCACCGTTCCATGTGATGTGCGCGCGGCCTGTATCGGTGTAAGTTCCGATTATCGTGGCTTCGACACCACGTTTTTTGAAAAGAGCAATGAGTTTTTCCGTGTTTTCGGGCGGAACGGACATTGTCATCCGTTCTTGGGATTCGGAAATCCAGATTTCCCAAGGCGACAAACCAGGATATTTAAGTGGTACAGTTTCAAGTTCCAAATGGAATCCGCCAGAGCTTTCGGCCATTTCACCAACGGAAGACGATAAACCGCCCGCGCCGTTATCGGTGATTGCACTGTACCATCCCAGATCACGGATTTCCTTTATGATGGCATCCGACATTTTCTTTTGTGTAATAGGATCGCCGATTTGAACAGCCGTAGCAGGGGAGCCTTCATCGAGTGCGACAGAAGAAAATGTTGCGCCGTGAATACCGTCTGCGCCAACGCGGCCTCCTGCAACAACGATTTTATCGCCTGCATTGGCTTTTTTAACGTGACCGTCCTTGCCGTTAATCTTACGTGGAATAAGGCCGATTGTACCAACAAACACCAATGGCTTGCCCGCAAAGCGGTCATCGAAATAGACAAAACCTTGGGGCGTGGGAATACCTGAACAGTTTCCGCCGGCTTCGACCCCTGCAATTACGCCATTCATAATAGTTTCAGGCGGGAGGAGTGAATCTGTGCATTTTGAATCGCGGTAATAATCAGGTTTCAAACTCGGATCAGCCAGACAAAAGCCATAACGGTTGATGATTGGCTTTGCGCCCTGACCAAAACCGATACAATCGCGGTTAACGCCGACAATTCCCGTAATTGCTCCGCCGAAAGGATCAAGCGCAGAAGGGGAGTTATGGGTTTCGACCTTGTCAGTAATTAAATAATTATCATCGAAAATGATACCGCCTGCATTGTCGGAGAATACGGATACGCAAATGTCATCCTCGCCACGCAGTTCACGAATTTCTTTGGTCGCGCGTTTGATGTAGTCCTTATATAAGCCGCCTGCAACATCATCAATTGGTGATGCGAAGATGGTGTGTTTGCAATGCTCTGACCATGTTTGGGCAAGTGTTTCAAGCTCTATATCTGTCGGGTTTCTCTCTTGTCCTTGGAAATACGCCTGTATGGCTTTCATATAGTGCAGTGACAGACCGAGGGGGCCACGATTTGTACCATCGGTATTGGCAATACCGACTTTACCGATTTTCTCTAGGGCTTCATCGGAGATGTTAAGGTCGATGCTATCGGTTTTGACGCTGTGATCCAGATGAACTTTGGGAATGATAGTATCCATTCCTCCGTCTTTTTTATAGTCATCAACGCTTTTGATGGAAATGCGTTGGATGAGTTTGTTCGAAATTGTTTTAGCCAGAGATTCTATATCATCTTTTTTTACGTTCCCTTTAATAAGGTAGAGGCGAGAAGAGTAACATGTGCTGTCTTCATTATCATTTCCCGCAATCAGGCTGAGGATTTCAGATGTTGTTGTACCAATATTATCTGTTACGCCTGGCAGAAATCCAATTTCCAATGCCCAATCGAAATCGAGGGGTGTTTGGTTAACCTTTTGTGTCACGGGATTGGCGAGGCTGTTTGCGAATTCGGGGGTCGAGGCATTCTTGCTTTCTGATGAATAAACATCAACGGCACGGACATTTGCCTTAATATTCATATTAAGGAGTGTATTTTCTATTTTTTTTGCCCGACCATCGTCTTCATGGGCTAGTATTTCTATTCGAGTATGCATATAATTTTCAAGTTGCTATTGATCTTCGTGTTCGCGCAGATTAAATAGAAGTCTGATAAGAATTTCAATACTCTAATTACCGATAAATCGGAATATATATACAAATGCCTAAATTAACCATCAATGAAATGGAAATCGAAGTCGAAGCGGGAACAAGTATTCTCCAAGCTGCGGAAGCTATCGGCGTTGAAATCCCCCGCTTTTGTTATCATGATAAGCTCTCTGTTCCGGCGAATTGTCGCATGTGTCTGGTTGAGGTTGAAGGCGGCCCGCCAAAGCCCGTTGCATCATGCGCTATGGCTTGCGGTGAAGGCATGGTGGTGAAAACCGAATCACCTATGGTGAAAAAGGCACGTAAGGGCGTTATGGAGATGCTTCTTATCAATCATCCACTTGATTGTCCGATTTGTGATCAGGGCGGTGAGTGCGATTTGCAGGATCAGGCTGTTGCATATGGTTTTGATCGTTCGCGCTATCATGAGGAAAAGCGCAGTGTTAAGGATAAAGATTTAGGGCCATTGGTTGGCACGATTATGACGCGGTGTATTAATTGTACGCGTTGCGTCCGCTTTGCAGAAGAAATTGCGGGGACGCCCGTTTTGGGGCAGTTTGGTCGCGGTGAAGATGCTGAGGTTGGCACGTTTGTTGATAAACTTGTCGATACGGAGCTATCGGGGAATCTTGTTGATATATGCCCTGTTGGTGCGTTGACGTCAAAGCCTTATAAATTTAAGGCGCGCTCTTGGGAGCTTACGAAAACGGATAGTATTGATGTGCATGATGCGCTTGGGTGTAACATACGTATTGATTCGCGCGGGCGTGAGGTTATGCGTATTTTGCCGCGCTTTAATGAGGATATTAATGAAGAGTGGATTGATGACCGTGCACGTTATTCTTATGACGGTTTGGCAAAGGGGCGCATTGACCGCCCATATGTTCGTGATGAGAAGTCTGGTAAGTTGCAAGAGGCGAGCTGGGATGAGGCGTTTACACTTATCAAGCGTAAATTGAAGGGCGTTAAGGGAGAGAGTATTGCCGCACTTGCAGGTAATCTGGTTGATGTTGAATCTATGGTGGCCATGAAAGATATGATGGCTGCGCTTGGTTCGCCTAATATGGATTGTCGTACGGATGGTGCGCTGTTAAATACGGATGACCGATCTTCTTATCTCTTTAATTCTGGTATTGCGGGGATTGATGAATGTGATGCTCTGTTGATTATTGGTTGCAATCCGCGTCATGAGGCAACGCTTGTTAATGCGCGTATCCGTAAAAACTGGCTTGAGAAGAAGATCCCTATCTCTGTTATTGGGGAAGATGTTGATCTTACATATCCATATTTTCATGCAGGAACGAAGCCTGATGATGTTGTGAAAATGGTGAAGGAATATGCGGGCAAGGTTAAGGCGGAAAAGCCGATGATGATCGTTGGAGCTGGAGTATTTGCGCGCGAGGATGGCTTGGCTGTGCATGCGATGTTACAAGATGCCGCGGAAAAGCTTGGTGTTGTTAAAGATGGCTGGAATGGATTTAATGTTTTGCATCAGGCGGCGTCACGTGTTGGAGGTCTTGATGTTGGCTTTGTTCCGCAAAAAGGCGGAAAAGGTACGGCGGAGATTATTGCAGATAGTAAAGACGGGGGCGTTGATGTTCTGTTTTTGCTTGGTGCGGATGAGTTTAATGCGCGTGTTAATATTGGCTGGAAGACTTTTGTTGTGTATCAAGGGCATCATGGTGATCACGCGGCGCAGCGCGCAGATGTCATATTACCGTCTGCGGCGTATACAGAAAAAGACGGTATTTATGTGAATACGGAAGGTCGCCCGCAAATGGCGCGTCGAGCGGTTTCACCGCCTGGTGAGGCGAAAGAGGACTGGGCAATTCTTCGTGCAATGTCCGAGCATATTTGTAAAGCCCCGCTTCCTTATAATTCGGCTACCGAATTAAGATTGCGCATTCAAAAGGAGTGGGCCGTATTTAAGTCTATGGATGAGTTAGTTCCATCGAAATGGAATAAATTTAAAGTTAAGGGCAAGGTTTCTAAAGAGCCTTTTATTGGTTCTGTTAAAAATTACTATCTTAATGATTCGATTTGTCGTGCTTCGGATACGATGAGTGAATGCGTGCGTTCTTTTCGGAAGGATGACCATGATTTTCAGGAGGCTGCGGAGTAATGAATAAAACAACGTTAGATCAAGTTCAGGAATTTCATGAAACTTATGGGCTTTCTGTTGAAGGTTCGCCTAAGATATCAGATGGAAAAACGAATCTTTTGCGTATCAATTTGCTTACTGAGGAATTGGGGGAATTGAAAGAGGCTTTGGAGCAGGGTGATTTGGTTGAAACGCTTGATGCTCTTATTGATCTTCAATATGTGTTGGATGGCGCGTTCTTGTCTTTTGGTCTGCAGCACGTTAAGGATGCTGCGTTTGATGAGGTTCACCGTTCGAATATGAGTAAGCTTGGCGCCGATGGTAAGCCTATTCGTCGCCCTGAGGATGGAAAAGTTTTAAAGGGGCCTGATTATTTTAAGCCTGATATGGCGCAATTTGTTCAAAGTAAGAAAGAGGAAGCGGCCTAAGCATGGATGCAATCGTGGAATTTTGGAATGGTTTTTGGATCGTAAGGACTTTGGTTTATACGCTTCTTGTGATCGTTGGCTTGTTGATTGCCGTTGCTTATCTGACCTATGCCGAGCGTAAGGTTATGGGCGCGATGCAAAGGCGTCAGGGGCCGATGACAGTTGGGCCTTTTGGATTGTTGCAACCGATTGCTGATGGGATTAAGCTTTTTTCCAAAGAGACAATTATTCCATCACAGGCGCATCGCGTTGTGTTTCTTATGGCACCTATGTTGTTGTTCACATTATCATTGGTGGCGTGGGCAGTTATTCCGTTTGATAAAGATTGGGTTCTGGCCAATTTGAATGTTGGTATTTTATATCTTGTCGCGATTTCATCAATGGGCGTTTATGGTGTGTTGATGGCGGGATGGGCGTCTAATTCACGCTATGCGTTTTTGGGTGCTTTGCGTTCTGCGTCACAGATGGTTTCTTATGAAGTGTCTATGGGGCTTATTATTGTTTGTGTCTTGCTTGTTAGTGGGTCGCTTAATTTGCAGGATATTGTTCTTGCGCCACGCCCGTTATGGATTCAAATCCTTTTGTTTCCCATGCTTATTGTGTTTTTAATTTCGATTCTGGCAGAGACCAATCGCGCTCCGTTTGATTTGCCAGAAGGTGAGTCTGAGATTACGGGCGGATTTATGGTTGAATATTCTGCAATGGCATTTGCGCTGTTTTTTCTTGGTGAATACGCGAATATGATTTTGATGAGCGCAATTACTACCGTTTTGTTTCTTGGCGGATGGTTGCCGCCATTTGGAATTACTTCTTTGGCATTTGTTCCGGGTATTATTTGGTTTGCGTTAAAAACGTCCTTCGTCTTGTTTTTCTTTATTTGGGCGCGCGCAACGTTGCCGCGTTTTCGTTATGATCAGCTTATGCGTCTTGGTTGGAAGGTGTTTTTGCCGTTTACGCTTGTATGGGTTGTCTTTATGGCAGGAACGCTTATGAGCTTTAAGGCTTTGCCAGGACAGGTTACAAGTGTTTCAGTGCAGCAAGATAACGTTTTCATTGAGATTATTGATAAAGTTGATGAAGCAGCAGAAACTATTTACGAAGAGTTAGAGGATATTTTACCACAACCTTCCAAATCAGAAATGCCTCAAACAGATGCTGATACTGAAATTAAAATTGAGGAAGAGGCACAATAGTCATGGATAATTTCGCCCGCGCATTCTTTTTAACCGAAATTGTTAAGGGATTTCTCTTAACTTTGAAATACATGTTTTTCGTTCCTCGAGTTACAATTAACTACCCTTATGAAAAAGGACCAATATCACCACGGTTTCGCGGTGAACACGCTTTGCGGCGCTATCCCAATGGCGAGGAGCGATGTATTGCTTGTAAGTTGTGCGAGGCGATATGTCCTGCTTTGGCGATTACTATTGAGGCTGAACCAAGGGAGGATGGATCACGCCGCACAACGAAATATGACATTGATATGACGAAGTGCATTTATTGTGGTTTGTGCCAAGAGGCTTGCCCCGTTGATGCCATCGTTGAGGGGCCAAATTTTGAGTTTTCGACAGAGACAAGAGAGGAACTTTTCTATGATAAAGATAAGTTGCTCGCGAATGGTGATAAGTGGGAAGCACAGTTGGCTGCGAATATTGTGGCTGATGCCGCTTATCGTTAAGTAATAAACGAGGATAAAAATTTGTTTTTCAATGTTTTTTTGCTATAGCCCCTTGCGGTTACACATATAAAATATTAGAAAAGTAACGCAAACAACAACTGAGGCATTTCAATGCTTATACAGGCTATCGCCTTTTATTTTTTTGCAGCTATTTTAGTTATAAGCGCGTTAAAAGTTATAACGGCGCGTAATCCTGTGCATTCTGTGTTGTTTCTGATTTTGGCATTTTTTAATGCGGCGGGTTTATTCGTTATGCTTGGTGCGGAATTCGTTGCTATGATTCTTATCATTGTGTATGTCGGTGCGGTGGCTGTTTTGTTTTTATTCGTCGTTATGATGCTGGATATTGATTTTTCAAATTTACGTAAAGACTCTATGCAATACATTCCTGTTGGACTTATTGTTGGTGGAGTTCTGGTTTTTGAATTGGTCGCCGTTTATTCTTATTGGGTATTTGCGGGGGACGCGGTGGCAAATATAGATTTACCAATTAAACCTGATTTGGAAATGTCTAACTCTCATCAGTTGGGTATGGTTTTGTATACTGATTATGTGCTTCCGTTTCAGTTGGCGGGCTTGATACTTTTTGTTGCGATGGTTGGGGCAATTGTGTTGACGTTGCGTAAGCGACCCGGGGTTAAAAAACAAAAAGTTGCAGAGCAGCATGCACGAAAGCAGTCTGATGTCCTTGAGATTAAAAAAGTAACATCAGGGACGGGGGTTTAGTATGGAGAGTGCACTTAGCATTGGAATGCATCATTTTCTTATTCTTGCAGGAATATTGTTTACGATCGGTGTTTTTGGGATTTTTCTTAATCGTAAAAATGTGATTGTTATTTTAATGTCAATAGAGCTTATGCTTCTTGCTGTTAATATTAATTTCATCACTTTTTCGGCTTATTTGAATGATTTATCAGGCCAGGTTTTTGTCATGTTTACGTTGACTGTTGCGGCAGCAGAAGCGGCGATTGGATTGGCTATTTTGGTGGTGTTTTTCCGAAATAAAGGCTCTATTGCGGTTGAAGATATATCGAGTATGAAGGGATAACGAGATGGTATTGTTGGCTGTATTCCTTCCTTTGGTTGCATTTGTTATTGCGGCTGCCTTTGGGAAACAAATTGGTGATAAGGGGTGTCAGTTTGTGACATCTGCAGCTGTCATAATTGCGGCTCTTTCCTCTATATCGTTGTTTTTTGACGTTATTCTTACGCCTGATATGGTTGATGGGTCTTATCGTATTGGTTTGGCGGGGTGGATTACTTCTGGTGATTTCAAGGTTGAGTGGGCTCTTAAAATTGATCAACTTGCCGTTGTTATGATGTGTGTGGTTAATATTGTATCAGCTTGTGTTCATGTTTATTCGATTGGTTATATGAGCCATGATCCGTGCAAGGGACGCTTTATGGCGTATTTAAGCCTGTTTACCTTTGCGATGCTTATGCTTGTGACCTCAGATAATCTGTTGCAACTTTTCTTTGGTTGGGAGGGTGTTGGTGTTGCCTCGTATCTTCTTATCGGTTTTTGGAATCATAAGCATTCGGCTAATGCGGCGGCGCAGAAGGCGTTTATAGTGAACAGAGTGGGCGACTTTGGTCTGGCTCTTGGAATTATGACGGTTTTTGTTGTGTTTGGAAGCATTCAGTTTTCTGAGATTTTTGATAACCCTGCGCAATATGCACAAACGACAATGAATTTCTTTGGGTTTGAGTTGCATGCCTTAACGGTTATTTGCTTACTCTTATTTACGGGCGCGGTTGGTAAATCGGCGCAGCTCGGTTTACATACCTGGCTTCCTGATGCGATGGAGGGGCCAACACCAGTTTCTGCGCTTATTCATGCGGCGACGATGGTTACGGCGGGGGTGTTTTTGGTTGCGCGTTTCTCTCCTATTTTTGAATTTGCGCCGATTGCGTTGATGGTTGTCGCTGTTTTTGGTGCTACGACCGCTTTTGTTGCGGCAACGATTGGTATGACCCAGTTTGATATTAAGCGTGTTATTGCGTATTCAACGATGAGTCAGCTTGGCTATATGTTCTTTGCGCTTGGTGTTTCTGCGTATGGAGCGGCGATATTTCATCTGATGACACATGCTTTCTTTAAGGCTCTGTTGTTTCTTGGTGCGGGTTCAGTTATTCACGCGATGTCTGATGAGCAGGATATGCGCAATATGGGTGGGATTTGGAAAAAGATTCCGATCACATATGCGATGATGTGGATTGGCTCTCTTGCCTTGGCAGGTGTATGGCCGTTTGCAGGGTATTTTTCAAAAGATATAGTTCTTGAATCTGCTTGGGCGGATAATACGTGGTTCGGTCATTATGCTTATTGGATGGGAATATCTGCGGCATTTATGACGGCGTTTTATAGTTGGCGCTTATTATTTATGACCTTCCATGGTAAGCCGCGTGCCTCTGAAAAGGTTATGAGTCATGTTCATGAGTCACCTTCAGTTATGATCTTTCCGTTATTAATATTGGCTATTGGAGCGATTTTGAGTGGAAAAATTATGTATGGTGGGTTTGTTGGTTCTGCCGTTGAGCATCACGCCACGAATAGCGCCCATATTGCAGAAATTATGCCCGCAGCAGGTGATGAGCATCATAATGTTGAAGACGACCGCCCTCATGATGATCAAGTGGACGAATATAAGAAAAAAGAAAATGGTGAAGATTATCATATAGAGCATGGCGGAAAAGAACTTATGGTGGTTGATGTGTGGTCCCGTGAATTTTTCTGGCATAAGTCTTTGTTTGTGCTGCCTGAGAATGACACCATAGAGGCTGCGCATTCTGTACCGTATTGGGTAAAAAAGCTTCCTATGGTTGTTGGGTTTGCGGGAATATTGATGGCCTATTTAATCTATATTATGCGCCCAGGGAGCTCTGCTGTTTTTGTTCGTTTTTTCAAGCCATTACACTGCTTATTCTTTAATAAATGGTGGTTTGATCAGTTATATAATGCCTTGTTTGTTACAACATCGGTTCTTTTGGGGCGTCTCTTTTGGAAGGCGGATAAGGGGATTATTGATGGTGTTGGGCCAGATGGGGTTTCCGGTTTTTCTGCGCGTTTAGGAAGCGGGTTTTCAAAGTTTCAATCAGGCTATGTTTATCAATATGCGTTGGTTATGATTATTGCTTTGGTCTGTATAATTTCTTGGTATGTATTTAAGGCTGACCCGTCTTTTTATAGTGATGCTATAATACAGTCACCTTCTGCGGTAGAAGGAGTTTTTAAATAATGAATGAACTGCCCTTACTCTCAGTCATGATTTTTTTGCCCATTGTATGTGCAGCAATGATTGCTGTGATGCGATCAGAACAAGGCAACGAAGAGCTTGTTGAGCGCAACATAAAATTTGTAGCCTTATTTGGGTCTGTTTTTGTCTTCGCATTTAGTATTTTTATGTTGAACAATTATGATGAAAAACTAACTGGGTTTCAGTTTGTTGAAAAATATGAATGGTTTCGAAAGCTTGGCCTCAGTTATCACCTTGGTGTTGATGGTATTTCTGTACTGTTTGTTCTTTTGTCTGCGGCTTTGACGCCTGTATGTATTTTGGCGAGTTGGAATTCAGTCAAAATGCGTATTAAAGAATATATGATTGCGTTTTTGGTTCTTGAAAGCTTCATGATTGGGACGTTTTGTTCGCTGGATACAATATTATTTTATGTATTCTTTGAAGGGGTTCTTATACCTATGTTCTTGATTATTGGTATCTGGGGAGGGCCTCGACGTGTTTATGCATCTTATAAGTTCTTTCTTTATACGTTGCTAGGCTCTGTTTTGATGTTGTTGGCGATTATCGCGTTGTATTCGCAAACGGGATCATCTGATATTACGTATCTGATGCAAAATCCTGTTGATTTTGGTTTGCAAAAATGGCTGTGGCTTGCGTTTTTTGCAAGTTTTGCTGTTAAAATGCCGATGTGGCCTGTTCATACTTGGTTGCCAGATGCCCATGTTGAGGCGCCGACCGCTGGCTCTGTGATTTTGGCTGGAGTATTGCTTAAGATGGGTGGATATGGGCTTTTACGTTTTTCTCTGCCGATGTTCCCCGAGGCCAGTTTATATTTTGCACCTATGGTTATGACGCTTAGTGTCGTGGCTATTATTTATGCTTCGCTTGTTGCGTTGGTTCAAGATGACATGAAGAAGTTAATTGCATATTCGTCTGTTGCGCATATGGGTTTTGTTACACTTGGAATTTTCAGTTTTACGCGTCAGGGTATTGATGGCGCTATGTTCCAAATGATAAGTCATGGGATAATTTCGTCTGCGCTATTCCTTTGTGTTGGTGTTGTTTACGACCGTCTTCATACACGTGAAATTGGTCGTTATGGCGGGATTGTTAAGAATATGCCGCGTTACGCAACATTATTTATGGTTTTCATGTTGGGCTCTGTTGGGCTTCCCGGGACGAGTGGTTTTGTTGGAGAGTTTCTCGCATTATTGGGGGCGTTTCAGGCTAATACAATTATTGCATTTTTTGCTACGAGCGGTGTTATTTTGGGCGCGGCATATATGTTGGTTCTTTATCGACGTGTGGTATTTGGTCCGCAAAATAATAGGGATGCAGCCGAGATGCCTGATTTGAATTCTATCGAGAAAATTATCCTTATACCCTTGGCTGTTTTGGTATTCTATTTGGGCGTATTTCCAAATGTTGTGTTGGAAAAATTTTCAGTTGCAGTTGATCAGACAGTTGAGATATTCGATTCCAGTGTCGTGTCCAGTGATTTAGCAGAGGGTGACGTCGAGGTAGAAGCTCAGCAGTCTCAGAAATCACATATGAATGAAGCAGGAGAGTAAGAAGCATGACAGATTTTAATATTATGCCATTACTGCCTGAAATATTTCTTATTGTTACGGCTATGGGATTTCTAATGGCTGGTGTGTTTCAAGGCAACCGTGCCACAGATGTTTTATCATGGTCATCTTGCATCAGTGTTCTTATTGCCGCCGTTTTGTTGGTTCGAACTGATTGGGCGACAGAATTTATTCTCAATAACATGCTTGTGATTGATTCATTTGGCAACATTATGAAGATCCTTATTCTTATTGGGATGTTTATGTCTTTGGCCTTATCGGTTCAGTATATTTACCAAGAGCGCATTGCGAGATTTGAGTATCCTGTTCTCGTTTTATTTGCAGGTGTTGGCATGATGCTTATGGTTTCCGCGAATAATATGCTTAGTCTTTATATGGCCTTAGAGCTTCAATCTTTAAGCCTTTATGTATTGGCTGCGTTTCATCGTAATTCTTTAAGATCGGGAGAAGCCGCCGCGAAATACTTTATACTTGGCGCTCTTTCATCGGGGATGTTGTTGTTTGGTATTTCTTTGATTTACGGTTTTACTGGGAGCTTTGACTTTCAGATTATTCAATCTTCATTAGAGCAGGGCGCACTTATTTCACCAGGATTTACGGTTGGTATGGTTTTCATACTGGTTGCGATGGCGTTTAAAATATCAGCTGTGCCGTTTCATATGTGGACTCCAGATGTGTATCAGGGTGCACCGACCTGTGTGACCGCATTTTTTGCGATTGTTCCAAAGGTTGCGGCGCTTGGGTTGTTGTGTCGTTTGCTTTATGTACCATTTGAGAATGCATCTGTTCAATGGACGCAGATATTGTACTTCATTAGTATTGGCTCGCTTTTGGTTGGATCCTTTGCAGGTTTGGCACAATCTAATATCAAGCGTTTGATGGCGTATAGCTCTATTGGGAATATGGGGTATGCGTTGATTGGCGTTATTGCAGGTAGTGCGATGGGTGTTGAAGCGTTGATCGTGTATCTGTTTATCTATATGATTATGACGTCTGGTGTTTTTTCGATTATTTTAAATATGCGACGCGATGGTTTGGCCGTAGATAAAATATCTGATCTTACAGGCATGTCTAAATCGCAACCTGTTTTGGCGTATAGTATGGCGGTATTAATGTTTTCCATGGCGGGGATTCCGCCTTTAGCAGGTTTTTTTGGAAAGTTATTTATATTTCAAGCCGCGGTAGATAGTGGGTTTTACAAACTTGCTGTATTTGGTTTATGTGCCTCTGTTGTATCGGCTTATTACTATTTGAAAATCATTAAAGTAATGTTTTTTGATGATGCCGTTGATGCGCTTGATAAGCGGATGGGGTTAGAGCGCAGAATAGTTTTATTGCTGTCTATTTTGCTCATTGTTGGGTTTATTTTCTGGCCAAATTTCGTTTTAGATAGCGCGGCGGTTTCCGTTAGCTCACTTCTTCAAAAGTAAGTTTATGTCCATAAATTGGGATGTTAGAACTTTTGATTATCTTGATAGCACGCAAAGCTATATGAAGATTCAGGCCCTTGATGAGGGACTCGTGATTCGTGCGCACTCCCAAGGGAATGGTGTTGGGCGGCATGGACGAAAATGGGTGGAGGGTTCGGATAATCTTTATTTCTCATTTGTGATTACGCCACATTGTGAAGTTCGGCATGTAGGGCATTTATCTTTTCTCACAACTGTTGCTGTTCGGGAGAGCCTTTACGGTTACGCTCCAGATGCCAGGATTAAATGGCCCAATGATATTTTAATTAACGGAAAAAAATGCGCGGGTATCCTAATTGATATTGAGGAAACTCAAGATAACAAAGTCACCTCTGTTATTATTGGCGTAGGTATTAATGTTAGCTCGTCGCCCTTAGATACAGCAACATGTATATTAGAGCACAGTGATGTTCATGTTTCTTGTGATCAGGTTTTCGACAGTTTCTTACAGTCTTTTTCTCAGCTTTATTTAGAATGGAAAAGTGATGGCGTCTCAAAAATTCATGATCGGTATATGGATGCTCATATTGATCGTGGGGATTTGATTAGTGTAAAGATTGCGGATAAGGTTATTCATGGTCAGATTTTAGACATTGATGTTTTGGGTAATTTGATCTTATGTGAAAATGCAAGTAAGGATGAGGTTGTTATTACCTCTGGGCAGATTTTGGACTATGGAGAATAAATGTATGTTACTTGCGATTGATGTTGGTAATACGAATACTGTATTTGCTTTGTTTGAGGGTGATGATCTTAAGCATTTTTGGCGGTGTAAAACGGAAGGATCGCGCTCGGCGGATGAATATGCTGTTTTTCTCAATCAGCTTTTTGATCTGGTGAAAGTGGATTGGAGCAGTATCAGCGATGTTGTGGTGAGTTCCGTCGTGCCAGATACAAATTTCAATATTTATCGCTTATGTGAAAAATATATAAAAGTTGAGCCGTTGTTCATTGATTCAAAATCAGTGACCGGTATTACGATTGATTTAGATCAGCCAAAGGAAATTGGAGCAGACCGTCTTGTTAATGCCGTGGCAGTGCAAGCATATTATAGTTTGCCAGCGGTGGTGATTGATTTTGGGACAGCCACGACTTTTGATGTGATTGATGAGGGTGGGGTCTATCGTGGTGGTGTGATTGCGCCAGGAGTTAGGCTTTCGATTGAGGCATTGTCAAAGCGCGCGGCGAAATTGCCACAAATTAATATTGAGATGCCCGATAAGGTTATTGGTAAAAGCACACAAAGTGCGATGCAATCAGGGATGTATTGGGGATATATTGGTGTTATAGATACGATAACTGCGCGCATAAAGGACGAACTTAACAAAGATATAACCGTGATTGCGACGGGTGGGCTCGCACCTCTTTATGCACAAAGCACGCAAAGCATTGACGTGGTCGATGAAAACCTTATCTTCAAGGGCTTATTAGAAATTTATAAAAAGAAAAAGTAATCATATTTATGCGTAATATATTTAAACCAGATGAATTTTATTTTGTTCCCCTTGGTGGCAGTGAAGAGTTTGGATCTAATCTGAACCTTTATGTTTGTAATGATGAGTATTTGGCCGTTGATTGTGGGATAGGCTTTGCCGATGAGCGGTTTCCAGGGATTGATTTGTTATTGCCTGATCCTTCATTGCTTGATGCCAATAGAGATAAGCTTAAAGGCCTTATAATCACGCATGCACATGAGGACCATATTGGTGCGGTTGCGTATTTATGGGAGAGATTGGAATGCCCAATTTATGCCACGAAATTTACGGCGGCTATACTTCGTAAAAAATTAGACGAGCATGGTGTTGAAGGTGTTCCCATCCATGTCATAAAGGCGAATGATCACGCCCAAATCGGTTGTTTTGACGTTCAATTTGTTCCTGTTTCACATTCTGTCCCTGATAGCTGTTCATTGTTTATTCAAACGCCGCATGGACGCGTTGTACATAGTGGGGATTGGAATCTTGACCCCGCGCCGGTGACAGGCGAGAGAACGAATGAGGCAATGTTTAAAAAGATTGGTGATACTGGCGTTTTGGCCTATATCGGCGATTCAACGAATTCAGAGGTTGATGGATATTCTGGTTCAGAGCGTGATGTTGCGAAGGGACTGGCTGCGGAATTTAAAAGCTGTAAGGGGAAGATTGCTATTACGATTTTTGCATCTAATGTTGGGCGGCTTATTAGCATTGTCAACGCGGCGCAAGAGGCTGGGCGCTCTGTGGCTCTGGTTGGGCGATCATTGCACCGAATGGCGGGAGCGGCGATTGATTGTGGGTATTTGAATGATATTCCTGATTTTATTACTGAGGATGAGATAGGACATATTCCATCTGATAATCTTGTTTTGGTTGTTACAGGATCACAGGGCGAACATCGCGCGGCATTGGCGCGAATTGCGCGAGGCGACCATCGATCAGTTAAGCTTAATCGCGGGGATACAGTTATCTTTTCTTCTCGCGCGATACCCGGGAATGAGCGCACGATTAACACGGTGAAGAATAATTTAAGTGCGGGAGGTGTTCGTATTATTACCCCCAATGATACCAAAAATAAAATTCATGTGTCGGGGCACCCTTGCCGTGATGAGATTGCGGATATGCTTGGGTGGATACGTCCACAATGTGTTATTCCTGTTCACGGTGAACGTGTGCAACTTGATGCCCATGCGAAACTTGCGACGGGGTGTCAGGTGGGGCAGACTATTGTTCCAAGCAATGGTTCTGTGATTAGGCTTTCTCCGAACGAGCCAAAGATTGTAGATCATGTTGAGGCGGGATTATTGGCGGTGGATCAACGACGCATTATCCCCGCGACGCATCAATCCATCACGGCGCGGCGTAAATTACAATATTCGGGCGCGGTTCATGTATCATTGGTTATGGATTGTGATTTACAGGTTCTTGGTAACATCAAAATTGATACGGTGGGGTTAAGTTGTGAGCGTAATGATGATTGCATCATCGCCGATCTTGAGAGATTTATTAAGCGCAGCATTAATGATATTCCTGATGATATTGATTTAGACGAAGAGCAAGTTGCGGAGGCTATTCGTATTCCTTTGCGAAAATTTGTATTAGAAATTCTTGGCTTGCGCCCTAAAACTACGGTGCACGTAGCGATATTGGATATTTGATATGCAACCTGTTTCGGCTTTTGTTGTTTTTGTAATCATATGGTGGCTGGTTATCTTTTGTGTGTTGCCCATTGGATTGCCGACGGAGCACGAAGAAGGTGATGAGGGTGTACGAGCAGGCGGTGCGCCGAAAAATCTTAATATTAAAAAGAAACTTTTGTTGACGACGTTAATTTCTGCTGGACTTTGGATTATTGTTTTTATTGTCATTCAAATGGGGATCTTTGACCTTCGTGAGTTTGTGTTGGGAAAGTAGATAATGCGCTTTTTCTTTTTTATCGCTTTGTTTTTAATGCCGTCCTTGGTTTATGCCGATGGTGTGGAAGAACTATGTGATAGGGTCGGACAGGCGAAAAAACCGCCCGTATGGGGCGCGGATTATGTTGCGGGCGTCGATGTACATGGTCAGCGCGTTGTACCTGCGGATTTAAGCAATAGTGGTGGAGTTTTGAATAATCCGATTATCATTCCTATTGATGTTTATCTTGCACAACGTTTTGGCATCGTTTTGCCACAAGGTATTGAATTAAAGCCCGAGCTATTTAAGGTGAAGGTTTTTGAAGATGGGCGCGTTATGTATAACGAGCAGAATATTACGTCAAACACGGTAGATGCATGCGTCGAAATTCAAGAAGAAAATTTGCAACTTAGCCCCAAATCCCATGGACAGAATGGCGGGGATACCTTACCATCCGACGATACAATTCAGGGGCAATATCCTGAATATAATGAGTAATAAAGTATCGGATAATCAGGATTATGAGTAAAAAGCAAAGAACGGCTGTTACGCCTACACGTGATGAGGATTTCCCAGAGTGGTATCAGCAGGTTATTAAGGCCGCGGATATGGCGGAAAACTCGCCTGTGCGCGGGTGTATGATCATCAAGCCTTATGGCTTTGCGTTGTGGGAGAATATGCAGCGTATTTTTGATGGTATGATCAAGGATGCAGGCGTTCAGAATGCTTACTTTCCATTGCTTATCCCTCTTAATTTTATGAGCCGTGAGGCCGAGCATGTTGATGGTTTTGCTAAAGAATGCGCCGTTGTAACACATCACCGTTTAGAGGCAGGTGAAGACGGGGGACTTGTTCCGGCAGGGAAATTGGAAGAGCCTTATATAATCCGTCCAACATCTGAAACCATTATTGGTGATGCGATGGCGAGATGGATACAGTCTTATCGTGATTTGCCGATGAAGCTTAACCAATGGTGTAATGTGATGCGTTGGGAAATGCGTACGCGGATGTTTTTGCGTACGTCTGAATTCCTTTGGCAAGAGGGGCATAACGCCTTTGAAACCGCCGATGAAGCCCGTGCGGATTCATTAAAAATGCTTGAAGCTTATCGCGTTTTTGCCGAAGATTATCTTGCTTTACCTGTTATCACGGGTGAGAAAACAGAGGATGAGCGTTTCCCTGGTGCGAATGCGACCTATACGATTGAGGCCATGATGCAGGATGGAAAAGCTTTGCAGGCGGGAACATCACATGATTTGGGGCAGAATTTTTCAAAGTCTATTGGCATTAAATTTCAGGGACGCGAGGGGAATGAGGAGTTTGCCCATACTACCAGTTGGGGGATATCCACCCGTTTGATTGGCGGTATGATTATGACGCACGCGGATGATGATGGCATGATTATGCCGCCGCGCGTGGCGCCGCATCATGTTGTGATTATTCCGATTGTTAAGGATGGGCAAAACGCAGCCGCAATGAATGCCTATATTGATGATTTGGTTGGTCAACTTAGAGATAACAATATTCGCGTATCGGTTGATGATCGTGAAGAGCGCACACCGAATAAAATGTGGGATGCGATTAAAAAGGGCGTTCCGCTACGCGTTGAGATTGGTGGTCGCGAAGTGGAAGAAGGTACATTGACCTATATACGCCGCGATATTGGTAAAGATTCTAAAACCACATGCAGCGTGCCAGAATTTGTGAAGAGTGTTCAGGGTGTTTTGGACGCGATGCATGATGATTTGTTTGCACGGGCAAAAACTTTTCGTGATATGAATATCGTGGATGGGGATGATATCAAAGTGGTCTCTAAGTTTTTTAGTAAGAAGAGCAGTATTGGGTTCATGAAAATTCCCGTTGAAATGCTTCAAAATCCAATTCTTGAAAAAATTATGAAGGAACATAGTCTTTCAACACGGTGTATGCCGTTTGCGGATGATGGTAAAAAAGTTTTAATCGGAAAGGCGTATTAAGAGTTTATGATCTCTAAATTTGAAAGACTGGTTGCGATGCGATACTTGCGCTCTAAAAAGGCGGAAGGATTTGTGTCTGTGATTGCGGGATTTTCGTTTGCAGGCATTATGCTTGGTGTTGCTACGCTTATCATTGTTATGTCGGTGATGAACGGTTTTAGGCAGGAGCTGTTTAGCCGTATTCTTGGTCTTGGCGGGCATATGAATGTCTATTCGCAGGCGGGCGCATTATATGATTACGAAAATATTGCTGATTCAATCCGAAATATTCAAGGCATTGATAGCGTTACCCCCGTTATAGAGGGGCAGACGTTGTTGTCGTATCAAAATGCAGCGACTGGCGTTATGGTGCGAGGGATATCACAAAAGGACTTTGCCGAGCGTGATATTCTATATAACGGCATTATTGCGGGAGATATGGATAATTATCGCGATTTTAAAATTGCCATTGGCTCTGTGCTTGCGAAAAAAATTCACGTTGGTATTGGGGATAAAATTACTTTGACCTCTCCTATCCTTAAAACCACTCCGTTTGGGACGATGCCAACGCAGAAGTCATTTGAAGTTGGTATGATCTTTGATGTTGAAATGTACGAGTATAATAGCGGGTTTGTGTTTATGCCGTTACCCGCCGCGCAGAAGTTCTTTCAGTTTACCGGGTCTGTGAGCGCCCTTGAAATATTTGTGAGTGATCCAGAGCGTTTGGATGAAAGCCGTCATGCCGTTGAGCTTGACCTTAATAGGCGAGCCTCTGTTTATGATTGGCGGGATATGAATAAGAGCTTTTTCAATGCATTGAATGTTGAGCGTAATGTTATGTTTTTAATTCTTTCGATGATCATTTTGGTTGCCGCCTTTAACATTATTTCATCCATGATTATGCTTGTTAAAGACAAGGGGCATGATATTGCGATTATGCGAACCATGGGGGCAACACGCGGAAATATGATGCGGATATTTATGCTGACTGGTGCGAGTATTGGTTTTATTGGTACTCTTATAGGTTCAATATTGGGTATATCATTTGCTCTAAATATTGAGACTGTACGCACGGTATTAGAAGGTATGACGGGGGCATCTTTATGGGATGAAGAGATTAGGTTTTTATCGGAAATCCCAGCAAAAATTGATTGGAACGAAGTTATAACTGTTATTGCTATGGCGTTTTCACTTTCTATATTGGCAACGATATACCCCGCGTGGAGAGCTTCGCGCCTCGACCCCATTGAAGCGTTGCGCTATGAGTAATCTTTTTACGTCACATTATAATCATGATACTTTTTGATGATGGAATATAAGTTAATGGATATTTTTGAGAAGAAAAGCACCCCAGATGAGAGTGTTGATAAGGATAGCTATTTTACGGCTGCGCCTGAGGATGACGATTATTTGGATGACTATCTTGATGATGATCTGGAGGAGGATGATATTGATTTATCTGATGATATCCGCGAAGAAGATGACGCATCATATACGCCGCCACCATCTGGAAATATTGCCGAGGGATCTATCCTTTTATCTGTGAAGGGGCTTAATAAGTTTTATCGTCAAGGCGGGCGCGGCATTCATATTCTTAATAATGTTGATTTACGTATTTATTCTGGTGAGATTGCGGCATTGGTTGGGCCTAGTGGTTCTGGGAAATCTACGCTTCTTCATATTCTAGGGTTACTTGATACCTCAACATCGGGACACCTTATGATGGGGGATCGTGATATTTCAAAACTATCTGATCATGCACGAACAAAACTACGTAGTGAGCATATTGGTTTTATTTATCAGTTTCATCATTTATTACCCGAATTTAGTGCATTAGAAAATGTTGCTATTCCCCTTATTATTTCAGGGGTTAACCCAAAGGACGCACAAGATAGAGCCGCTGTTCTATTGGAGCAGTTAAAGTTAGGGCATCGGCTTACTCATCGGCCTGCAACATTATCCGGCGGAGAGCAGCAACGTGTTGCGATTGCACGGGCGCTTATTAATGATCCGTATCTTTTATTTGCGGATGAGCCGACCGGAAACCTTGATCCTGAAACGTCGGAGGAGGTGTTTGATTTGCTCCTCAATCTTGTACGAAGCCGCGGTATTGGCGCGCTTATTGCGACACATAATATGGATTTGGCACAGCAAATGGATCGTATCTTAGAAGTTAAATCGGGACGAATTTTACCTTATTGAGGTACGAAAAAGTTATAGCTATTTTGTTGTGGGTCAGTGTTGTTTTGATCTGTGGTTTCCACTGGCTTGCCTGCTTTATCAATCGAAAAGTAATTTAATTCATGTTCATCAAGACCTAAATGCTGAATAAATTCATTTGCTGATATTGTTTTTTCACCGTCATTTGATAAGAATGTAACTTTATCAAATCTAATTTCTTGTGTTGGGCCTTCCGCCTCAAAAACACGTGTTAAAGGTAGAAACTCCCATTCTAGCATTGCGTCATAGGCGATGGACGTTGGGGACGAGTAATCTTCTTCTGCTACATTTGGAGGATTTCGATCTATTGGTTCAAAAAAGCCGTTTACTTTCTGAATATTATCTTTAGTTGCATATACAAATACAACATCGTCACCTTCATAAAACTTTATTTCGTTCATTGGTTTCCTCACTTTTTTATAGATTTACGCTTTCTTAGTAAAAATAGCAAGTTTTAGTGATTTGGAATTGATCTATACCTTTTTAGAGTTTGTGCTATAAATCATAAATGGATTCAAATTTTATTCATCTTCATTTGCATTCCGCATATTCATTGGCGGAGGGAGCGATCAAGGTTAAAGACCTTGTGAAGTTGTGCGTCAAAAACAAGATGCCTGCCGTTGCGGTTACTGATACGAATAATATGTTCGGAGCGATGGAATTTGCTTTGGATGCCTCGAAAAACGGTGTCCAGCCCATATTGGGATGCCAAATTTCGATTGAAGATGGAACGCAGCTTGTCCTTTTAGTGCAGAATGATCAGGGGTATAAAAACCTGTGCAAACTTATAAGTGCATCTTATATGGGGGGCGAGCCTCAATCTGATGTTTGTGCGACAGTTGAGACGCTTAGAAACTATTCAGATGGTTTGATTTGTTTGAGTGGGGGCATGAAGGGCGCAATCGCACAAAATGTTCTTCATGGGCAGATGGATAAAGCAGAGGCGGAGATAAAACGCCTGAAAGATATTTATAAGGATCGGCTCTATATTGAGATTCAACGACATAATTCTTCGGATGAAAACCAGTCTGAAGACGGTATAGTTGACTTGGCCTATAAATATGATGTTCCCCTTGTTGCCACGAATGATTGTTATTTTGCGGATCGTGGCGCACATGAGGCGCATGATGCGTTGCTGTGCATTGCAGAAGGGCGATATGTTTCCGAAGAAGATCGCCGTAAGGTAACGCCAGAACATTATTTTAAAAGCGCAGCCGAGATGGTTGAAGTATTTAAAGACCTTCCCGAGGCCGTTCAAAATACGGTTGTAATTGCACAGAGGTGCTCTTATTTGCTGAAACCTATTGCGCCGATTTTGCCGCCTTTTCAAACGGAGAGTAAGCTGCCCGAGCCTGAGGAATTGGATAGGCAATCAAAAGAGGGGCTTCAATGGCGGCTTGAGAAGTTTGTCTTTGAAGGTGGAATGGATGATAAAAAGCGCGAAGAGGTCGCAAAACCATATTGGGAGCGATTGGATTTTGAGCTTAAAATTATCAATCAAATGGGCTTTCCAGGATATTTCCTTATTTGTTCGGACTTTATTAAATGGGCGAAGGATCACGACATTCCCGTTGGCCCTGGTCGTGGATCGGGCGCAGGTTCGATTATCGCGTGGGCGTTGAAAATTACTGACCTTGATCCGCTTGCTCTTGGGCTGCTGTTTGAGCGATTTTTGAATCCTGAACGTGTTTCTATGCCTGACTTTGACGTGGATTTTTGCCAAGATCGCCGCGATGAAGTTATCCGTTATGTGCAAGATCGTTACGGTCATGACCATGTGGCGCAGATTATTACCTTTGGTAAATTACAGGCACGCGCGGTTGTGCGTGATGTTGGGCGCGTTCTTCAAATGTCTTATGGGCAGGTTGATCGCATTGCGAAGATGATCCCGAATAATCCCGCTGCGCCGATGACTTTGCAAGAGGCATTGGATTCTGATCCTGACTTACGTTTGGAGATCAAAAAGGATGAAACACAAAGCAGGCTCATTGATATTGCATTACAGCTTGAGGGACTTTATCGCCATGCATCAACGCATGCGGCGGGGGTCGTGATTGGTGATCGGCCGCTTGATGAGCTTGTTCCTCTCTATCGTGATTCACGTTCGGATATGCCGGTGACGCAGTTTAACATGAAATATGTTGAGCAAACGGGGTTGGTTAAGTTTGATTTTTTGGGTTTAAAAACAATGACAGTTGTTCAAAAATCCCTGAATATTATTTCGGAAGAAACTGGCAAGAAGATTGATGCGCTTGATATTCCGCTTGATGATCCAAAGGCGTATGAGCTTATGGCGCGCGGGGATACGGTTGGTGTGTTCCAGTTGGAGAGTGCGGGGATGCGCGATGCGTTGAAAAAAGTGAAGCCGAATAGATTTGAAGATATTATCGCGCTTGTTTCTCTATATCGCCCTGGGCCGATGGATAATATTCCCAAATATATTGATGTGAAAGAAGGGCGTGAGGAGGCAGATTATATGCATCCAATCCTTAAACCCTATCTTGAAGAGACCTATGGGATTATGATTTACCAAGAGCAGGTCATGCAAGCGGCGCAGAATTTGGCGGGTTATTCACTCGGTGGTGCGGATTTATTGCGACGGGCAATGGGTAAGAAAATCGTTGAGGAAATGAACACGCAGCGCAAAATGTTTGTTGAAGGAGCGAAGGAGCATCATAAGGTTTCCGAAAAACAATCATCCCAAATTTTCGATCAAATTGCGAAGTTTGCGGGGTATGGTTTTAACAAGTCACACGCGGCGGCTTATGCATTAATTGCGTATTGGACGGCGTGGTTGAAGGCCAATTATCCTGTGGAGTTTATGACGGCGTCTATGACACTTGACCTTGGGAATACGGATAAGTTGAGCGTGTTTAAGCAAGACCTCGATAAGATGGAAATTGAATTGCTAATTCCTGATATCAACGAATCCAATCCTGATTTCAAGGTTGAGGGCAGGGCGGTTCGTTATGCTTTGGCGGCGCTGAAAGGTGTTGGTGAGGACGCGATGGAGAAAATCGTTGCCGAGCGCACGGCCAATGGGAAATATGCGGCGCTTGAGGATTTTGCAAAGCGGCTTGACCCAAAAACCATGAACAGGCGACAGTTCGAACAACTTATCTGCGCGGGGGCGTTTGATAGTCTTAACCCTAATCGTGCGCAGATGAGCGTGGGGGCGGATACAGTTTTACGTTATGCGCAGAGCCTTCAAGATGAACGGAATTCAGGGCAGGTGAGCTTGTTCGGTGGCGATGACGATGCGGGTCTTGGTATGCCTGATTTGCCCGAAATGAACAACTGGGACCCGCTTGAAAAACTGGCTAAAGAATTTGGCGCGGTTGGGTTTTATCTTTCTGCGCATCCGCTTGACACGCGCCAAGCACAGTTTGAGCGCATGAAAATTGTTCCATTTTCGTTTGTGGAGCATGACATTGTTCAAAAGCATGCGGCGCGATATCAAATGGCTGGGGTTCTGCTTAAGAAACAGGAAAAAATGTCACAAAAAGGCAGTAAATACGCGTTTTTGCAGCTTTCTGATCCGACAGGGATTTTTGAAGTTATGATTTTTTCCGAAACTTTGGCGGCTTCGCGGGAATATTTAGAGGCTGGGAATGCGTTGCTTATTACCATTGAGGCCGAGGTTAAGGAAGATCAGCTTCGGATGCTTGGGTCACGTATTCAACCCTTGGAAGAGGCACTTGAAGGGAAGATTCATGAAATTCAAATTCATTTGTCTTCTGGGGATAGTGCACCTAAGATCAAGCAATTCCTTGATATTGAAGGTAAAGGGCGTTCTAAGATTACTATTTTTGCACATCTTGAGGATGAACGCATCGCGCAGATTGAAATGCCGGGCTATTGGTCATTAAGCGCGCAAGCCCGAAATGTTATTCGCGCAGAGAAAGGCGTGATTGAGATATCCGAGCTTTAACGTTTATTTTCCTTGCATTCTTTGCGGTTACAAGTTAGAAAGCCACAGTTTTAAATTCACATGCGGGATTTGGGACTTTGCCCATTATAGGCATTGACCCTTCCGGTGTAGCAAATGTTTGCTATCACACGTTCCGCAGAGGTATAACCGGAAAAGGATATAAAAATGGCAATACCTGCATTCACTATGCGTCAACTACTTGAAGCTGGCGTTCACTTTGGTCACCATACACGTCGTTGGAACCCACAAATGCGTCAGTACATCTTTGGTGTGCGTAATGGCGTTCACATTCTTGATCTTCAGCAAACACAGCCCATGATGCAAACAGCGTTGACGGAGATCCGTAACATTGTTTCAAAAGGTGGCCGTATTCTTTTTGTTGGTACAAAACGTCAGGCGCAAGAGGTTGTTAAAGAATCAGCCGAGCGTTGTGGTCAGTACTATGTTAATCACCGTTGGTTGGGTGGAATGTTGACCAACTGGAATACGATTACTCTTTCTATTAATCGTTTTCGTGATCTTGAGAAAATCCTTTCTAAGGAAGATCAGTCTGGTTACACGAAAAAAGAACTTCTTATGATGACGCGCGAGCGTGACAAACTTCAACTTTCTATTGGTGGTATTAAGGACATGGGCGGGCAGCCTGATGCGTTGTTCATTATTGATACAACAATGGAAGATATTGCAATTAAAGAAGCCAATAAGCTTGGCATTCCAGTGTTTGCGATTGTTGACAGTAATGCAAGTTACGAAGGCGTTGACTATGTTATTCCAGGTAATGACGATTCATTACGTGCGATTGACCTTTACTGTGAGCTTGTAACGGGCGCAGTTATTGACGGCCTTCAAGCTGAGCTTGGATCAAAGGGCAAGGACTATGGCGCAGATGTAAATGCGAAGGTTGAATTGCCAGAGGACAAAACGGAGGCAAAAAAAGAAGAGGCGGCCGTTCCTGCAGAAAAAGAAAAGAAAGCTGCATCGGCTTAATTGCCGGTGCCTAGCACTTTTTTAATATGAAACTCAATAGATAAAAAGAGGATATGAACATGGCTGATATTACAGCATCTATGGTTAAAGAACTTCGTGAAAGCACTGGCGTTGGTATGATGGACGCAAAAAAAGCTTTGGTTGAAAATGATGGTGATATGGACGCGGCGGTTGACTGGCTTCGTGCAAAAGGTATGTCAAAGGCGGCTAAAAAATCTGGTCGTACGGCGGCAGAAGGTTTGGTTGCGGTTGTAACCAATGGTACGAAAGGTGCGGTTGTTGAGCTTAATGCAGAAACAGATTTCGTTGCCCGTAACGAAGCGTTCCAAGCAATGGTTCGTGATGTTGCAGCGCAAGCGGTTAATGTAGATACAGTTGAAGAGCTTGCATTGGCACAGATTAATGGCAAAGCGGTTTCAGAAAATATCACAGACTTGATTGCTAAAATTGGTGAGAATATGGCGCTTCGCCGTATGGAATCATTTAGTGTTTCTAAGGGTGCTGTTGTTGGTTATGTACACGGTGCGTTAGCGGATGGCCTTGGTAAAATCGGTGTTTTGGTTGCGCTAGAATCTTCTGAGTCAGATGAAAAACTTCAAGAAATTGGTAAGCAGGTTGCGATGCATGTTGCGGCTGCAAACCCACAATTCCTTGATAAATCTGCGGTATCGCAAGATGTTCTTGATCGTGAGCGCTCTGTTTTGAAAGAGCAAGCGATTGAATCTGGTAAGCCAGCGGATATTGCCGAGAAAATGGTTGAAGGCCGTATTCGTAAGTTTTACGAAGAAATTTGCCTGACTGAGCAAGCCTTTATCATGGATCCTGACCAAACGGTTGGGCAAGCGATTAAAGCGTCTGGTGATATCAAAATTACTGGTTTTGCACGTGTTCAGCTTGGTGAAGGTATTGAAAGAGAAGAAACTGATTTTGCTGCGGAAGTTGCTGCTGTAGCAAACGGCTGACATAATTTGTTATATTTATTTACACAGCCGCGTTGCTCTACGAAGCAAAGAATTCGCTTTGTTCGTGTAAAAATCAACGAACAACACCTTCGGTGTTGCTTCTGAGCGCGGCTGTCTTTATATTCAAAACTATACATATAAGAGAGTAAGGCCATGGGCATGACAGCAAATGATGAAACCCCAAATATAACTGCCGCTTATCCCTATAAACGTATCATGTTGAAATTATCTGGTGAAGTTCTTATGGGGAATAAGGATTTTGGTTTGGATTCCGCAACGGTTTCTCGCGTTGCTATGGATATCAAAGAGGTTGTTGATCTTGGTATTGAGGTTTGTATTGTTGTTGGCGGTGGCAACATATTCCGTGGTGTTTCTGTGGCGGCGGATGGTATGGATCGCACCACTGCAGATTATATGGGGATGCTTGGTGTTGTCATGAATGCGTTGGCGCTTCAAAATACACTAGAGAATTTAGATGTTCAGGTTCGTGTACAATCTGCCATTCGCATGGATTCAATTTGTGAGCCTTATATTCGCCGTAAGGCCGTGCGCCATATGTCAAAGGGGCGCGTTGTTATATTTGCCGCAGGGACTGGCAACCCTTACTTCACAACAGATACAGCATCGGCGTTACGCGCGTCTGAGATGGATTGTGATGTTATAATGAAGGCCACAAAAGTAGATGGTGTTTATTCGGCTGATCCGAAAAAAGATCCGACGGCCGTTCATTACGACCGTGTCTCATATATTGATGTTTTGACAAAAGACCTTAAGGTTATGGACGCGACGGCTATTTCATTGGCGCGTGAAAACAATATTCCTATTGTTGTGTTTTCAGTTATGGAAGAGGGGAATTTTGCGCAAGTTGCACAATCTAAAGGCAAGTATACGATTGTTACGAACACATAATAAAAAAGAGGGCTTAAGATATGTCATATAATAAAAGTGATATTAGTCGCCGCATGGATGGCGCAGTGGACACGTTACATAAGGAGTTTACAGGTTTGCGTACAGGGCGTGCTTCTGCGAGCCTACTTGACCCTGTTATTGTTGATTTATATGGAAGCAAAATGCCGCTAAATCAAGTCGGCACGATTAGTGTTCCAGAAGCACGTATGTTAGTGGTTCAGGTTTGGGATAAGTCAGCTATTAAATCTGTTGAAAAGGCCATTCGTGATTCTGGTCTGGGGCTTAACCCAATGCCTGATGGAAATAATATTCGTATTCCTATTCCTGATTTAAATGAGGAACGGCGGCAAGAACTGACTAAAATAGCAGGAAAATATGCAGAAAGCGCTCGAATTGCTGTTCGTAATGTTCGCCGTGATGGTATTGATGGTGTTAAAAAAATGGAAAAAGCAGGTGAGATAACAGAAGATGATCTGAAACGTTTGTCTGATGAAATTCAAAAACTCACTGATGAAGCGATTAAGAAAATTGATTCTATGCTCGTGGATAAAGAAAAAGACATCATGACAGTTTAGGTTTTTATGGATCATTCTTCCCATAATTTTGACGTTTCTTTGCCTCGCCATATTGCCGTAATTATGGATGGTAATGGTCGTTGGGCGAAGAAAAGAGGACTTCCGCGCACATTGGGGCACAAAAAAGGTTCAGAAGCTGCGCGTGAAGTAGTCAAAAATGCGGCAGAGGCAGGTATTGAATATATTACATTATTCGGTTTTTCTTCTGAAAACTGGAGTCGTCCCAAAGATGAAATTCAAGAGCTTATGACGCTTCTTAAGCATTACTTGCGCTCACAAACCGCGGAATTTCATAAAAATAATGCACGACTATCTGTTATCGGTGATAGATCTGTTTTTGATAAGGATATTATTGATCTTATCGTTAATGCAGAGAACCTTACCCATGAAAACACAGGTATTCATGTTATAATTGCTCTGAATTACGGTGGTCGAAATGATATTTTACAGGCGGCGTCTGCGCTTATTGATATGGCCTTAGAAACTGGGGAAAAGCCAAGTGAGGAGGCCTTGTTAGAGGGGTTTGATAATGCCCTTATGACGAAGGGAATTCCTGATCCTGATTTGCTGATCCGAACAAGCGGTGAGCAGCGCATTAGTAACTTTTTACTGTGGCAATGCGCATATGCCGAGATGTTCTTTACACCTACTTTGTGGCCTGATTTTGGAAAAGATGACCTAAGCAAAGCTTTGCAAGAATATGCCAATCGTGACCGCCGTTTTGGTGCGGTTAAACAATCGGAGGGCTGACATATGATCAGCTTACCTTCATCATTAGTGAAACGCATTTTATCGGCCGCGGTTATTGCGCCCTGTTTTCTGTATGTGATCATTAAAGGTGATTTGGTTTTGGCTGCCTGGCTTGGGCTTTCGTTTGGGCTATCTGTTTTTGAGTGGTATGGATTGTCTAAAAAGACACAGTTTTTTGTGCCAACATTGATTATGGGTATCGTTTATATGGCGTTGTCATATGGGAGCTTCATGGCGTTGCGGGAGGCTTATTCCATTAATGTTTTGTTGTTGTTTTTAGCTATGATCTGGGCAAGTGATATAGGTGCGTATTTCGTTGGGAAAACCGTTGGCGGCCCTAAACTTATTCAGAAAATAAGCCCTAATAAAACATGGTCAGGCTTTGCTGGTGCATTGTTTTTTCCTGCTTTGGTCGCTTTTATCTGGATTGCTGCTATTGGGTTTCATAAGGAATTTGATGGGAATTCTTTTTATATTATGTATCCTATGGCCATTATTATTGGCATTGTTACGGGGTGTGTTGGGCAGGCGGGGGACTTACTCGTTTCATTCGTAAAACGTCAGGCGGATGTTAAGGACACGGGAAGCCTTATCCCTGGTCATGGCGGGTTATTGGATCGAATAGATTCAATGTTGCTGGGCGCACCTGTTTTCTTCATTCTTATTACGCTTTTATCCTATGTCTTCTAAACGTAAAATCAGCATATATGGCGCGACTGGCTCTATTGGGCAGAGCAGTGCGGATGTTATTCTGGCTAATCCTGATTTATTTGATGTCCATGTTGTTACGGCGCACAATAATGTTGCGTTACTTGCGGAAACAGCCATTAAGCTTAACGCCGATATTGCGATTATAGGGAGTGCGGATAAAGAAGATGCGCTTATCTCTGCGTTGCATGGCCATGATATTCGGGTTCTTTCGGGGGTGGCGGCGATTAATGAAAGCGCGCGCGCCAAAGTCGATTTGGTGATGGCGGCGATTATGGGATTTGCAGGTTTACGCCCAATTGTTAATGCTCTGCAAAATGGGGTTAATGTTGCGATTGCTAATAAAGAACCATTGGTTGCGGCGGGAGAGTATATTGTTCGTCTTGCAAAGAATAGTGGCGCGAAAGTACTTCCCGTTGATAGCGAGCATAACGCCGTGTTCCAGGTTTTTGAGAATCATAACAAAATATCCATTGATAAAATTATTCTGACCGCGTCAGGTGGCCCTTTCTTAGATAAAAGCCTTGCCGATGTTCAAAATGCAACGAAAGAGCAGGCCTTGAAACATCCTAATTGGGTGATGGGGCAGAAGATTTCCATTGATAGCGCAACGATGATGAATAAGGCGTTGGAAATTATTGAGGCGAAGTATTTGTTTGACCTTCCACCTGAAAAAATTGATGTGGTTATTCATCCTCAATCAGTCATTCATTCCATGGTGCAATATAATGACGGATCAGTTTTAAGCCAAATGGGTGCAAGCGATATGCGAACACCGATTGCTTACACGCTTGGCTGGCCTGCTCGTATTAATAGTGGCGGTGAGAAGCTTGATATTCATAGTTTGTCACAGCTCGATTTTAAGGTGGCTGATTTTGAACGATTTACGGCGTTGAAATATGCTTATAAATGTTTGGAAATAGGGCAGGGAGCTTGCATTACACTTAATGCGGCGAACGAGATTGCTGTGGCGCATTTTTTAGATGGCTCGATTAAATTTGGTAAGATTATGGATATAAATGCATATTCGATTGAAACCATTTACCCAAAAGTCGCGAATTATCCTTTGAAAACGCTTGAAGATGTTGAAAATATGGATAACACTGTCAGGCTATTTGTAACCCAATATATTAAATCCCAATAAAGGACTGTTTCTTATGGATCTTGGTAATCTTTTTCAAATGCTTGCACAAAATATTTGGATATATGGCGGGTCTTTATTGCTCGTTTTAAGTGTCTTGGTGTTTGTTCATGAGTGGGGTCACTACATCATTGCACGCATGTGTGGTGTTCGTGTTGTTACTTTTTCCATTGGATTTGGGAAAGAGATTTTTGGCTATAATGACAAACATGGTACTCGTTGGAAATTTTCAATGATTCCTCTTGGTGGGTATGTCCAGCTTTTTGGTGATACTGATCCGGCAAGTGCTGGGCATTCCGATGAAATTGAGGATGGCGAAGATAAACGTGAGATGACGGCAGAGGAGCGTGATCAGGCATTATTCACCAAACCCGTTTGGAAACGCTCTGCTGTTGTTTTTGCGGGGCCTGCAATTAATTTCATTTTTGCGGTTATGCTGCTGGCTGGTTTGTATTATGTGAAGGGTAAGCCTGTTACACTGCCAGTTGCTGACGCCGTTGCCGTTGGTTCGGCGGCGGAGAGGTATGGGTTTCTTCCGCGCGATATTATTATTTCGATTGATGGGAAGTCTATACAGGATTTTTCAGACATTAAAAGAGAAGTTCTGGTTGCATTGGATCAGGAAAGACGTTTCGTTGTTCAGCGTGGGGATGAAAACATAGAAATTT
This sequence comes from Alphaproteobacteria bacterium, assembly GCA_050633645.1. Classification (GTDB taxonomy): domain Bacteria; phylum Pseudomonadota; class Alphaproteobacteria; order Micavibrionales; family Micavibrionaceae; genus UBA1672. The sequence continues at coordinate 264,215 of JBOEGX010000001.1, forward strand.
ACGCTATGGCGGAACGTGTTGAGACTGAGGATAAGTTTGGCTTTAAGAGCTCTGCTGGCCGCCTTGGAATTATGAGTGTTGAGAACGGGCTTCTCGTTGATACAATCAGTCAAATCAATGGTGTTTCTTACGAAGATAGCAATGAGAAAATTGAGGTCTTAAGGAACTTAATGGGGACGACCTTTGAAGTCCTTTTGGGCGATCCATCAGATAAAAACAAGCCACTTTATATTAGCCCTGTTGAAGAACATAATGATGGCTTAGGCAGTGAAGCTGATATTTTAAAAGAGGTTCTTTTTATCTCTCCGGTTAAAGAAAAAGTATTCATCTCTCATACATTGATGACCGCATTACAGAGCGCTATGCGAGAGACTTATGTTATGACGCGTAGCTCTATTGAAGCGTTGTGGCAGATGGTCGTTGGGGTGCGTAGCACTTCTGAGCTTGGAGGTATTGTGCGTATTGGTGCGATTTCTGGTGAAATGGCGCAGCAAGGTATTGTTCCGCTTATTATGCTCACCGCGTTATTGTCGATCAATCTGGGATTTATCAATCTTCTTCCTATACCTATGTTGGATGGTGGGCATCTTATGTTCTACAGCTTTGAATCGATATTGGGACGCCCCGTTTCAGAACAAATGCAAGAATACGCGTTCCGCGCAGGATTTGTGTTTTTGATTGGTATTATGGCTTTTGCCAATCTTAATGACCTGTATCAAATCTTGAATTTGGGTGGGTAATGGAATTTGATCTTCTACAATTTTTAGAAGGTTCTGCTGAGAATATATTCGTTTATGGAATTGTTCTTATTTTTACATTGGCCATTGTTATTGTTACTCATGAGATGGGGCATTATTTTGCTGCGCGCTTATGCGGTGTACGAATTGATAAGTTTGCGTTTGGTTTTGGCCGAGAGCTGTTTGGTGTCGGTGGGCGCGAAGAAGGTCAAACACGTTGGTCTTTCTGTATATTTCCTGTTGGCGGATATGTTAAAATTTTTGGTGATGTCGATCCTAAAAACCCCGTTATATGGGATGAGAAAATTGATGCAGCCCGTCCATTAACAAAAACAGAAGAGCAGCAGGCATTTTACACAAGAAATGTTTTTCAGCGTATGTTTATTGTGGTTGCGGGGCCGGCTGTTAATATATTCATTACTCTTGCTGTTTTTATTTCTGTTTTTACGTTTTATGGACAATCTTCAAAGTCTGTAACCATTAATTCCATCGTTAATGGTTCGGCGGCGGATCTTGCGGGCGTGCAAGTAGGGGACCAGATCGTATCTATGGATGGCAAAAAAATTAGACGACTGGAGGATATATACAATAAAACCAGATATACGATTCCACCTGTGCCTGCAACATACGGTGTTATTCGTGATGGTAAAGCTTTAGATATTACGTTTACGCCACGTCACATGGTTTATGAAAACCACAAAGGTGTGCCTATGTCGCATGGACGTACAGGTATGCTTCGGATTTATAGCATAGACATCAAAGAAGCGAGGGTTATTGATGGTATTGACGTTGCATCGGCAGAGCAAGCACGTCAAATTATTTTAAGTAAACTGGATAAAGAAATTGGTGTTCGCTCTACATTCAAAAATAAGACTGATAAAATTATGGATGATACATTTCGTATGGTGTTATCTTCAAAAGATAATCAACATCTTTTAGATCCGAGTAGTGAGGATTATGATTATGCTTTTGTGGTGCCACCTGATGAGGAATACTATGTCAAACTTCCCATAGAGGAAGCGGTCTCTCAGACTTTTTTTATGCTCAGGAATGGGCTTGTAAATTCATATAAATTAATTAAAGCGGCCATACAAGGCAAAAATGACGAGCGTATTATTGGTGGTGTTGGAAAGTTATCACAATATGCGGGTGAGTCGTTCAAGGGTGGATTTTATTCTTTTATTATGGCTTTTGCTATTTTCAATTTCATGATTGGCATTGTTAATCTATTACCTATTCCTGGGCTTGATGGTGGCTATTTGGTCTTTTTCACTTGGGAAGCAATTACAGGAAACCCTATTTCTCAAAAGATTCAGAGTATAACTTTGGTAATGGGTCTGGCCTTGCTTTGGGGAATCATGGTATTTGCAAATGTAGGTGATGTCATATACTTCTTGAATGACCATTAAATCTATGGAAATTTATATCAAAATTTTAAAGGTTCGCTATGAAAATTAATTTACGTCTTAAATCTTATCTCTTTTGCGGTGCGGCACTGCTGTCATTAGGGGGGCTTTCTACGGAAGCTATAGCGGCAGCACGTGTGCAGAAAATAGAAATTTCAGGGGCACAGCGAATTGAAGAATCAACTATCGCTTCGTATATGGATTTAAAAGTTGGGGATACAGTTGATAATATATCAACCGACCGCGTTCTTAAAAACCTGTTTGCGACTGGATTATTCGCGGATGTAAAGGTTATCAACAATAATGGTGTTGTTCAAATTGATGTTGTTGAAAATCCTATTATTAATCAAATCGTATTTGAAGGTAATGATGAAATTGATGATGCAGAGTTACTCGCCGAAGTTCAAATGCGTCAAAGGCAGGTATTTACGCGTACGCAAGTTCAATCTGACGTATCGCGCCTTTATCAAGTCTATAGAAGGCAGGGACGCTTTTCTGTAGACATTCAACCCAAAATTATTCGGTTGGATCAGAACCGTGTTAATCTTGTGTTTGAAATACAAGAAGGTGATATTACAAAAATTCAAAGTATTCGTTTTGTAGGTAATGCCGAATATAGTGATTCAAAGTTACGCAGTGTTATTAGCACAAAAGAGACAGCCTGGTATCGGTTTATTAGTAATAGTGACCGTTATGACCCTGATCGTTTATCATATGATCAGGAACTGTTGCGTAATTTCTATTTATCGCAAGGCTACGCTGATTTTCAGATACTCTCTGCAGCGGCCGAGTTGTCTAATGATAAAGATGATTTTTTTGTAACGCTGACCTTGGAAGAGGGGGAGCGTTATAGAGTTGCTGAGACACAAATTGTTTCTCAAATTAGAAATCTTGATGTTGATAGCTTAAATGACTCCCTAACTTTTGAATCTGGCGATTGGTATGATGCCGATGAAGTTAAATCTACTGTTGGTAAAATGACAGACCGTCTAGGTGATATGCAATTTGCTTTTGTCGATATTCGCCCTGATATTCAAAAAAATAGAGATGATCATACTATAAATATCAGCTTTGTTATTAATGAAACGCCACGTGTGTTTGTTGAGCGTGTGAATGTTAATGGAAATATAAGAACACTTGATAAAGTTTTGCGTCGTGAGATGGAAATTGTTGAGGGCGACCCCTTTAACAGAAGTAAGCTTGCCAAGTCTGAAAAAAATGTTCGCAATCTTGATTTTTTTGAGACCGTTAATGTTGATGTAACACAAGGATCTGCGCCAGATAAAACGGTTGTTGATATTAATGTTCAGGAAAAATCAACGGGTGAGCTATCGATTGGAGCAGGGTTTTCATCAACAGATGGTCCATTGGCGGATTTAAGTATTCGTGAAAGAAACCTTCTTGGTAAAGGGCAGGACTTGTTACTTTCTACTGCGATTGCAGGATCTAAGAGTGAGATCAATCTATCTTTTACAGAGCCTTATTTTCTTGATCGTGATTTGTCTGCAGGGTTTGATGTTTTCCACGTCACGAGAGATTTGCAGGATGAAAGCTCTTATGATCAATCCAGAACAGGTGGGGGATTGCGCGTTGGATATCCGTTATCAGAAAACTGGCGGCAATCTTTAAAATACAGCCTTGAAAATAATGACATTACAGATGTTGATAGTAATGCGTCTCGGTTTATTCGTGACCAAGAGGGAAAAAGGCTAACCTCTGCGATTTCACAAAGACTGTTTTATGATACGAGAGATAGCTCCGTATTTCCGACAAGCGGTTTGTCTTATTGGTTAGACACAGAGATTGCAGGCCTTGGTGGCGATGCTAAATATGTGTCGGCGAAGACAGGTGCGTCTTATTTCTATCCATTACATGATCAGTGGGTTGTGAATGTTTTAGGGGAGACAGGTGTTGTCGAGGGTTATAGTGATACTGATGTAGAAATCAATGAACGTTTCTTTCTTGGCGGATCAAATCTTCGTGGTTTTGAACGATCGGGTGTTGGACCCAGAGACGCTGCTACGAATGACTCCCTTGGTGGAAATGTCTTCTATCGTGGAAGCCTTGAAATGTCGTTTCCTGTGGGTCTTCCGAAAGAAATGGGTATTAAAGGTCACACCTTTACGGATTTTGGCACCTTGTGGAACATTGATGAGACAGGATCGGGCATTTTAGATGAGTCATCTATTCGTGCGGCTGCTGGTGTTGGTGTATCTTGGGTATCACCATTTGGCCCTATTCGTCTTGATCTTGCTGTTCCTTACGCAAAGGAAGACTATGATGAAGAAGAGAAGTTCAGGTTTGATTTTGGAACCCGTTTCTAGTAGAACAATATCTTATAATCTATAAAGGATCATTTCCATGTTTCGTAATATACGGAAGCCGTTTGCTTCGCTATTGTTTATTGTTATGCTTTTGCCATTTTCCGCACGTGCAGAGTTGAGTATTGCTGTTGTTGATGTTGATTATGTTCTCACTCAATCGAGTGCGGCAAAATCATTAAAGAAACAAGTAGAAGATAAGCGGAAAAAATTTATTGGAGAAGTTAAGTCTGAGGAAGAGTCTCTTATTGCTGAGCAAAAGAAAATTGAAGGCCAAAGAAAAGATATTTCTCAAGAGGATCTTATTAAAAAAGCTCAGGGTTTTGAGAAGAAACGTATTGAAGCCAGAAAAAAAATTCAAACTCGCAAAAATGGTTTAGATAAGGCTTATGGTGAGGCTATGTCTAACCTTACAAAAGTTATATATGAGGTTTGCCAGACGATTGCAGATGAGAAAGGTATAGACCTTGTTATAACTCGCCAGAATATCATTGTTGGTAATATGTCTTTGGATATCACAAAGGAGGTTGCGTCTAGAATGAATAAAAAGCTTCCTAATGTTACTTTGAATGTGAAGTAAGCACTTGCCATGGCTGACACGCGTTTTTTCAAAAAAAAATCAAATTTTTCTGTGCGAGATATTGCTGAGCATTCCGGTTGTATTATTTCTAATGATAACAAAGCAGATGTTTTAGTTGAGGATGTTGCGCCACTAAATACGGCTAAACTAAATGATATTAGTTTTTTAGATAATGTTAAATATAAGGACGATTTTCTAAACACTCATGCTGGGGCGTGTTTTGTTACGCCTGAGGTGGCGGCATTAGCTCCAAAACATACCGTATGTCTAATTTCAAATACCCCATATAAGGCCTATGCCTTAACGGCGCAGCTTTTCTACCCTACTAAATTGATAGATGGTGCGGTAGAAGATAGTGCCCGTATTCATAACACAGTAAATGTCCCAAACAGTGTATATATTGGTCACAATGTCGTTATTGGACGTGCCGTTAGCATTGGTGAAAATTGCTATATCGGGCATAATACTGTTATTGAAGATGGTGTGAGTATTGGTAGCGATTGTGTTATTGATGGAAATGCGACTATATCCCATGCATTAATTGGTGATTATGTCAGAATATATCCTGGCGTGCGTATTGGTCAGGACGGGTTTGGCTTTGCTATCGATCCTGCAGGGCATGTTAAAGTTCCTCAATTGGGGCGCGTGATTATTCAAGACCATGTAGAGATTGGTGCTAATACAACGATTGATCGTGGGGCGGGGCCAGATACGGTCATCGGGCAGGGCACATGGATTGATAACCTCGTACAAATTGGACATAATGTTTGTATTGGCAAAGGATGCGTTATTGTCTCTCAAGTTGGTATTGCAGGATCAGCTAAAATCAGTGATTATGTCGCTATTGGTGGTCAAGCTGGTATAGCGGGTCATTTGAATATTGGTGTCGGGGCGCGTATTGGTGCGCAATCTGGGGTAATGAGCGATATTCCTGCTGGACAGGAATATTTAGGGTCTCCAGCATTTCCTAAATCGCAGTTCTTAAGGCAGGTAGCGGCTTTAAATCGCTTGATTAAAAATAAGAAAAAAGATTAAATTCTTTTCATCGTTAGAATAAAGGTAGATAAAAATGACCGATAAAAAAATTAATATTGATATTACACAAATCATGAAAATGATTCCTCATCGGTATCCAATTTTATTGGTTGATAAGCTGATTGACCTTGTAAAAGGCGAAAGTGCAGTCGGTTTGAAGAATGTCACCATGAATGAACCTCAATTTATGGGGCATTTCCCAGGTTATCCTGTTATGCCTGGTGTTTTAATTATTGAAGCTATGGCTCAGACGGCAGCTTTGGTTGTTGTTGATTTTATGGGTGATGGTGCAAAAGGTAAGGTCGTTTACTTTATGACCATTGATAATGCACGTTTTCGCAAGCCCGTTGTTCCGGGCGATACAATGCATATTCATGTTGAAAAAATACAGTCGCGCGGGCCTGTGTGGAAATTCAAAGGCGTTGCCAAGGTTGATGGTAAAGTATGTGCAGAAGCCTCGTTTAGTGCCATGATCACGGATACGGAAGCTGAAGCCTGACATTTTATGTAACAAAGTGTGACTTTTCACGCTATAACTTGTCGCCTATAATTCCTATTAATGTTCTTATGTATTGGTTATTATGTCTCAAAATATTCACCCCACCGCCATTATTGATAAAAACGCAGTTATCGGAGAAAATGTTAAAATTGGACCGTACTGCATAGTTGGTGGTCAGGTTCGTTTGGGTGATAATATTGAGCTTTCATCGCATATTCATATAGAAGGTAACACGAGCATCGGTGAAGGGACGCGAATTTTCCCCTTTGCATCATTGGGAACGCAGCCTCAAGACCTTAAATTTTCAGGCGAAGATTCGCAGCTTATCATTGGAAAGAATAATACTATTCGTGAGCATGTAACCATGAATCCGGGGACGAGGCATGATAATTTAAAAACTATTGTGGGTGATAATTGTCTGTTTATGATGGCAACACATGTGGCACATGATTGTGTCATTGGAAATAATGTTATTATGGCCAATAATGCAACATTAGCGGGTCATGTTCATGTTGGTGATTATGTCGTTTTAGGTGGTTTATCAGCCGTTCATCAATTTGTTAGAATTGGAAACCACGCCATTATTGGGGGCATGTCAGGTGTGGAAAATGATGTTATACCCTATGGACGGGTTAAGGGGGAGAGAGCTTTTTTAGCTGGGCTTAACCTTATTGGACTAGAGCGCCGAGGATTTTCCAAGCCGCAAATACGAGCATTACAGAGAGCCTTTAACCAGTTATTTGGTGACGAGGGCACTTTGGAACAACGTATTGAGATGGTAAGCGGTGATTTCAATGATGATGATTTAATTATGTCTATTATAGATTTTGCTAAGCAGAAAACCAAATTCCCATTATGCCAACCTCGAAAAAAATAACTATTAAGCGACTTGGTATTATTGCGGGTGGTGGCAATTTGCCAAATCATCTTATATCCCAATGCAAAAGAATGGGGATTGAACCTTATATTGTTATTTTTGATGGACAAGAAAGCAGCGTTGATGTTTCCAAACTACAGCACCTTTGTACTAATTTGGGTTCTGCTGGAAAAATCATGGATTTCTTTAAAGGTTTTAGTGTTAAAGACCTTGTTATGATCGGATCTATAAATAGGCCATCTTTTTCTGATCTTAAGCCTGATCTTAAAGGTGTGAAAATATTGTCTAGAATTGGTATTAAGTTCTTAGGCGATAATAAATTATTAGAAATTTTAGAGGATGAATTAAAAAACGAAGGTTTCATGTTGCATGGCATTCATGATTTCTGTGATGATATTTTAGCAAAAAATGGTGTGATGGGGATGCATTCACCAACACAGAGTGATTTGGAAAATATAAGTTTGGGTATTTGCTCTTCACAAGAATTAGGACGTCTTGATTCTGGACAATCTGTTGTTGTTCAGCAAGGTGTTGTTCTTGCTGTAGAGGATTCCGAGGGAACAGATCGCCTAATTGAGCGCGCAGGGTTTCTCCTTAAGGATGGAGAAAAGGCTATACTTGTTAAGTCGCGAAAACCACAACAAAGTAAGCATCTTGATTTACCCACCATTGGCAAGCAAACCATTGAAAAAGCATATAAAAGTGGGCTCTCTGGTATTGCTGTACATGCTGATAACGTGATAATTGTTGATCAAAATGAAGTGATTAAATTGGCCGATAATTATGATATGTTTGTCTATGGATTTGATGTCTAACGTTTAAGAATTGGAAATATTTTATGAAACTTTTTTTTGTTGTTGGTGAAGATTCTGGTGATGCTTTAGCTGCCCCACTTATTACAGCGCTGAAAGATACTTATGGAGATTCCGTAAGCTGTATGGGGGTTGGCGGCCCACTTATGGAGCATGCTGGCTATGATGAATTATTACCAATGGATCAAATATCAGTCATTGGGATATGGGAGGTTCTGCCTAAAATCCCAAGGCTTTTGAAACTGCGTAAGGCAATTATTGAAGAAATTGAAAAGCAGCAACCTGATGCCGTTATTACAGTAGACTTTCCTGATTTTAATTTTTCAATCGCCAAAAGTCTGAAAAAACGCGGTGTATTTAAGGGTAAGCTTATTCATTATGTTGCGCCCAGTGTTTGGGCTTGGCGACCAGGAAGGGCAAAAAAGATAGCGCAGTTTATGGATGCTATTATGTGTCTTTTTCCGATGGAGGTAGAGTATTTCACGAAAAATGGTATGCAAGCGGAGCATGTAGGGCATCCATTAATTAGTAGTGGTGCAAAAGAATCCAGTGCAACCGAATTCAGGGCGGTAAATGATATCCCAAATGACGCAAGAGTGATTGGGCTGTTTTTTGGGAGTCGTGAAAGTGAATTTAGGAAGCTAAGCTCAATTATAAAGCAAGCTGTTCAAATGATTGGTGAAACGGAAAAAGATATTCGCATAGTTGTTCCTACACTTTCTAAAATGGAGTATGAGGTTCAACAGTTATTGCAAGGTTTTCCATTAAAGGTTTATGTAACGTCAAATCCTACTGTCAAGTGGGAAGCTTTCAAGGCTTGTGATATTGCCATTGCTGTCTCTGGAACGGTTGCTTTAGAGCTGGCATATGTGGGAGTTCCACATCTTGTGATTTACAAAGTTAATAGCTTAACTGCCATTATTTTAAGGCTTATGTTAAAAATAAAATATATTCATCTTGCTAATATTTTGCTTAACAAAGCTGTTGTCACTGAATGTCTTCAGTCTAAGTGTAACCCAGTGAAAATTGCAGAAGAATCGGTGGAGCTTTTGAACAATAAGGATAGAAAAGATGCTCAACTTCAAGAGTTTAAAGGGCTGGGGATTTTATTAGGTGAGACAACTTCAATTACGCCACCTCAACGGGCAGCGCAATTTATTGGTAAGGTTATTGGCAAGGATTAAATAGGTTTTATCTATCGTCTAAATCAACATATGGGCGCTCTTTTGATCCCGTATAAAGTTGTCTTGGACGACCGATACGAAGAGCTGGCTCTTCTATCATTTCTTTCCATTGTGAGATCCAGCCAACTGTTCTTGCAACCGCGAATAGCACAGTGAACATTGATGTTGGGAATCCCATAGCTTTGAGAATTATTCCCGAATAGAAATCAACATTCGGGAAAAGCTTGCGCTCAACGAAATAGGGGTCTTCTAATGCGATGCGCTCTAATTCCATGGCGAGCTCTAGACGCGGGTCGTTCACGCCTAAATCTTCAAGAACTTCATCACATGCGCTTTTAAGAACTTGTGCGCGTGGATCAAAGTTTTTGTAAACGCGGTGACCAAATCCCATAAGGCGGAACGGATCGTCTTTATCTTTTGCGCGCTCCAGAAACTCAGGAATACGCTCTTTAGAGCCGATTTCATCAAGCATTTCTAGGACGGCCTGATTGGCGCCACCATGACTTGGCCCCCAAAGACAGGCAATGCCTGCTGCGATACATGCGAAGGGATTAGCTTGTGATGAGCCAGCAAGGCGTACAGTTGATGTGGATGCATTTTGCTCATGATCGGCATGAAGGATGAATATTTTATCCATTGCACGTGCCAAGACAGGGTTCACTTTATATGGCTCTGCGGGTACGGCAAAACACATATACAAGAAATTCTCAGAAAATGATAAATCATTGCGTGGATACATAAATGGTTGACCAAGGGAATACTTATGTGTCATTGCAGCCAATGTCGCGACCTTTGCAATTAGACGATGAGCAGAAACCTCACGTTGATCTGGATCATTAATATCAAGAGAGTCGTGATAGAAAGCGGATAGAGCGCCAATAACACCGCACATAATTGACATTGGGTGCGCGTCACGGCGGAAGCCACGAAAGAAGAAATTGACTTGCTCATGTACCATTGTGTGATAAGTGATGTTGTGTTCGAACTCTTCTTTTTGTTGTTGATTGGGGAGGTCGCCATATAAAAGAAGATGAGCAACTTCAAGGAACGAGCTTTTTTCGGCCAGATCCTGAATTTTATAGCCGCGATGCATCAATACGCCCTTTTCACCATCAATAAATGTCAGGCGAGACTTACAGCTTCCTGTTGATGTAAAACTTGGGTCAAAGGTAAAATGACCAGTTTCTCCGTACAGTTTTCTTACGTCAATAACTGGTGGCCCTTCGGTACCTTCAAGAACGGGAAGCTTTGTGCTTTCGCCTGTTTCATCATTGGTCAGTGTAAATGTTTTATCTTGCGACATAGAATGTGCCCCCACAGAATTAAAAGGATGTGATTGTGTATAACTTAGAAAAGAATCGCCGAATGGCTAATTAAACTTGTTGATAAGTTTAATATAAAAGCTTGTGCACTGCAATGGGGATAAATTTAAATCAGGATTCTAGAGCAGATTGAATGCGCCTGCATGTTTCGTCCTGCCCTAAGATCTCACAGGCATGGAAAATCGAGGGAGAAACAGTTGTACCCGTAATTGCGGCGCGTAGCGGCATTGCAACTTTTCCCATTTTTCCATCCATCATATCATTGGCGATATCCTTACAGGCTTGCTGCACATTATCAGCGGTGAGGATGTCTTGGTTTTTGAAGTTTTCGAGCAAATTTCTTAGGATATCTTTTGCATCTGAAATCATGCCGGCTGCTTTTTCATCATAAGATAAAGGCAATTCCTTCGCGTAAAAAGCCGATTCATCCACAAATTGGTGAAGGGTTTTTGCACGAGATTTAAGCTCGTCTATACCGTCAACTATACGGCGATGCGCCGTTTCGTCTAATGTTATATTGTGGCGCTCATTGTAAAACGGAGCCGCCAATTTCAACAAGCGCTCATTATCACATTCATTTATATAATGTGCGTTGAGGCTTTCCAGTTTAGCGAAGTCGAATTTTGCGGGCGCTTTACCGACAGATTTAAGGTCAAACCACTCGATTGCTTTGTCGCGCGGAATCACCTCATCATCACCATGTGACCAACCAAGGCGCAGGAGGTAGTTGAACAGAGCCTCTGGCAGATAACCCATTTCACGGAATTCCTGTACGCTTTGTGCGCCGTGGCGTTTGGAAAATTTTGCACCATCTGCGCCATGAATAAGCGGCAAATGCGCGAATTCAGGAACATTCCAGCCCATCGCATCAAAAATCACCTTTTGGCGGAAAGTGTTGTTTAAATGGTCGTCACCACGCAATATATGTGTAATCCCCATATCGAGATCATCCACAACCACCGACAGCATATAAGTCGGCGTACCATCAGAGCGCAGAATGATGAAATCATCCAGTTGATCATTGGCGACCGTAACTTCGCCCTGAACATGATCTTTTATTGTGGTTTTTCCATCGATTGGTGATTTAATACGCACAACGGGCTTTATATCTTTTGGAGCAGTCGATGCATCTGCATCACGCCAACGACGGTCATAAAATGTTTTATGTCCTTCTTTGCGGGCGGTTTCACGCATTTCGTCTAATTCTTCGGGACTGCAATAACAATAATACGCACGTCCTTTTGCAATCATTTCATTTGCGACCTGCGTATGGCGGTCAAGACGAGAGAATTGTGATGTAATTTCACCGTCAAAATCCAAACCGAGCCATTCCATGCCATCTATAATCGCCGCGACGGCCTCTTCGGAGTGACGCTTACGGTCAGTATCTTCGATGCGTACAACAAACTTCCCTTTATTATGGCGAGCATAAAGGTAATTAAAAATTGCCGTGCGGGCATTACCAACATGCATAAATCCTGTAGGAGATGGCGGAAAACGTGTTACAACAGACATATAAATCGTACCTAAAACTATAGTTTTGTAAATTTTTCGGACAATATCATGCAGAGCGCCCTTCGCCTAGATAGATTGCAAGAAACTTCATTGTTTTTTTTGCCCTTGCGCTGTTTTTTGATTTTTGTTGTTGCCCAGCTTTGTTTACAGCGAGATCGGAGCTTACTTTGGGTTCCTGTGTTATTTTCTTTGGGCATTGGGCTGTATTTTAGTTTGCCTTTTGAGCCACCATTGGCGTTGAGCGCCATTATATTATTTATAGGGGTGGCGTTTACATCTCTATTCAAACATAAATCTCTCGTTATTCTTGTTATAATTTTATCAGGATTTTTTGCATCTTGCGTACGGACATCTTTGATCGACGCCCCCATGATTGAGAAAAAACTAGGGCCTGTTGATATCATTGGGACGGTTGAATCTATTGAGAAAATGGAAGAGGGTGGAGGCAGCCGTGTTGTTCTATCCCACATTGAAATTGAAAGGCTATCGCCAGATAAAACGCCGAAGAAAATACGGCTTCGATTACGGGCTGATGATGGAATTAAGGCAGGTCAACGGATTAAGGCATTGGGTAGTTTAACACCACAATCTTCGCCCTTATATCCTAATGGGTTTGATTTTCGACGATATATGTATTTCAAACAGATTGGCGCGGTGGGCTTTATTTATAGGCAACCTGAAATCATTAAAGACACATCGTTTTATTTTTCTGGCATTGAATCTTTACGGCAAAAAATTGCCAATAAAATTGTTACGACGTTACCTCCTGAACAATCTGGTATTGCTATGGCGCTTCTCATTGGTCAAAAGGCGGCTATACCCGATGACGATCGTGAGGCGATAAAGGCAGCAGGGCTTGCGCATATGCTGGCTATTTCTGGGCTGCATATTGGGATATTTGCAGGGACGGTTTTTTTTGTTATCAGGATTTTTCTATCGCTGAGTGAGCGTATTGCGCTTCGTTATTCATCAAAGAAAATAGCAGCGGTATTTGCACTGTTTGGAGCGGTTTTTTATATGTTGATAGCAGGCGCAACAATCCCCACGCAACGCGCCGTTTTAATGAGCGGCATTGTATTTTCGGCCATTATACTTGATCGCTCCCCCATATCTTTACGGCTTGTGGGGTTTTCGGCGTTGGTTGTTTTAATTATCAGTCCTGAGAGCCTTATGTCCGCTAGTTTTCAAATGTCGTTTGCGGCTGTGAGCTGTCTTGTTACTTTTTATGATATCACACGCCGCTTTTGGATTGAGACTTATCGGCGTGGCGGCTTTGCTCGTAAACTTTCGCTATATTTTATTGGGGTATGCACCACGACCATTATCGCCAGTATAGCAACCGCACCTTTTGCACTTTATCATTTTGGGCAAGTGTCATTTTTGGGGTCATTAGCGAATTTAGCGGCTGTTCCCATACTCGCCTTTATTGTTATGCCTTTTGCATTGCTGTCGTTGATTTTAATGCCGTTTGGTATTCATGATTATGCCCTTATCATTATAGGGTTTGGAATAGACCTGATTTTAGAGATTTCATATTGGGCAGCGAGTTTGCCACATGCCGTAATTAATACGCCTGCCTGGAACTTTGTATCTTTCGTGTTTTTGGTTTGTGGTGGATTGTGGATTATTCTGTGGACTGGATGGGGACGATTGGGGGCTCTTCTGTTTTTTGCTCTTTCGGTCATGACGCTTGATTTTAAATCACCTGATATTCTTGTCTCATCATCACATGATTTGGTTGGGGTTTTTCATGATCACAATTTATATGTGACGACAAAACGTAAAGAAAAATTTGTTCGTGAAAACTGGGAGGTTTTTTATGGTTTGGAAGAGGGTGCGGCACAGTCTTTAAACTTTAAGGGTGGCAATAGGCCTAGGAATGATTTTGGTGTTTGTGGTGAGGCAGGATGTCGATTTGAAATAAAGGGGCACAATATATCTTTTCTTAAAAACCCATATTATCAGAATGAAGAGTGCCAATGGGCGGATTTTTTAATTGCAGAAAATCCGGTTGATTACAAAACAAATTGTAAGAGTCAGATTGTCATTGATAAATTTTCAACTTGGCGGAATGGAGCGCATGCCATTTATATTAATGTGGGACAAATTAATATTGAGACTGTCGGACAAAGCATTGGAAACCGCCCATGGACAATTCAAGGACGCGGTTATTAATGATATGTTCTTATTAAGCTCGCTAGTTTACCCTGAACCTTAACTCGTGACGCATCCAAAATACGGGTTTCATGCGCATCATTTTCAGGGATCAGAGATACCGTTTTTCCATCATGATGGATGCGTTTTAATGTGACTTCTAAATCATCAACAAGTGCCACAACAATTTCGCCATTACTAGCCGTATCACAGCGTTTGATAATAACAGTATCCTGATCATGGATTCCCGCCTTAATCATTGAATTTCCGTCGATGGTCAGGGCGTAATGCTCGCCCGTTCCAATCATACCATGGGGCAGTTGTACCATAGAGCCTTCATCGCGAATGGCTTCAATCGGAGTTCCAGCAGCTATACGTCCGTAAAGTGGAATTTCATCAAAGATTGATTGCCCTGCGGCTTCTTTTGTCACCATAATTTCACGCGCAAGGTGTGCGGCGGAGCTGAGGTCATTATCATGTGGTGTGAAGCCATCTGGTAATCGTTTGATTTGAAGGGCACGGGCGCGGTGTGGCAAGCGTTCAATATAGCCGCGTTCGACCAGTGCGGAAATAAGACGGTGAATTCCTGACTTTGATTTTAAGCCCAAGGCATTTTTCATTTCCTCAAATGACGGAGGAATATCGTTTCCACTCATCGTTTCATGAATATAAAGTAGGAGGTCTCTTTGTTTTTTTGTTAGCATAATTATATGCGCCTGTTTTTGATAGTTGCCCAGAATACACAGATTTACATGATTTGTTCTACATAGGTTCTCGGTTTGTGTCAATAGAGTTTACCACTATTTACCCATTAAATTTTTCAATGCCAAAGCTATATCCTCTTCCCTCATTAAACTTTCACCAACGAGAAAACCATTATAGCCACTGTTATGCAGCCTTTGAACGACATCGTTATCGGCTATTCCACTCTCGGATATTTTTACGCAATTATCAGGGATATTCATGAGCAAATCAAATGACGTATTCACATCAACTTCAAGGGTTTTAAGGTTGCGATTATTTACACCAATCATCATAGGGTTTAGCTTTGCTGCTCTTTCAAGCTCTTCGAGGTTGTGAACCTCGACCAGAATATCCATGTTTAAAGATAAAGCGATTTCGTAAAGCTCAGTTGCCAAAGAATCATCTAATGCAGCCATAATGAGTAGTATACAATCCGCGCCCAGCGCCCGTGATTCGTATATCTGATAGGGGTCAATCATGAAGTCTTTACGTAAGACAGGGATATTGACTTCTTTTTTTACCGCTACAAGGTAATCATCATGCCCTTGGAAGTATGGTTCATCTGTGAGTACGGAGACACAATTTGCGCCTGCGTTTTTATAAATACGTGCAATGCTCACGGGGTTGAAATCTTCGCGGATAACTCCCTTGCTTGGTGACGCTTTTTTGACTTCTGCAATTAGTGCTGCACCGTTTTCTCGTTTCAATGCTGATACGAATCCAGATGGGAGAGGCATATCCCCCGACATATATTTCAGATCATCGAGTGAACGCTCTGATTTTTTATTTCGCACATGCTCTTTTTTTGTCTCACATATTTTTTGAAGGGTGTTCATTTAAGCTGCATCCTCGCCATGAATACGGGTAAATTCTATATATTCATTTAATAATTTATATGCATCTCCGTTATCAATGACGGATTGCGCCTGCTTTGCGGCATCGATTAAATTTTGAGCTTTATCCGAGATCATTAGAACGGCAGCGGTGTTTGCGACGACTATGTCACGATATGCGTTTTTTTCACCTTGTAAAATAGAGAGTAGGGCTTTTGCATTTTCCTCTGGTGCGCCGCCAACCAAATTTTCAGGTTTTGATATGCTTAGGCCGAAATCGGCAGGCTTTAATGTGCATTCTTCAATCTTACCGTCTTTGAGCTTTGTGCAATATGTTTCACCAGTTGTGGTTATTTCATCCAACCCATCCGAGCCATGAACGACCCAAGCGGATTTTGCTCCTAAATTATTGAGAGTTTGCGCGATAGGCAATACGAGGGCTTTATCAAATACTCCAAGGAGCTGGTATTTTGTTTTTGCGGGGTTGGATAGTGGCCCTAAAACATTGAATATGGTACGAACCCCCAGCGCCTTTCGCACAGGCACAACATATTTCATTGCGGCATGGTGGCGCGGCGCCATTAGGAATGCAAAGTTATAGAGCTTTAGCGCGTCTTCCAATTTATTTTGTGGGACATTTAGGTTTATGCCCAATGCCTCTAACACATCTGCCGCGCCCGATTTTGAACTGGCGGAACGGTTTCCGTGTTTTGCAATTGGTACGCCGCACGCCGCCGCAACGATGGCTACAGCGGTTGAAATATTATAAGTCCCAAGCTTATCGCCGCCAGTGCCGCAACAATCTACGGCATTTTCAGGGGCATTTATAGGCAATGCTTTATCGCGCATGACTTTGGCCGCTCCAGTTATTTCATCCACGCTTTCGTCGCGCATGGATAACCCCATGAGGAGGGCGGCGATTTGTCCGTTGCTCCAACCACCTTCCATAATAGATGTCATGCAAGATGCCATTTCATCTTGCGACAGATATTCACCGCTTTGGATTTTTCTTAATGTCTTTACTATCACTGTGTTAGCTCCACAAAATTTTTAAGTAAGGCATGTCCGTTTTGCGTTGCTATGCTTTCGGGGTGAAACTGCACACCGTGAATGGGTTTATCTTTGTGTGATAGCCCCATGATAATACCGTCATTGGTTTGCGCGGTAATTTCAAGGCAATCAGGCAGAGTATCTTTTTCGGCGATAAGGGAGTGATAACGTGTCACTGTATAGGGTGAAGGCAACCCTTTGAATACAGTTTTTCCATCATGTGTTATTTCAGAGGTTTTGCCATGTAATGGTGCGGGTGCACGAATGACTTTCCCGCCAAAAGCTTGTGCGATGGATTGGTGTCCAAGGCAAACGCCAAAAAGCGGTATGTTGTTTTTGGCAGCTAAAGCAATGAGTTCAAGGCAAATCCCTGCGTGGTCAGGGTCGCTTGGCCCAGGGGAAATCAATATGCCTGATGGGTTTTCATCTATAATTTCTTGCGCGGTTTTGACATCATTACGGTACACACATACTTGCGCGCCTAGATCGCCGAGATACTGGACAAGGTTATATGTGAAGCTATCGTAGTTATCAATTAAGGTAATCATGGATTTGTTATGGCGTTCTGTGTTACAAAAAGCAAGAGTTTAGAGCAGCCAATATGTGATTTTGGCTAAGGTTAGAGTAATTACTATGAATGCAGATTCATTTCACAGAGTGCTTATCAGAATTTTGATTGTTATATGGATCAGTGGTGTTGCCATTGTTGCCACGGATTTGTTTATCCTTGATAAAGAGAAGACGGCTTGGACAGAGCTTAAGCCTATTACCAGTTTTGCGAAAATCAATCAAAACGACAAAGCATCAGATTTACGCGCACAGCATAATCTTTATATGACCAAGGGTATTCTTCCTGTGCGTCCAGATATGCCCGATGTATTACCTCTTCCATCAGAAGTTAAAGCGATTGAGAATACAAATGACGGTCAGTATGATGTTGTGGAGGCGGATGGCGTGGTTACCATTGAGGATATTCTTATGACGGCCAAGCAAGCGGAATTGGCAGAGCAGATTGAGCCTGCATCAGGGGATGTTGATAATGTATTCCTTCCTGAAGATATACGCCAGAGTGAAACCAAAATTATTGGCAGTGACGATGCGCGGGATGTTGTGAGTGTCATTTATGATCTGAATGATATTGATGATGAGTATAAAAATATTGCGCCTGACACTGTTGTTGAACAGAACGAGCCAAAACTTCAACCTGACCCTGTGACAAACAAGGAATATACATATATTCAGCCAAAAGGCACGGGGCAGGTGGTTATCATCATTGATGATATGGGATTAACGCTTCGGAGTAAGCAGGTTGAGGTTATGGATGGCCCGCTTACTCTGGCGTATTTACCTTATGCCGATGGCTTACAGGAGCGCACAAAGCGTGCAAAAGCCAACGGACATGAATTAATGGTTCATATGCCGATGGAGGCGATGAATCGTAAATTGGATGGTGGTCCAAAAGTATTGCGAACAACAACAGGTGATGCAGAGTTTACAGAGACTGTGAATTGGGGATTGTCGCAATTTGACGGGTTTGTTGGTGTCAATAATCATATGGGTAGTCGCCTGACCAAAGACAAGGCATCAATGAATAAATTAATGTCGATGTTGAAAGGCCGCGATTTATACTTTGTTGATTCAAAAACGATTGGTTCATCAGTGGCGGCGAGCACCGCGGAAGAATATGGCATCCCACATGCCGAACGGGATGTTTTCCTTGATCATGAAATTAGTAAAAAATTTGTACGGGGCGCCCTTAAGAAATTAGAGGCTGTTGCCTATCAAAAAGGATATGCGATTGCGATTGGGCATCCGCATAAAGAAACGATTGAGGTTTTAAAGGAGTGGATTCCAACACTTGCGGATAAGGGGCTAACGCTTGTTCCGGCGAGTGAAGTGATTAAATATCCAGCCGAACAAAGTGACGGCGATTTTGCCGTAAATGAAACGTATTGATTTATTTAAATTTGCCGATTGCCAAATTGGCAGCATGAAGAACTGCGCGCGCTTTGTTACAGCATTCCTGATGCTCTAATTCAGGATCAGAATCCGCGACCACGCCGCCGCCAGCCTGCACATATATTTTACCATCTTTTACTAATGCTGTGCGTAGCGCAATGCAGCTATCCATTGTGTTATGAGAGAAGTATCCAACACCGCCCGCGTAAGAGCCACGGCGGGATATTTCTAGCTCATCTATAATTTCCATGGCGCGTATTTTTGGGGCACCGCTTACTGTTCCTGCGGGGAATCCCGCGAAGAGGGCATCGACGATGCTTACATCCTTTCGTAAATCACCTTCGACATTTGAAATGATATGCATGACATGAGAGTAATTTTCTATTTGAAATTTTTCAGTGACGCGCACTGATCCTATTTCGGAAACACGACCAATATCATTGCGTCCCAAATCGAGTAACATTAAATGCTCGGCCAGTTCTTTTTCATCAGAAAGCAAGTCTTCGGCTAACGCTCTATCCTCAGCGAGGCTTGCGCCGCGTTTTCTTGTTCCTGCTATCGGGCGGATGGTGACAACATCATCGCGCACACGCACAAGGATTTCGGGGCTTGATCCAACCAATGAGAACCCTTCGAATGAGAGGTGAAAAAGGAAAGGTGATGGATTTACCGAACGGAGAGAACGGTATAGTTCGAATGATGGCAGGTCGAAGTCCATTGAAAAGCGTTGTGATGGGACAACCTGAAACACATCACCCGCATGGATGTATTCTACGGCCTTTGAAACAGCGGCCATATACGACTCTTTGGACATATTTGAAACTGTATCTTGATTTTGGCTTAGCTGTGTTTTGCATTCGAGGAGAGCGCGGTCTAACGACGTATTTAATGCGCTTAGTGTTTTTTCAATGCGAGCATAGGCATCGTTGTAAACCACATCCGCGGGTAGAATTGAATTCCCAGAATGCTGATAAACAGGTGTTGCAATACAAATCATGTTTTTAACATTATCAAATATAGCGAGCAAAGAAGGACGCATTAATACGCTATCGGGGATTTTTAAATCATCGGGATTGTTATCGGGAATATTTTCAACCAAGCGCACCATATCATAACCGATGTAACCAAACACACCCAACGCACACATTGGTGGCACGTCATCTGGCACGATATCTAATGTTGCATTTTGAATAATATCGGTAAGGGATTGTTTTGCATCTATGTCTTGCTTTTTCCACTGACCATCATCTTCACGGGTTGATACAATCCCACCTTGTTGGCACCTCCACAGAAAATCAGGGTTCGTACCAATGATGGAATAACGCCCCAATGTTGCACCACCTTCCACAGATTCGAACAAGAACGAATAAGCGCGATGACCACATATTTTTAAATAGGCCGAAACAGGTGTTTCTAGGTCTGCGGATATCCAATGATAGACCAGTTGCGTTTTATTATTATTATAATGCTCTTTGAAATCCTCAAGATAGGGAAAAAAACTATGCTTATGGTCGCCCATTGCCTAATTCTCCGTGCCTTTTGGACCATAAACCTGATCAAGAAGTGGCTTGTTGATTTTCGCAACGTATTTATCGTTTAGCTTGCGTAAATATAATAAAAACGCTTCGTTTTGAGCCTCCAAAACCAGTGATGCCTTGATCTTTTCAACGTCAATCATATCGGCATCAGTTACATCTGGGATGTTAAAGTCACTTATATTGAATAAAGCGTAGCCACCATCAATCTCGATCATTTCAATGTGCTCAGGGATTGCTTTGAAAATCGCTGGTAAATTATCCTGCTTTAGAGGCGCAGCGATTTCACCAGAAATCCCAATATCATAAAGACTCTGCAGGGATTTATTTTGGTTTTTTGCAAGCTCTTTCAACTGCATATTTCCAGTTTCCGCCTCAGCCAAAAACTTTCTTACACGGGTTTCATTTTCTGCGTTTTGGATATCAGAAATATATTGCGCCATAATTTCTTCTTTCACATCATCCAAGGGCACAAAATCTGTGTTTTGTTTTTTTGTCATTTTTATAGACACAAATTTTCCATCGTCCAACTCAAGAATAGGGGATGACTCATCGCCTTCGTTTTCAAACAGTGTTTGAACGATTAGCGCTTTGCTTTGTGTATCGAACTCGTCCTCAAGCTGATTTTTACCGTCTGCACTCGTTGCATCAATCGTCATTAAATCTGTTGTGATTATTTCCGCGTCTTTGTTGCTTTCTTTGGCTTCGGCATAGCTCAGCCCTTCGGATAACTGGTTATCAATAGAGGCAACAATATTATACAGCGCGTCTGCCTTTTTATTCGCACTCAATTCTTTTTCAATGGTTTGCTTTACATTGGCAAGGGGGGGGATTTCAGGCTCTCGAATTTCAACAATTTGTGTTACGTGAAAGCCAAGGATTGTTTTAAACGGCTTTGTTGTTTCGCCAATTTTTATAGCGGATAAAGCACCATAAAATTCAGGCAACATCATATTGGTTTCGAATGGGACATTTTCAACATATCTGCCATTTTTACCCAATGATGATTTTGAAATTTCTATCAATGATTTTCCGTTTTGGACCTCTTCATAAATTTTATTGGCTGTATCTTCGTCATTCGTCATTATCTGCGTGATAAAATACTGCTCACCAACCGCGTAGCTTTCCTTGTTATTTTTATATGTTGCCTCAATTTCTTTTTCTGTTATCTCAATTTCAACGTCGAAGTTTTTCGGGTCGAAGACTATAATTTCGGCGCTCCTGTATTCAGGTGTTTTATATTTCTGGTTTTTGAGTGAATCATAAAGACCTTCGATTTGTGCTTCACTTGGTTTTTCGAAATCTATTATTTCATTGTTTTTAAATTCAACAAATTCAATATTTCTTGTTTGTTTTTGGAACTGATACAAAGCTTTGGCGAGGGCATCTTGCGGTGGGGTCATCGCATTTTGGATGGCATCCATTATGATATTTCCTGTTGCTTCGCGCTCTACACTACTTACAAAATCTTTTTCAGGCATTCTTTGATAGGTCAGCATACGATCAAGCGCATTTTGCATCGTTTCATCTGGATTCATTTGTGGCTTAACAACTTCGGCAATTCGTTTTGCAATATGCTCCTTCCCAAGCTTTATTCCCATTTTTTCTGATTCAATCATAAGATATGTAGAACGAATTTCACCACTGAGTAATTCATCAATCAGGCCAAGCTCATAAGCCTGCTCGGCTGAGATATTATAACGTGCCAAAGACTGCCTGACGTTACGATCAAATTGTTGAATTGAAATATTTTTGCCTTCGATCTTTGCGACGTCACTTCCGCCCAAACCGCCTGTTTTAAAGACGCCTGTAACATCCATAAGAACCAAACCACCGACGGACATACCCAGCAATCCAAACAGGATATATTTAAGAAAACCGCCAGATGACCCTCTACGCAAAGACTGCATTACCATAGTAAAAACCTTAAACTTTTCATTTCATTAATCCGCGTACTATAAGCACCGAAAAATCGTGGGGCAAGCGCTCAAATGCTAAAGTTGATAAAAATCAACGGGAATTATAGTTATCGGCTATTGCATTAACCTCGATTAAGTTGTTATGAATCATACCGATCTAAGCAAAGAGGATGAAAATGAAGAAGTTAATTGCGGGAAACTGGAAAATGAATGGCGATTCACAAAGTGCGGGTTCTTTGGCGCGTGATATCTCGCAGGGGTTAAAAAACACGCCCTCACTTCAGGATAATTGTGACGTATTGATTTGTCCCCCGTTTATTTACATTCATGAGGTTGCGGATAATAACTTACTTGTTGGAGCGCAGGACTGTTCGGTTCATGAAAGCGGTGCATATACTGGTGAAGTATCCGCCGCAATGCTTGAAAACTCTGGTTGTTCTCATGTTATTCTTGGTCATTCCGAGCGCAGACAATTTCATGAAGAGAAAAACACAACTGTTGCGGATAAGGCAAAGGCCGCGCATGTTGCGGGTTTGGTCGCGATCATATGTGTTGGCGAGACAGAATCAGAGCGCGAAGCAGGATGCGAAGAAGCCGTAGTCGGACGTCAAGTCATAGAATCGTTGCCAGATAGCGCTACCTCACAAAATACAGTTATTGCGTATGAACCAGTTTGGGCGATCGGCACAGGAAAAACAGCAAGCGCGGATGATGCGTCAAAGATGCACAGCTTTATTCGTCTGAAGATTAAGGAAAAACTTGCGGACGCCGAAAACTTGCGTATCTTGTATGGTGGTTCAATGAAGCCTAATAACGCGAAAGAATTACTCGCTATGCCAGATATTGATGGTGGACTAATCGGTGGAGCAAGTTTAAATGCGGAGCAGTTTTTGGCAATCGCACTTGCAGCGCCAAAGATTTAAGTGTATTGATTGCGCAAATTATTAAAATCATAATTAAAAAGTAAAGTTATAAACTATGGAATCTGTTGTTCTTGTCATTCATCTAATTTTAGCCTTGGCTATTATTGCACTTGTACTTTTGCAACGCTCTGAAGGTGGTGGCCTTGGTATTGGCGGCGGTGGTGGCGGCATGGGCGGTCTTGCTAGCGCACGTGGTACAGCGAACGCTCTTACAAAGCTGACTGGTATTTGCGCAGCTGGGTTTTTTATTACATCTCTTACGCTTGGTTATATTGCGAGTCACAAGCATAACGACACGACAGGGATTTTGGAAAGTGTCAACGAAGCCGAAATACAAGCGCCCATCGTTGATGATCTGGTTGCGCCAGATGCGGGGATTACTTATATTCCGCCTACCGAAACGGAAATTCCAGAAATCAATGTTGAAGACATAACAAATAAAGCCGTAGAAGCCGCCGAACCTGTAAAAGATGCGGTTATGCCAGAGGTTATTGCGCCAATAGAAATACCTCAAGACGAAAAACCATCAGAGTAAAAACATGACAAAATATATATTTATTACAGGCGGCGTTGTTTCCTCACTCGGAAAAGGCCTTGGCTCCGCTGCGCTTGGTGCATTGTTGCAAGCGCGTGGCTACACAGTTCGCCTTTGTAAACTTGACCCCTATTTGAATGTTGATCCTGGTACAATGAGTCCATTCCAACATGGTGAGGTTTTTGTGACCGATGATGGCGCGGAAACTGACCTTGATTTAGGACATTATGAACGCTTCACAGGCGTTCCTGCAACTGCAACGGATAACACCACCACAGGCCGTATATATACGAGTGTTTTGCAAAGAGAGCGCAAGGGCGATTATTTGGGCGCCACAATTCAGGTTATTCCGCATATCACCAATGAAATCCAAGATTTTATCCGTGAAAAGGACGGCACGGCGGATTTTGTGCTATGCGAAATTGGTGGCACAGTTGGGGATATTGAAAGCTTACCATTTTTAGAAGCTATTCGTCAGTTTGGAAATGAAGTCGGGCGGGAGCGCGCAATTTTCATTCACGTGACATTATTACCTTATATTCCAGCAGCGGGAGAGCTTAAAACCAAGCCGACGCAGCATTCGGTTAAAGAATTAATGAGTTATGGTATTCGCCCGCAAATTTTACTCTGTCGTGCAGATCGTAAAATTGAGGAGGATGAGCGTAATAAAATTGCGTTATTCTGTAACATCGATAAAAAAAAGGTTATTCCTGCGCTTGATGTTTCTTCTATATACGAAGTTCCGCTTACTTATCATGCCGAAGGTTTAGATACGCAGGTTATGGATGCGTTCGGGATTAAGGAATCTAATGACCTTGATTTGTCGGTTTGGGAAAATATTGTTTCCAATATTAAAGAGCCAGAAGGCGAAGTTACAATCGCGATTGTTGGGAAATATACAAATCTTACTGATAGTTATAAATCGTTGAACGAAGCCTTGATCCATGGCGGCATTGCCAACAAGGTTAAAGTGAATTTGAAATTCATTGAAGCCGAGATTTTTGAACAAGAAAATCCAGAAGAGTATTTGTCCGGTGCGAATGGAATTCTTGTTCCTGGTGGATTTGGAGATCGCGGCGTTGAAGGTAAAATCCGTGCCGTGCAATATGCGCGTGAGAAGAAAATCCCTTATTTTGGTATTTGTTACGGCATGCAAATGGCCGTTATAGAGGCCGCGCGCAACCTTTGTGGTATTAAAAGTGCGGGATCAAGTGAGTTTTCAAAATGTGAAGTTCCCGTCATTGGTATTATGACCGAATGGACCAAGGGCAATGAAAAAGAGCAGCGCCAAGAAGATGAAGATTTAGGCGGCACAATGCGGTTGGGTGCTTATCCTGCTGCTCTTAAAACAGGGTCTAAAGTTGCGGAAATTTACGGCTCTACGCAGATTAGCGAGCGCCATAGACATCGTTATGAAGTGAACATTAATTATTGTGAGCAGCTTGAAGCGTGCGGATTAACGTTTTCTGGATTTTCACCTGATGGAAAATTACCAGAGATTGTTGAACATAAGGATCACCCATGGTTTATCGGCGTGCAATATCATCCAGAGCTTAAATCCAAGCCATTTGATCCGCATCCATTATTTGTTTCGTTTATTGCAGCGGCAGTTGAGAAAGAACGTTTGGTCTAGCATTTTCTTATCAGTTCGTTCTTTCAGTCCATTCTTTTACTTCGTTGTTGGGGGGGGGTAGGGAGTGCGCAATCAATAACTGTTTTAAATCAATGTGTTGTTTTTCAGTTTGTTTTATGAATAAACAGAGCTTATTTAGTTTGTTTTAAATATAATTGGCGCGTTATCAAAAGCATTATAGTCTTTTTTCATTATTCTTTCAAAGTTCTTCGTTTTTTGACTTTTTGTTTCATTTTGCACTTGCGTCGGTGCGTTTATAAAAATATCTTCATGTCATGGAAAAAATTGTAAAAGTCGACCAGCTTAAAATCGGTAACAAACAGCCTCTCACCCTTATTGCTGGGCCTTGTCAGCTTGAAAGTAGGGATCACGCGTATGAAATGTGCGGAGCGTTAAAGCAGCTTACCCAGAAATTAGGGATGCAGTTTATTTATAAAACATCCTATGACAAGGCGAACCGTACATCTTTGCGCGGTATACGCGGTGTTGGAATTGATAAGGGATTACAAATTCTTGCCGATATTCGCAAAGATTTCGGCGTTCCTGTTGTCACAGATATTCACACCGAAGATCAATGCGCGCCCGTGGGCGAGGTTGTTGATATGCTTCAGATTCCTGCATTTTTGTGCCGTCAAACTGATTTACTGATTGCGGCGGCGAAAACAGGCAAAGCCGTTAACATAAAAAAGGGGCAGTTTCTGGCTCCTTGGGACATGGAAAATGTCGCGAAGAAAGTGTCCGAAAGCGGTAATGAGAAAATACTGCTGACTGAACGCGGGGCGAGCTTTGGTTATAATACGCTTGTATCTGATATGCGCTCTTTACCAATTATGGCAAAAACGGGCTATCCTGTTATTTTTGATGCAACACATAGTGTGCAGCAGCCAGGCGGTTTGGGCGGATCATCTGGTGGTGATCGCACAATGGTTCCCGTTCTGGCACGGGCGGCGGTGGCAGTTGGTGTAGCAGGCGTATTTATCGAAACACATCAAGATCCCGATAACGCCCCATCGGATGGGCCGAATATGATTAAGCTTAATGAGCTCCCTCAATTACTTGAAACGCTGATTAAATTTGATAAAGTTGCCAAAAACATATAGAATATAAGTGTAATCATCGGTAGGAGACCGTATATGACACTCGTTGCAGGAGCATCACGATTTTTAAATCAATCAACATTGACGAACCAACAAGGGTTTGCTGCGCAAAGCTCTAACCTTCTTGGGGTGGCTGCTGGCTCTACGGGTATTCTTGATATTGGTCGTAATTTAGAAATTCGGGGCGTGGGCATTTCAAACAGGGCGCGTAATTTAAATCGTCAGTTTCTTGAGTCCACATCTGGTACATATAATCAATTATTTTCTGCATCAGGCGGTGGAAGCGCTACAGTTGAGGGTGCTCTCACTCAAATTAAGGCACTACAGTCATCTGTCCCGACATCCCGTGATTCGCCTCAGGTTAGAGAGGCAGCATTTGACGCGCAAGAAGCTGCGGCGGTGGCTGAAAAAGGCTCTATCATTGATGAAGAAGTGTAACCTGTAGGACTTCTTTTAAATTCCCCCTTTATCTTTTCGTGATTTTCTTTAAAACCTGTACAACATGTATAAAAACACCCATGTGTAAAAAGGATTTAAGAAATGACAGCAATTATTGATATTCACGCGCGCCAGATTTTGGACAGTCGCGGTAACCCAACTGTTGAGGTGGATGTGCAGTTGGAAACAGGCGCGCTTGGGCGGGCGGCGGTTCCGTCTGGGGCTTCGACTGGAGTACATGAAGCAGTGGAGCTTCGTGATGGTGATAAATCTAAATACCTTGGGAAAGGTGTTCAAAAGGCCGTTGATTTTGTGAATACAGAAATATTTGAAGCTCTTGTTGGAATGGATGCAGAAGAGCAAATGTATATTGACCGCGTGATGATCGAGCTTGATGGCACAGAAAATAAAGGGCGTTTGGGTGCAAATGCGATTTTGGGTGTGTCATTGGCGATTGCAAAGGCGATGGCGATTGAATTGAGCACGCCGCTTTATCGTTACATTGGCGGGACATATGCACATATTCTGCCCACACCGATGATGAATATCATTAATGGCGGCGCGCATGCAGACAACCCCGTTGATATTCAGGAATTTATGATTATGCCAGTATCGGCAGAGACTTATAGTGATGCACTTCGTGTTGGCGCAGAAGTTTTTCATGCGCTGAAAAAGCAGTTATCTGACGCAGGATATAACACGAATGTTGGTGATGAGGGTGGCTTTGCACCTGCGGTTAAATCTTCTGATGAGGCGCTTGATTTTATTATGAAGTCTATTGTGGCGGCGGGTTATAAACCAAAAGAAGATGTTGTTATCGCGCTAGATTCTGCATCAACCGAATTTTACAAAAATGGTAAGTATGAGCTTGAGGGGGAGGGCAAGAGCCTGAGTTCTGATGAAATGGTGGCGTATTACACTGATCTTTGTGATCGCTATCCGATTGTGTCCATCGAAGATGGTTTGGCCGAAGATGACTGGGCGGGCTGGACGGCATTGACAGCGGCGCTTGGTGATCGTGTGCAGCTGGTTGGTGATGATTTGTATGTCACCAATGCAAAGCGCCTGAAACGTGGAATAGAGGAAAAGGCAGGAAACGCGGTTCTGGTTAAAGTCAATCAGATAGGAACATTAACCGAAACGCTTGAAACCATTGAAATGGCGAAAAAGGCTGGTTTTGGGATTATTCTATCGCACCGCTCGGGCGAGACAGAAGATTCAACTATTTCCGATTTAGCGGTTGCAACAAATGCAGGGCAAATTAAAACTGGTTCATTATCACGATCAGATCGCATTGCGAAATACAACCAGCTGCTTCGTATTGAAGAAGAGTTGGCGGAAATGGCAAAATATGAAGGCAATGGGTTCTTCCGCGCTCCGTTATAGAATAATTATTAGCATTTAAATTTCTTGAAAAACGCTTTCGCTTCGTGCCAAAGCGTTTTTTTTTGCGTATAGTTTTCACATGAGTAATGAAAAAAATGAGATTAAAAAAATTCGGCTATATTTTTTATTGGCAGCCATTTGCATTGCTATCCCTGTTTTGTCCCAGCTTTATGTGGGGCAAACTGGCAAAATAATTGTGGCTAGCGAGCAGATTAACGGTAATCTGGATTTTGAAAAGACCGTTATCTATATTTTCAATCATTCCCTTTGGGGGGCCAAGGGCGTTATTTTAAACAAACCAATTTCCGATGATAAAAAACAAGATTTTTTTCATGATGACAATCTGTACCCTGCCTTTATAGGCGGGCCAGTATTTTTCCCAGATTTGCGTATTGTCGCAATAGAACATTCTAAAGCTATTAATAAATGGCGCAATCAGCATCTCTTTATTTTTGATTATAAAGCGATTGACGAAGTATTAAGCAAGAGAAAACAAAATGCAGGCAAGGATATACGTGTTTACATTGGGGTTTCTGGGTGGGGTTTTGGACAGTTAGAGCAGGAAATCAAAATGGGTGCTTGGGATGTACAGGATTTTCAATATTCTTATTTGAACGAACCTAATTTATGGGAAAAGCTAAAAGGCAGAGAACATGCATCAGATTAATTTACCAGAACTTTGGATTGAAAGTTTTCCTGTTTATGATGAAACCACTCATAAATATAAGCGTGGTCAAGTTTTTGTACTTGGTGGCGTTGAAATGACAGGCGCAGCCTGCCTTTCCGCCGATGCAGCCGCAAGAGTGGGGGCGGGATTGGTTACGATTATATCACCTTATCTCAGCGCCTTTCAAAAACTTATACGATTTGACCCTATTGGCGTTTATAAATCCTTCAAACCCTATATTATGGTCAAGCAGCAACACCTGTTAAATGCCGTTCAAAAATCTCAAGAAAAAGGGCGGTGTTCGGTGATTATTGGCCCCGGGTTAGGCAATCGAGAATATTCAACAGTTAGAAGTATCGTTTATTCAATTTTAGAGGAAAAAACACTACTGGTTTTGGATGCGGATGGTTTAAACGCCTTTGAAGGACGACAAGCGCAGCTCTATACACTCCTGCACGAAGATTCTGTAGTCACTCCACATGAGGGTGAATTTAAAAAACTTTTTCCTGAGCTTTCTCTAGATTCCCATGAAGATAGAATTCAAAGCACCCAACTTGCCGCAAAAAAATGTGGTTGTGTCATCGTATTAAAAGGTGCCCGAACGATTATAGCAAATGAACATAGCTATGTGATTAATACTAACGCAAAGCCATCACTAGCAACGGCAGGATCTGGTGATGTACTTAGTGGAATTATTGCGGGATTAATGGCACAGGGTATGGATGCCTTCGATGCAGCGCGGTGCGGCGTATGGATTCATGGAAAAACTTCTCAGACCTCGGAACCTTGCTTAGTGGCAACCGATATTAATGAAAAAATTCCGCTTGTTTTAAAAGAAATGCTTGGAATCGATAAAAAATTAGGTTAAAACCTCGCAATCAGGTTCAAATTTGAGCCTTAAACCCATTGCTTTGCGGCTGTGGTGAAATTGGTAGACACGCCAGATTTAGGTTCTGGTGCTCTTCGAGCGTGGGGGTTCAAGTCCCTCCAGCCGCACCATTTAAAAAGCCGGGTTATACGGCTTTTTTTTATATGATAATGGAACTTAAAAATAACAGTTAAAGAGAAGAGCATAACATGCAAGTAAAACAGCTTAAGCAAGACGGTCTTAGCCACGAATTAGAAGTTACAGTCGAGGCAAAAGATATTGCATCTCGCGTTGAGAAAAGATTGCAAGACGTTGCCAAGACAATAAAAATCCCAGGTTTTCGTCCTGGTAAAGCGCCACTTAGCCTTATGAAGCAAAAATACGGTAAATCTGTTTTGGGCGAAGTTTTAGAATCTGCGGTTAATGAGACTTCTCAAAAAGCTCTTGAAGAAAAGAAAATCAAACCTGCTTTGCAGCCAAAAATCGAAGTTACATCCTTTGATGAGGATAAAGACCTTGTTTATAAGATGGAAGTAGAGGTTTTGCCAGAATTTAAAGTTAAGGATTACAAAGGCTTTAAATTAACAAAGCTTGTTGCGAAAGCCGATGATGCGGCGATTGATGAAGCGTTAAAACGCATTGCATCTGTTCGCAAGACAACTGAACTTGTAAAAGAAAAACGTGCGACGAAATCAGGGGACACAGTTACCATTGATTTCAAAGGTCGAACAGCGGATGATAATGTTGAGCATCCAGGCATGGCATCTGAAGGTCACCAGCTTGAGCTTGGCAGCAATAGCTTTATTCCAGGCTTTGAAGAGCAGCTAATTGGTAAAAAAGCAGGGGACGCGGTTGAAGTTAAGGTGTCATTCCCAGAGGAATATGGCGCGGCAGAGCTTGCGGGGCGCGATGCAATTTTCGATTGTACCATTCATGAAATCCGTAAGTCGATTGACGCGGTTATTGATGATGAATTTGCGAAAACACTTGGGCTTGAAGATTTGGCGGCTCTGCGTAAAGCTGTTGAAGATCAAACAAATCAAGAATTCAATAATCACAGCCGTTTAAAGTTGAAGAAAGAGTTGTTGGATCAGTTGGATAGCGAGCATGTTTTTGAAGTGCCAGAGGGCATGAAAGCTATGGAGCTTGAGAACATCCTTCAGCAAGTTAAGATGGATAACCAACAACGCGGCGTAGCAGGAGATCCATCCAATGAAGAAAAAGAAGAGTTGGCGGAAATTGCGGATCGTCGCGTACGTCTTGGCCTTGTTCTTTCGGAAATTGGTAACGAAAACAATATCAAGGTTGTTGATGCAGAATTGCAGCGCGCCGTTATTACCGAAGCGCAGAAATATCCCGGGCAAGAAAAACAGGTTTTTGATTATTTTGCAAAAAACCGTGAAGCGTTGGAATCTCTTCGTGCACCGATTTATGAAGATAAGGTTATCGATTTTATTCTTGAGCTTGCAACCGTGACAGAAAAAGAAGTTACCGCAGAAGAGCTAACGGCAGAGGAAGAGGACGACGCGCCAAAGAAAAAAGCGCCTGCGAAGAAAAAGGCAGCCGCAGCCAAAAAAGATGATGCGACAGCACCAGCAAAAAAGGCATCTGCGAAAAAACCAGCAGCGAAGAAAAAAGCCTCTTAGTTAAAGTGAAATAATTTAATAAACATCTTGAACAAACCGTACTCGGTCGGGTACGGTTTGTTTTGACTCTTGGGTTATCAATCTTTGAGTCGCCGTAAAGTAAACTTCAAAATAAAGAAAAAGTAGTAAAACTATGCATGATCATGACCCTATTGATACTTATATGAACCACCTTGTTCCAACAGTTATTGAGCAAACCAATCGTGGTGAGCGCGCATTTGATATTTACTCTCGATTGCTTAAAGAGCGCATTATATTTTTAACAGGTGAAGTGAATGATTATGTGTCTTCTGTCATCTGTGCACAGTTGTTGTTTTTGGAGTCAGAAAACCCGAACAAAGACATTTCGTTTTACATTAACTCACCAGGCGGCGTTGTGACCGCTGGCTTAGCAATGTATGATACGATGCAATATATCAAGCCAAAGGTTTCAACTCTTTGTGTGGGGCAGGCGGCATCTATGGGGTCTTTCCTTCTTATGGCTGGTGAGCCTGGAATGCGGTACTCACTCCCCAACTCACGTATTATGATTCACCAGCCATCTGGTGGCGCGCGTGGACAGGCTACGGATATTGAAATTCAAGCCAAAGAAATATTACGCCTTCGTAAAATGCTTAACGAGACCTATGTTAAGCACACAGGGCAGAAGCTTAAGACTGTTGAAGATGCGATGGAACGCGATAACTTCATGAGCGCGGAAGAAGCCAAAAAATGGGGTTTAATTGACCATGTTGTGACTTCTAAGCCAAAAGATGATGAAGATAAGGATGCTAAGAAAAAATAAAGACTTTTTTCTTATAATTTAATAATGCTCTGCTTTTCCTTGTTAATGGGCTTGCGGAGCATTTTTAGTTTTAGAAAAAATATAATCGAAACTGCTTTAAATACGTATGTTTTAAGAGCATAATGGATCATATCATTTAAAAGGGATTTCAATATGTCAGAAGAAATAAAAACAACATACGCCGTTTTACCGCTACGCGACATCGTTGTTTTCCCCCATATGATTGTTCCTCTCTTTGTTGGGCGTGAGAAATCTGTTGCCGCTCTTGAGCATGTTATGCATGGAGATAAACAGATTGTTCTTGTCACGCAAAAGAAACCATCTGAGGATGATCCTACTCCTGATGATTTATATTCTGTTGGTACAATCGGCACGATTTTACAGCTTCTTAAATTGCCTGATGGCACGGTCAAGGTTCTGGTTGAGGGCGGGAAGCGCGTTTTAATATCCAACCTAAAGGATGAAAAAAGCTACATGGAGGCCAATGCCTCTGAAATCCTAGATACTTCTGTTGAAGATGAAGAGCTTGAGGCCTTGGCACGCGCGGTTATGAGCCAGTTCGAGCAATATGTGAAGCTGAATAAAAAGATACCACCTGAGGTTATTGTCTCCATCAATCAAATTGGTGAGCCATCAAAAATGGCCGATACGGTGGCCTCGCACCTCGCCCTTAAGATTGATCAAAAGCAAGAAATACTTGAGCTAAAAACGACGGCAGAACGATTGGAGCGTATATACAGCTTTATGGAGGGTGAGATTGGCGTTCTTCAGGTTGAAAAACGCGTTCGCAGCCGTGTTAAACGCCAAATGGAGAAAACGCAACGCGAATATTATTTGAATGAGCAAATGAAAGCCATTCAAAAAGAGCTTGGCGATGGAGAAGAGGGGCTTGATGAAATTGGCGAAACGGAAAAACGTATTAACGAAGCCAAGCTGCCCAAAGAGGCGCATGAACGCGCGATGACGGAACTTAAAAAATTAAAGCAAATGAGTCCGATGTCGGCGGAAGCGACCGTTGTCCGTAATTACCTCGATTGGATTTTAAATGTACCGTGGTCGAAACGATCTAAAATCAAGAAAGATATCAGGCAAGCAAAAGATGTTTTAGACACTGATCACTATGGGTTGGAAAAAGTCAAAGAACGTATATTGGAATATTTGGCTGTTCAGCAACGGATCAATAAAATTAAAGGGCCGATATTATGTTTGGCGGGGCCGCCTGGTGTTGGTAAAACGTCATTGGGGCAATCGATTGCTAAGGCAACAAACCGTAATTTTGTTCGTATGTCTTTGGGTGGAGTTCGTGATGAAAGTGAAATCCGTGGACACAGACGCACTTATATCGGTGCTATGCCTGGTAAAGTTATCCAAGGCATGAAAAAGGCCAAAACCACTAATCCGTTATTTCTTTTTGATGAAATTGATAAGCTTGGTTCTGATTACCGTGGAGATCCTAGCTCTGCATTATTAGAGGTGCTTGATCCAGAACAGAATGAAAGCTTTCAGGACCATTATCTTGAGGTCGATTATGACTTATCCGATGTTATGTTTGTATGTACGGCCAATAATATTGGTGATATGCCGCGCCCATTATTGGATCGCATGGAGATTATCCGCATTTCCGGCTATACGGAAGCTGAAAAACTAGAAATTGTTAAACGTCATTTGCTTGCAAAACAGATGAAAGCATCGGGCTTGCGTAAAAAAGAGTTCAAGATTAGCGATAATGCCATTCGTGAGCTTATTCGTTACTACACGCGTGAAGCTGGTGTTCGTAACCTTGAAAGAGAGATTGCAAATCTTTGTCGTAAGGCGATTAAAGAAATTTTGATGAAGGGTAAGGAGTCTATCTCTCTTACCCCTCGTAATCTGGGTAAATATGCTGGTGTTAAGAAATTCCGCTATGGAGAAATTGAAGAAAATGACCGTATTGGTGTTGTTAATGGTTTGGCTTACACAGAGAGCGGTGGAGATTTATTGTCTATCGAAGCTGTATCAATGCCAGGTAAAGATTGTAAAGTTTCGACAACAGGTAACCTTAAAGACGTCATGAAGGAATCGATTATTGTTGCAGAGATGCTTACAAAATCGCGCGCGGCAATGTATGGGCTTGATTATGAAGAGTTAAAAACCCGCCAAGTCCATGTTCACGTTCCTGAAGGGGCTACGCCTAAAGATGGTCCATCTGCTGGTGCGGCCATGGTTACTGCTATAATTTCATCACTATCAGGCATCCCAATACGCAGAGATATCGCAATGACTGGTGAAGTTAATTTGCGTGGTAATGTAACGGCGATTGGTGGGTTAAAGGAAAAGCTTCTTGCGGCGCTTCGTGGTGGTATTATTAAAGTTTTAATTCCACAAGATAATGAAAAGGACCTTGCCGATATTCCCAAAAATGTTCTTAAAGGGTTGGAAATTGTTCCTGTTAGAAACATTGATGAGGTTCTTTCGCATGCGCTTTTGCATATGCCAACTCCTTTAGAATCTATAAATAATGAAGAAATAGACAAAATACCTTCAAAATGTGCAGAAAATAAGGGTGAAAGCGTGATTCGGCATTGAGTCTTTTGTGAAAAAGGGCTAAAAAGGAATCACTGAAGTTTTTTGTAATCCACGCTCATATTAGCTTTGAGTGAATTATAGAAATTTCTAATCTATTTCTGAAATGGTTTCAGAATAGTTTTTGCTTAAACTTAACAATTAGGGGGTTCCTGTGAACAAGCAAGACCTAGTATCAAAAGTAGCTGAATCAGCTGACATTTCTAAACAAAAAGCGGCATCTGCAGTGGATGCTGTTATTGATGCCATTAAGGGCAGCCTTAAGCAAGGTGATGATGTTCGCCTTGTTGGCTTCGGTACATTTACTGTATCAGACCGTGCGGCTACAACTGGTCGTAATCCACGCACTGGTGAGCCGATTAAAATTCCTGCATCTAAGCAACCTAAGTTTAAAGCAGGTAAAGAGCTTAAAGAAGCTGTGAACAACAAAAAGAAGTAATCTTCTAATTTCACTTATCCTTATTCATCGGCCGTTCGTATTGATCGGCCGAAGTTTTTTAAAAAAAACATAAAAGAGCTCTTGCTTTTTTTCTCATAAATAATTAGGTATATGCAATCAATTTGGTTGGGGTGGTTAGCTCAGCTGGGAGAGCATCTCGTTTACACCGAGAGGGTCAGCGGTTCGATCCCGTTACCACCCACCATTTGATTCAATGATTTAGCGCAATTCATAGCGTATCACTTTTATCTTTGGGCATGTTATTGGGTATGTATCAATCATACGCGCACATATAATCCTCTGATAAATGCACATAGTTTGTTTCAGACATTTAGGCATACTGTGTCCCAGATGGTGCGCAATGTTAGCAAAACCATTCAAAAGTGCGATCCATATTTTATACAAAGCAAAAATAAATTCAAAAAAAAGTTCCTGTGGATAAAATTTAAGCATTTGAATCACTTAGCTGGTTTGTTCTTCAAATGTTCACCCTATCCTCTTGATTCTAATAGATTTTTTCACTTGATCCACAGGCATCAATGTGATTCTATAGCTGCATGGAAAAGCTATACACAATTAGGCCATTATTTAATAAAACGTTGCCCATTTTAGCGGCGATGTGCTTGTGCTTATATTTTTCCTATCACACATACTATGGTGAGCGTAGTCAGGTGCATCTGGATGATTTAAGTATAAAGCTTGATCTAAAAAAGACTGAGGCACAGGAGCTTTCTCTTGTTCGTACATCCCTAGAGAAAAAGGTTGCCATGCTTCGCCCTGCAAGTTTATCAAAGGATATGTTAGATGAGCAAGCCAGATTTATGCTTGGGTTTTCCTCTTCTGATGACATCTTAATAATCGGTAATTAAATTTCAGAATCAGCGCCTTACGAATTTTTTTCTTTTTATTACAATATGTTGCGCCGCACAAATTATTTTTTTATCTAGTCATGCTTTAAAAAATGGTGTAGCAAAGTTACGATATCATTGTTCGTGACAATTTAAGCGACAATGTATCAACGTTACAAATCAGAGGAGTGTGATCTACGTGTCGTCTTCATCACAAAAAAATAAAAATTCTGGTAAAAAATCTGCATCTAATGTTTCTCCCGATAAATCGGTGGAGGAGCTTAAGGCGCTTTATTCCGAAATGTTGATGATCCGTCGATTTGAAGAAAAGGCGGGGCAGCTTTACGGTATGGGCTTGATTGGTGGCTTTTGTCACCTTTATATCGGGCAAGAAGCCGTTGTGACGGGGATCTCTTCGGTACAAGAGGCGCAAGACACCGTTGTTACATCTTATCGTGATCACGCGCATATGTTGGCATGTGGCATGGATCCGAAGGGGATTATGGCCGAGCTTACAGGGCGCATTGATGGATATTCGCGCGGTAAAGGCGGTTCGATGCATATGTTTTCATTGGAGAAGAACTTCTTTGGCGGTCATGGTATTGTTGGCGCAGGTACGGCCATTGGCGCAGGACTTGGCTTTGCGCATAAATATAAGGAAGATAACGGCGTTGCGATTGCCTATATGGGTGACGGCGCATCGAATCAGGGACAGGTTGCGGAATGTTACAACATGGCTGCGCTCTGGGATTTGCCGGTTTTATTCG
Organism: Alphaproteobacteria bacterium; assembly: GCA_050633645.1. Lineage (GTDB taxonomy): Bacteria > Pseudomonadota > Alphaproteobacteria > Micavibrionales > Micavibrionaceae > UBA1672. The sequence continues at coordinate 301,290 of JBOEGX010000001.1, forward strand.
TGATAGAGAATAATCAATACGGAATGGGGACAAGTGTGTCGCGTTCATCCGCAGGGCAACTTTATCGCCGTGGCGAGGGCTATGGCATACCGGGCGAACAGGTCGACGGCATGGATGTGTTCGCGGTTCAGGCGGCGGCGCGTCAGGCGCTTGACTATATTCGTGGCGGTTCGGGGCCATATATCCTTGAGGTTATGACCTATCGTTATCGTGGGCATTCTATGTCTGATCCTGCGAAATACCGCAGCAAGGATGAGGTATCATCATTTAAGGATGAGCGTGATCCAATTACACAAGTTAAGGATATGCTTCAAGATGCCGGTGTGAGTGAGGACGATATTAAGGCGATTGATAAAGATATTAAAGCGATTGTGGGTGAAGCCGCAACATTCGCACAAGATAGCCCTGAGCCGGATGTTTCCGAGCTTTGGACAGATGTATTGGTTGAGGAGAGCGTTTAACATGCCAACACAAATTTTAATGCCGGCGTTATCGCCAACAATGACTGAGGGGAACCTTGCGAAATGGCTTAAATCCGAAGGGGATTCCGTTGAAGCGGGTGACGTAATTGCAGAGATTGAAACCGATAAGGCCACGATGGAAGTTGAAGCCGTGGATGAAGGTATTCTTGGTAAGATTTTAATTGCCGAGGGCACGCAGGGCGTTGCGGTGAATACGCCGATTGCGGTTTTGTTGGAAGATGGTGAGAGCAATGATAATTTGGAAAATATTTCTGATTCTATCATCCTGAATGATAGTGACGAATCTAAAGATTCTTCGGCTACGCCTCAGAATGACACGGTGGTTGCAGAGCAATCTGCGGGCGCGGATGTTGATAATCGTGATATTCTATACGCTCAAGGCGTGATTATTGAACCGCCACCATTTGATGAGGCATCCTTTACCGACACCAAAGAGCAAACAGTGCGTGAGGCGCTTCGTGATGCAATGGCAGAGGAAATGCGCGCTGATGATCGTGTTTATCTGATGGGTGAGGAGGTCGCCGAATATCAGGGCGCGTATAAAGTCTCGCAAGGCTTGCTTGATGAATTTGGCGCAAAACGCGTGATTGATACGCCAATTACCGAGCATGGATTTGCAGGAATGGCGGTGGGTTCCGCGATGAATGGCCTTAAGCCGATTGTAGAATTTATGACATGGAATTTCGGGATGCAGGCGATTGACCATATTATCAACTCCGCCGGTAAAACCTTATATATGGCGGGTGGTAAGCTTGGTTGTCCAATCGTTTTCCGTGGCCCGAATGGCGCGGCATCACGTGTGGGCGCGCAGCACTCACAATGCTATGCTTCCTGGTATGCACATGTTCCAGGGCTTAAAGTCGTTGCGCCATGGTCTGCGGCCGACGCGAAGGGCTTGATGAAGGCCTCTATTCGTGATCCAAACCCTATTGTTTTCTTGGAAAATGAGATGCTGTATGGGCAGAGCTTTGATGTGCCGGTATCCGAAGATTATGTTGTGCCGATTGGGCGCGCGAAGATTGAGCGGAGCGGAAGCGACGTTACCATTGTGGCGTATTCAATAATGGTTGGTAAGGCAATGCAGGCTGCGGAAGATTTGGCCGAGCAGGGGATTGATGCGGAAGTGATTAACCTTCGCACTATTCGTCCGCTTGATCGTCATACGATTTTGGAAAGCGTTAAGAAAACAAATCGAATCGTATCGGTTGAAGAAGGCTGGCCTTTTGCAGGGATTAGCGCGGAAATTGCCGCTCTTGTCGGTGAACATGCGTTTGATTATCTTGATGCACCGCTGGTTCGTGTTTGCGGCGCAGATGTGCCAATGCCATATGCGGCAAATTTGGAAGCTCTGGCCTTGCCACAGCCAAAAGACATCGTCGCGGCAGCTAAAAAAGTTTGTTATGTAGATTAGAAGAGAAATATAATGAAATACGCTTCTATACTTTGTTTTATAATTATTTTTTGTTTCCCGGCTTTAGCAGAAAGCCCTCCTGTCGCACCAGAAAATGTTTTGAAAACAGACAATATCGAAAACATCAGCAATCTTCCAGAGTGTAAGAAACATGAGACGGCAAGAATTACTGTGAATATAAGAAAAACAGCAGACAGCTTTAAAGAGTTAAGTGATTACATGCAGTCAACACGTGACTCTTTATTGACCGAAGGGGCTGAGTTTAAAATCAATGATATTGAAATTGTAAAATCTGAATTCAATATAGAATTAAATAATAAACGTTATAACAATAATGTTGACGAAGGAAGTTACTCATTAAGGGGTGAAATCAGTTTTGAAACATCAATGACGGATAAATCAATTATGCTTGCGGCTGCTCTTAGTGATAAAAAATATAGCGTTGCGTACAGCGAATATATGCGCCGCGATTATTGCCCCAGAAAATAAGTTTTTATGTTTAACCTTAAAGTAAGTACGAAAAACAATGCCCATTAATATTACAATGCCCGCTTTATCCCCGACCATGACGGAGGGGACGCTTGCCAAATGGCTTAAGGCCGAAGGTGACACTGTTGAATCTGGTGATGTGATTGCCGAGATTGAAACGGATAAGGCCACGATGGAGGTCGAGGCCGTTGATGACGGTGTTATCGGCAAGATTTTAGTCGCGGGGGGGACGGAAAATGTTCCTGTGAATGGTGTGATTGCGATTTTATTGGAAGATGGTGAGAGCGCGGATGATATTGGTGATACGCCTGTCGACGTGCCAGCACCGAAAGAAAAGGCTGATGTTGAGAAAATTGAAAACCCTCAAGATTCTTCGTCGGCAAAGCTTCCTCAGAGTGACAAGGTTAATAAGGGTGATCGTATATTTGCGTCTCCGCTGGCCAAGCGATTGGCGGCGAATGCGGGGATTGATATTGGCAATGTTAAGGGTTCGGGTCCGCGCGGACGTATTGTTAAGGCCGATATTGAAGCGGCAAAGAAAGCGCCTAAAGCAATTTCTAGCGCGCAAAACACTGCGGTTTATGATGACCCAGATGTTAGAACCAATATTTACGGTATGGCGTATAGGGAATTGCCGAACAATAACATTCGTAAAGTGGTTGCAAAACGCCTTTCTGAATCCAAACAAACCGTTCCGCATTTCTATCTTACGGTTGAATGTGTTTTGGATAATTTGTTGTCGTCTCGGAAGGAGTTGAATGATAATGCGAATGGCGCGTTTAAGTTATCGGTCAATGACTTTATCATTAAAGCGGCGGCAATGGCGTTGAAGGCTTATCCAGCGGCGAATGTGTCTTGGACAGATGATGCAATATTGCAGTTTCTTAAAGCCGATATTTCTGTGGCGGTTTCAACACCAACAGGCTTAATTACGCCAATTATTAAAACAGCCGAAGATAAGGGCTTAAGCACAATATCGGGAGAGATGAAGGATTTAGCCGGACGTGCACGTGAAGGCAAGCTGAAACCTGAAGAGTTTCAAGGTGGCTCGTTCTCGATCTCTAATCTTGGGATGTTTGGGATCAAAGAATTTGCAGCTATTGTTAATCCGCCGCAGGGCGCTATTTTAGCAATCGGAGCTGGGGAGCAGCGTCCTGTGGTCGTGAATGGCGCGGTGGAGATCAAAACTGTGATGAACTGCACTCTTTCCGTTGATCACCGTTGTATTGACGGCGCAGTTGGCGCAGAATATTTACAAATATTTAAGCGTTATATTGAAAATCCCGTAAGTATGTTGGTGTAGAAAATGGCAGTGAATAGATATCCGATTATTGGTGTAATGGGCTCTCATGAGGAAGACTGGATAGAGTATGCCGATCCTATTGGGCATATTATCGCTAAACGCGGCTATAACCTTCTTACTGGTGCTGGTGGCGGTGTTATGACTGCCGTTGCCAGATCATTCACAATGGAAAAAGAGCGGAAGGGCGTTGCAATTGGGATCTTGCCAGCGATTGACTATAAGGGGCAGAATCTTGATACTGAAGAATATCCAAATCCGTATATCGAAGTACCAATGATTACACCACTCAGTGCGAAGGCGCAAAGTGATGTAATGCCGTATAGCCGTAATTTAACGAATGTTATGACTGCAAAGGCTCTTGTGATTTTACCTGGTTCGCACGGGACACGCAACGAGGTATCATTGGCATTAATGTATAATAAACCGATGATCATGTTTGGCCCCGAAGGCGCGTTTGATAAATTCCCCGAAGATCCGTTACGCGCAGAAGGCTTGCATGATGTTGAGCAATTCTTTGACGATGTTCTTGGCGAAGAGTCTTGAAAGAAATATAAATTCCAGAATTAAGGTAAAGTAATATGAGTAATTTTGATGTTGTTGTCATTGGCGGTGGCCCTGGTGGCTATGTTGCGGCTATCCGTGCGAGCCAGCTTGGGATGAAAGCCGCCGTTGTAGAAGCAAATCATCTGGGCGGCATTTGTCTAAATTGGGGTTGTATCCCGACAAAGGCGCTTTTGCGCTCTAGTGAGATTTATCACTTGATGCATCATTTGGATGATTATGGATTGTCTGCCAAGGAGATATCGTTTGATATTAAGAAAGTGGTTGAACGCTCGCGCGGTGTGGCGAAGCAGCTTTCAGGGGGTATTGGGCATTTGCTTAAAAAGAATAAAGTTACTGTTTTTGATGGTTGGGGCAAGTTGCAGGGCAAAAGCAAAGTCGCGGTTGAGAAAAACGGTAAGGTTATCGAAACGTTGAGCGCGAAACATATCATTATTGCGACTGGGGCGCGAGCGCGTGTTCTGCCGGGATTAGAGCCTGATGGCAAGCAGGTTTGGACGTATCGTGAGGCGATGACACCTTCGAAGATGCCAAAATCTATTCTGGTTGTGGGGTCGGGTGCGATTGGGATTGAATTTGCGAGCTTTTATAAATCTATGGGCGCAGAAGTGACCGTTGTTGAGGTGATGAATCGTATCCTTCCTGTGGAAGATGAAGAGATTTCAGGCATGGCTCGTAAGGCGTTTGAAAAACAGGGCATGAAGGTTATTACGGATGCGAAGGTAACGAAGCTCGATAAATCCGCAAAAGGCGTGACGGCCATGATTGAAACGGCAAAAGGCAAGAAAGAACTTTCGGTGGAGATCGTTATTTCCGCCGTGGGGATTGTTGCCAATACCGAAAATATCGGTCTTGAGAATACTAAAGTGAAGCTTGATCGCGGGCATATTGTTGCAAATGAATGGCTGCAAACGGATGAGCCAAATGTCTATGCCATAGGGGACGTCGCGGGCGCACCTTGGCTGGCGCATAAAGCATCACATGAAGGTGTAATAGCGATAGAAAAAATCGCGGGCGTTAAGGGTGTTCACCCGATGAATAAATCCAATATTCCTGGCTGCACATACGCGCATCCGCAGGTGGCGTCGCTTGGCCTCACGGAAAAGGCGGCGAAGGAGCAGGGCTATAAAATTAAGGTTGGGCGTTTTCCGTTTATGGGAAATGGTAAGGCGATTGCACTGGGTGAGCCTGAAGGGCTTGTAAAAACGATTTTCGATGAGAAAACGGGAGAGCTTCTCGGCGCGCATATGATTGGCGCGGAAGTGACCGAGATGATACAGGGTTATGGTATTGCAAAAACTTTGGAAACCACCGAGGCCGAGTTGATGCACACCATATTCCCACACCCGACATTATCCGAAATGATGCATGAGAGTGTTCTATCGGCGTATAATAAGGCTATTCATTTCTAGGAAATCCGCTTTATATATGATTAAATGCAGGATTAGAATTATAGAAAAGCGGTAAAATGGATTTAAAAGAAGAAGACATTCTAGGGGATAAAATTCACGACCATTGGTATTACGTTTCCAAGGGCAAAGCCATGCGTGAGTTTTTGGATAATATTACGGTTGATGAAGTTTTAGATGTTGGCGCGGGATCAGGGATATTCTCTCGGCAATTATTGGATCACAATGTTGCGCAAAGCGCGGTGTGTGTTGACCCAAATTATGCGGTGGAAACAGAAGAAGATCAAAAAGGGAAGCCTATTAAATTCGTGAAGTCCATTGATAAAACAACACAAAATCTTGTTTTAATGATGGATGTTTTAGAGCATGTTCCCGATGATGTTGCGTTGCTAAAAGAATATGCGGACACGATGGAGAAGGGTGGAAAGGTGCTCATTACTGTTCCTGCTTTTCAATTTATGTGGTCGGGGCATGATGTGTTTTTAGAACATTACCGCCGTTATACGATCGATATGATGGAAAATACAATTAAGGGTGCGGGGCTTAGCCCTGTTAAAAGCCGTTATTTCTTTGGGTCTTTATTTCCGGCCGTGGCCGCCATTCGGTTGACTAAAAAAGCATTGGTTGAAAAGGGCACTCTGGATGCCAAAAGCGAATTAAAGCTTTATCCTGACTGGTTAAACAGTGCCCTTATTGGTGTGCATAATATTGAACGCAAGACATTGTTTAAATTTAACAAGCTTTGCGGTTTAAGCGTTTTTTGTCTTTGTGAAAAAAAGTAAGTTTGGAAATATTATGCGTCTATTTTTAATTTTTATGTTGGTTTTCGTTTTTTCAGCACCTCTTTACGCGCAAGAAACAATAGAAACCGATACGAATCGTATTTCTGATTTAGAGATTGAAGAGCATTTCACGCAAATTGATACCCTTATGACAGGGGCAGAACCTGATATGGAGGCTATATACAGTTTTGCGGATGGCTATCTTGCCGATAATTTTGTTATGAAACAGAATGTTAAAAGCAGCAGATTAGAGGATTTGGGCGCGACAACCGAAAAAACAATCAACCGCGAAACGCTCTTAAAAACGTATCAAGATGAAACAAAAATTCTTTATAATTCAAAATTAAAACATCGTATTTTGAAAATAGAGCATAACGCAAATGATGACACAGCCAAAGTAAGCTATACAACCCTTTTTAAAGGCTTTATAAAGCAACAAGATGAAAATGGTGCATGGTATTCGCAGGAATTTATCACATTGTCAAATTGCTATGACTTGTTAAAAATGGTTGATGATAATATAAAAAGTTTTCGAGCAGAATGTAGTACAGAAGCGATTCATAAGGATCCCGTGAAATTATAAAGATCGTTTAAAAATGACGTATAATCCGAAATTATTGGATAAGGCCAAGCGCCATCCTGAGAAGCAAAAAAATCCTGATCGCCCTGCAGGACGAAAACCTGATTGGATACGCGTGCCTGCACCGCAAGGAAAGGTCTATGCGGAAACCAAAGAGATTGTAAAGAAACAAAAACTTACCACGGTATGTGAAGAAGCGGGATGCCCAAATATTGGTGAATGTTGGCAGCAAAAACACGCGACATTTATGATATTGGGCGAGGTCTGTACCCGCGCCTGTGCATTTTGTAATGTTGCAACGGGAAAGCCCGATGAAGTTGATAAATTAGAGCCATTGCGTATTGGCGTTGCCGTGAAGCAAATGGGGCTGAAGCATGTTGTGATCACAGCCGTGGATCGAGATGACATGAAAGATGGTGGCGCGGATCACTTTGCCAAAACTATTATGGCGATCCGTATGAAAGCACCAGGCACAACCGTTGAAATCCTTCCTGGTGATTATAAGGGGCAAATGGTTGATATTGACCACGTGATTGCGGCGAAGCCCGATGTTTTCAACCACAATCTTGAAACCGTGCCGCGCCTTTACCCAACAATTAGGCCAGGGGCGCGATATTTCCGCTCGCTTCGATTATTGCAACGGGTTAAGGATGTTGATCCAACGATCTTTACAAAGTCAGGCATGATGGTTGGCCTTGGTGAAACTCGCGAGGAAGTAGCGCAGGTGATGGATGATATGCGCGCGGCGGATATTGATTTCATTACGATTGGGCAGTATTTACAGCCTACGCCGAAACACGCGCCCGTTATGAAATGGTGGACACCTGAGGAATTTGAGGGGCTTACAAAAATGGCAAAGGCCAAAGGGTTTTTGATGGTTTCTGCGACACCGCTCACGCGTTCGTCCCATCATGCGGGAGATGATTTTGAAAAACTTAAAGCCGCCCGCGATGCCAAATTCGGCGCGGTGGCTGCGGAATAAATGACTACCCACGCTGAAAAACGAAATCTTCCATATACTCCGGAGCAACTCTATAATTTAGTTTCTGATGTTGCGCGCTATCCTGAGTTTTTGCCGTGGTGTATTGCTAGCCGTATTACAAAACATGAGGGCGATGATGTTTTTTATGCCGACCTTGTCATTGGATATAAATTGGTGCGTGAGAAGTTTGGGTCAAAAGTCACGTTAAGCGAGCCAAACCATATTCATGTTGAATATTTATCAGGGCCGATGAAATATCTATCTAATCACTGGAAATTTATTCGTGAGGAGGATGGCAGTTGCACGCTTGATTTCTTCGTGGACTTTGAATTCAAAAATAAAATCTTACAAAATCTGATCGGTGTGTTTTTCAATGAGGTGGTGCAGCGCATGGTGGGGGCGTTTGAAACACGCGCACGCGAATTATACGGTGAGAGCGGCCTCGATCAGCAGCTCTAATGCCTTTTCCACCGTTGATTTCCGTATGGCTGCGCGCGAACCGTTGAAAAAACACTCCTCAATCATTGGCTCTTTCCCGCGAATACATACGCCAATATAGACAAGACCAACGGGCTTTTCTGGTGTCCCGCCATTTGGCCCCGCAATTCCCGTTACGGAAACAGCGATATTCGCCGCTGCACAATTTTCTAAAGCGCCAAGAACCATTGCGCCGGCACATTGCGCGCTCACCGCTCCAAAAGTGTTTAGTACATCAACAGAAACACCGAGCATGTCACGTTTGGATTGATTGGAATAGGTCACAAAGCCGCGATCAAAGACATCTGATGCGCCAGAAACATCTGTGATTGCCGCCGCGATCATTCCCGCCGTACAGCTTTCGGCAGTGGCGAGGATGAGGTTTTTTTCACGTAAGGTGGTGGTTAATTGCTCTATCAGGCTCATAAATATGTTCCTATGGCGATCACGCAAATGGCGGCGAAGAGTCCCGCGACCACGTCATCAAACATGACACCAGCCGCGCCATCTATTTTCTTATCAATGAAGCCGATTGGCCATGGTTTTAAGATATCGAAAAACCGAAACATGATAAAGGCAATCACAATAAGGAATGGGTTAAGCGCAGCTGGGATGAGGGCAATCCATTGTCCCGCGACCTCATCAATAACAATCATTTTAGAGTCGTGGCCGTCCATGTCTTTGTCAAAATGATGCGCCGCCCATAGCCCAATAACGGTAATCATTATAGCGGCGACCGTCAATGCATATGCACCGCCAAGGGCAAATATGGTAACGCCAAAGGGAATTGCGGCGAGACTTCCCCATGTGCCGGGGGCAGGGTTTATGAAGCCTGAGCCAAACCAAGATGCGAGCCATGTATAAGCTTTTTTACGATTGAGTTTTTCGGGGATGTGGAAATTTATGCCCATTTGATTTAATCATCCTTATTGGGCATTTGCACAGATACTGCGGCTTGTGCGGCGATGCCTTCTTTGCGACCTGTGAAGCCGAGTTTTTCCGTTGTGGTTGCCTTAATATTTACACGAGCAGGGGATGTCCCCATAATTTCGGCCATACGTTTTACCATGGCATCGCGATATTCACCAATTTTAGGGCGTTCACAAATAAGGGTAACATCGGCATTAATCAGAGAGCCGCCTTTATCCCTCATAAGCTTTATTGCATGCTCTAAAAACACGGCGCTATCCATATTTTTGAAATCATTATTACTTGGCGGGAAATGCAGGCCGATATCGCCTACACCAACCGCACCCAAAATAGCATCGGTTAGGGCGTGCAAGCCAACATCGGCATCAGAATGCCCTTTTAGCTTACGATCAAAGGCAACATCAACGCCACAGAGTCTAATTGATTTCACATCAAGGGAGTTTTCATCAAAGGCATGAACGTCAAAACCCGTGCCTATATATGTTTGTGTGTGGAGGAGGTGTTGAGCCAAATCTAAATCCTCTTTCTGTGTTATTTTGAAATTCTTGCGGCTACTTTTAATATATTTAACTGGATAGCCAAGCGCCGTAACTAGCGCAGTATCATCCGTATAGATTTTATTCTTATCTGATTTTTCATGGGCGTCTTTTAATATTTTGGCGTGGAAGGCTTGGGGCGTTTGCAATGCCCAAAGATTTTCACGAGTTATGTGATCAGTGGCGCACGCAGTGTCATCCGCGTATGAGAGGGTATCAATCACAGGGGCGGCAAGGGTCGCGGCAGCGTATGTGTCCATTGATTCAAGAAGGCATTCTATATCATCAGCCTGTACAAAGGGGCGTGCCGCATCATGGATAAGAACAACTGCGTCATCTGGTAGGTTTAGCGCTATCAATCCATTATAGACGCTTTGCTGCCTTGTTGAACCACCATCGCAAATAGTAACATTGTTCAGGCCTTTGATTGAGTTTTGCAGCAGATCATTATGCGCGGGGTTCGACACAATGCATATTGATTTTAGCGCATCAATACCACTAAACGCATTTATCGAGCGGCGGATAATGGTTTGCCCCCCCAAAGATACATACTGCTTTGGGATATCATACCCAAAGCGCAATCCTGAGCCTGCAGCGACGATAATGAGAGAGAATTCAACCATGCTTACTTCATAAAATAGTGTTGCTCTTTCGCCCAACCTGTTGTAAAAATACAACACATATTTGATGGGGTGTATGGTCAGTGTATAACAGGAAACCGCCGTTATAAAAGCCCCAATTTAGAGATTGCCGATTTTGAATACAAATTCACCATCACAGAACAATGAGGAACGTTTCAGCATGCAGTCTGCGGCACGTAAGGCAATGTCTGGCCTTAATGTTTCTCATCTTAAAAAAAGGTCGTGGAGGACGAAGCTTGCGGTATTATTGGTTATTGCCTCTGTCATTAGTTGCTTTTTGACTTATGCGGCGATGACTGAAAGCTATCCTATCGGGGACAACCCTGATTTGGTTATATGGTTGCTTAATGCCGATTTGATTTTCCTTATATTGTTGGTATCACTTATTGCGCGCCGCATTGTAAGTGTATGGAGTGGGCGCAAAAGGGGTATTGCGGGATCACGGCTGCATATTCGTTTTGTGTATGTCTTTAGCATTCTTGTCGCAATTCCAACGATTATCATGACCATTTTTTCTGCGCTGTTTTTCCATTATGGCATTCAGGCATGGTTTTCGCAGCGTGTGCAAACAGCGATTAATGAGTCTCAAGCCGTCGCACAGTCTTATTTAGAAGAGCACAAAGAGGTTATACGCGCGGATACGCTTGCCATGGCCAATGATTTAAGTCGACAGGCCGAATATTTACTTCCCAATTCAGAAAATTTTGCCAAGGCGCTTGATACCCAAACATTCTTTCGAAATTTATCAGAGGCGATTGTTATTGATTTAAATGGTCGAATTTTGTCGCGGTCATCCTTAACCTTCACATTGGAATATGAAACCCCGAGAGATTATGCCTTAGCGCAGGCGGCAACCGGCGATGTTGTTCTAACCATGAACGATGAGAAAGACCGTGTTCGCGCACTGGTAAAGCTCGAGAATTTTGAAGATGCATTTTTATACGTCGGACGCATGATTGACCCGCAAGTCCTTCAACATTTGAAAGCTGCGCAGTTAGCTACGGAGGATTACAATAATTTGCAAAGCCAAAATTCTGATATGCAGATTACGGTGACATTGTTGTTTATTGTTGTTGGATTGCTTTTATTACTTGCGGCGATATGGTCGGGGCTTTTGATTGCGCGGGAATTGGTAACCCCTATTGGCGAGCTTATCAAGGCATCTGACCGCGTTCGAGCGGGGGATCTTAGCTCTCGGTTGCCTGATAGCGTGAAGCGATTGGAAGAATTTGATTATCTTGCGAATTCGTTTAATCGAATGACAGAACAACTACAGAATCAACGCAATGAGCTTATTGAGGCGAACAGGCAGATCGATCGCAGGCGGCATCTTACAGAAACGGTTCTTGCGGGGGTTTCATCAGGTGTTATTGGTGTTAATAAAGATGGTAATATTAACCTGGCGAACCATTCGGCGGCGCATCTTCTGGCTTTAACATCGGATGACATGACAGGTCGCAATATCCTTGAGATATTCCCTGAACTCAAAGACCTTTTGAGCTCCATTGCAGAGAAAAAGAAAAGATCTGTGCAGGGGGAGATTCCATTTTTATCTGAAAAATCTGCGAAAAGAAGCTTCTTATGCCGCATATCGGTTGAGCGATTAGAAGATAAAGACACAGGACTTATTATCACTTTTGATGATATTACCGAGCTTCAGGCCGCGCAAAGGAAGTCGGCTTGGTCAGACGTTGCACGGCGCATTGCACATGAAATCAAAAATCCGCTTACGCCTATACAGCTCTCGGCGGAGCGTCTTAAGCGTAAATATTTAAAGCAAATTGAAACTGATCCTGATGCGTTTATTCAATGCACAGATACAATCATTCGCCATGTTACAGATATTGGGCGCATGGTTGATGAATTTTCATCTTTTGCACGGATGCCAGAGCCCATCATGAAGAATGAAAACATTAAGAAATGTGTTGAGGATTCTTTATTTCTTTTAAAACAGGCTCACCCTAAAATAAATTTCAATTTTCATGCGCCTGAAGAAGCCGTTACAGCGGATATTGATGCACGGCAAATTAGGCAAGTTATAACCAATCTATTACAAAATGCCATTGATGCCATTGAAAGCGAATCTGCGGATGGAACAATAGATATTACTATTGGATATTGCAATTACAGCCATGTTTTCATATCGGTGATTGATAGTGGTTCGGGCTTTCCAGAAAATCAGGACATATTAAAGCTGACCGACCCTTATGTGACGCATAAGCCCAAGGGGACAGGTCTGGGCTTGGCTATTGTTAAGAAAATTATGGATGACCATAATGGTGAAATTATTTTGGGTGAACCAGAATGGTTAGAAAACATCATTGACCTTAAACGTGAGGAAAAGCGAGGAGCTTGTGTGATTTTAACTTTTCCAATACCGCACAAACAAACTTTAAATAATGAGCAGGGTGTAGAAACATGAATGAAAAAATCCTAATTATAGATGATGAAGAAGATATTCGTGTCCTAATCAAAGATCTTTTGGAGGATGAAGGTTACAAAACATTCATCGCGAAGAATAGTAATGAAGCGTACCACGTTATAAAAAGCGAAAACCCATCTCTTATTATTCAAGATATATGGCTTCAAGGCAGTGAACATGATGGATTACAAATTTTAAAAACAGTTAAAAATGATCTTCCATATTTACCTTTCATCATGATTAGTGGGCATGGAACGATTGAAACAGCCGTATCTGCCATTAAACAAGGGGCATATGATTTTATTGAGAAGCCATTTAACAGTGACCGACTTTTGCTTATGGTGCATAGAGCACTGGAGCGTTCTACCCTTAAAAAAGAAAACATTATTTTAAAGAAAAGCAGGGCAGGGCAACTTCAGGAATCCATCAATCATATTCCAAGTAATATTATGCCTGCACTTGAAAAAACATCTAAAACCAATAGCCGTGTTTTCTTAACGGGCGAAGCGGGGACGGGTAAAAATATTTCGGCGCAGTATTTGCACGAAAATTCATCGAGGAAAGATCACCCGTTCATGGTTTTGAATTGCGCCAATAAAACAGCTGAGGAAATTGAAACAGAATTGTTTGGATCCATTGAGCAAACCAATATACACAGCTCATTGCTTAACCTTGTTGATGGTGGGACATTATTATTGGACGAGGTTCTGGAACTTCCCGCGCAGACGCAGGGGAAAATCCTTATGTTGCTACAGGAAAATGCATATTATCCAATCGGCTCGAACAGCAAGAATCACGTTGATATACGCGTTATTTCAACATCATCAAAGAACCCGAAAGAGGCTATTGATGAAGGCCGCTTTAGGCAAGATTTATATTATCGCCTCAATGTTGTTGAAATATATCTTCCACCTTTGAGAGAGAGAAAGCAGGATATAGAAGATATTTTAAGATCCTGTAATACTCTTAATTTTACTAAGGATGCTCTACTCAAGCTTAAGCAATATGCATGGCCTGGAAATGTGAAGCAGCTCAATAATCTATTTGAATATTTGTCCATTATGAAAAACAATGACGATGTCATCGATTTTGATGATATTTCATCTGCCATCGGAGATAATAACAAGAAAGTTGTATCGGTTGATAATGATAACTCTTTACCGCATTCACACTTCATAGATGCTACATTAGAGATGGGTTTACGGGATGCTAGAGAACACTTTGAGAGGACATATCTTATGAGTCAAATTGATAGATTTGATGGAAACATATCAAAAACTGCTGAGTTTGTAGGGATGGAAAGGTCAGCCTTGCACAGAAAACTTAAGTCTTTGGATGTTTTTTCTGATGATAAACAAAATGTAGCGTAGTAAAGTGCCTGAACGTTTACAAAAGGATAGCAAAATATGCGAGTAATAATTTGTGGTGCAGATCAAGTTGGATATAGCATTGCGTCCTATCTTTCGAAAGAAGATAATGACATTACTGTTATTGATAAAAATGCAGATATCCTTGCGCAAATAAGCAGCAGCATGGATGTTAACACTGTTGTAGGCCAACCATCTGACCCCAATATATTAAATATCGCGGGTGCGAGTGATTCCGATATGATAATCGCAGTTACAGATAACGATGAAACCAACATGGTTGCGTGCCAAATTGGTCATTCATTATTTGGTATTCCCAAGAAAATCGCACGTATCAGACGTCAATCTTATCTTGATCCATCATGGTCAAACCTATTCAGTCGCGCGCATATGCCGATTGATGTTATTATTTCTCCAGAAATATTAGTTGCAGATGACATCGTACAGCGCCTTGCTACACCAGGGACGACATCATCTGTAAAACTTGCCGACGGAAAAGCGCATCTAATATCTGTGATTTGTATGGAGGATTGCCCCGTACTTCATACGCGGCTAGCACAATTAAGCAAGCTCTTCCCCGATCTCTTGTTTTCAATCGTATCAATTTCACGAAATGGCAATCATATTATTCCCGATGAAAATGATATGTTAGAAGTGGGGGATGAGGCGCATATCGTTGTAGATACCTCACATTTAAGACGGATCATGGCAGCATTTGGTCATTTAGAAAAAGAAGCCCGAAAAATCATTGTCTCAGGTGGAGGGAATATTGGATTCTCACTCATCAAAAAATTGCAAAAGAACGTTGCTGGCGTTCAATTAAAAGTCATTGAGCATAATGATGAAAGGGCACAGTTTCTAAGTGAGCAATTAGAAAATATTATTATCTTAAATGGTAACACGTTAGAGCGCGATATTATGCAAGAAGCCAGCATTTCAAGCGCTGAAACTTATATTGCGTTAATGAATGATGATGAGAGTAATATTCTGGGGTCACTTCTGGCCAAGCAATATGGATGTGAACGTGCTATTACTTTGGTTAATAACAATGCATATTATCCACTTGTTGGACCTCTTGGGATTGATGTTATGATATCACCAAAATCTATCATCGTCGCACAAATTATGCAGCATGTCAGAAGAGGGCGTATTAAGAAAATCCATACGCTTCATGATGGTGATTCCGAAGTCATGGAAATAGAAATATCAGCCTCGTCTAGAGCCGCGAATAAAGCTCTTGAAGATATTGACTTCCCCTCTGGCGTTGTAGTTGGAGCAATCGTTCGTGATGGTAAAGTTATTATACCCGATAAAAAAGATGAGATTTTACCAGAAGACCACATCATCATTCTGGCCTTACGCAAAAAAGCGCGTGCCGTGGAAAAAATGCTCTCTGTACATGTGGATTTGTTCTAATTATGAAATTGGGGGTTTTTGATTCTGGCTTGGGTGGACTGGTTATTACAAAATCAATTCGCGCGATTCTGCCAGATATTGATATTTTGTATTTTGGGGATACACTCCATATCCCCTATGGCAATCGATCTTCCGAAGCAATTTACGAGTATAGCAAACGCTCGATAGAATATCTTTTTGAACAAGAGTGTGCGTTGATTATCGTTGCGTGTAATACAGTTAGCGCCTCTGCTCTAAGGCGGCTTCAACAAGAATACCTTCCCAACAGCCCCTATCACGATCGACGCATTTTAGGTGTTGTTGTCCCCACCTTGGAATGCGCGATTGAAAAGGGGTATAAAAACATTGGATTGATTGCGACAAATTACACAATTCAATCTAATATCTTTGAATATGAGCTAAAAAAACTTGATCCCGATATTCATATTACACAAAAGAATACGCCACTACTTGTGCCCTTAATTGAAAATGATGGCGGCGCATGGATTCCATCTGTTCTTGAATATTATCTTAATTCTTTTAAAAGCGCGGATATTGATGCTCTAATTCTTGGCTGTACGCATTATCCTTTTTTGAAAAATCACGTGCAAAATTTCTTGGGCAATGAAGTTGATATATTATCGCAAGATGAAATTATCCCTCATAAACTGGTGGACTACCTTAATCGTCACCCTGAAATATCAAATAAAATTGAAAGAAAAGGTGCTCTTGATTTTATAATTAGTGATGTGACAGAAGGGTATATTAACGCTTCGTCTAATATTTATGGCGACAATATAAATATTAAGAACGTTGCGCTATGCCACAAGACAAATCGTTATAGGAGTTTATAAAATGAGTGTAATTTCGATGCCTAAGGCTGTTTTTTGGGATTGGGATGGGACATTGGTGGATAGTTATGGTTTTTTAAGTGATGCCCATAACCATACGCTTACTCAATTAGGTTTTCCTCCTTTTAAAGAGGGGGAATACAAAAACTATTTCGGGAAGCCACGGGATGTTCTTTATCCAGCCATATATAAAGACAAACACCTTGAAGCTATTGATATTTTTCAGGATTACGTTATTGGCAATAGCCATCGAATTAAGGCTATACCAAATGCGCGATCTATTTTAGATTTTTTTCACAGCCATCAAGTCACCATGGGAATTGTCAGCAACAAACGCTCTGACCTTATTAAAAAAGAAGTCAACCACCACGAATGGGATGATTTTTTTCAGGTTATCATCGGGGCAGGAGATGCAGAACGCGACAAGCCGTCAGGTGCGCCTCTTCGGATGGCCATTGAGAAATCTGGTATAGATAATCACGCCACCCAAAATATTTGGTATATTGGTGATACTGAAAATGATCTTGCATGTGCGCATGATATTGGATGCCCTGCACTTTTTCTTGAGGGCTGTGAGGGCAGTGAATCCCTAAAAACTCAATATTCTCCGCTTTTTTCATTTTCAAATTATTTAGAATTTACGGAGTTTTTGGTTGCAATATAGGTGGATTTCTCTAAGAATGTCTTCAAATACGTATAAAAATAAAAAAACTTAGGAAATAAAAAATGGCCGACAATAAAAATCAAAGTGTACAAGACGTATTCCTTAACAAAGTTAGAAAAGAAAAAGAACCCGTTACTGTTTTTCTTATCAATGGTGTTAAGTTGCAGGGTATTATCACATGGTTTGATAATTTCTGTCTTCTTCTTCGACGTGATACGCATATCCAGCTGATCTATAAGCATGCGATTTCAACCATTATGCCGAGTGGTCCGCTCAGCCTTATGGATGGTGAAACACGTGATGAAAAAACAGAAGAATAGTTATTTGTTTCTTTTTTAGGGGCATATTTTCTTGAAAAACAGCGATGGCATGTATATCAGCACTCAATATGATGAGCCTGATACCGCATATATCATTATACCCATTTGCAAAAAAACACCTTCTATCCGCAATGTGGATGACGTTGTGGAAGAGGCGGAAGGTTTAGCGCGGTCGATAAGCCTAAATGTTGTACATACGCGCGTCGTTCAATATTCTAAAATCCATGCTTCTGGGTTTTTGGGGAAAGGGACGCGAGCAGATATATCCCATGAGATTGAAGAATTATCGCCTTCAATCGTTATTATTAACGCTAATCTTTCCCCCGTACAGCAAAGAAACCTCGAAAAAAAATGGAATGTAAAGGTCATCGACCGTACTGGCCTTATTCTTGAGATTTTTGGAGAGCGTGCCCAAACAAAAGAAGGGCGCATTCAAGTCGAGCTTGCGGCGCTTGATTATCAACGGTCACGCCTTGTTCGATCTTGGACACATTTGGAGCGTCAAAGAGGAGGGGCAGGGTTTATGGGCGGGCCAGGTGAGCGGCAAATCGAGCTAGACCGGCGCATCATCGCGCAACAGATGTCACGCCTTAAAAAAGACCTTGAAAAAGTTAAGAAAACAAGAGATTTGGGACGACAGAGCAGAGCCCGCGTACCATTTCCTATCGTTTCGCTCGTTGGATATACGAATGCGGGAAAGTCGACGCTGTTCAATAAAATCACTGGTTCGAATGTTTTTGCGGAGGATTTACCCTTTGCCACACTTGATCCAACTATGCGTAAAGTTGACTTGCCACAAAATCAACATGCTATATTGGCCGATACCGTTGGCTTTATTTCAGATTTGCCAACACATTTGGTTGCTGCCTTTCGTGCTACGTTAGAGCAAATAACAGATGGTGATGTTATTTTGCACGTGATTGATGTGTCCCGCGAAGATTACATGGCACAGAAGAATGATGTTATAAAAATACTTGTTGATTTGGGAATTTCCTATGAAACGGATGAGCGCATTATTGAGGTTTATAACAAAATTGACGCTGTTAATGATGAAGCGCGCGAGGAATTTTTACGTCTGAGTAAATCGCGTAAAAATCCACCTATTCTTTTATCTGCGATTTCAGGGGAGGGCATGGATGAACTACTTTTACGTGTTTCTGAGCTTATATCAAAAGACCATAAAGTGGTAGAATATAGGATCAAAAATACAGACGGCAAGGCGCTTGCGTGGTTATATGCACATGGCGAAGTTCAAGAACTCATCAATGATGATTCTACCATGCTCATTTCGATACTCATCGGATCACATAGCATGGCCCAATTTGAGAAAAGCTTCGGATATGATGGTGAATAAAAAGGGATTTAATTTCAAAACCTGACATTAACCATAAAACCAGAACGTTTCGCAAACAATCAAATCTAACGCTCTTTTTCCTTCTTTTTTTGCTTGTTCCAAGATAATTCCATGTCTTTCAATGTTACATCTTCGAATTTCAGGCCGCGATCTTTAATATCTTTTTCGACACCCCCGAAACGACGTGTAAATTTATTATTGCATTGCCTTAGGGCCTCTTCGGCATTGATATCGAGCATACGCGCATAATTCGCCAATAAGAATAAAATATCGCCAAGCTCTTCTGCTTGATTTTCTTTGTCCTTATTGGCGATTGCCTCGCGCATTTCGGCGATTTCTTCTTCTAATTTATCCAAAACAAAGGTCGGGTTTTCCCATTCAAAGCCAGTCTTCGCTGCTTTTTTTTGTAATTTTTGTGCCTTGAGCAGAGCAGGGAGGTTTGCCGTTACTCCGTCCAAAACACTATTCTGAGCGCCCTTTTCCTCTTCTTTACGGTTTTCCCATATTTTATTGACGTCTTGTGCGCTCTTTGCAACATCTTCTCCGAATACGTGAGGATGACGAAAAATCATTTTTGCGGTTATATCATGAATAACATCATGCATATCAAAATGACCGCGCTCTGATGCTATTTGCGCATGGTATATCGATTGAAATAACAGATCGCCTAACTCTTCGCGTAAGTCACTCATATCGTCACGATCAATCGCGTCAACAACCTCGTAAGCTTCTTCAAGAGTATGGGGTGCAATAGATTTGAAGTTCTGCTCTAAATCCCATGGGCAACCACAGTCAGGTGAACGTAATTTATTCATAACTTTAATTAGATCGGAAATTTCATATTTATTTTTTTTCTTGTGAGGCATAATGCCCATAGTGCCCCCTCAGCATAAGTGTGATAATGTATATTATGGAAAATTATATGTATTATACAATTTCTGTTTATAAAAGCGCCGATTATCTATGATGTATCGCGCCCCAAATTTGGATTAATAATATCCATTTCCATGCAACAATCTATCACTTTTTCAGATAGTTTAGCGCTTATTAAAACGTCTTCTGCAATCGCCTCAACATTTTCAAATGCCTCAATATCTTTTAAAGAATCAATATTATGAACACGCACAATGATAGGAATTCCGGCGTTAATGTTTCTGATTGTTTGTATTATTTTTTTCGTATGTTGTGCCTCATCCAATGTAACAACAACACATAAAGCATCATTAAGGTTTGCTGCTTTAATAGTATATAGTTTAGAAGCATCTCCCAGATACACTGGCATAGATTTTAATCTGGCCTGGTTTACACGCTCAATATTATTATCGAAACCTATTATTTGAAACCCTTCTTTGCATAGGCTTTCGGCCATTGCTCTTCCAACTCGGCCAAAACCCAAAATTACGATATGATTGTTAGCTACATCTGCCTTGCTGGAATTATAGTAATTTGTGGCATAGCTTTTATTCTCAATCTCTTTTCCGACGCGTCTTGCCAAAGGCGCTATTAATGGTGTCACCATCATCGTCATTCCAATTGTAATGAGCATAAATTGCCCAACGCCCTCTGCCATAAGCCCCACTGTTAAAGCGCTTCCAACAACCAAAAGGCCGAATTCTCCAGCCTGCGACAATAAAATCGCACTTTCTGCGGAAACTGCCGTTGATTGTTTATAGAGTTTGCAAAGCACAAATATAATCGAGGCTTTAATAGTCATAAGCCCTACGACAGACGCCATAATCCACAATGGCTTTTCCGCAATAAAATGCAGGTTAATACCCATTCCAAAAGACAGGAAGAAGATACCCAATAGCATGCTTTTGAAGGGAATTATAAGTGAAGATATTTCATGGCGATATTCTGTGTCAGCGAGAAGCAAGCCCGCTATAAAAGCACCGAGTGCCATTGATAAACCCGCTAGCGATGCAAGTAACGAGCTCGCAACAATAATTAACAAGCTGAGCGCCATAAATACTTCTGAGCCGCCATGCTTATTTGTAAATAGGAATACTGGCTTTAAAATTACTTTGCCCGCGAAATACATGACAATCACCGTTAAAAACATTTTCAACAGAGAAAAAGACACAAAATTCAGGATGTTACCTTCTAAGTTAGCGCTCAGAACAGTCAATAGCAAGAGTATTGGAATGACGGCTAAATCCTGAAATAATAAAATACTAAAACTGGATCTGCCAACATGTGAAACAAATAATTTTTGCTCATGAAGCCATTGAATGACAATCGCTGTTGATGATAATGCTAGGCTAAAACCAAGCAAAATAGAAACCTGCACATTGTTACCCCATAAAATGGCGATTACACCAATAATAAAAGCAGTGATTAAAACCTGAGCCCCACCAAGCCCAAATACGAGACTTCGCATTTGCCACAAACGACGCGGGGTAACCTCCAAACCAATAACAAACAACAATAATACAATGCCTAATTCAGCAAGTATTTTCACATGCATTCCGTCGTCCAAACTTAAAGTATTAAGAATTGGAACATCGGAAAATAATGATCCTAATGCGAAAGGCCCAAGCATAACGCCGGCCAATAAATACCCCAATGAAACAGGGATTTTGAAATACCTAAGACCTGGTATGACCAATGCAGATAACGCGAGAAACAAACACGCGTGCCCGAAAACATCTGTAAGAACTGATTCTTTCATACTGGAATTATACCGCAATTATCGCATAGAGGGATATCTTAGTTTTTCACCAGTTTTTCAAATAAAGGAACGAAAGTCAGATCCAAATTATGCTTTGGTGCCCCCCCCGAAGAATCAGCACGCAGCCTTAAATTTCTATCCAAAAGCTGGTAACCACCAACCATAAAACTACTGTCTTTATCTCTGATATCTTTTTCAGGTGTTGCTACAATAATTCCGTCTTCTTTTGTTAAGTTAAAATGTTCTGCCCAATTTACAGCATCATCACGCGAAGCCTGATCACCAGCCGCCGCATATAAAACGATTTTCACCTGCAGGACATCATTACTTGATAAATCTATATCAACATTATTTTTCCTCAGAACGTCCTGAAATGGAATTGCATAGCTATCTGCCTCAAGATTTTCATCGCCATACACGCCCAACAAGCCAGAACCAGATTGAGCCTGTGATACAGCAGATGAAAAATCTAAATATTCAACAATAATAATTTTCCCCTTCAGTGAATCCATATCAAAGCTTTGGCCATTTTGATCAATTAGCGCCAAATTAGGATATTCATCATTCATTTTAGGTGGCCATACATCTGGTAAATTCTGATTCAAAGGTCTTCCAGCAGCCATCGATTCCATAGCTTGTTTTTGTTCTGCCAAAATAATTTGGATTTCTTCTGGTGACTTTTTAACGGATTCAACATGAATAATTGCCGTGACAATTAATATGACAAGCATAACGATGAGCGCTTTTATTGTCTGGTAAAGTATTTTACGTATTAATTCATGATTCATCTATGCACCCTAATCTATGCGTTATTATACTTTGATGATACACATAAAAAGCGTATATTCTCAACTATGATTGACCAAATAATTGAAAACATTGTTATTAATCCTGATAATGCCTTTAAATTGGCAACTACGCCCCCCTCTTCTAGACGCGTTATATTTATAGATTGTACGTTTTTACTGCCTGGCTCCAAAGCTAATGCCTATGAAAACTATGCACATGAGCACATAGAAAAATCAAAGTTTTTTGATATTGAGAAAGTAAGTGATAGCACAAATCCTTTACCGCATATGCTTCCCGATAAGGAGTGCTTTGAATCTGCTCTTTCAAAGACAGGCATTCATAATAACGATATACTAATTTTATACGGGCAAAACGGTATGATAATGGGCCCCTGCCGCGTTTGGTGGATGTTCAAAGGCTTTGGGCATCAAGATGTTATGATCCTCAATGGTGGTTTACCCGCATGGCGCACAGCCAACCTGCCTACTGTAAACACCCCCTCCTCTCTAAATAGCATAAGTGAATATAACGTGCAGTCGTTCAATGCTAAATTTGTCGTTAATTTACAGGATGTTAACTCTGTTTCTGAAAATAAATCTGGTGTTATTATTGATGCTCGTCCCCATGCCCGTTTTTTGGGATCAGCACCAGAACCACGTGAAGGCATGAGATGTGGACATATTCCTAACAGCATCAACATTCCATGCTCTTTACTTGTTGATGCGCACGGGATGTTAAAATCAAAAAATGAGCTTGCATCTCTGTTCACTCCTCTTAACCTAAGCGCTAAGGGTGATAAAATAATAACCACATGCGGAAGTGGCATTACGGCGTGTGCCCTGTTTTTAGCGCTTCATTTTTTGGAATACACAAATATATCCGTTTACGATGGATCATGGAGCGAATGGGGGCATGAGAGAAGCCCAACTAAAGTCGTGGCATCCACATAATAAGGTAGACTATTTGATTGAAATTTATGCGGAACAAATGGGGCGATCGACGGGGATTGAACCCGCGACAACTCGGATCACAACCGAGCGCTCTACCAACTGAGCTACGACCGCCACAAGTGAGTAACACTGTCTATAATATAACTGGTTATATGGTCAAGACTATAATGAAAAATATTTAGGGGTTTCTCGCTCTTCTTGTTACTTGTTCGGCACTTATTTGCGTGCTAAATAGGTTATACATTCAAATCAAAGGAATTATTATTGTGAGTCAATACAGCCTGTCATTTAAAAGTCCCGCAGATTTTGTGAAGTATATTAAAGAGCAAGACGTACGCTTTGTTGACTTTAACTTCACTGACTTAAGAGGGAAATGGCAACATACAACGCAACATGTAAGCACCATTTCAAAAGATAGCCTTGATCAAGGTTTCGCTTTTGATGGGTCGTCTATTGCGGGCTGGCAGGATATAAGCAAATCAGATCTGCTAATGAAACCTGATTTAGGGGCAGTTACATCTGACCCATTTGCCGCACAAAAGACATTAAAAGTTTTTTGTGATATTTATGACCCAATAAGCAATAGTCCGTACTCAAAAGACCCTCGGAATATTGCAAAAACGGCAGAATCTTATATGAAAAAATCTGGTTTGGCAGATGCTGCACATTTTGGCCCCGAGCCTGAGTTCTTTATTTTCGATGATGTAAAAGTTAAGACCGAAAGCAATCACGTTTCCTATCATTTAGATAGTGAAGAAGGAGCGTATAATAGCAATCGCGACTACTCTACTGGTAACATGGGGCATCGCCCTAGCGTTAAAGGCGGATATTTCCCTGAAAGCCCCGTTGACAGCCTTTCAGATATCCGCGCAGAAATGCTTACGGTTATTGAAGGAATGGGCGTATCAGTTGAAAAACATCACCATGAAGTTGCGCCCAGTCAGTGTGAGCTTGGTATTCGATATGCTGGCCTTCTAAAATCTGCAGATAATGTTCAGATATACAAGCATGCCGTACATAATGTGGCGAATAGCTATGGCAAGAGCGCCACATTCATGCCAAAACCAATTAATGGTGATAATGGATCAGGAATGCACGTGCATCAATCCCTTTGGAAGTCTGGAAAACCTTTGTTTTCAGGGAAAGCTTATTCGGGATTATCCGAGACAGCCTTATATTATATTGGCGGAATTATGAAGCATGCCCGCGCCCTTAACGCATTTACGAATCCAACAACGAATAGCTATAAACGCCTTGTTCCTGGCTTTGAAGCTCCGTGTCTTTTGGCATATTCTGCTCTTAATCGTTCTGCTTCGTGCCGCATACCTCATAGCTCATCGCAATCAGGAAAGAGGGTTGAAATTCGTTTTCCTGACCCACTAGCCAATCCTTACCTTGCGTTTGCAGCGATGCTAATGGCTGGATTAGATGGTGTCGAGAACAAAATCCATCCTGGTGATGCGTTAGAAAGCAATCTTTATGATATTAAAGATGATGAAACACAGACTATCCCACATATTTGCAGAACATTAAGCGAGGCATTGCAATCATTAAAAGAAGATCACGAGTTTTTGACGCGTGGGAATGTTTTTTCTGTGGAAGTGATTGAGTCCTATATAAAGCTCAAACAATATGAAATTGATCGTTATGAAACAACAACACACCCTGTTGAAGTTGATATGTATTATTCAGGCTAAAAAAAATTACTGCCTTTCAAGAAATGCACCAGACATGGGTTTTAAGCTAGAAACAATAAACTTATAATTCTGTATATTGTCTGCCCAAATAGAAAAATTCTCATTCCTAGACGGAGTAAGAAGCATTATGAAATAATAATAATTTCCTCCTACGAACACAGAAAACCAAAACTCATATTCCGTTTGATTATTTGTACTATCAACCCCTAAATAAACTTCCGTTAAGGCAAAATCCATATCTTTGTTATAAATAAAATCACCATATCCTTCCGTTTTTTTACCAATCAAAACTCCGCTGAGCTCTATTTTCTTTTTGTATGCCGCAATTTCATCTATTAATGTTTGTTTTTCACTGGTTGAAACAAGTGTAATATCAATTTTTCCATTTGAACTAACGCTTACCTTATCAGCGCTGTTCGTTTTTGTACGAACCTCTTCTAGATTCACCATGCTAATATCCATATAATCAACAGACCTCATTGGGCTTGAATATATTTTCCAACCCGATGGAGATTTCAACTCCGCCACATCGAGAAATCTATATATCTCTGAAGTTATTTCTTGTGGTGGCAATGGATTAGTAATCTCAAATGAGCCAATGACAGCCTCTTGAATTGATGCCTCTTTCTGCATGAAATTAACAGGCACGAAATACTTCACCATTATTATTTTATTTTCATTCTTAACAACCAAAGTTCTTAAGTAATAAGAAAAATCACCTTCCATAACAACCATAAGCGCTTCCACTTTATTTTCATTATGAGCGACAAAGCCTTCCGTCGTTAAACCGCTTTCCAAAATATACATTAAATACCACTGCTCAACCGTTAAGTTTTTTTCCATATTTAACGCTTGTATTTCAATTCTACTTCGCCCAAATGCAGATGGAGGGCCAAAGAACGAATCCAACTCTAAGAAAAGCTTTTCACTCAACATAAAATTGCTTGAGCTTTTTGCGCCAGAAACAGTCCAATCTTTTGGAATACGCATACTGTAGGCCAAGCTTTCCTGATCATAAGGCTTATCTTTGATAGGACTGCTTGCCGCAATAAAATCTTCTTGTGATAACTCGGGAACCTTCATCATTGGCTTTTTGAAACGCTCAAAAATGCCAATCTCGTCCGCTTTTGCGGAAAATAAAGTGAGGGGTGTGAAAAACAAGGAAAAGAACAATATCATTGCAAAGAAACGAACAGATAAAAACATGCTATCAAAGAGCCTTTTAAATATAGTTGTAATTTATAATATATTATCATATATCCTCTTATTGTCTTAGCTCAATTTCTTGGTTTTATAAAAATTTAATTCAAAACCGTTCATAACTGTAGAAATTTTACGTTTATCCCCTTTATTTTGATAAATGAAAAGTTTACGTTACACGCATGTCAAATGATTATAACGCATCAGATATTGAAGTTCTCGAAGGCCTTGAGCCTGTTCGCAAACGCCCAGGAATGTATATTGGTGGCACGGATGAGCGTGCCTATCACCACCTTGTTGGAGAGATATTAGATAACTCAATGGATGAGGCCGTAGCAGGTCATGCCGATTGGATAGAATTTAGCCTTGATCAGGGCAATGTCATTACAATACGCGATAATGGACGTGGTATACCAGTGGGAGAGCACCCTAAATTCCCTGGGAAATCTGCGCTAGAGGTTATCATGACCACGCTGCACTCTGGTGGTAAATTCAGCAATAAGTCGTATCAAACATCTGGTGGCTTGCATGGTGTTGGTATTTCTGTGGTCAACGCGTTATCTGATGATATGTGGGTTGAAGTGGCGCGTGATAAGAACCTATACAAGCAGAATTTCTCTCGGGGGCTTGCTGTTTCAAAGCTTGAGGATCTCGGTACTGTTCATAACAGGCGCGGAACAACTGTTTGTTTTCACCCTGATCCAGAGATTTTTGGTGATAAAATTGGATTTAAACCCGCTTGGCTTTTTCAAATGCTACGATCCAAAGCGTATTTATATTCGGGTGTGGAGATAAGGTGGAAATGTGACCCCGCCCTTATAAAACCAGAGAGCAAAGTTACGCCAGAGGCTATCTTTAAATTCCCACGCGGCTTGCTGGATTACTTAGAAACATCGTTAAAGGAACGCCCAACCATTACCGCAACGCCATTTCACGGCAACATTAAATTACCCGATGATTCGGGGCGCGTTGAGTTCGCAATACACTGGCCCGTGGATGGTGAGGGGTTCATTAATTCGTACTGTAATACAGTCCCTACTCCGCTTGGCGGCACACATGAGACAGGCCTTCGAACTGCTTTATCACGAGGTTTACGAAATTATGGTGAAATGACCAACCATAAAAAAGCCTCTATTGTTACGGCTGATGACGTGATGTCAGGAGCGGGTATTTTATTATCCGTCTTCATTAAAGATCCACAATTTCAAGGACAGACAAAAGAAAAACTGGTCAGTAGCGAGGTTTCAAAATGGATTGATTCTGCCGTTAAAGATTATTTTGATCTATGGCTTTCAAAAGACCCTGCAGCGAGTACACGCCTATTAACATGCATCGTAGAAAAGGCGGAAGAACGCCAGCGCCGCAAAGATGCGCGTGCCACAGCGCGTAAAAGCGCCACTCAAAAACTACGACTTCCTGGAAAGCTTGCAGATTGTAGCCGGTCTGATGCCAATGATACGGAGCTGTTTATTGTTGAGGGTGATAGTGCGGGCGGATCAGCAAAACAAGGCCGTAACCGCGAAACGCAGGCTATATTGCCATTGCGCGGAAAAATCCTAAATGTCGTAAGTGCAACAAAAGACAAAATACGTGCAAATCAAGAAATACAAGACCTTATCCTTGCTTTGGGATGCCATAGCGGCAAAGATTTTAGCCTTGATAATTTGCGTTATGAACGCGTAATTATTATGACGGATGCGGATGTTGATGGGGCGCATATTGCGGCTTTGCTTGTCACGTTTTTCTATACGCAAATGCGTCCGCTTATTGATAATGGGCATTTGTATATCGCGCAGCCCCCACTTTATCGCCTTGTAAGCGGTACATTAAGTGCCTATGCGCGGGATGATGAACATAAAGACGAACTCATGAAAACAACGTTCAAGGGTAAATCCAAAATTGAAGTGAGCAGATTTAAAGGCTTGGGCGAAATGCCCGCCGCACAGCTTAAGGAAACCACGATGAATCCAAAATCACGCGTTTTGCTTCGCGTCACTTTGCCCGATGCCTTAGCCGTTTTAGGAATAGATCCAGACGAAATTGATTTGGAAGAAGAAGCCCCGCCAGATCCGCTTGGTGAGGTTGATGATCTTGTCAAACGCCTTATGGGTAAGGATGCGGATGCACGATATAGATTTATTCAAGATAATGCTGAGTTTGTCGAAGATATAGATGTCTAAGAAAACAAATTGTAATGTTCAGAGTTTCGTATTTTATTTTTTTAATAACAATTTTTGCAATCGCGTTTTCTGTGCTTGCAGGCTATTTACGCTATTTCTACATTCCGTCAAAAGCAGAAGAATCTGTTTTGTGGTCTATTTCCAGCCTTGGATTTGAGGATTTAAAAATTGGCGAAATTCAAAATTCAAATGGCCAAATCATTATTCACGACATAACCCTAGATGACGGTGAGTTCAGCAAGATAGATAAAATAACAATCCATTTTGGGCTTTTTGATTTCTTGTTTAAAAGCCAAGCTATTTCCAGTGTTATTATTGATGGGCTTGACTTAACTGGCGAACTTTCAACAAACTTCGAGCTGAATCTCTCTGGTTTTAATTCGCAGCAATCATTCCTTAAAAAAATTAGCGGATTAAATATTAGGTATATATTGATAAAAAACGCTAAAGCAGCAATTTTATCAGAAAAAACTGGCGGCATAAGTGTAAAATTTGATGGTCAAATTAAAACATCTCCTGAAATAAGTTTTATTGGTAACATGCATAGCTACCAGAAAAACCTTTCTTTTAATTCGAAGATTTCAGGTGGTATTGATGAAGATGGGATCACTAGCATTGAATTAGATGCCGAAGAACTCTCTATCGAAAATGCGTCTTATGCGTTTCGCAGGGGGTTGGGCAAGGGCCTTGTCACATTTGAATCATCATCTGCCCCAACATATTTTATGAATCTCGAATTTCCTTCTGCTGTTTATAATAAACTTCCTCTCAAAAACATTAAACTTGAGATTAATACAGAGGGATTCGAGTCGGAGGGCGTAACTTTCGGAGATAAAGATTTTCGTTGGGTTTCGGTATATGACAACAAAAATGGTCATCAGAAAGTTACGATTAAAACAAATAATATTGATTCCGTTATTTCTTATTTAAAACAGACAGGGCATATTTCTGACGAACTTCAAATTCCACCATCTCTATCAAAGGAGATACCAATCACTGATATTATCCTCAGTATCCCCGATAACCTTAGTGAAAATTATGGGAGCGTTCTTATCAAAAGCGATAATATTGCAAATAATATTATTGGAGAATTTAAAAGGAATGATGCCAACAAAGTCATATCTGGCTCTCTTAAATTAGAAAAAACCCCTATTTCACTAGCTAACGATAATAGTGCATCTCTTGATTTATCTGCTATATCAGCATTTTCAATTCATCAAAAAAGTGAAACCAATCATATTCAGTGGAATTCTAAAATTGTTATTGAAAACGGGCATATAAATTTATCGAAGCTTAAGATCCACCCTATTTCAGGTTCGCTCTCTTTTTCTGACACTAATTCTTATAAAGGGACGAAATGGCCACTTAAATTTAATTTGCCAATTAAATCTTATATTAAAAACTCTGGTAGCCTCAATATTTCTATGCATAAAAATAACCTGCCAGATGTATCCGACATCAACCTTAAAATTTATGGCGGAAACCTTCAATTTAAAGACCCCATTATAAAATCAGGTAAAGTTCAAAGTAAAAATAAAATTACATTATCCGATTTAAGTCTTGATAAATTTTTTGCGGATTCTGGGGTTAATGATGTAATTGCATGGGGGCGAATTGGCGGTGTTCTACCAGTTAGCATAGATCGTGAAAGCATAGTGGTTAAGAATGGCATTTTACAAAGTCAAGATAGCGGAATCATTCGACTTAAACCCTATATGATTTCTGGATTATTTCCTGGAAATACTGAAAAAATAAAAAAAATCAGAGCCGTTCTTCGTAATTATCATTATGAGTATTTTGAAATTAGACTTGATGGCGACCTGAACGAACGGGTTCTCATGACACTCAATTCACGTGGGTATAACCCTGACTTAAAGGATAAAAATCCTATTGATATGAATTTACAAATTGAAACGCAGATTTCCATGTTGTTTGAAAACCTCTTAGAAGATTAGCTATCATGGATAATCACAAAAGTCGTATGTCACCTTTGCAAATGATTTTGCTCCCGATGAAATAGTGAACCGGTATTCTTTTCCGCCAGCAATAACAGAGTGATATAATGGAAGAACCCCTGTTTTTGTTACTGGATCATTTCCTTTGACATTAAATACAACCTCAACAGCCTGCCCCTGATCAAACCACGCTTCTTTTTCTCCATTTTGACTTTGTGCAGATTCTCCCTTTGCCGAAACAACAACCGCGCCATTTCCAACTGATACGCTGCTTCCTGGCCCCGAATATACAGGGGTAATAACAACAAATCTTTTACTCTCTGCGTCACTACAATTTTGTGGAGGGCGAGAAGATAAGAGAATCGTTTCCATTCTCTTTGGATCAATACCCTCATCAATTTGCTTTTTCAGTATCATTACCAGGTTTTTAAGCGGTCCATCATCTGAAACGATGGCTTCGTAGCTTGCTTTTAATTGCTCTAGCCGAACATCTGCAGTTTGTGCATTGGCACGCAAAGCCGTCATTTCTTCTTGGATATTATTGCGTTCTACATTTAAAATTCTTTTTTCTTCCTGAAGTATATAAAGGTTTTGCTGTGACCTTATTCCCCCTGCAAAAAATCCAAAGCCAAAGGCCGTTGCAAATAAAGAAAATACAACGACAATATTCGTAATACGCTTTGCAGAACGCCTTCTATATCTATCATTGGGGTCGTAAAATGAAGCCATTTGGTAAATAAAACCTCCGGTTAGACTACGGTAGTTCGAAATAAAATTTAAGGATCATAATATAGGTAATCCAAACAGTTATCACAAGGGGGATACCTGCCTTTATAAAATCTCTAAATTTATATTGCCCTGGCCCCATGACAAGTAAATTTGTTTGATAGCCAATAGGTGATGCGAATGAACAATTTGCGCCAAATATGACGGTTATCGCAAAGATATAAGTCATGTCATATGGGAAGTCAGGGGGAATGGAAACTGACTGTGCAAGACTCATTGCGATGGGTGTAAAAAGAATGGCGCAGGCGTTGTTCGTCAAAACATTTGTTGTAATAGCGACAACAATAAATAGTAAGGCCGCAAGGAATAGAGGCGATTGAACAAATGGAGCGCTGAGTATTAATTCGGCTAAATAAGAAGCTCCACCCGTAGCCTGTAGAGCGGCACCCAAAGCAAGCATAGACCCGACCAATAGAAATATTTTACGATCTATTGCACGTGTTGCCTGCCTAATATTTAGGCATCCTGTACCAATCATGGCAACTGCACCAGTAAAAGCAGCGACAGGGATTGTTAAGAGCCCCATTGCGGCGCTGCCTATTGTCGCCGCGAAAATTAAGATTGCTATCGGGGCTTTTCCAGGAACGGGTAAATCCTTTTTTGAACCAGATAGAACGATAAAATCAGGATTTTTCCTTAAATTATTGATTCGGCTGTGCTTACCAGCGACTAATAACACATCTCCCGCCTCTAAGCGAATACGCCCCAGCCTTCTACGCACAACACGCGCTCTACGTTGTATCCCCAAAACAATCGCGCCAAATCTTTTGTGAAAGCCAATATGGTCAATGGACATATCAATCATTCTTGATGCTGGTGTTATCATGATTTTTGCAAGAACTCTGGTTTCCGCATCTTTTAAGGATGCGCTATCTTCTTCACCATCATTGTCATTTACTTTTCCCTCGATAACATCAAATTCTTCTTCGGACAATAAAAACCCAGGATATGTAGACAAAATAGATGCCAATGTATGACGTGACGCGGCAACAATTATAATATCGTTTTTATGAATTTTATGCCCTTCAAAAGGAGGGAGAATAAGGTGTCCGCCGCGCTGAATCAGCTTAACCTTCATGTCTTTTAGTTCTGCGAATTTTCCATCGATGCATTCCGCGCCAACCAATTTACTGTCTTCTGCAACATCTAATTCTGCGACAAATTCAGCTTCGTCTGTCCCCACCAACTCGTCTTTTATTGATGCGCGTTTTGGTAACATAAAAGGAACAATCAAGACAACATGCACGAAACCAACGGCCGCCAAAATTGAGCCGGGAATAAGAAAATCAAAAAACCCTAATGGCTCATAGCCTAATTCAACCATAGAACTTGACACCAAAAGGTTTGTGGATGAGCCGACAAGTGTTGTCATCCCCCCCAGTATAGCAACAAAACTTAACGGCATCATAATCCTGCTGGATGGAGAACGGATGGAATCCAATAACGCCTGTATAATAGGGATAGCAATAATGACCAATGGTGTGTTGTTCATGAATGCGCTTAAAACGAGAACCAAGACGAGTATCACGAAGACCGAAACCCACGCCATTTTACTGCTTTTAAACACGAAAAGGGTTGTTACAAAGCGCAAAGAATCCGTATGGATAAGCCCCTGCCCCATGACCAGTAATGCCAATACCGCGATGAGTGATGGGTTCGAAAACCCAGAAAGAATTCTTTGCGGGTCAAGCAAGTTTGATGTGTTGTCACCAGATATAGGAAACATCTGACCGTACAGCAAAAGAACAGTCATTAGGACGACACTGATCACCTCAAGAGGAAGCTTTTCACGCACGAACGCATAAATGGCGGTTCCTGTAAGGAATAGAACAAACCACATGTGAATTGATGAATCGGTTACAAACTCCACGAAATCATTTCCTGTTAGATCTGAAATTTAAGATTATATTTTAACACAAGTGATGTGGCTTAACGACTGCCAATTTTCACTACTCTCCCTGTCCGCCGATTTGAACACCTGATGTTTCAAATTCACCAAGATTTTTAAACCCGATGCGAAGGAAAACTTCGGTACCGCTATCACCAGACGAATCATCAGTAAGGTTTCTTTGCCCAATCACAGAAAGTGAAATACATTGCCCCGTATAATCCACGCCAAAACCAGCCGTTCTAAGCCCTGGGTCAACGCCCAAATCGTGACGTGCACTGCCGTATAATCTCCACTTATCGTTTATGTAATAGGATGCACCATTTGTGATTTGTTCACGGGTTTCATCAATATCTGTTCCACCCAAACCTTTTGCATATAAATATTGCGTATTTAACGTTAAATCACTAATTTTCATGGATGCATCCACCTCATGACGCTGGGATGAGAAGTTTTCGTCATCCATCTGGAAGCGATAATCCATGCTGTAGTCGTTTTTATATCCGCCTGAAACCTGTCCTACGAAATCAGAAGATTGATTTTCAAGTCCTGAACCGACAGTGAAGGGGTTTTGTTTGTCATTGAATCTATAGCTTTGCCCTACAAACACATTTCCGTAACTTCCATCCTCGGCATAAACACCTGTGCGTAGTCCGTATGTTGTATGGGAACCATCTTCCGCACCATCTATTCCTGGGAATCGATTGGCATTAAATACATTCAAAGAATCAAGCTGCACGTCTTGAGAGTCTTCGTTTGGATAATTTGTGTAATCATCCAATCGTGGTGATAACTTTATTGCTGCGACAGGTTCTACGATAATTTGAGAATTTTCTAAATTCTTTGTCATTGGGTAACTTGTTTTTGCATTGATGTATGCATGCGCCCTGCTTTCGCGGGAATTTCCTTCCAAAACGTTGCTTCCTCCTGATCCTGTTCTGTCATTC
The DNA here is from genome assembly GCA_050633645.1 of Alphaproteobacteria bacterium. Taxonomy (GTDB): domain Bacteria; phylum Pseudomonadota; class Alphaproteobacteria; order Micavibrionales; family Micavibrionaceae; genus UBA1672. The sequence continues at coordinate 335,309 of JBOEGX010000001.1, forward strand.
ACGTCATAAAAGGTTGCCTGTCCAGATGCATCCAAGACGGTAACAAACCCATAATCGGACACTAATTTCCGTTGCCATCCAATGGCAGTATGCGCGCGATTAACATCCTGCTCATTTTCATCGCGAACCAACCCCAATAGTGAAGCGTCAAAACTCCAACGGCCGCCAATAATTGGAACGCCGCCTTGTTCGCCAAGGAAACTTGCCTGAATTTCAGGCAATACATGCGGTTGATCCTGACGATTTTCTGCTATTCGTAAATCTTGGAATGCCAGAACACGTGCGGATGAATAGCTGCGCCCCGAAAACCGCTCTAAATAAAATTCGTTATACAGGACATCTTCTGAAGTTAAATCATATTGGCGCAAGTACTGATCATCGGAAGACACATCAATATCCGCGCCCGCGCGCCATTTATTGTTTATATCCCATAATGCCTGAGCCGAAACATTCCCTCTAACTTCTTCATTTTGAGCAACATTACTGCCAGACACCCTATCAGTTCGAGACGAATATGTGAATGTGCCATTGGCTTTTAGAGATGCGTTTTCCCATCGTTGACGCCATTCAAGCATTCCTAGTGGTACCTCATCTGTCATGACCATAAGGCTCGCTGTTAAATCTTTATCAGGAGCGATTGACCAATAATAGCTGCTTTGTACAAACCCTCCAAGCTCACTTGTATAGCCCGCTGATGGTGTGAGAAAACCGCTTTTACGTTTTACAGTACCATCAGGATGTTCAAAATATGGCATATAGCCCACAGGAACGCCTGCAATTTCAAAACGTGCATTGCGATAAGAAATCGTTTTACTTTCCTTATCATGTTCAACCTCTGAAGCACGGATTTGCCAGATTGGCGCGGCATCAGGATTGGTTTTGCACGGTTCACATGGCGTATAAAAGGCGTCCTTCATAATGGTTTTATTGCCGCGAATATGCTCTCCATTGGATGCCTTGAATCGAGATCCATCCGTTAGAAATGTTTTCAAACCTTCAGCGAAGCCGTCCTTCAACGCATTATTAAACTCCACACGATCTGCGTAATGTTTATCCCCCGTCACATCCGTATATTCAACATTACCTGTTGCGATAACCGTGTCAGCCATGAGGTTATAAACAATTTCATCAGCCTTAACCGTGCGTCCATCTTGGATAAGAACAACATCACCTGTTGCGGTTACAGTTTGTCCATTTTCATCATGAATCAATCTGTCCGCCTGAAGATCAACTGGTGCATTGTTGTTTTGGGCGGAAACGACCGTTGAGAATGCGAATGAAGACATCACTGCACCACTTAAGAATAATGAAAAAACAATGTTTTTATAATTTTTTATCATGAAGTTAGCCAGTACTCGCCAAAAGAATCTTAACTTACAGTTTTCGTGGTTCTGGCATTAATGTCAATATCATTACACAACAAAGCGTTATACATACTCACATGCATTACTATATTATTTAAAGAATGCAGGAATATCATCACCAAAACCACTCACCCCTGACGTGTCTTCTTTTTCAGCTCTTTGTTTTGCCCTTGGTTTTTCTTTATTAGCAGGAATATTTTTGTGTTTAGGTTTGCTCTCGGTCTTTTCTGATTTATCGAATTTGGGTTTTGATGTCGTTTTTTTTCTCTTCTCGGCTTGAGAGGGGTCTCCGCCAGCTATATCAACGTTTTCAATATCTTGCCCAATACGCTTAATGACGCCAGCAAGATTTTTCTCATCATAGGAGGTTACCAACATCCATGCGCGCCCTTTTGCACCTGCGCGGCCTGTACGGCCAATACGGTGGACATAATCGTCGGGGTTCATCGGCACGTCATAATTAAACACATGTGATACGTCATTCACATCAATTCCACGCGCCGCGACATCACTACAGACGAGTAAAGTCACCTCATTATTTTTGAACTTTTCGAGTGTATCCATACGTACGCTTTGTGCCATGTCGCCATGCATACCGCGCGCCTTATAGCCCTTCTTTTCAAGCAACACCGAAAGCGTATCAACATCACGTTTACGGTTACAGAAAATAAAGGCGTTTTGTACATTTTCCTGTTTGATGATTTTTTCAAGAACGCTATCCTTGTTACGCTTATCAGTCTTAACCATAAACTGTTCAACCGTTACGGCAGTTGATGCGGGCGGGGAAACTGCCACTTCACGGGGATTGCTCAAGAATTTTGTGGTTAGCTTTTTAATCTCTGGCGCCATCGTGGCGGAAAAAAGCAAAGTTTGGCGCATTGGCGGTAATTTCGAACAAATCTTCTCAATATCGGGAATGAAACCCATGTCAAGCATACGATCGGCCTCATCAATCACCAATATTTTAATATCGTTTAGCAAGATTTTGCCGCGCTCAAACAAATCAAGTAAGCGCCCTGGAGTTGCGATCAGAACATCTGCTCCACGCTCCATAATTTTAATCTGTTCTTCCATTGATGACCCGCCAATCAACAAAGCTTTGCTCAGTTTACAATTTTTACCATACAGATCGAAGTTATCAGCAATTTGCGCGGCAAGCTCACGGGTTGGCGAAAGAATAAGAGAACGCGGCATACGAGCCTTTGCACGCCCACCTGCCAAAATCTCAATCATTGGTAAGGTAAAGCCCGCCGTCTTACCCGTTCCTGTTTGCGCTAGCCCTACTACGTCGCGTGCCATCAAAATATGCGGGATGGCTTTTTCCTGAATTGGCGTGGGAGTGTCATAGCCGCAATCTTTAATCGCGTCTAAAATGTGCTGGCTTAATCCTAAATCTTCAAACTTCATAAATATATTTTATTTCTCTTTTATTTCTTTTCGCGTTAAGAGCTATTATAAATCACAAAGAAAAGCAACAAAACTAAGTTAAAAGAGGGTTAAATGACCATAAAAGTCGCAATTCAGATGGATCCCATCCATAATATCGATATCGATAAGGACTCATCCTTTGTTCTTATCATGGAAGCGCAGAAGCGTGGATATGAGGTTTATCATTATCTACCGAATGCCTTAAGCCTTGATAACGGACGTGTTACGGCGCGGGCAAACCGTCTTGAAGTGCGGCGTGAATACGGAAATCACTTTAGTTTTGGCGATTCTGAAATTATTGACCTTAAAACCGATATTGACATTGTTTTGGTGCGCCAAGATCCGCCATTTGATATGGCCTATATCACAACCACGCATATTTTGGATCATATTACAGATGATACTTTAGTTTTAAATAATCCAACAAGCATCAGAAATTCACCAGAAAAATTGCTTGTAACGCATTTCAGGGATCTCGCTCCTGATACACTTATTACTTCAGATCAAAGCGCGTTGCGCGACTTTTATGCAAAGCACGGAAATATCATTTTAAAGCCCTTATACGGCAATGGCGGCGCGCAGATTTACCATATTGAAAATGGGAGCAAGAATTTCAATACTGTACTTGAAATGTTTGAACAATTTTATAAAGAGCCTATTATTGCACAAGCCTATATCCCCGAAGCACGAAAGGGAGATAAGCGTATCATATTGATTGATGGAGAGCCTGCGGGTGCTGTTTTACGTGTTCCCGCCGATAATGACGCTAGAGCCAATTTCCATGCAGGCGGAAGCGCGCAAAAAACCGAGTTAACCGCGCGTGAAGTTGAAATTTGCAAAGCCATCGGCCCAACACTAAAGGGGCTTGGCCTTGTCTTTGTTGGCATTGATGTGATTGGTGATTATTTGACGGAAATTAATGTAACCTCGCCCACGGGGTTGCAGGAAATCAATGCCTTGAATGATACCTGTTTAGAGGCGAAGCTTTGGGATGCATTTGAAAAAAGGTTGAAATAATGAATAACAAGAAAGAGTTGGAAGAAAGTCTTAAATTTATTCCGCAATTTAATTCACATGGATTAATTCCGTGTGTTGCAACATGCGCGCATACTGGCGATGTTTTGATGTTTGCCTTTATGAATGAGGAAGCCCTTGATAAAACCATAGAGACTGGTGAAGCACATTACTGGTCACGTTCTCGTAAAGAGCTATGGCATAAGGGTGCAACAAGCGGTCATATTCAAAAAATTGTGGAAATACGTACTGACTGTGATCAGGACTGCATTTGGATTAAAGTGAAGACCGGTATTGGGGCGTGTCACACGGGGCGGAAAAGCTGTTTTTATCGCGCGGTTGTTTCAAAAGATAAATTAGACTTCAAGGATGCAGATCAGGTTTTTGACCCTGGTGATGTTTATAAAAATCAATGATCATGGTGGTCTGATATAGGTGCAGGCACAACTGTATCGTTATTCATGTTAAGCGCCCCAACATCCTTATGAAGGGTTATATATATCATGATATTTGCAACGAATAAAAACGTAGCGAATTTTAATATGGCAAGTGCTTTTTTGTTCTTTGGTTTGCATGAACCATGACCACAGCCATTATTACGACAATCTATTCTTTTGGCAATAAAATGCATGCCCCAACCAAGAAGAACAATAATACCAGACATTGTAATCAAGGGGATTTCATAGTTATGCATTATTGCGTGAAAACCATCCATCCATATCGGCATTGCACCGATCAGCCCCATACCAACGAGGATTGTCAGAACACTGAAAATACTGGGAAGAACACAGCAAAAGACATGGCTCACTTCCGAAGCGATAACCACCCATGAAAACATGTTTTGTGCTTTTCTCATTTCCACAGCGACAGATCCATTTCCGTTGATGTCTAGTGTTATATAGTAACATATATGAAAAATCAAAGAAAATAATGATATATTATATCAGTTTATTTATGCGGCTTGGGTTTGGCTATCTCGCGCATAGGCCACATCAATAATGTGCATTTCGGCAGATTTACGCCCTTGCCATTCATTGATTTTGAGTTGCCCCAATATATGAAACTGATCCGTTTTTGCATTGAGCAGCGCATCACCGAGCGGTGTATCAACCGCGCGAAACGCCATTGCCTTAATCCAAGTGCCGCCCTCCCAATCTGCGATCATGACCTTAATATGCGCGCCACCAAGGATATCAGCCTTATTTATACGGATATTTTTTAGCATGAATATTGGCTCTGGTTGCTCTTGTCCAAATGGCCCAACTTGGTTTTGCAGCATCTCAACAAGATCAACCGTAACACCACCAGCGGTTAAAATCCCATCAATGGTCGTTTCAACATTTGTGTCGGTATTTTCCATTTGCTTTGCAATATGGTCTTTTAAAAACTTATGAAGCGCATCAACTTTTTCTGGCGCAACGGTGAACCCGCCCGCCATTGCGTGACCGCCGCCTTTTTCGAGCAATCCCGCACCGCGCGCATCAATAAAGCTTTGTGCGATATGAACCCCCGGAATGGATCGCCCTGACCCACGACCTTCTTTGCGGCCTGATAAGTCATGTGCGTAGGTCACAAGGCATGATGGTTTATTATATCTTTCTTTTAAACGCCCCGCTACAAGACCGCTTAAACCAGGGTGCCAATCTTCGTGTCCAACCAAAATCATCGGGTCATTTTCCATGCCGCGCTCCTCCACCATTGCGATGGCCTGCGCCTCCATTTCTTGTTGGATGGCTTTGCGTTTATCGTTGCAATCATTAAGTGTCCACGCGATATTTTTGCACTCTTCTGTATCATCAAGGGTCAAAAGGCGTGCTCCTAAATCGGCCTTATCCACGCGACTGCCCGCGTTAATCCTTGGCCCTAAAACGAAACCACAATCATATGTTGATATTGATGCAGATATCCCTGCGACCTGCATCAGATTACGAATCCCTAGATTCATTTGCTCATACGGAATAGCGAATCCGACACGAACAAACAGGCGGTTCACACCCAAAAGCGGAACCATATCGCATACTGTGCCAAGTGCTACGATATCGAGAAGAGCTTTCAAATTCGGTTCATTGATTTCTTTATTTTTATAAAAGCCACGCTCTCGCAGGCGGTTGTTGATGGCGATGCAAGTCATGAAAGTGACCCCAACGGCGGCGAGCATATCAAGCTCAGACTTATCGTCTTTGCGCTTTGGGTTTATAACGTGCCAGCATTCAGGCAAGTTATCCTCTGCCTCATGGTGATCCAGAATTACGATTTTGATGCCTAAATCTGTTCCCGCCTTTACCACATCAAAGGCAGTTGTACCGCAATCAAGCATCATAAGGATATCTGCGCCCTGCTCTTTCAATAAACGCAACGCATCAATATTGGGGCCATAGCCCTCGCTCAAACGATCAGGGATATAGATTGGCGCGTCAATGCCAAGCGCCTTTAAAAAGCGATAAAGAACAGCAGATGACGTTGCGCCATCAACATCAAAATCACCAAAAATTGCAAATTTTTCACCCTGCTCTATGGCGATGGCGACATCTTCAGCCATATCCCCCATGCCCTTTAACGTGAATGGGTCAGGAAAGTCATTTTTAAGCGTGGGATTAAGGAAGCTCTGCACCTCATCTTGCGCTATGCCACGTTGTATCATTAGACGCGCCACAATTTCAGGGATATCAAAGCGTTGCACATAATGCGCAATATCGTCCATTGGCACGTCAGGCATGACCCAACGCGCTTGATTCAGTGAATTTTTGACAATTGAGTTAGACATGGTTAGAGTTTACAAAATTTATTATTAAGTGAACAGAGAATAAAATGAGAATTGACAAGCTACGTGGCGCAGATAGTTTACAAGTGACGGTTCACTTTGATGATATATCTGCAAAAGATGCTTTTTCTCTAACCCGTGATTTTAAGAAGATCAGTAAATCTAAGGGGTTGTTTATACCAACTCCCAATAAATATGATGCACTTACATACACGGATTTTTTCTTCCGAATTCCAGAGTGCCCACGAAATTGGGAGGGTACGTTCCTATCCTCGCTTAAAGAAGCAACTGACAATAAGGGCTGGAAACTAACTGATAAAGATGGTGAACAAACTATTATCACTGTTTCTTAAATTGCCTTGATCCAGTCTTTACGATTAAAGTTGTGTGTTGCATGAATACGGCGAACTGTTCCCGATTTTGAGCGCATAACGATTGTATCCGTCTTTGCACCGCCTGGATAACGACGCACGCCGCGAAGCATTGTGCCATCGGTTACACCCGTTGCCGCAAACATCACGTTATCACCTTTTGCAAGATCGTCTGTTGTGTAGATTTTGTTCAGGTCTGTTATGCCCCAACGCTCTGCGCGTTCGCGTTCTATATCCGTGTGAAAAACCAAACGACCCAACATTGAACCACCGATACATTGCAACGCAGCCGCCGCAAGAACGCCCTCAGGCGCGCCGCCATTACCTACGTAAAGGTCAATCCCTGTATCTGCATCAGTTGTTGCAATAACCGCGCTTACATCGCCATCACCGATCAAATTAATACGCGCACCTGCGGCGCGAACATCGGCAATAAGCTTTGCATGACGCGGACGATCAAGGATACAAACCGTCAAATCATTAATATTTCCGCCCTTTTCCTTGGCTAATTTTGCAAGAACATCTTCAATTGGTGCGTCAAGATCAAGAATATTTGGGTCAAGACCTGGGCCAAAAGCCATTTTATCCATATAAGTATCAGGTGCATTCAGGAAACCGCCTTTATCCGTCATGGCGACAACTGCCAGCGCATTTGGGCCACCAGCCGCCGTGATGTCTGTTCCCTCAAGCGGGTCAAGCGCAATATCAATTTCGGGACCCGAACCTGTCCCAACTTCTTCACCGATATAAAGCATTGGCGCTTCATCCCGCTCGCCCTCACCAATCACCACGCGACCTTGGATGTGAAGACCGTTAAAGGCGCGGCGCATTGCATCAACTGCAACTTGGTCTGCTGCCTCTTTATCTCCACGACCAACCATTTTCGATGCAGCGAGTGCGGCGGCTTCTGTAACGCGTACGAGTTCTAATGCGAGGCTACGATCCATAATTTCGCGTTGTGCTTCTGTTGTCATATCTTGTTTCTTTGCCTGTGATTGTGTCATTTGCCTATCCGGTACTTTAAAAATCTTTGTGTTAGCTATAATTCCTCTATCGCCATGAGGCAAGGTTTTTCAACACAATTTTCTAGCTTTTCTATTTTTTGAACAGCATCAAGCATATCTTTATGCCGCGTTTCATGTGTTGTAATAACAATGGGCACGGCTTGACCTGGATCACGTCCGTGTTGAATCATGCCCTCTATTGATATGCAATGATCGCGCAGAATTGCAGAAACGTCGGCAATAACGCCGGGTTTATCAATGACGTTTAAACGCAAATAATAGCGGTTTTCGGTTGCGCCCATATCGACCCATTGCGCGTCTTTTAACTCACCAACCGGGACTCCAAAGGTTGGCACGCTTATTCCGCGTGAGATATCAATGATATCAGCGACCACGGATGATGCCGTTGGCCCCTCACCTGCGCCGCGACCAGTGAATAGTGGGTCTTGAACGAAATCACCCTCGACATAGACAGCGTTATAAACATCTTCAACCTTACCCAAGGCGGACTCTATTGGGACAAGACACGGTTCAACAACCTGCATAATTTTTCCATCAATTTTACGCGCAACACCGAGCAGCTTGATCCTATATCCAAAATCGGTTGCAAAGGCAATGTCAGTCGCATTCAAGTGATCTATGCCTTGAACCTCTAATGCGTCAAAATCAGGTTTCACACCGAAGGCAAGAGCAGTCAATATGCATAGTTTATGCGCGGCATCAATCCCACCAACGTCAAAGCTTGGGTCAGCCTCCGCATACCCTAACTCTTGCGCATCTTTTAAAACATCCGCAAAATCACGGCCTGTTTCGCGCATTTGGGTCAAAATGTAATTACATGTTCCGTTCAAAATCCCATATACAGCCGTAAAGTTATTGGCCGCCAATCCCTCTTTCATTGCCTTGATAATTGGAATCCCACCCGCAACAGCCGCCTCATATAGAAGTGACACGTTATGACTCTCTGCGATTCGAGCAAGATCATATCCGTGATGCGCCACCAAAGCCTTATTTGCTGTCACAACATGTTTTTTGTTTTTAAGCGCGCTCCCTACGACATCCAAGGCGACACCATCAGAGCCACCGATTAGCTCAACTACAACGTCAACAGAATCGCTCGTCGCCATATCACATGGGTTATCGATCCACGCATAATCTGACAAATCAACGCCGCGATCTTTATCCCTGTTTTGTGCGGATACGGCCGTGATCGAAATATTGCATCCCGTACGAGCGGTTATAACTTCTGCGTTTTCTTCAAGGATTTTGATAACACCTGTGCCGACTGTGCCGAGCCCCGCTATGCCAATTCGTAAGATATTGCTCATTATTACCACTCCTCTTTAATATAATATATGGATTCATAACCTGCTTTAGTATTCCTTTCAAGCATCACACTTGATTTTGCTGCAATTTTAGCGCACAAATACCCTGCACAAACGGAGCATGACATGGGCAAGCCTAAAACCGATGAAAAGCAAGATATAAAAGCCCCTGATCCAGTGGTTCTCGCAAATGCCATAATGGTGGCATATCAAAAAGCGCAGCCAGTTTTGCAACAATATATAGAAAAATATTCAAGTGATAAGGGTCGGCAAGAGCTTGGCTCGATTAATTTTGACCCTTTAAATATTCGTGAAAGTTATTTAGATTTCCTTGATAAGCTGGCACAGGATCCTGCTAAATTTTTTGAACTTCAGACTGGCTATATGCAAGATTGGGCTAATCTTTGGCAGGAAAGCATTAATAAAATGGTTGGTAGCCCATCTAAACCCGTTATTGAGCCAGAGCAAGGTGACCGGCGTTTTAAGGCGGCAGAATGGAGTGAGAATGCATTGTTTGACTTCATAAAACAGTCTTACCTTTTAACATGCCGCCATATGGAAAACTCAGTAAATAGCTCTGAAGGACTTAGTGAAAAACAGCGAGAGAAGCTCCGTTTTCAAGCTAAGTTATTTTCAAACGCTATATCACCAACGAATTTCGCCATGACCAACCCCGATGTTATTAACGAAACCATGAAAACTGGTGGCGAAAACCTTGTAAAAGGATTTGAGAATCTTATTAAGGATCTTGAACGAGGCCATGGTGATTTAAGCATCAGCACAACAAATTATGACGCGTTTGAAGTTGGAAAAAATATTGCAGTCACCGAAGGCCGCGTTGTGTATCAAAATGATTTGATGCAGCTCATTCAATATTCACCGATGACAGAAAACGTTTTCAAAACCCCTCTTCTTATTGTTCCACCATGGATCAATAAATATTACATTTTGGACCTTCGCCCTGGAAACTCACTCATTGAATGGGCGGTTGAACAAGGACATACGGTGTTTGCGGTGTCATGGGTGAATCCTGATAAAACACTCGCAAAAAAGTCTTTTGAAGATTACATGTTGGAGGGTGTAATTGCTGCGCTCAATGAAATCGAAAGTATTACAGGCGAGAAACAAACAAATGTAATCGGGTATTGCCTTGGTGGCACATTACTTGCCATTACATTGGCATACCTGACAAAGAAGAAACAAGATTCCCGTATCAAGAGCGCCACATTTCTCACTACTTTATTGGATTTCGACCTTGCTGGGGACATCAAACTTTTCCTTGATGATGATCAACTGAAAACCCTTGATAAGATGATGGATGAGCACGGGTTTCTAGATGGTAAAGAGCTACATAGAACCTTTGCTATGCTGCGCACGAATGATATGATTTGGTCGTTTGTTGTTAATAATTACCTAATGGGTAAAGAGCCCTTTCCATTTGACCTGCTCTATTGGAATGATGATTCCACAAATATGCCTGCGGCGATGCACCGATTTTATTTGCGGAATATGTATCGTGATAATAAGCTTAAAGATAAAGGTGGCATTACCATTGATGGCGTTAAAATCGACCTTTCAACGATCCAAACGCCATGCCATTTTATTTCTACAAAAGAAGACCATATTGCGCCATGGATTGCCACTTATGCGGGAACGCATCTTATCGGCAGTAACGATAAGACTTTCACTTTGGCGGCTTCGGGACATATTGCTGGCATTGTAAACCCACCATCGAAAAACAAATATTGTTATTGGGTGAATGACAAGCAGTCCACAACTGCGGATGGATGGTTTGAAAAAGCGCTGCAATTTGACGGTTCTTGGTGGGCGCACTGGCAAGAATGGATCAGCAATTTCACGGGTGAAAAAATGAGTGCCCGCACACCACCAAAAGGTATTGAGGCTGCCCCCGGGAGCTATGTTAAAGTTAGAAACTAAAATTCAAAGTTCCGGCTCTTCAAGAGATTTATTGAATTTTTTTAAATTTTCTTTTTGCAGGCATGTAATGTTATTCTGCTGAAATATAACAACTTTCTCTGGATTGCTACTTATATATTTCCCTACTTTTTCTTTGTAGTCTTTATATGCAATATTATAGCATTTCCCAATAATTTCAGGGCTTAAGTCAATAGAAATTTTACGAACAAAGTCCTTATAGTCATTTTTTTCACCAGTTTCATACATCACTAAATCACTTTTTAGTTTAGCATTATTATTCGTGGAATTATGATCTTCGGAATTGTCTATAGGTTTTCCGATTGCTGGCATTATTGAACTTAATAAAGCCACACTTGTAAAAACGCCTGTTACAATTTCTTTTTTCATTACAAATTCTGCCCTATCAAAATCTCATCTTTGTGTTCTTTACCTAGCTCCACATAATGTGGGGCGGACCATTTGATATATGCCATTTCTTTATCTGTTAGATCGCGCATATACTTTGCGGGGCGACCGCTCCAGAGCTGTCCTTTTGGGACACGTTTATTTGAGGTTAGAAGTGAACCTGCGGCGAGCATACCAAATCCTTCCACGACCGCACCATCAAGAACGCAGCTTTGCATGCCAACGAACCCGAAGTCTTCAATCGTGCAGGCGTGCAAAACGGCGCTATGACCGATTGTTACATCGTCGCCAATATGCGTTCCCGCGAAGTCTGTTGTCACGTGAATCACCGTTCCATCCTGAATATTGGTGCGTGCGCCGATTTTTATATCATTCACGTCGCCGCGCAAGACGCAGTTATACCAAATATTGCTGCTTTGCCCGATTTGCACATCACCAACAATGCTTGCGCTTGGCGCGATGAACACCGTTTCATGTATTTGCGGCGCGATGCCTTTATAAGGATAGATGAATTGAGTCATTTATAAACATCCGCTTTCATACATATTGGTTTTGCATTTTCCAAGCCATCGGGATAATCAGCCCGAAAATATTCTGCGCCCCAATTAAATGGTTTTACAACATCGATCATAAGCGCTTTTGAACCATGAGGGATTTTAATTGTGTCATCGATTGTGAGCGGAGTAATGACTTGCGCGCTCATCATGTCGGGGTTCTTGATATGAAGCCCTAAAGAGCCGCTTGTTTGCACTCCTTCTTTTGTACTGATTTTCAATTTATATGTGTAATTCGGATTTGGAAGATCAATTTTACCACTGAGTCGCGCGGTATAAAATGGTTCAGGCGCGAATGTTGCAACGGGCGTATATTCAAGCATCAAATCACCATCATTGCATTCGTTTGCGTAAGAGGGAAAAGACAGAGAAAAGGTAAAAACCAAAGCCATCATAAGGCATTGTTTTAAAAAACGTTTTTCAGGTTCTATCATTTTATTTTTTTGGGCGGGAGTACGAGGCATGATGTCGTTCTTTTCACGTCAATTTCAACATTGAAAACGATACACGAAACGGAGGTGAAAAGCAAAATGCCCCGATGCAATATCGGAGCATTTTTGAATTTTGTCTGTCGGAATAAACGATTAACGTTTTGCCCACTGCTTGGTACGACGAGCTTTGTGCTTACCGACCTTCTTACGCTCAACAATACGATCATCACGTGTCATCATGCCAGCTTTTTTCAATGCTGGGCGAAGTGTTGGTTCGAAGTTCTCAAGCGCACGAGAAATACCGTGACGAACTGCACCAGCTTGACCAGAAAGGCCACCACCTTTAACAGTTGCCATGACGTCGAATTTACCCACGCGGTCAACCACCAAGAAAGGTTGGTTCAAAATCAAACGATGTGTATTACGAGAGAAGTAATCCCCCTGATCTTTACCATTTACAACAACCTTACCAGAACCAGGCTTCACCCATACACGTGCAACTGCGTCTTTACGACGACCGGTTGCATATGCGCGACCAAGAGAGTCAACTTTTGGCTCTTTCTTAGCGGGGGCGACTTGCTCTTCAGTTTCATTCGATTTAGGCGCATCCGCTTTTGCTTCTGCAACCGCACCACCGATATCTTTCAGATCTGTGATTTTTTCGTCTTTTTTATCAGCCATAATATATGCCCTACCTTATCTTTTGTTCTTTGCGTTCATGGATGCAACATCAAGAACTTCAGGTTGTTGCGCTTCATGAGGATGCTCTGTACCAGCATACACACGTAAATTGCTATATACTTTGTTGCCCAAAGGTCCTTTAGGAAGCATACGCTCTACAGCTTTTTGAACAACGCGTTCAGGGTGATTTCCATCAAGGATTTGACCTTTTGTGCGTTGCTTGATTCCACCAGGGAAACCAGTGTGCCAATAGAAAATGTCATTTTCGCGCTTACGGCCAGTCAAATGTACTTTATCTGCATTAATAACGATTACGTTATCACCACAATCAACATTTGGTGTGTATGACGGCTTGTGTTTGCCACGAAGACGGAATGCAATAACACTTGCAAGACGACCAAGAACAACGCCTTGTGCATCGATTATTATCCATTTCTTCTCCACCTCGGCAGGTTTTATAGAATATGTTTTCATCTCTTTTAAACTTTCATCGTTTTCATTTTTCTAAAAGATGGTGCTTTATGCCCAAGTATTGAGCATGTGTCAACGTTTTTTTGTATAAAAACAGTAAATTAGCATTGGGGTATTTTAATACCCCGTTCAAAACCATGGTGTTTAGATAAATTTTTCAATGGAGAAATGAAAGTGGTTTGCTTGCCCTTTGAGGCGGTGCTGGGCTTTGCTTCGCTGCTCGCTGAACGTCGTTCAACCCCTCACTCATATTATTTAAATTAAAACTGCCTAAAGGCGGCCTTGATTTAAATGGTCGGAACGAGAGGATTTGAACCTCCGACCCCTAAGCCCCCAGCTTAGTGCGCTAACCAGGCTGCGCTACGTTCCGACACTGTTGTGGTTTTTATATGAAGATAATTCAGAAATCAACTGATTGATTATGCTTTGTAGAATAAATTCTAATTGCGCTTACGCATCATTCCGCGCAGCTCTTTAAGGTCATTAAGAACATTTTGAAGGGTTTCGCGTTGTTCTTTTGAAAGCTTCGGGTCTTTAGAGCCAGCGGGGGTGGTTGCAGCTTCGCCACGCATCGCCGCGCCCTCTTCCACATTGTCACCGCCGAAGCTGATAACGATTTGTTTCTTACCGACTTCACGGAAAAGCTTTTGCACACCTTTAATCGTATAACCCTCAACATAAAGAAGGTGATGGATAGCCTTAATGAGGCTAATATCCTCTGGGCGATAATAACGACGCCCGCCGCCACGTTTAAGTGGTTTTATATGTGTGAACTTTGTTTCCCAAAAGCGCAGGACATGTTGTTGAACGCCCAAATCATCGGCAACCTCGCTTATCGTGCGGAATGCCGCCGCAGCCTTTTTACCGCGCGCACTGCTTAATGCGGCATTGGCTTGAGACGCACTACGGTCAGCACTTTTTGAGCCACCTTGCGAAGAAGCCGTGCTACTTGAAGATTGTTGTTTATCTGCGTTTACACCCATTTGTGACACCCTTAATTACACTCCCGTGAAACCTTACTTCCCTCTATTCACACGATCTTTCAATACATGTGATGCACGGAAAACCAATACCTTACGCGGTAAAATTGGAACCTCTACGCCCGTCTTAGGGTTACGGCCTATGCGCTCCCCCTTTTCACGGATAGCAAAGCTTCCGAAAGATGAAATTTTAACATTATCACCTGCGATCAGCGCATCCGCCACCTCATCAAGTACAGACTCAACAAGTTCAGATGATTCATTTCTCGACAAGCCGACTTCTTCGTATACAGCCTCTGCCAAATCCGCACGGGTAATTGTACGACCTTCCATAACCTTAAAACTCCATAATTTAGTATAGATTAAGATTAACGACTCAATCGAACGCCGTCAATCAAAGCCTTTGAAATTTTGAAAAAAAATGATTCATTTCAATGGGTAAGAGTGCAGCTTTGATAGAATCCACAGGCCACATCATAGCTTTATGAGCGCAGACCCCCATGTTAAGCCGCCGCCCAATGCCTCAAATAATACGGTTTGCCCTGCTTTAATCTGGCCTGATTTCATCCCTTCATCAAAGGCGAGTGGGATTGATGCCGCCGAAGTATTGCCATGATGGGCCACTGTTACGATGACCTTTCCCATTGGCATGGATAATTTTTTTGCCGTTGATTCGATAATGCGGATATTGGCCTGATGCGGGACGAGCCAATCAACGTCATCGGGCGACATATCGTTTGCCTCTAATGCAGATGTCACTGCGCCTGCCATAAGTGTTACGGCGTGTTTAAAAACCTCGCGCCCCTCCATCACTATTTTACCACTGTCACCGGACGAGCTAACCCCGCCATTGGTATAGAGTAACCCCTGATGATTACCGTTGGCATATAGATGCGTGGAGAGAATACCGCTGTTATTGAGGCTTTCTTTTGCCTCAAGGATAACAGCGCCTGCGCCATCGCCGAATAAAACGCATGTTGTGCGGTCTGACCAATCAAGAATAGAACTCATTTTCTCTGCGCCAATAACAATAACGCGCTTCATCTGCCTCGCCTTGATGAAATTATCTGCCACCGCAAGGGCGTAAACGAATCCCGTACAAACGGCCTGAACGTCAAAGGCAATTCCTACAGGAGCACCGATAGCGGCTTGCACCTTTACTGCAACGGATGGAAATGTTTGATCTGGTGTTGTAGTGGCAACGATGATGCCGTCAATATCGCAGGCGCGTAGCCCTGCCGCGTCTAATGCAGCCTGCGCCGCCTTGGTTGCCATATCTGATGTGGTTTGGTTGTCTGCGGCGATGTGGCGTTGCTTGATGCCGCTGCGCTGCTCTATCCACTCATCCGACGTGTCAACGATGGACTCCAAGTCTTTGTTTTTCATTATTTTTTCAGGCAGATAACTTCCTGATGATATAATATGAGAACGCAATGCCATTTAATTATTTATCCTTATTCGTCTTGTATTAAGGCTGTTTCTTGAATCGATAGATGCTCTACATCCTTAACAACCTGATCAATATAACCCTGACGTGCGAGGCGCACAGCCAATATCACAGCACTTGAGAACCCTAATGCGTCAGCACCGCCATGGCTTTTGATGCATAGGCCATTGAGGCCCAAGAATACACCGCCATTATAAAGTCGTGGATCCATTTTGTTTTTGAGCTTTCTTAGGGAGTAGTATGCACATAACCCACCGAGCATTGCTAATGGATTAGATGTAAATGATTCTGATATAAACGATTTCACCATTTTACCGACACCCTCTGCGGTTTTAAGGGCGATATTCCCCGCATACCCATCACAGACAATAACATCAACGACACCTTTCGTGATATCATCCCCTTCAACAAAACCAACATAATCAGCGGGAATATTAACTTTGGACAGCATTTCAGATGCCGCGCGCACATGGTCAGGACCTTTTGTCTCTTCTGAGCCCACATTGAGCAAACCAAGGCGTGGACGCTCAATCTTTTTATGAGCTTTTGCAAAAATTGACCCCAAGAGGGCGAATTGTAACAAGTTTTCTGCATCCACCAGAATGTTTGCACCAAGATCGAGCATGATCGTATCGCCGTTAATTCCAGGCATTACAGATGCAATCGCAGGACGGTGAATTCCAGGCACCGTTTTCAATACTATTTTGGCCATAGCCATAAGAGCACCAGTATTTCCAGCAGATACAACGGCTTGCGCCCGCCCCTCTTTTACTGCCTCAATCGCCAAGCGCATGCTCGTGCCTTTGCTCGCCCGTAATGCGGCAGAAGGCTTGTCGTCATTTTGAACCATTAGGTCAGTATGAATGATTGCCGCCTGTTTCTTTAGCTGAGGCTGTTTTTGCAGATATGGATTTATATCTTTTTGATTTCCGAAAATCAGGAATTCAACATCGGGACGCCCTTTTAAAACAAGGTTTAATGCTGGAATAATTGCAGAAGGGCCAAAATCACCACCCATAGCATCAACGGCGATACACACTTTTTCTGTATTATTGCATGGGGTAGACAAGCGTATACGCCTTCGTGTTGTAATGTATATTTGTTATGCGGCTTCGATTTTATATTCAACATAGTTGTATATAAAAAAAACAGGCCAATAAAACTATCGACCTGATCTTAAAAATAAATTGGCACAGTATCAAGCACCATAGCTTTGCGTTCCACAAGAAATGCGGTTATGAGCGCTCTTCTAAAACCTGACGGCCCTTATATGTGCCTGTCTTAAGGTCAATGTGGTGACGACGCACAGCTTCGCCTGAATTGCTGTCTTCCACCCAATTTTCAACTGTTAGAGCATGGTGTGAGCGACGCATATTGCGCTTTGACGGTGTTGTTTTTCTTTTTGGTACGGCCATAGCCTTGTCCTCTTAATATTTTTGATGTCTTTTTCATCGAAACGAAACAGGGTAATACCTAAATTTTTTAATGAGTGCAAGGAATTTATCTGTATTTCCTTTATTTTTCTATAAAAATTTTGTGTACCTAATCTTTGTTTTTCTCTTTTTCTTTGGCTTTCCAGTCTTTGAGCGCGGCAAATGGGTTGTTATATGTTCCCTCTGGTGCATCCTCAATCGGCTCACCAAAATTGGCGCGGGCATCTTTGCACCTCGGGTATGGATTTAATGCCAGTGATAGATTTTGAATTATAAGCTCACCCAGATCAATTTTCCCATCAATAATTTGTTCAGGATCATCAAATTCCTCAAGAATTGGCTGTTCCTCGCGTTCCTTCGCTTTTAAACGCTCACGCTTTGCCTTTGTAAAGGATACGGCTTCACTTGGCTCAGAAAACCATGCTTCAAATTCTTCCTCCACGTATTCTTCCACGGGCTCGCTTGTGACCACACATAGCTGGTTTACGTTTGCGGTGATTTTACCTTTAACATGTATAACCTTACTTACATCATTCCGTTTTAATGTCACACGTGCCTTAATATCCTTTATTTCATCAAGCCCCAAACGTCGGCACAAGGCGTTGAAATTTACAGAGGGGGTGTGGATATCCATATCCTTGGGTTTTGTATCTATCGTGTTGGCATCAACAAAATGCGACCATTCAACAGATACATGGCTTACGCCTTCTTCTTCGCTCATATCTCGCTCCTCTTCAAATCATACGCCGTAAAACTTAGCGTTACCTCTGCGTATTTCCAGTATATCTGCATCGCTTTTTCTTTCAAGATTAGCGCGTATATACTTACACATCTTGGTAATATTATCTTTGTTTAGCTCCATTTCATCAACCGTCCCATATAGGTTTCGGCGTAATGCTTCGCTCAGCGTGGTTTTCTTTAGCCCTTCAATGTCTTTTTCCTTAAGGCTTTCTGGGTCAATCGCCATTTGATAGCTGTGCATACGCCCGTTAAAGGCCGTCATCATGCGGCGCATATGCTTGGGAATCCCCATGTCACCGATTCCCATTTCACGCAATGTTTGATCCATATTGATGAACGTTATATCAAATAAAATCTGTGAGAATTCTTCATAATTTTCTTCGTTTTGCACCTTACGCAAGATGACAAAGATATGAATCAGAAGCATGTCAAAACGCCCATCGAACGAATCTGGCACGTCATATTCCTCATAGAACGCAGGGTTTCGAGCAGAATTAAGCGCGCATTCATATAAAGCCTGCGCGATATCTTCGTCCGTGACTTTTTTGTATTTTTGTTTGAATAAGCTTCCAAACATTGATTTTTGCTCTTTGTTTTTTGCGTGCGATAGATTACTACTGTTGTTATACGAAAAAACCTCTCGGGACTATAGCCTTTATAAAAAAACCATGAAAAATCATTTTACAATCACATTATTTTCTTTTGCTATTTTATCTTGCGCGGCGTGCACGCCTGTTACCGCGCAGCGTGGAAATCTTCTTGACGATTATCAGATAGAAGAGGTTACAGAAGGACAAAGTACGCGCAGTGACGTATTAAGGCTTTTGGGATCGCCCACAACGCAATCGCCATTTAACAACGATGTTTGGTATTATATTGGTCAAGAAACAGAGAAACACGGCATTTTGGATCATGAAGTCGTGAATGAACGAATCATTTCCGTGACATTCAGTGATGAAGGAATTGTTCAGGCGATTGAGGATATTGACCCACATCGTGAAAACATTCCATATGCACGAGCAAAAACGCCAACCCATGGAAATGACCTGACGTTTACGCAGCAATTACTTGGTAATATGGGGCGGTTTAACACACCTCAATAATAGACTTTATATTGGACGCTGTTGCACAACCTGAAGCAATACTTCGGCATGAATCTCGTCTCCCATTACATCACTTGTAATTTTGTTTAGGCGCTTTTTAATAACCGCCACTTGCAAGATTCCATCTTTCATACCAACGGTATCCGACATTGCCCCATACATGTTTTGAATATAAGCATCGGTAAGCCGGGGCTGCATCGCCTTAACCTTGTCCGCGTCATTTACTCCATCGACCTCAATCGAAACAACAAGACTTACCACTTGGTTTACGCCATAATTATCGATAACGGGCACCATAAGGGGCTGCATTTTAACATATTCCTTGCCGCCACTGCCTTCTTCTTTTGCTGCGCCGCCACCTGCATAGGCGGCTACTGAAAACGAAGCGCAAAAAATAGTGAAAACTGAAAAAAACTGCACATATTTCATAATAAATCCCATCTGAATAGCTGACCTTAGATATCCTAACGCCAAAACATTAAAGGACGGTTATTTAAAGATAAAATTGTATGTATGTGCTTTGGGTTAGGATCTGACGAGTTTTGAAACCTTATCCAGAATACCATTTACGAGGGAGGCTTGCTGTTTCTCATAATAAGCGTGCGTGACGTTAAGGTAATCGTCAATGATAAGCGCCGAATCAATATCATCATGTGCAAGGATTTCAGTCGCACCGCATATAAGAATTGATTTAAGCAATGGCTCAATTTCTTTTGCGGCAGGCGTTGACATTGGCTCATCAGAATTTTCATCCTCATCACCTGACTTAACGATGATTGCTTTTGATGGGACATGCGCCTTTATAATGGCTTCGACCTCTGCGCCGCGTTCATCCACGCTAAATAATATGCGTTTAAACAGCCCGCCATGTGGCTTGGGCAGATCCTCACCATCAATATCTATACATTGCGGGTTTTTCAGATATTCCTCAACCACCATGCGGATCGGTTTTGCGTTTTGTGAAATTTGGTAATATGCCTGCACAGCCATAAGCCGCGCAGATAGCTCTTTGTTTTCACTAATGTTTTTTGGCTGAGTTTCACCCATGGTTTTTCTCTTTATTTCTTAATCTATAATTTTGAAGTCGCGTTTTATTTCATACAGTTCGTATGCAGCGCTGGCGGCATCGCGCCCTTTATTCTTTTGCTTTGGATCTGCGCGTTTGATGGCCTGGTCTTTTGTATCACATGTTAATATTCCATTTCCTATTGGGACGTTATAATCCAAGGATAATTGCGATAAGCCGCGTGCACTTTCGCCACAGACAATATCATAATGTGAGGTTTCGCCGCGAATAACGCAGCCCAATGCTATAAACCCATCAAAATTACGTGTTGATGTGCCGCGACTCTCTTCGCGCATGATGCCTAATTTAATCGTAAGTGGAATTTCCAATGCACCAGGGACTTCAAAAACTTCATATGTTGCACGTTTTTCGCTAAGAAATGCCGTTACACCCTCCAACAAATATGTTGAAATCTCTTCATAATATGGTGATGTTACGATCATGAAATGTGGCATTCTTAACTCTCTGAAATTTTTCTGTGTCCGTGAATATGCAGGTCATACCCGTCTAAACCAATGACGCTTTTTGGGGCGCTGGTCAGTAAAACCATATTCTTAACCCCTAAGTCCAGCAAAATTTGCGCGCCGATACCATAATCACGCAAAACATTTTCAGGATTTTTATTTTTATCCGTTGCAATGAGGCTCTCCGATAACGATGTTGGATTGGGTGCGCGCAGTAAAACAAGAACGCCGCGCCCCTCTTTGTCGATGGATTCAATAGACTTTCTTAAGGTATCATCCGCACCGCCACCGAGTAAATCATTGACCGTATTTATCGCATGCATACGCACCAACACTGGCTCATCACTGTTTGAAACATCTCCCTTGACAAGGGCTATATGCTCAGCATAGTCAATTTGCGCGGTATAGAGATTAAGGGTGAAGCCTGATCCATAACGGCTTTCAAACGGGGTTTCATGAATTTTGGTCACCATGGTTTCGGTGCGACGGCGATAGGCGATTAAATCTGCGATTGTTCCGATTTTAAGGGCGTGACGTTGTGCGAAGCCAACCAAATCAGGTAAGCGCGCCATTGTGCCATCGTCATTCATGATCTCACAAATAACGCCTGCGCCGCTATAGCCCGCCATTTTCGCAAGATCGACAGCGGCCTCGGTATGACCGGCGCGTACGAGAACGCCGCCCTCACGCGCAAGCAACGGAAATACATGCCCAGGGGTTGCGATGGTATCTGAACCATTATTGGGATTAATTGCAGTTTGAACAGTATGGGCGCGATCGGCGGCGGAAATTCCCGTTGTTACCCCCTCTTTTGCCTCAATCGAAACGGTAAAGGCCGTGCGGTGTTTGGAATTATCACCGCGCCCCATCATGGTCAGACCAAGGCGGTTTACCATTGCCTCTTCCATTGGAAGGCAGATTAGGCCGCGCCCATCTTTCGCCATGAAGTTTATATTTTCCGCGCTTGCCATTTGCGCCGCAATGATAAGGTCCCCCTCATTCTCACGATCCTCATCATCAACAATTATGACAGGCTTGCCCAAACGCATATCGTTAATAACCTCATCTATCGATGATAAAACACTTTGATCCACCTCTTTAAGGCGCGCATCTCTGACATCTTGTTTTGATATTTGGTTTGCCATTATTCTTTATCCTTAATTTTCCATCATATTGGCAACGTAACGCGCCAAAATGTCAATTTCCAAATTCACGTCATCGCCGCATTTACAATCACTTAATGTTGTGTGCGCCCAAGTATGGGGAATTATATTCACCGTGAATTCATCTTCACTCACATCGTTTACGGTGAGTGAGACACCATCAATCACGACCGATCCTTTTGGCGCGATAAATTTCCTATACCCCACGGGCATTTTAAAGACAATGCGTTTCGATTCTCCTGCATTGGTTATTTCTTTTATGCTCACCAATGTATCAATATGACCAGAAACGAAGTGCCCGCCAAGCTCATCACCAATCTTTAGTGATGGCTCAATGTTTATTCGGGTCATGACGCTCCATGCACCACAATGCGTCGTCCTTAAGGTTTCAGATGAAATATCTACGGTAAAAGTGTTTTTTGACTTTTCCACAACAGTTAGGCACACACCTGAACAGCAAATAGATGCACCAATTTGAGCCGCCCCAAGGTTCATTTTCGATTCAATGACGCATGATATATCACCACCATCATGCTTGACCACGTCACGAATAACACCAATATCGCGCACCAAACCAGTAAACATGCATTAATCCTTATTCTTATATATTTCGAGCATATCATTGCCTAATGGGCGCAGCGTGACACGATTAAGATCCGATCTTTGCGCCAATGTATCAATATTTAAATCAGATACAACCGATTTTGCCGTATCTCCCAATAAAGTCGGAGCGCGGTATATCATAAGCTCATCAAATAACCCGCTATTCAGAAAAGACGTATGGATTTTTGCGCCCCCTTCGATGAGGAGGATGTTTACCCCCTGCTCTGCTATCGCTTTTAAGACGACAACAATATCACTGCAATCCAGTTTTACAACATGCACGCCTTGTTTTGTAAGTGGTTCAGGATCGCCGCTTTCATGCAAAACCAATAACGGGAATTGTTTTACGCTTTGCACCAATTTTGAATCAGGCTTGAGCCTTAGATTCCGATCCATCACAATGCGGGTTATTATATGACTAAGCCCATCAACCCGCGTATTGAGCATCGGATCATCCGTTAGCGCCGTATCAACACCCACCAAAATCGCGTCATGACGCGCACGTACAGAATGCACGTGGCGGCGGGCGCTCTCACCAGTAATCCATTGGCTTTCACCGTTGGCGCAGGCGATTTTCCCATCGAGTGTACAAGCGCATTTCAAAGTCACAAAAGGACGCGCATGAGTCACGCGAGATATAAACCCGCGATGCAGCTCTTCGCATTCTTTTTGCAGGATATTGGTTACAACCTCAATTCCCGCATTTTTCATTTTTTGGATGGATGCGCCGCAAGTGCGTGGGTCAGGGTCGCTCACACCAATGACAACGCGTGATACGCCAGATGCGATTACCGCATCAACGCAAGGCGGGGTTTGCCCGTGATTCGCGCAGGGTTCTAATGTAACGTAAAGCGTTGCACCTTTTGCTTGATCTCCTGCAGCGTTTAATGCTTGGGATTCGGCGTGTGGTCTGCCGCCATCTGCGGTTCGTGCGCGGGCTATGACTGCGCCGTTTTTGACGATGACGCAGCCTACAGACGGGTTTTCCGCCGTGCGCCCAATACCGCGCCGTGCCATATTAATCGCGCCGCGCATATTGTTGATATCATTTTGCAGGGTCATGGCCATCAGGCCTCTTTGGGATTTTTGACTTGTGTATTTGCGTCTTTTAACGTGCTGACGCGGTTCAGGAAGTCGTTAAAATCCTCGGGATTACGGAAGTCTTTATATACGGAGGCAAAACGGATATAACCAACAGCATCTAATCGTGTTAAAGCCTCCATCACGAACGCACCAATTTTATCAGAGTTAATCTCTGACTCGCCCTGTTTTTCAAGGTAGCGCACAATTTTATCGGCTTCTTTTTCGATGGTTTCCAGTTCCACCGGGCGCTTACGCAAGGCGACCTGCATAGAGCGTATGATTTTATCGCGGTCAAAGGGTTGCTTGCGTCCGCCGTCTTTTAAAACCGTCATTTCACGAAGCTGAACCCGTTCAAAGGTTGTGAAGCGCTGCTCGCATTCCGGGCAAGAACGCCGCCGACGGATCGCGGAATTATCCTCCGTCGGGCGGGAATCCTTAACCCCAGTTTCTTCATGTGAACAAAACGGACAGCGCATATTAGTCACTCTCATTTATTTCTGAACATCGTTATTCGCTTCTTACGTAGCCCTTTAAAACCTACGCTTCGTCGCTCATGCCTTGTTCAGAATATAAAGCAGAGCGACTACGGCCCATTAACTACTCGTTCGGGTAAATTGGGAAGCGTTTGCATAGCGCATCCACTTTGGCTTTAACCGCTTGCTCAACCGCCGCGTTATTATCCGCGCCGTTTGCGGCAATACCATCAAGAACCTCGATGATATATTGGCCAACAAGTTTGAATTCTTCAACACCGAAACCACGGCTTGTTGCGGCAGGTGTACCAAGACGCACGCCTGATGTGACCATTGGTGGTGCGGGGTCAAACGGAACGGCGTTTTTATTACAGGTCATGCCTGCGCGCTCCAACGCTTTTTCCGTGTCTGTTCCTGTCAAGTTCTTTGGACGAAGATCAAGAAGGACAATATGAGAATCTGTTCCACCAGAAACGATATCACACCCACCCTCTTTTAAAACTTCGGCCAATGCACGTGCATTATCAATGATCGCCTTACCGTAAGTTTTGAACTCAGGCTTTAATGCTTCGCCGTAGGCCACAGCCTTTGCGGCAATAACATGCATTAATGGGCCGCCTTGGATTCCTGGGAAAATGGCAGAGTTTAGCTTTTTGAAAATCTCAAGGTCATTCGTCAAGATCATACCGCCGCGTGGGCCGCGCAATGTTTTATGCGTTGTGGTCGTTGTTACATGTGCGTGTGGAACTGGCGATGGATACGTACCCGCCGCGATAAGCCCCGCATAATGTGCCATATCGACGAATAAATATGCACCAACAGAATCTGCGATTTCACGGAAACGCTTGAAATCAATTTGGCGTGGGTATGCGGATGCGCCCGCGACAATCATTTTTGGCTTATGTTCTTTTGCTAAACGCTCTACTTCGTCATAATCAAGGAGGGAATCGCTCTCGCGCACGCCATATTGAATTGCGTTGAACCATTTGCCTGATTGGTTTGGCGCCGCGCCATGGGTCAAGTGACCACCAGCAGCAAGGCTCATCCCAAGGATTGTGTCACCAGGCTGTAACAATGCCATCATCACGCCTTGGTTGGCTTGTGAACCAGAATTTGGTTGAACATTTGCGTATTTCGCGCCGAACAGCTCTTTTGCGCGATTGCGGGCAATATCTTCGACAACGTCAGAAAACTCACACCCGCCATAATAACGGCGACCAGGATAACCTTCGGCATATTTATTTGTAAAAACTGAGCCTTGTGCCTGTAGCACAGCGCGGGATACAATATTTTCAGACGCGATAAGCTCTATGCCCTCTTGTTGGCGGTGTAATTCGCCCTGAATAGTTTCAAACACTTCTGAATCTGCGTTTTTCAAATCTTGCGTGAAAAACCCATTTCCTGAAAAGTTTGCTAAATTCTCTGCTGCGTTGCTCATTTTGGTGTCACCCTTTCTTTAAGTAAATCAAACTGTTTTTGATAGTTTTTGAACACGCGCATCATGTCGCCCGCCTTCATATTCTGTGTTTAAAAATGTATCGATAATGTCGAATATGGCCGCCTCGCCCGTTATGCGTGCGCCAAGCGCCAGTACATTTGCGTTGTTATGCTGCCTTGTCAGACGCGCCATTGTTACGTTTGTGCACAATGCAGCACGAATATGGGGGTAGCGGTTCGCAGCAATCGAAATGCCGATTCCTGTGCCGCAGATCAGAATCCCGCGCTCTGCTTTTCCGTCTTTTATCGCCGTTGCCATGGCTTGACCGAATTCAGGGTAATCAACAGAATCGCGTGAGTTTGTGCCCAGATCGATAAACTCGACTTGTGTTGAGAAATGCGATTTAATCGCCTCTTTCAGATCATACCCGCCGTGGTCACATGCGATAAGCAGTTTTTTCATATCCGCCTCTGTAGTGTTCATACACACCATTATAATAGTAAGGATACAATATATAGACTTTTAGACCCTGATTTAGCAATCCCCAAGTTCAAAAATTTGACGAATAGAATTTATAACTTTATAAAGCGCTTTGTCTTAAATTTCGAAAGTTAAAAAAATGCCATTAAAGAAATTCATATCAATAGAAGAGCGCTTATCAGAAAGCTTTGGTGTCACCGTTGATTTTGACTACAAAAAGAACCAATTAACTGCGACGAGTAATAAGCTTTTTGATGCTGACCATGTCCCCTACACGCTTGATACATCACTTGAAACAGACGGTCGTGGTGGTAAATCATATCATACAACTGCTTTAAACACCAAAATTTGGAGCACTGTTCAAAATGATATGAGGGAACGTTCTCAAAACAAAAATTTATTTACTGAAGGGCCAGAAGGTGAGCTTCGGGCTCTTGGCTATTACGATATATAGCCCCTTTTTTTCAATACATATTCAAGGCGTTTTAAGGCATTACGTTTTAGGATGTTTTGCGGGCCATTTGCGGGCCCTTGAATGGAAATTTCGGTTAATGTTTTTGTATCCATTGCGGATACCTTCACGAAATTACCCACGGGATGAAATTCTATTATAATTTCTCGTCCCTCTAATAAGCCTGACATATTCCGTTAGAATCCGCCTGAAAAGTTTGTTTGTTGCGCCCAGAAACGCTCCAACATTTTGAGTGTTTTGTTTAGTTCTGTCAAACGCTCACTGGTGATTTCAGTGCCCTCGATCTGGCCTTCATGACGGTCAAACATATCAGATATCATTTTACGAAGCTCGATCCCCTTATCAGAAAGGCGAACACGGATGGAACGTTTATCATGAACCGAACGCTCTTGAATCAAGTAGCCGTTTTCCACCATTTTCTTTACGTTATAAGAAACGTTAGACCCCAGATAATATCCGCGAATTGTTAACTCGCCCACGGTCATCTCTTCTTCACCGACATTATAAAGAATCATACATTGAACGTTATTGATGTCTTGGATATTCTTTTTATCCAGCTCAACCTTTAAAACGTCCAAAAAGTGACGGTGAAGGCGTTCTATTAACTGAATTGACTCGTAATATGGTGTGGTCACAGTAATATCTCCAGATACTTTGTAATTATTCTTTTCACGTCAGATCATAATTAAAGTTTGATCCAAGCGCAAAGTGATTTTATAACTCTTTAAATTAAATAAACGTAAAATTGTTAGAAAAAACCATGACAAACAGCATTTTCCCTCAAAAACGTATGCGCCGTTTACGTTCCACCCCATGGATCAGGGATATGGTTCAGGAGCACAGGTTGTGCGTTAAAGACCTTATCTGGCCAGTTTTCGTTATTGAGGGAGAGAATAAACGCGAATCTGTGGCGTCTATGCCAAATGTAGAGCGCTATTCGATTGATGTTCTTGTTAATGAAGTGGGTGCGGCGCATGCGCTTGGCATCCCTGCGATTGCGATATTTCCGATTACATCTTCTGATAAAAAAACAGATAATGGCGTAGAATCATATAACCCAGAAAACCTTATATGTCGTGCAATACGCGCCGTAAAGGCGGCTGTTCCTGATATTGGTATTATTACTGATGTTGCTCTCGACCCCTACACTTCTCATGGGCATGACGGCATTATTAAGAACGGTAAAATATTGAATGATGAGACTGTGGATATCTTGTGCAAGCAAGCCTTGGTTCAGGCGCAGGCGGGGGCAAATATCATTGCACCATCAGATATGATGGATGGTCGCGTCCGTGCGATTCGAAATATTTTGGAAAAACACCAATATAAAGACGTGATGATTATGGCATATGCGGCTAAATACGCATCTGCATTTTATGGTCCGTTTCGCGATGCTGTACAGTCTTCAGGATGTTTGCAAGGGGACAAGAAAACCTATCAAATGAACCCCGCCAATAGCGATGAGGCCATACACGAAGTTGCTATGGATTTAGATGAGGGTGCCGATATGGTCATGGTTAAACCTGGATTGCCCTATCTTGATATCGTCAAACGTGTCAAAGAAACATTTCAGGCTCCTACATTTTCCTATCACGTTAGTGGTGAATACGCGATGCTGCGTGCGGCAAGCGAAAATGGATGGCTCGACTATGATTCGACTATGATGGAAACTCTGACTTCATTTAAACGCGCCGGATGTGATGGGATTTTAACGTATTGTGCGCTGGATGCCGCCGAATTAATTAAAAGTCAAAGTTAAGAGAAAAATCAGACAGTTTCTTGATTTTTAAAGAAAAAAGCAGCATTATGAATGTATCTGCTTCATCACAGATTCTTTTCTGCGTTTCACTGCTTAGCCTATCCATTTTTGTTTTTAGGGATTCACAGAATGAAACTCCTTGGTATTCTTTTGGTTGTTGTCTGCACCTTTGGTGGGCTGATGATGGCCGCTGGCGTTGAAAAGGCCATGCATCTTTTAACAGGTGTTATTCTCCCCGCTTTACCCGCGGAAACCGTTATTATTATGGGGTGTGCGATTGCGGCGTTCTTAATTGCCAATTCAATGGACACCGTAAAATACACGATGAAGTATTTTGGTGCACTGGTTAAGCCGGCTGCCTATTCCAAGGACGATTATATTGAGCTGCTTAGTATGATGTTTACTCTGTTTAAACTTGCGCGATCAAAGGGTATGCTTGCGCTTGAGCCACATGTTGAAAACCCAGATGACAGTGAACTGTTCCAGAGATTTCCAAAGTTTCATGGCAATCATCATGCCGTTGAGTTTGTCTGTGATTACTTCAGAATCATTTCTTTAGGGAACGAGGATCCCGGGCAAATTGGTGGTTTGATGCAAAAAGAGATTGATGAAATTGCCGCGCATGAAGGACATCCAGGTCACGCCATTCACCATATGGCAGAGGGTATTCCTGCCCTAGGTATTGTTGCCGCGGTTTTGGGGGTTATTAAAACCATGGCATCCATTTCAGAACCGCCAGAAGTTCTGGGTAAATTGATTGGTAGTGCACTTGTGGGAACGTTCCTCGGGGTTTGGTTATCTTATGGGATTGTTGGCCCGATATCGGAGGCCATGACAGAAAAGGCAAAAACAGAAGTTAAATATTATAAAGTTTTAAAAGACGGCATCGTCACCTTTCTATCAGGAACTGCGCCGCAGGTTGCTGTTGAATTTGCACGAAAAACACTTCCACATAATGTACAACCCAGCTTTGCTGAACTTGAAGAAATACTCAATGAATTACCACCGCCACCGGGAATGTAATCATGCGTGATAATAGCCTTCGTATTACAATCGTTAAACTGCCATACCGGCATTACGGCGGAGCGTGGAAGGTGGCTTATGCTGATTTTGTGACAGCAATGATGGCGTTCTTCTTGCTTATGTGGTTGCTGAACGCGGTGACAGAGGAGCAAAAAAATGCGATTTCCGATTATTTCAGCCCCTCTCACCCTATGGTCTCTGCATCAGTCAGTGGTGCGGGTGGTGTTATGGGAGGCTTAACGATGTCCCCTGAGGGCTCTATGGCATCCCAAAAAAATCCGATTATTCCGCAGCAACCAACGCAGCAAAGAAAGCAAGGGGCAGAGCAAAAATCCAAGCTTCAACAAGTACGCGAACAAGCCGAGAAAAAGAGGTTTGAAGAAGCTGCTAAAAAAATAAAAGAAGCGATAGAGAAGAATCCTGCCCTCGCCGATTTAGCGAAGAACGTGATTATCGACATCACCCCCGAAGGGCTTCGCATTCAGATTGTTGATCAGGAAGGCAAGCCAATGTTCCCATCGGGCAGTGCCAGTATGTTTGATAAAACGAAATTATTGCTGAAACAGATTACAGATATCGCGCTTGAGATGCCTAATGAGCTTTCTATTCGTGGGCACACTGACGCCACACGTTATAAGAAGGGTGCAAGCTATACCAACTGGGAGCTTTCCGCAGATCGTGCGAATTCATCTCGCACCGTTATCCAGGATTCAGGTATGCCAGTTGAGCGCATCAACAATGTTATGGGGAAAGCGGATACCGATCCCTTGATCATTGATAACCCACTTGACCCACAGAACAGGCGTATAACATTGATATTACTGAATGAGGATATTACCAATCCTCTACCGCCAGAAGATGATGGTGATTTAATTGATAATGATGACGTTGAAATATTGCAGCCAGAGCCAGCTGCTCCCGTTAATCCATATCGTCAGACACCTGGGCGCATTGAATTCCCATAGAAAAAACCGTTTTGATTTGGTGTACATATTTAAATTTTGTATTTAAAGGATACCCTGCGATGAAAAAAATTACATTTGCCTTATCATGCCTGCTGTTTTCAACGACTGCCTATGCACAAAATACAGAAGACATGTCGATACATCGCCTGTATTGCGGGGATGTTCATGTTTCTGATCTCAATGCATTTTCAGATACGGAGCGCTATACGGGGCAGGAAAAGGACCTAACTGTTTCATGCTATGTAATTAAAAAAGGCGACAAAGCATTGCTTTGGGATACCGGGCTTTCTGAAAGCATTGCCGACCAAGAAGGCGGCGTATCATCACCACCTTTTACGCTTACCGTTCAATCTAAAATCACTGCGGAGCTTGGGAAAATTGGGTTAACCCCTGCTGATATTACCCATGTTGCGGTCTCTCATGCGCATTTTGATCATACGGGGAATGTTAATTTATTCACCAATGCTACGCTTCTTATTCAAGAGGACGAGTTTACAACATTGACGGAGCACCCAGATGTTGCCACGAAACACCATATGCCGGC
Source organism: Alphaproteobacteria bacterium (assembly GCA_050633645.1). Lineage (GTDB taxonomy): Bacteria > Pseudomonadota > Alphaproteobacteria > Micavibrionales > Micavibrionaceae > UBA1672. The sequence continues at coordinate 366,293 of JBOEGX010000001.1, forward strand.
GGATAATTTGTCTTATTTTTTAACCGATGAGAATAAAGAAAAGGTTAGAACATTATCAGGAGATGAAGATCTTTTTGGTGATGGATCGCTTAAGGTTATTAATCTTCCGGGTCATACGCCAGGACATATGGCGTTAAAGGTCACTCTTCCTGAAAGCGGTGTTTTTATTCTGTCCGGGGATCAATGGCACTTTAACGAGAACCGTCGTCATAACGGTGTTCCGTCGTTTAACTATGATCGCGCCGATACATTGGCATCATCAGATAAGCTAGAAAAATTGATAAAGAATACTGGTGCTACACTTATTATTCAGCATGAAGTCAAAGACATTTCAAAAACACCTGAACTACCCGATGGCCTGAAATAGTAAGACGACTAAAACTTATAATCAAAGCAGTTACTTTTGGGGAAACCATTTGGCGGTAAACGCCCTGCGCTTGCGCGCTTACCGATCCATGGCGTTATATCCTCAACCTTCGTTGTACCGGCGCCGTATTTGTATTCAAGGCCTTTTTCCATGTTAAAGGTTTTGGCGTCAGATAGGCTTCCGTCCTTGAATTTTTGCAATATAACGCCTTTACCCTTACCCATTTCTGGTAGTTCATCCATAGGGAACACCAACATTTTTCGGTTCTTACCAATGGTCGCAACGTAGTCATCGCCCGCATCGATGGTGCGACAGATCAGGGCTTCAACCTTACCTGATACATTCAAAACCTGTTTCCCGCTCTTGGTTTGTGCGAGTACATCATCGGACGCTACAATAAACCCACGACCATCACTGGAGGCGACGAGCATTTTACTGCCAGCCTCGTGCATTTTCATCATCGCGATGGATGCATCATTGGGGATATCGACCATAATACGAACTGGTTCACCAAAGCCACGCCCTGCAGGAAGCTTGTCACAGCCAAGCGTATAGAAACGTCCGTTTGTTGCAAAAATTACGAGCTTATCTGTCGTTTGAACCTCTAGTAAAAATTGTCCTCGGTCGCCGTCTTTATATTTAATATCGGCAGCCTTATGACCATGACCTTTGAGCGCCTTGAGCCACCCTTGAGCGGAACATACAACAGTGATTGGCTCCTTCTCAATCATGATTGCATCAAGATCAACAGATATTGGCGCGGGCGCGCTTCCAATAATTGTACGGCGCTTACCAAGTGCGGTGTCTTCACCGAACATCTTTTTAAGATTCGCGATTTGTTTTTTAATTTTCGTCCATTGACGCGCTTCTGAGCCGATGAGTTTTTGAAGGTCATCCCGTTCTTTAGAAAGCTCGTCATGCTCGGTACGGATTTCCATTTCTTCAAGTTTGTGAAGTCTACGCAAACGAAGGTTCAAAATGGCTTCAACCTGAATCTCATTCAAGTCAAAAGTCTTTATAAGACATTCTTTTGGATTTTCTTCAAAACGGATAATGCGAATTACCTCATCCACATTTAAGAATACAACCAAATACCCCTCAAGAACTTGCAAGCGGTGCAATACTTTTTCAAGGCGGAATTGAGAACGGCGTACAAGCACGACTTGTTGATGATCGAGCCAATTTTGAAGCGCTTCTTTCAAGTTCATGACCCTTGGCACGAGGCCGTTTTCAAGGACATTCAGATTCATATTGAAACGCGTTTCAAGGTCAGAGGCGCGGAATAATGCCTCCATTAGAATGATTGGGTCAACGTTGCGGTTTTTCGGCACGAGAACCAAACGCACATCTTCGGCCGATTCGTCGCGTACATCGTCCAAAAGTGGGAGTTTTTTTGTGTTGATCAAATCTGCTATGCGTTCAATCAGCTTTGACTTTTGCACCTGATATGGGATTTCGGTAATAATAATCTGATAAAGCCCCTGCTTTAGCTCTTCTTTTTCCCATTTCGCGCGCACCCTGAATGCGCCTTTGCCCGTTGTATAAGCATTGATGATGTCTTCTTTTTTCTCAACCAGTGTTCCGCCCGTTGGCATATCAGGGCCTTGGACAATGTCACAAAGCTCTGCCACGGTTGGGTCTTTATCAAGCATAAGGGCCATTGCATCACACAATTCTGCGACGTTATGCGGTGGAATATTTGTGGCCATACCAACGGCAATCCCGCTTGACCCGTTCGCCAGAAGGTTTGGAAAACCACCCGGAAGAACGACTGGTTCATTTTCTGACCCATCATAGGTGGCACGGAAATCAACAGCATTTTCTTCTATTCCCTCCAAAAGAAGGAGCGCAACATCGGTTAAGCGTGCCTCTGTATATCGCATGGCCGCCGCGTTATCACCGTCAATATTACCAAAATTCCCCTGCCCGTCGACAAGCGGGTAGCGCTGCGCGAAGTCTTGCGCTAGGCGAACCATCGCGTCATAAACGGCCGTGTCACCATGTGGGTGATATTTACCGATAACGTCACCAACCACACGCGCAGATTTCTTTGGCGGTAAGGTTGGACTGAGTTTAAGCTGATACATCGCATACATTAGACGGCGATGCACGGGCTTCATTCCATCACGCACATCAGGCAATGAACGGCTCATAATCGTGGAGAGCGCATAAGATAGATACCGCTCCGAAAGAATCTCGCTCATCGGTTGGTCGATAATTTCATTGGCGGCGGCGGTGTTATCCTGCGGCATAAAGCTCTGTCCCTAACTCATTAATATTACGCATGTCGTCTGAACCATCTGTTTTGGCAAAACTTTCTGCAAAACGCAAGCCCAACAATGCGCGTGCTTCGGGTAATCCACGGCTATGATGAGCGAAAACCCAATGTTGTAGAAAAAATTGCGTCAGCTGCAGACCCGTTTGAATATCAGCTTCCTCTGATGAACCGCCATTGGGTTTCAGGAAGGATGGGAGCGGTAAGAGCTTATCCTTGTATGGCTCACCCGCCTGATAGCTCACGGCGCGGCCAGTTTTGGGGGACACATAAGCAAGTGCGTTATCATCCCCGCCGCCCGCGCAACGGCTTAGATCAAGTGAAAATCCAAGTTCACGCAGTAGCGCAATTTCCCACATGATATAACCTGCCGCCCATATATCACCTTCTAAAATCTCTAGTAGCGCAATCATCCCCTGATAAAGCGACGCGTGCCCTTCGTTTTCTGGGACGCCCTGATCGCAAATGGCGCAGGCCGATTGAAGTGCGGAAAGTTTAAGTGCGTCACGCATTATGCGCGCGGCGGTGGAACGCTCTAGTTCTAATGATAGCGAACCAAGACTATCACTCGTGCGGGCGCGCCAATTAGCATCGACAATATTTCCAATTTCAAGCGTCCCACGGTTTTTCGTCGAGAATGCGCCGCGCATATACCCCGCTTGGCGGCCGTTCTCACTGGTGAGAAGGGATATCACTGCCCCGCTCTCTCCATGTGGACGAACCGCTAAAATTATTGCTTTGTCTTGCCATTGTTCCATATCATTCTATTATCTATTTTATACGCAAATGATTCCAGATGGATTACGCAAATAATGGTGACTATCCCCAAATCAGATATTATAGCCCTGTGCCATCGCGCATTTGAAAAGGCAGGATTAACCGATAAAACAATGGTTGATATTATTATCAATCACCTCATGCATAATGAAATGACGGGAAAGACTTCACATGGATTGTTGCGGGTTAAGTGGTGTATTAGCTCTATAAATGATAACGGCCTGCCCGATGGACAGCCCAAGCTAGCGTTGGATGTGGGGGGATTAGGCGTTATTGACGGGCGCAACAATATTGGTGTTGTGGCGGGTGAGTATGCGGCGCGTGCGGCGATTGAAAAAGCAAAGGAACACGGTATCGCCTTTGTTGGGGCACGCAATCACCACGGCACAACTGGCACGATGCATTATTATAACAGCCTGTTCGTGGAGCATGGATTGGTTGGGATTGCGGGTTGTAACTCATTGGCGATGGTTTGTCATCCCGATGGATTTGACCCCGTTATTGGGACAAACCCGATTTCATTTGGTATTCCATCTGCGAAAACTCCATGCATTATTGATGTGACATCAGCGCAGTGGGCGTATGGAAAATTGCTTGATATGCATCAGAAAAATGACCCGATGCCTGTTGATGCTTTTGTTGATAAAGATGGAAAACCGTCTGTTGATATCCGTGATGCAATGGAGGGCGCGATGCTGCCTATGAATGGAATTAAGGGGTTTTCAATTGGCCTTGCGATTGAGATATTGGGCGGTGCATTGATTGGTGCAAAATCGGGTCGCGATGCGATTAAGGGAAGTGATGGGATATTCTTTATCACCATTGATCCCGATAAAATCGTGGGGCGTGATCGGTTCGAAAATGAGGTTGAAAAACTGCTGCAGGAGGTTAAGTCATCGCGTCATGGCACAAGCGTTTCAGAGCCTTTAATTCCGGGTGAAAGATCGAAAGAAAAACTAAAAAAATCAATGATAAACAATTACTTAAGCATAGGTAATGGCGTGTATAATGACTTAAAGGAATTAAGCGAATGAGCATAAAAATAGGTATTGCAGGCGCTGGTGCAATTGGGTGCGCCGTGGCGAGGGCGCTTACAAATAGTTCCGATTTTGGAGGTTGTCTTTTGCACGCGATTTCCGACCCGGCGCCTAAGGCGGATTTTTATGTGCCCAACGTATCATTTGACGTGTTGGCGGATCAATGCGATCTTGTTATTGAGTGTCTGCCCGCACATATAGTTCCGATATTGGCCGAGGCGTGCTTTGCCCGAAATACTGATATTATATTCATAAGCAGCGCCGCCCTTCTTCTTTATCCACAAGTTGTTGATAACCTTAAACGCTCCGCTTCAAAAGCGTATCTTCCTTCGGGGGCATTATGCGGCCTTGATGGGGTGCGTGCGATGAAAGAAATGGGTATTGAAAGCGCCAAAATATCATCGACGAAACCGCCTTTGGGGTTCGTTGGAGCGCCTTATATCGAAAAAAACGATATTAATCTGCAATTAGTATCGAAAAAATCGATGCTATTTAAGGGAAATGCTCTGGAAGCATCAGAAGGCTTTCCTGCGAATATTAATGTCGCGGCAACATTAAGCCTTGCGGGAATTGGCGCGGAAGACACAATGGTTGAAATTTGGGCAGATCCAGACGCAACGGGAAATTCCCATGAAATTACGGTGAGCAGCAAGTATTCGACCATTAACGCCCGTGTTGAAAATATGCCTGACCCGATGAACCCGAAAAGTTCTGTTTTGGCGGCGCAAAGTATTGTTGCCTGCCTTCGTAATATGAATAACGCGCTTGTGATTGGATGATAGTATGCCCTTACCGCTCAAACATTTTTATATGATCCGCCACGGCCAAACCGAAGCCAATAAGCGTGAGGTTATGGCGGGAAGCACGGATTCGCCGCTGACGGATTTGGGCAGAGAGCAAGCGCGAGCAGTTCAGGACATCGTTCGGGCGTTAGAGATTAAGCCCGCAGTCATTGTTCACAGTGATTTATCGCGCGCGCGGGATACGGCGCAAATTATCAATGAGGTTCTCAATGTTCCAATGTATGAAGAGCCAGATATTGCGGAGATTCATTCTGGAGATTGGGAGGGGAAGCCTTGGGCGGAGTGTGAAGAACTGCTTGATGGATGGCCGACACCACCAAATGGTGAAACATTTGATGAATTTTGTGTGCGGCTTCGTAAGGGAAAAGCGTTTCATTTGGATCAGCATGATGGCCCTGTTTTACTGGTTTGTCATGGTGGCGTGTTTCGTGGGTTAGGCGGGATATATGGCCTTAATACGCCTGGGGTTTTTGAGAATTGCCATTTGCACGAATTTCATCCTAATGCCGAAAACAATCATTTTCCATGGAAGGTTTGGAATTACCGATTTGAAGATAAGTTACTTCGTCAGAAAAGCGTGGTTTACCACGAAAGTGCAGTTTACAAAGAGCCTGCCGAGGATATCGCATGATAAACGTTGATTGATTGTCGCGTGTCGGCGACATCATGGACACGGAGAATTTGCGCGTCACCGTTAAATGCCCCGTAAAGTGCGGCGGCGAGTGAACCGCCCAAACGGTCTTTGGCATTCTTTGCGTTTTGATCCAATGTACCTATAAAACTTTTGCGTGACACCCCCAGAAGAACCGGACAGCCCAAAACCTGAAAACGGTTTAAATTTTTTAATATCAATAAGTTATGTTCGAGAGTTTTTCCAAAACCAATACCTGGGTCAATTATGACTCGGCTTGGGTTAATACCGTGCGCCTCGCATTCTTCTAAACGCTTTTCAAAATACTTCATAATTTCATCAATAACATCTGTATATGTTGGTTCATTTTGCATTGTTTGCGGCGTCCCCTTCATATGCATCAAGCATATTGGAAGTGCGCTTTGTGCGGCAACACCCATGGATTCAGGGTCATGAGTTAGTGCGCTTACGTCATTAATGATATTCGCGCCAGCCATGATTGCTGCGTGCATTGTGGCGGCGTTGCGGGTATCGATGGAGATGAATTTAGCTTTTTCTTTTAGCCCCTTAATCACGGGGAGCACACGCGCGATTTCGTCTTCTACCGATACAATTTCGGCGTTTGGGCGAGTGGACTCGCCACCAATATCGAGGATATCCGCGCCATGCCCTAATAATTCAAGTCCATGATTTATGGCGGCTTGCGGGGCATTATAATCGCCACCATCGAAAAAACTGTCTGGCGTTACGTTGACTATGCCCATAATGAGTGGCGCATTGTTTTTTATTTTGGTGAATAAATCGAGCATATTAAATGGTCGCCTTTTCTATACTGTCCACAGGCACGGGATAAATTTCCCCACCTTCTATGCGTTTTATTTCCTGCCCCTCTGGAAGGCTATCAACCATTTTATCTACAGTCATATTTGTTATGGGATGACTCCAGTGCGGAGCGATTTCACGTAATGGGTAAAGCACAAAAGCGCGATTATGCATTTGTGGGTGCGGGATTTTCAAAATGTCATCATTGAGGTAAGTATCGTTATAAGCCAATAAATCGAGGTCAAGGACGCGTGCAGCGTTTTGAGCGGTGCGAACGCGCCCCGCTTTGTGCTCTAACGCATTTAGAGCTTTTAAAACCTCATGGGGGTTTAGCGTTGTTTCAACGGCGCATACGGCATTTTTATACCAAGGTTGATCGGAAATTGGAACTGGCGCGGACGCCCATATGAATGAGGATGCCGTGATATTTAGGCCATGATTTACAAATTGAGATGCACATTCACGCAAAGAGGCTTCGGGCGAACCATATTTTCCATCTAAATTCGCACCAAAACCGATAAGTATCATTATGAGATTTAACCCTTAAGACACCCAAGTTCTGGGTGTGCCCGTATCAACATGCACGAAATTGCTGCGTGGATAATAGCCAACGCCACCAGCATCAAGGGATTTTGCAACGTTGCGAAGCTGCTTTGTGCTGCGCTCTGGCAGGCGGATATCGAGTGCTTGGCCATACATGTGGAATGAATTAGATGCCACAGCGCGTGATTTTTGCCCTAGCATCGCATTTGTTTTGGGGCTGCGGTAACCTGATAGGATATTAAAAGGTTCATCAACATCCATTTTTCGTCTAATCACAGAAAGGATATCAATAACATGAGGGTCCATCGGAAATACTTCCTCGGTACGGAAGTCTCGCAGAACATAATTCATGCGTTCAAACGCCTCAGGTAAATATTTGTCACCAACACGATATACACCGGAAAAACTTTCTCCTGTATGTGTGTTTCTAAAAGCAACTTTCCATGATGACGAATTATTTGCGGCCAATACACTGCGCGCACTTACAAAGGGTATTGCTGCGCCGATAATACCAGCGAATCCATATTTTAAAAAATCGCGGCGTTGTGCGCATAATTGTTCGTTACTTGCATCTTTATCAAAAAAAGACTTTGACATATATACCTCTTAATCAGTGACACCATAAAGCACCTGTTAATAAAGGTGCGAAATGGAACAAATAGTTCTACATGATTTTAAGAATCGAGTAAAGCAGAGAAGTTTAGGAAGAAATGTGATCGTGCTTCAGCTTATTGAGAAACCACTCTAACCTTAGATTTATTATCGCTAAAGAATGGGGTTTCGTCAAGTTTTTCTAATAGTTGGAAGAGTTCTTTATCATGCCCGTATATGTCGGAGCTATAGACAACTTGACCTTTAGAGCCAAGCCAAGCCGTATTATAAAGTAGATATACAGGCATTTTTTCATTGGTATAGATGTCCACCATTTTACCCTTATTGAGTACATTCAGCGTTTTTTCATCATTCCAGCCGCTTTTAGTTTTTAATATGAACTGCGCGATTTTTTCAGGATTTTTCATACGAATGCATCCAGATGATTGCGCTCTGTCGGTTCGGGCGAATAGCGATTTATCATTTGTATCATGAAGATATATGTTATGTGAGTTTGGCATAAGCACACGAATTCGTCCTAATGGATTATTCGCGCCAGAGCCTTGCACCATTCGGAAACCTGCCAAATCTTCCTGCGTTACATTTTCCCAATCAACCACAGTTGGGTCAAGCGTTATAGCGTCTTTGCCAACACCCTCATAAAGCTCCATCCCTTTACCAGCAAGATATTCAGGGTCCTCTTGCAATTTCGGAAGAATATCTTCCTTTTTGATAGTTTTAGGCACTGTCCATGTTGGGTTAAACCGCACACCGTGAACTTCAGTAACGAAAGACAAGGTTTCGCGTTTTTTACGCCCAACCACGACAGGCATTTCAAAAGCAACCTCACCATTTTCAATGGCCCATAATGTGTAAGACGGAATATTAACCACGATAAATCGATTGGGTTTAATTTCGGGAGTCCAGCGTAAGCGCTCCATATTCACGATGATTTGCTTTATCTTTTGATCGCTATTCTGATTTAACGCGAAGAGCGTCTGCTTTCCAATTAAGCCGTCAGGTTTTAGGCCATGCTCGTTTTGAAATTTTTGAACCGCGGCAACAAGTGTATCATCGTATTTATAACGATTTTCATTTGTTACACCTTCCAGACCAAGTCTTTCACGTAACTTTGGAATATCATCATATCCGCGGCCTGGGCGTGCCGTTTCTCCAAACCTTACTTGCACCTTGCTATCAGCGCCCTCTTCTACAAGCTTTGTAAGCTCGGCCTTCAACGTTTTATAACTTTGCGTTTGAGGCTCAAGCGAATGCATAAAGTCATCTATGTCGTCTCTATTTTTTTCCAAATAAGATAGGGCTTTCTGCGCGGGTACGCGCTTATTCCAATGATTGGCATTCAGGCCAATCTGACTTGCATTTACACGCATCCCACTTAGATCCCTGAAATACTCTGCATAAGAATCGGTCAGAAGAAGCTCTAACATTGTACGTTCATCAGGTTCTGATTTTCTTAAGTCTGCAGAAATGCTATGGATTTGCTCAAGATGATATTTATATGGGTTTAGGCCATTCATCCACGCCCCCTCCAAAACCTCGATCAAATCCTTTGCATCACCAGATAGCCTTGTGTTTTTGACCCAAATGGGTTCGCCCTCTCTTTCCAAATAATATTGATCCACCGCATCTTGGTTGAATAACGTATTTGCGTTCGCAAGAAAGGGGAAAACACACCCCAACGAAATGAGAGCAATAAGCTTTATTTGGGAAAACTGTTTCATTATTTAATTATCAAACCTGATCACAACATTATTTGAGGAAGCGTATCGATGACGCGCCCCCATATTTCTACCTACAAACCCTTAAAAAACCTATAAATTTTTTTTACAAGTCCACAAAAACATGCGTTTCTTCTTTTGCACCAGGATGAGTGACTGCGCCATCACGCGCAGGCCCGACCGTTTGTGCATATTTCCAAAGCGCACCAGAATTGTAATTGGTTTTGCGCGGTTTCCAGCTTTTTTTGCGTTCAGCTAATTCTTCATCAGACAATTTAACATCCATTGTGCCCTCATTGGCATCAATGCGGATGATATCACCATTTTTGATAAGGGCGATTGGCCCGCCCATAGCGGCTTCTGGGCCAACGTGACCGATACAAAAACCCCGCGTTCCGCCAGAGAAACGACCATCAGTGATAAGAGCAACCTTACCGCCAGTGCCTTGCCCATAAAGAGCCGCCGTGGTGGAAAGCATTTCACGCATGCCCGGGCCACCTTTTGCTCCTTCGTACCGGATAACAAGGACTTCGCCCTCTTTATAGTCACGGTTTTGAACCGCATCGAAACAGTCATACTCACCATCGAAAACGCGCGCTGGCCCTTCGAAAACGAGTTCATCAAGTCCAGCAATTTTGACGATTGCACCTTCGGGGGCGAGATTACCTTTTAATCCGACAACGCCGCCCGTCTTATAAATTGGCGCTTTTACAGGAAATACAACATCTTGATCTTCGGGAAGCTTTACGCCCTCTAAGTTCTCGGCGATGGTTTTACCCGTTACGGTTATACAATCACCATGAATATAGCCGTTATCAAGAAGCTCTTTCAAAACCACGCCAACGCCGCCAATATCATAGAGGTCTTTGGCAACATATTTACCGCCTGGGCGGAGATTGGCCAGATACGGCGTTTTCTTGAAGATTTCGGCCACATCGAAGAGATTGAAATCAATTCCTGCTTCATGCGCCATTGCAGGTAGGTGAAGCGCCGCATTGGTTGACCCGCCCGTCGCAGCAACAATAGCCGCTGCGTTTTCCAATGATTTAAGTGTTACTATATCACGTGGACGTGGCCCACCATTCTTGATGAGCTGCATCACGGCCTCACCAGATGCGGCCGCATATTCATCACGGCTTTCATATGGCGCGGGAGCACCCGCAGAATTGGGAAGAGCAAGGCCGATGGCCTCGGACACGCACGCCATTGTGTTTGCGGTGAACTGACCACCACATGCACCAGAAGATGGACAAGCGACACATTCAAGGTCATGAAGCTCTTTATCTGTCATTTGACCTGTGGCATGCTGTCCCACAGCCTCAAACACATTTACGACATCAACATCCTTTCCCTTATATTTACCAGGGAGAATTGTTCCGCCATACATAAACACACTTGGCACGTTCAAGCGGATCATAACCATCATCATACCAGGGAGAGATTTATCACAGCCCGCCAAGCCAACAAGTGCATCATAGCAGTGCCCACGCATGGTGAGTTCAACCGAATCCGCGATAACTTCACGTGACACAAGAGATGAGCGCATGCCTTCATGCCCCATGGCAATCCCGTCAGTCACCGTAATCGTTGTAAATTCACGCGGAGAACCGCCCGCATGGTCTACACCACGTTTTACAGCCTGTGCCTGACGATTTAGAGAGATATTGCATGGCGCGGCCTCGTTCCAACAGGTTGCAACACCGACCAGTGGCTGATGAATCTGCTCTTCCGTCATGCCCATCGCGTAATAATACGAGCGATGCGGCGCGGATTTTGCGCCCTCAGTTACATAGCGGCTTACAAGTTTAGATTTATCCCAACCATTTGGATGTGCCTTTTTTGAATCGCCCATGCGAGAAGTCCTTTTTATTAAATATGGATGCTATTTTCTATACCGTTCATCGCCGACTTGTAAAGATGCAGACGCAAAAAAACACGGCTTTACCCGTGTTCTAATAATTTTAAAAACCACAGATTAATTTATACTTTTTTTGATTTTTTTCTATCTGCTGCGGCCTTGGCTTGCTCGTCATCGCTTTTTGCCTGACGTATTTCCGCCTCAACCTCTTCATTTCCTTCTTCTGCCAACACCATTTCGTTGTAATAACGACGGAATTCCTCTGCATTACCAATATATGAAACGCGGATCATACGATTTCCCGTCCCCATGACAACAACATTTGCGTAACCGAAGATATGACCAGGGAGCATACGCTCTAAATCAATGCTCTCAATCTTACTGAGGCGAATATCAACAACATCCATCTGCAATAAGCCATAACGCGCGAGAACGCGTTTATTTGTCACAGCAAGAAGCAGGAAATGTTGCGTTAGAATGGCAACACATAGCATAAGTGCACCAACAACGAACAACATCACACCAATGGGCGAGGCAATAAAAAACATAAGAAGTGCAATTATTAGAACCGCGATAGATTTCCAATAAATTGCATTATGAAGTCGAGCACGGAGAATGACCTCCTCGCCCTTTACCAGCATACGATCAATTTCTTGATCCTGAAATGATTTGGGTTGTTTGTGCCCAGATTCTAACGATGCGGGCTTTTTAGCTTGTTGTGTCATCTTGATTTTGCCTCCTCAATAGCGCGACGGAAGGATATTGGGTCTTCCAATGGCGGCAGGGTTACTTCACCAACACCCATACCACGGATAAGAACGCGCCCATAATTAAAGATACGTCCCAATACAGGTTGAAGCACGTTACAGCCTTCTATACGGTCGATATTAATTTCCCCCACGTGACGGGCAACAAGGCCGCGTTTATATATAAGACGGTTATTGGTTATAGCGATTTCAGTCGTCGCCTTCACGACCATCATCTGCGCGAATTTAACAAGGCCAATGATAAACATAAGGAATGAGAATGCACGAATACCAGGATGAATGATTTTAATTGATTCAAAAAAACCAATATTACTTGGTAGCTTTCCCATAAATTTATAGGCGTTATATGCGGCCACCATAATGAATATAGCGAGAACAAGCCCCCATAGAATCGACAAAAAGGCACTGACCGTATACATCCAGTGGAACTTCCCCACGTGAACAAGTTCTTCATCAGGGCCGAGGGATTGTTGTACGTATAGCATTGAGTGCTTTCATTTTTTAATTACACAAGTCATTTCCAATGACCTAAACACTGTATAGAGCGTTTAGAGTTATCGCAAGTTTCACATATATATTAAATAACAACTTTACACATTTATTTGTCTCCGAACGATATTCCTAAAGAACGTGCGGTGTGTACCAGCATATCATCGGGCTTAACCACGTGGCATTCCTTGATTGCATCTTCAATGGCGACGTCGACTACGCTGTCATTTTGCCATGCGACCATACGTCCGAATTTTTCCTCTGCTAACAAATCAACGGCCTTCACGCCGAAAGCGGCGGCCAAAAGACGGTCATTATAAGTTGGGCTTGCGCCGCGTTGCACGTGCCCGAGGACGGTTACGCGAGTTTCAGAATTTGTGGCCTTGGCGATTTGAACGCCCAGATAATCCGCAATTCCTCCATAGCGCGTCTCACCACCATGATACACCACTTGGTGTTTTTGCCCATCAGGGGTTTTTACGGCCTCAGATACAATCACAAGCGCGAAGTTACGCCCCGTTTCTTTTACAGCGTTTATTTTCTCTGCGACACTTTCAATGGTGTAGGGAATTTCAGGAATAAGGATAACATCTGCGCCACCTGCAACACCAGCGGCCAAGGCAATATGCCCCGCGTCGCGCCCCATAACCTCTAAGATCATTACGCGGTCATGGCTGGCGGCAGTGGGTTGTAGGCGGTCAAGAGCCTCAGTTGCGATGGATACAGCGGTATCATAGCCTACGGCGAAGTCCGTCATATAAACATCATTATCAATCGTTTTTGGAACACCGACGAAATTAAGGCCACCTTGTTTTACCAGACGGCTTAAGATATCGAAGCTCCCATCTCCACCGATACCAATCAGGGAATCTACGCCCAGAGTTTTTAGGGTTGCCAATAATTCATCCGAGCGATCCTTTGCCGTGCCATCAGGCATGGGATATTCAAACGGGTTACGGGAATTGGTTGTGCCAAGGATTGTCCCCCCCAGACGCATGACGTTTCCATCGAGTTGATCCGGCGTTAGTACACGGTAGCGCGGCGGATTATCAAGAAGGCCAGCCGTGCCGTTTTCGATCCCTATAACTTCCCAACCAAGGCCGTGGGCGCGAAGGACTGCCGCTCTCATAACTGCGTTTAGTCCGGCGCAATCGCCACCACTGGTTAATATTGCAATTTTCTTTTTCATTCGGAACGCTTACCTACATATTATTAAAAACACTGCCAGAATCGGCTTATGGTTATGATTATATAGCATATTTACGTGCTGTAAAATGATGCGTGGCACAACTTTATTTACATGAAGTGTCTTTTTATATTATCAAACAATGTATTATGTGATATAGTTCATGCCTATTACTAATTAGGATTAGCGGTTAAAGCTTTATAAATCATGCAAGAAGATCAAGATGACATCCGCGCAAAACTGGCGGAATATAAAGTTGAGCACCAAGCACTGGATGAGCTCATTGAGAAAGTAACACGCAGTGATACCCCCGTTAATTTGCTTCACATGCAGCAGCTTAAGAAGAAAAAGCTATGGCTGAAAGATGTTATACAGAAACTTGAGAGCAGCCTGATTGACGATATCATTGCGTAATATAATAATTACACAGGGAAAACCCGTTTTTCTGTATTGCTTTGCCCCCCTCTTTTCCTTATAAATCGTCCTATGACACATTCAGATGAAAACCCGATTGTCGGGATTATTATGGGTTCCCAATCAGATTGGGATACGATGAAAAACGCACATGATGTTTTGCATGCGCTTGGAATTTCGCATGAGTGCAAAATTGTTTCGGCGCATAGAACGCCTGATCGCATGGTTGAATACGCGAAATCTGCCAAGGATCGTGGGATCAAGGTTATTATTGCGGGGGCTGGCGGCGCGGCGCATTTACCGGGGATGGTGGCGAGCATGACCCCCCTTCCCGTTCTTGGTGTGCCCGTCAAAAGCAAGGCTCTTAAAGGTATGGACAGTCTCTTATCTATCGCGCAGATGCCAGGCGGCGTGCCTGTTGGTACATTGGCCATTGGCGAGGCGGGCGCGAAAAATGCGGGGCTTTTGGCGGCGTCAATCATTGGCACGTTTGATGAGGCCGTGATGAATGCATTGGAAAGCTATCGCCAGGAACAAACCGATAGCGTGGCAGATATTCCGAAAGATTAGAATATCATGAAGCATAATATGACATTGGGAATATTAGGCGGTGGGCAGCTTGGGCGGATGAGCGCGATGGCGGCGGCGAGGCTAGGCATATCTGTTGTTATATTCTGCTCTGAGAAAAACTCACCCGCATCACAGGTTTCGATGAAGACAATTATTGCGCCCTATCATGACAGGGATGCGCTTAAAACCTTTTCTGATTTATGTGATGTTATTACTTATGAATTTGAGAATATACCAGTAGAAACAATCGATTATATAAATTCATTAAAGCCGGATTCTGTTTTGCCAGAAAAAACGCTACTCAATGTTTCACAAGACCGCATTAAGGAAAAAACCTTTATTAATGATTGCGGGATAAGCACCGCGCGATGGGCGACTGTTTCGACATTGGAAGATATTAAAAATACGCTTGAAGCTTGGAATGTCGAAAATTTTGTCATAAAAACAACACGCTTCGGATATGATGGCAAAGGGCAAATAAAGGGCGATAAAAGTGATTTAAATGACGGCTCTGGGGTTTCTGATTTTTTGAATAATACAAATGAACAAGATTTAATCTTGGAAGAGATGATCGATTTTGATTGTGAGGCATCGATTATTATTTCCCGTGATAATCAAGGCAAATCAGAGTGTTACGATTCCATGCTAAACCAACATAAGGATCATATTCTTCATACGACTATCGTCCCTTCTGGCCTGCCTGATGGCATTGAAAAATCGCTACGCGATGCAGCGGAAAAGATAGCAAATTCCGTTAATTTGACAGGTGTTCTTACGGTAGAATTTTTTATCTGCGGTGATGGGAACATTTTGGTGAATGAAATTGCGCCACGCACCCATAATTCAGGGCATTGGAGCATTGACGCATGCACCGTATCGCAATTTGAGAACCATGTTCGAACCGTTTGCGGCCTGCCCGTTGGGTCAACAGCGCGTCATAATAATGCGGTTATGATGAACCTTATCGGAACTGATATCGAGAGCATTGATGAGCACCTTACGGAAGAGAATGCAAATGTGCACCTTTACGGCAAGGAAGATATTAAGGCGGGGCGTAAGATGGGGCATATTACTTTTTTGAAACCACTGACACAGACTTAAAATTCATACCAAAACAGGAGATTATCAATCATGAGCAATGCAGCACAGGAAATTGATACGACGCAAACGCGCGTAGAAACAGATTCAATTGGCGCGGTTAATGTACCCGCGAACCGTTATTGGGGTGCACAGACACAGCGATCATTAGAGAATTTTAAAATTGGTGGGGAGAAAATGCCCGCGCCACTGATCCGCGCCCTTGGTATTCAGAAAAAAGCGTCGGCCATATCAAATGTTGCGCTTGGTGTTTTGGATCAGGCGCTTGGCGATGCGATGGTTCAGGCCGCAGATGAGGTGATTGACTATACATTGATTGATGAATTTCCGCTTGTTGTATGGCAAACTGGGTCAGGTACTCAGAGCAATATGAACGCCAATGAGGTTATTTCGAACCGTGCTATTGAGATTCTGGGCGGCGAGCGTGGTAGCAAGACCCCTGTTCACCCGAATGATCACGTAAATATGGGGCAATCATCGAATGACACATTCCCAAGTGCGATGCATATTGCGGCGGGCGAACAGGTTCATCATGAGCTTATCCCTGCTCTGCAATACTTACATGATGCGCTAGACGCGAAGGCAAAGGAATACGCCAATATTGTTAAAATTGGGCGCACGCACTTACAAGATGCAACGCCATTAACTTTGGGGAATGAGTTTTCAGGCTATGCCAAGCAAATTGAATATGGTATTGCGCGGGTTAAGGCGTGCTTGCCGCGCTTGATGCAGCTTGCACAAGGTGGAACAGCCGTTGGCACAGGAATTAATTCAAAGCTTGGTTTTGCGGAGGCTTTTGCGAAAAATGTTGCGGAGATTACAGGACTTGAATTTGTGACAGCCGAAAATAAATTCGAGGCATTGGCCGCTCATGATGCGATGATTGAGATCTCTGGTGCGATGAATGTTATTGCCGCATCATTGATGAAAATTGCCAATGACTTGCGATTGCTTGGATCTGGCCCACGATGCGGTATTGGTGAGATTAGCTTGCCTGCGAATGAGCCGGGTTCATCAATTATGCCAGGTAAAGTTAACCCGACGCAGTGTGAGGCGTTGACTATGGTTTGTGCACAAATTATGGGCAATCATGTTGCGGTTACTGTTGCGGGATCGAACGGTCATTTTGAGCTTAACGTTTTTAAACCCGTTATGATTTACAACGTTCTTCAATCTATTCGCCTTATTGCGGATGGATGTAACAGCTTTACCGATAACTGTGTTGTTGGCATTGAGGCCAATGAAGCGCGAATTGAAAAGCTTTTGAATGAAAGCCTGATGCTTGTAACCGCTCTCAACCCGCATATCGGATATGATAATGCGGCGAAAATCGCAAAAAAAGCGCATCAGGATGGATCGACATTGAAAGAAGCGGGTATTGCGCTTGGCCTTCTGAGCGAAGAGCAGTTTAAAGACTGGATCAAGCCGCTTGATATGATTAAGCCACGCGCCTAATCATCAGGAGATTGTTATGCCCCGCGACACAGAATTAAAAAAGAGATCTGTTCGTATTGCGGGGCATGAGACTAGTATCACTATGGAAGATGAATTTTGGATTGTTTTGCGCAGCATTGCAGAAGAAAAAAGTATTTCCCTTAATGCTCTGATTACTGAAATTGATAAAGACGCGCAAGGCAATCTATCGAGCGCCATACGCGTTTATATTTTACAGCGTTTGCAGAATAAATTATCGCAGTAAGTCGCCCAAAATGCCTTTAATGGCCTCTTCGGCAACACCTTCTATATCTTGAGGTTTATTTTCCTGAGACTGTTGGTCTTGAGATTCTTGGTTTTGAGATTCATCGCCACTGGCCGGAGCGACATCATTTGACGGCAAGCCGAGCTTATCCGAGATTAGTTTGTTAAATTTACGCTGAATTTTGCGGTTTAGATAATCTTGCAATACACCCTGTCCAAAGGTTTGGCCAGGATTATCAAGTGAGCCGTTTACGCTGAGTTCAAATGGAGGGATATCTGTGGGAGCATCTTCCGTGCTTTTGGCTATCATTTTATGTTTGGTTGCAATCGTCCAATTCGGGAGATTAATATTTCCACGAGTTTCAATCGCGGCGCGCGTTCCGTCCAGATCCATTTTCGATATATTGACGATGCCCTGCTGAATTGTAAATGAACCATCCAGCGTGTTAAATTTTGTCTGCCCACCTTTGGTTGTCCCCTTCCACAGTCCCATAACCGTATCACCAGGTTTACTGTCATATGATAGGGCGCGAACGAAGCGCACCACATCAACACCATCCAGCACAATATTTTGACCGTTGACACTTCCCTGCCCTGAAAGGTCATGAACCAATGCAGCAGGGCTTGCGCCTGAGCTTTTTATACTCATTGAAAGATTGCTCTTGCCTGATATTTTCACAAGTTTCGTGCCAATCAACGATGTTGCAAGGCTACCTACATCAACATTATTGAATGTTGTTTCGCTTTCAAAATGAACTGGTTGGCGTGGCTGAACCACCGATTGTAATTTTGCACCTAAGTTGATATTACCACCGAAAACTTCCGCCTTTAAATCCGAAACAACGAGAACACCGTTCTTTAATGTTACGTTTAGTGATGGTGATTTTAATGGCCAATCACCATATTGAATAGAGTTTGCCTTCATTGATACGTTAATATTGACGGCATGTAATGCGGCGGTATCTATTGCCTCTTTTGACCAGCGCGGCGAAGCAGGTTTGTTATTGCTAGCGGATGATGCATTTGATGACCCGCCTGATCCTGATTTTTTATTGACGACAGATGCCATTTTGATATCGCCGAACGTCAAATCACCTTCAATCAATGGGGTCTTACCGCCAAGATCCACAGAGGCACTACCCTGAATTGTTGCGCCAGACAGATCACCTTTTAAACCTGTGAATTCGTAACGATTCCCCGATTGATTAACTTTGGTGTAAATATCCATAGGCTTGTTTAATGACGGGTCATTAATTTGTGAACCGCTTAAGAGGTTCATGAGTTGCGCCATGTTTTTATGTTTGGCCTGCACCACCAGATTTTGAACCGAAGGCTTGGTCATCATCTGATTTAACGTGCCTTTTGCGATAAACTCACCGTTGAGAGCCGCTATATTTGCGGTTAACTCCGCAGTGCTCTTACTTCCTGTTAGTTTTAGCTTGAGCGCGCCTGAATTCACGGCCTTAGGCATTGCGGATGTATCCGTGCCAAAATGTGCAAGCAACGCCTTCACGTCCTTTGCATTTATATCAAGGTATGCGTTGATCGCAGTTAATGATTGGATATCACCAACACTGCCTGATGCCTTTAATGATGCACCCAGATAATCCGCAATAGAGAAGTTTTCAACATCTAGCTTCTTCCCACTAATTTTCACATCAGCGTTAAGATTTTTGGCTGTTGCGCCCTGATATATCAGTGCATCTGTATTAAAAGATATTGCCGCATCGAACGGCAATACCACGGATGAGTTTTGCCCATTGACACTGCCTTTATTGGCGGCACTAACGCCTGATGCCTTGCCTGAGCCCGCTTGAGTTTTGCCATTAAATTTATCAAAATCGAATTTCTTTGTTTTAACATCAATGTCTAATGCGGCATGTTTTGAGCCAGCACCAAACGCGTATTTTCCTGATACATTAAAAACCTCACCATCCAGTGTTAAAGACGTTTTTTCAAATTGAATGGCTTTATTATCGCCTAATGCATTAATATCAAAAGAAATAAGCTTATATGGTATTGATTTTAACCCAGCCTTAGCTAAGTCTATATTGCCTAAAGACTTGATTTTAAGACTTGTCTTCAATGAAGTTAGATCATAATTTACCGAGCCACTGAATTTATCGTCACCAACATGTCCATCAATACTGGACATTTCAAGTTTTTTCTCTGTCACTGACACAATACCAGATGCACCAAAGGATGTTTTTGCCGCTAAGTGCATATCTGGCGTGATGCCCGATAAGTCATTCACCGATAGATCCATATGTCCTTGCGCCTGCATGCCTCCGCCCATATTTAGCGCGCCTGAAAATTCAATATTAATACCAATGGGTTGCACAGAAAGCTTTATCTTTGGGTTTATAACGCTTTCTTGAGTATCGTATTTATCAGTACTGACATCAAAGTCCAAAGAATACCCATCATAGAATAGTGATCCATCGCCCGTAAATGGCCCTGATAATGACTGCGCGGAGATTTCGGTGTTTATATTTCGTATAAGCTTGTTTTCACCTGATGCATGATCAATGTAGCTAAGCTCTCCATCTTTAATGCGAACAGAATCCAATGAAATTTGTGGAATATTTATTGCTGTTTTTTCTGAGGTGTTCGTGCCCTCAGTTTCTTCTTCGCCAGAGCGTTTTTGTTTTAGAGCAGACGTGAGATTTATCGTTCCATCTTTATTTTTCTCAACCAGCAATGATGGCTCAATCAAGCTGATCGATTTCACCTGAACATCACCACTTAGTAATGGCAATAAATTAACCTTAATATCCAAACGGTTAAAGGAAAGAAGAGTATCATTGTTTTTGTCTTCTTTTATTGAGACATCTGACACAGAGAAATTCGGCGATGGCAAAACGGTAAAACTGAGATCACCGTTAATCGTGACATCTAATCCTGTTTTATCTTCTACAAGTTCAATGGCTTGGGACTTATAGTTATTTAAATTTATAAAGAGCGGCACAATTATGATTGCCGCCAAACAAATCGCCAGAACCCCAAAGATAGCCTTTAATGCCAGCTTCATGCCAAATATCCCTCAATGTCATTTATGATTTACAAAGATTACAGCGAAGAAGAGTTTACCACAAGGTGTAAGATGAAAAATCTAATCTTCTTTTATGCCGTTTGATTTTCCGTCGTAAAGGACCGTCGTGTTTAGGTTCTTCACGCGCCTAATCAGCATTTCAACGATAGCGCGGATGGTTGAATCACTATTCCTTAACTTGTCTTCAAAGGCGGTTTTTGTAATAACAATTAAATTGCAATCCTCCATGGCCTTTACGCTTGCTGTACGAACCTCTTCATTCACCAGAGCCATCTCTCCACATATTTCACCGACACCGAGCGTTGCAAGCTCATGCTGCGCGCCGTCTATTGTAGAGTACACACTGACCGCACCTGATTGTATCAGATAGGCGGAATATGCCTCATCCCCTTGCTTTATAAAGATGCTTCCCTTTGGGATGAATCGGCGCTCTAATACTACTCGTTCTTTGGACATGGAAGTATTATAGCGTGCCGATAAATATTATTCCATTACGATAAAAAATTAGCCACAGGAATATTTAGGCCATGTATTGGCCGCCATTTGCAGAAATTGTTGCGCCCGTTACGAATGCGGCTTTTTCCGAAACCAAAAACGATACGATTGCAGCAATTTCATCAGGCTTTCCCATACGCATTTCAGGGATTTGTCTGATAATGGAATCGAGAACCTCTTGCGGCATAGCCGAGGTCATATCTGTTGCAATATAACCAGGGCATACGGCGTTTACCGTCACATTTTTTGCGGCGGACTCAAGAGCCAATGATTTTGTAAAGCCAATCATCCCCGCTTTTGCTGCGGAGTAATTCACTTGACCGAACTGACCTTTTTGTCCGTTGATTGAGCTGATATTGACAATACGGCCATTTTGCCTTTCGCGCATTTTCAAAATTACGGCGCGACACATATTAAAACAAGATGTAAGGTTGGTTTGAATAACGTCATTCCAGTTTTCGATTGGCATTTTGTGCAGCACGCCATCCTTGGTAATCCCCGCATTATTAACGAGAACTGTGATGGAGCCAAAATCTTGTTCTATTTTTTCTATTGCGCATTGGCACTGATCATAATCAGCAACATCAAACTTAACCGCTTCGCAGCCCGTTTCATCTCTGAATGTTTTTGCGGCCTCTTCATTGCCGTGGTACACAGCAACGACTTTATAACCATCATCGCTTAGTGCCTTAGAAATTTCCTTACCAATACCGCGTGTACCACCTGTTACGATTGCAACGTCATTCATTTTATTACTCCTCAATATTAATTTTATCTCTCTACGCAAAGTGCTATGCCCATGCCGCCGCCAATACACAAGGTGGCGAGCCCTTTTTTCGCATCACGACGCACCATTTCATGCAGCAACGTTACCAAAATCCGTGTTCCTGATGCGCCAATCGGATGACCAAGTGCAATCGCCCCGCCGTTCACATTTGTTTTTTCAGAATCAAATCCAGCCTCCTTCAACACGCAGCATGCTTGTGCGGCGAAGGCTTCGTTTGATTCAACAAGATCAAGATCACCGACGCCCCAACCCGCCTTTTCCAATGCGGCGGCGCTTGCTGGGATTGGTCCTGTGCCCATTACGGATGGATCAACACCACGTGTTGCCCATGATGCGATGACGGCCAAAGGCGTTAATCCACGTTTTTTTGCCTCGCTTTCACGCATTAGAACCACGGCGGCGGCGCCATCATTGATTCCGGATGCGTTTGCCGCAGTTACCGTACCATCTTTTTTAAAGGCTGGTCTTAATTTTGCCAATCCTTCAATGGTTACGCCAGCACGCGGGAATTCATCTTTTGTGATTTGAATGGTTTCTTTTCTGCTTACGACATCAACAGGAATAATTTCATCATCAAATTTTCCTGTATTTATCGCTTTTTCCGCACGATTTTGCGATTGTGCGGCGAAGGTGTCTTGCTTTTCTCTGCTAATGCCATATTTTTCCGCAATATTTTCGGCTGTAATACCCATGTGATAGTCGTTAAAGCTATCCCATAGGCCATCCATAATCATAGTGTCGCGCATTGACGCATCACCGAATTTTACGGCCTCACGCAAATGCATTATATGCGGGGAAAGGCTCATATTCTCTTGTCCGCCTGCAATAACGATATCAGCATCGCCATTTAAAATTGATTGAACACCAAGGGCAATCGTACGTAGCCCCGAACCGCAGACTTGATTAATAGTCATTGCGGTACTGCTTTTCTCGATTCCTGCGTTGATGGCAGCCTGACGTGCGGGATTTTGCCCACAGCCCGCTGTTAGAACCTGTCCCATTAGAACCTCATCAACATCTGACCCCGTGATTTTTGCATCATTCATAACTGCTCTAATAACAATTTCACCAAGCTTACTTGCTGGTGTGGTTGAGAGCCCACCGCCTAATGTCCCTATTGCAGTTCTTTTTGCTGCAACGATTGCAATATGATCAGTCATATTTTTTGCCCTATGTTTTATTGGATGCGCACACCATATCTACAATGGTAAAATTATCAAGAATGAAAATGAGTGTAGCTTTATTTTTTTTGTAGCCATGACAGTATTGGTTTCCAAACATCATCAACAGCATTTCGTCCCGCAATAAGCCCAATATGTCCGCAAGATTTTCGGCATATATCAATTTTTGCGTTTATGAGCGCTTGTGACGCGGCGACGGCGCAATCAAATGGGACGAGCCTGTCTTTATCCGATGCAACAATTAACGTCGGGGTTTTTATGGATTCCAAGTCCAGATGCTCTTCACCAATTTTCCATTCGTTTTTTAAAATTGTGTTATTTAAAAACCACTCCTGTATGCAATGCTGTGCAATATCTATTGGCAAATCAACACCATCGTTCAGCCAATCCTCTACCGCGATGAAGAGTTTGGCCTCTGCGTCATTTTGATCCATTGAGGCAAAGCGTATGAATTTTTGCGCCGAGCCATCCACATCATAACCTGCAAATAGTGCCTGCACCCATTCTGAAGGAACACAGCCCTTTTCTTTTATTGAATGTGCGATATATGAATTCCATATACGGACATGTTTTGACAGAACCATTGACTGATCCTGGAAATCGCAAGGTGACGCAAGAAGAACCATGCGCCCTATATGATCCTGCATAGCGGTGCATGCGCCAACCGTTAAGTTTCCTCCCATGCAGTAACCAATCACATCAATGGGTGTGGAATGTATTTTTGAAACAAAGCGTATTGAATTTTGTAAAATGTCCATTATATCGTTTATTGTTAACGATATTCCGTCACTAACGCTTAGATCCCCCCAATCAAGAAGATATGTTTTTATTCCATTTTTGTTTAACCAACGCAAAAGGGACATATCCTCGGTTAGATCGAGAATATTTGATTTGTTAATTAATGAGGGCACCAATAAAATAGGAGAAGAATTTGGGTTTATTGCCGCGCCATTATGCATTATAGGTTCAATAATTGCCGCATTATTTTGATACCAAATTTTCTTTTGAGGCAATGTTTGTGGAGCATATTCATGCGTTTGATACATCTGTATCCCGCGTATTATTTCTTCTGTAGATTTAAACGCAGCATGAGAAACAACTTCAGACGCATATTGTTGTATGCGTGCGTCTTTTGTCATTGCTATGCCTAAATGCACCAATAATGGATGTGGGCCTTTTCGCATAAATCATACCTTTTGAACCAATTTTCTATTGCACAATATATTGCAACACAAAAAAATATCATCTAAAAAATATCAAACGCTTTCTTTATTTCGAATTTTGTGCATAATATCAATAATCCACATTAAAGAATTTAACCGTGAAGGTGCAACATGGCAAAGACAAAACCAGGTAAGGACGAACCTACCGTTATTAAAAAATACGCTAACAGACGCTTATATGATACAGGGCGCAGCAGTTACGTAACCCTTGATGACCTATGTGAAATGGTGCAAGAAGGTCATAATTTTATTGTTATTGATGCGAAGACTGGCGAAGATTTGACACGCGGGGTTTTGACGCAGATCATTGCCGATCAGGAATCTGGTGAAGAGACATTGTTACCGACGAACTTCCTTCGAACACTTATTGGATTTTACGGCAATAACGCGCAGAGCGTTCTCCCTCCATATCTTGAGCAAACAATGAATATGTTCGCGCAAAACCAAGAAAAAATGCAAGAACAGCTGAATAAGTCTTTTGAAGGCATGCGTAAAATAGGGCAAATAGATGGTGTGTTCCCGCAATCATCTGCTCTTGAAGATATCACACGCAAAAATATGGAAATGTTTGAGAACGCGATGAAAATGATGCCTCCATTTAATATGGGGTATATGAATTCAGATAGCAGTGATAAGAGCGAGTAAACGCGTTATCGTTCTGATTTTTAACTTTCAAGAGGCTGCGCAATTTTGCGTGGCCTTTTTTTAATTGTTGCCGCCCGATAATGGTTCTGGTTTTTGAGACAATAAATCCTCAGCCTTAACTTCGGTTTTCTGACTGTAATCAATATGCTCACCACCTTCACCCAAAATAGGAAGAACATTTTCTACAGGCGGATACGGCGCATCGATATAGGTCACGCCGTCTGATTTAACTTTATCCATATTTGCAAAAATTGCAGGGTCATTCTTTTTCTTCAGAGCGGACTGTTTTGTCAAAATCTCTATCTGGGATTTTAAACCTTCATTCTCTGATCTTAGGCTCTCGATTTCATCTTCTTGCTTACTTGCCTCTTTAGATTGCTCCCCTTTTTGCACAGATTCAATCTCATCCTGATACTCACGGATTTTAGAGCGATATGCGATTGTTGTTTCGCGTTCTTTCTCAAGGGCCTCTTCCAATGATTTATTCACATCCATAAGCTCAGTAATTTCAGGATCAGCCCCTGTATTCATGCTCTGGGAATTTGATAGGTATAGATCATTTTGAGATCTTAGCTGTTTAACGGTTTCTTTTAGGCCATCAAGTTCTTGAATGTATTTATCACGCTCTACGACTTCAGCTTGTAACTTTTGTGTCTGGGCAAAAAGCTGCTTGGCTGTTTTTCCATTAAAATCAGATGATTGCCCTGCTTGTTCTAATTTGCGCTTTAACATTAAGTTCTCACTAATCAGCTGTTCCGCCGCGGTAGATGCATTTCCCGAAGAAATCAAAAGCTCACTTTGAGATTTAATTGTTTCTCGTAAGCTTTGGTTTTGCTGTTGTAGTAGCTCAATATCTTTTTTATTTGTCGTCACGACAGGCGTTTTATTATTTTTTTCCTGCTCAAGCTTTGCTTGAAGTTCCGCAATTTTCGCGTTTGCTGTATTGAGTTGTTGCTCGAGAGCAGAAGCTTGACGGCTATCCGCGCTATTGCTTTTACTCAGCGTTTGGACTCGCGTTTGATATTCAAGGGCTTTACCCGTCGCCTCGGCCAAGGTTTGTGCTATATTCCGGTTTTCCTGTTCGAGCTTTGATATTGATTGCCTTAGGCTTTGGATCTCTTGCGTGTCTTCATTGCGATCAAGCGTCTTCATTTGTGCCAAGGCTCGTCGAAGATTTTCATTTTCTTTTTTATATGAGCTTAGTTCACTATTATCTGGTTGATGTGTGCGCGCGGCCACAGATAGCTGACTAATGTTTCTTTGTAATTCTGCATTTTGCGTTTTCAAGCTTTGGATCTCACGGGCATAAATATCGGCATTTGCAGAGCTATTGCTTTGCGGGCGTGCCAGGAGCGCCTTATTCAATCGCTTATTTTCTTCTATCAAAGCCCGAATTCGTGTTTCATATTCCATTTCTGGAGCATATGTTTTGGGTTTATTATTATCATGTATAGCCTGACTGAGGCTATTTCTTAGTTGCTCGTTTTGTTTCGTCAACTCCTCTATTTGAGCGCGCATATAAACAGCACCTTCCGTCTGCGCTTCCAAATTTCGTTGATCCCACCCCGCCTTTTGTACATTTGTAGTGACAGGATTTTTTATATGCTTGTATCCAACCGCGTCAACAGAAGCAGTAGAAAGCAAAAGCAATACTGAGATGGATGACAAAATTTTAATACCACGCATTGAAATCTCCCTAAAAGACTTATGCACACTATTATGACAAGATTGTTTTTTCAAGAAAAAAACACTAAGTATCGAGCAGGCTTCTTTTTATGAAATTGTGTTTCAAATATTGGTTCTCCCATTATTTATCTCCCTTAATATGCGCCAAAGATGCCTCTAAAAACTGGTCGAGATCACCATCAAGAACCGATGATGATTGGCTGGTTTCAACGCCTGTGCGTAAATCTTTCACCATTTGATATGGGTGCAGGACATAAGAGCGTATTTGATGCCCCCACCCGATATCCGTTTTTTCACCATGTTCCTCAGCCGCTGCGTCCTCACGCTTTTGCAGCTCTAACTCATATAAACGCCCTTTTAGCATTTCCAAAGCCTGGGCACGATTTTGATGTTGGGATCTTTGGTTTTGACATGCGGCGACTACACCGGTTGGAATATGTGTTATGCGTACGGCGCTATCTGTAGTGTTTACGTGCTGCCCTCCTGCTCCGCTTGATCGATATGTATCGATTTTCAAATCTTTTTCTTCAACCTCAATATCAATAGAGTCGTCAATAACTGGGGATATATTAACGGATGCAAAACTGGTGTGGCGTTTGGCGTTGGAATCAAACGGTGATATACGAACCAAGCGATGCACACCTGTTTCAGTTTTGAGCCACCCATAAGCCTGATACCCCTCTATCTGCAAAGTAGAAGATTTAATCCCTGCTCCATCGCCCTCACTACGTTCTAGCGTGGTTAGTTTATAGCCTTTTTGATCAGCCCAACGCATATACATACGCAGGATCATTTCCGCCCAATCTTGTGCCTCTGTGCCGCCCGCACCCGCATTGACCTGAAGATATGCATTATTGGCATCAGCCTCGCCCGAGAGCATGCTTTCAAGGCGTTTTCGATCGGCCTGAACGGATAGCTTTATAATATTATCTTCGCACTCCTTGCATAATTGATCATCCCCCTCTTCCTCTGCCATGGCAATCATTTCACAATTATCGGATAAATCGTTTGATATAACCTTTACAGCATTAATACTTTGCTCCAAATGAGTGCGCTCGCGCATGAGCTTTTGAGCCTTGGGGGCGTCATCCCATAAGGTGGGATCTTCGCACAGGGAATCAAGTTCCTCTAAACGTATGACGGCGACATCCCAGTCAAAGATGCCTCCGAAGCAGAGAGACCGCGTTTTCTATTTCTTTAACCACTGCTTCTATTTCTGCGCGCATTATATGTAATCCTTAAATTAAAAAATAGCCGTCCCGAAAACGGAATGGCTAAAATCTATACAATATCAATGACAGAAATCAAGCGGCGATATGTGCGGCGCGTGGCATATTTTCACTTGATACAACTTTATCCACATATACTTCACCATTTAATACACAGGTGGTGGCGGCGGATATTCTATCTTCTGCATCTCTGTATCGGGATAATGTTATGAGATTTTTACTCACGATAAATTCAGGTTGGGCGCAATACCCACCCCTTTCACGAATATTATCACAAAAATCATATGCGGCCGCGACAGAATACCCCTTTACCAAATCCAAATCGCTTAAAATCTCAATCGCAAAGTTATATGCTATAACAGGCTTATCCGTATGCAGGAATCCAGATATGAACGAGCGCAAGGACGGGTCAAGCTTTAGTTTTTCAATACTTCTGCGCCCTCCAGGAATAACTAAGGCGCTATAATTGCTAGGATATGCGTTGTTTAACCGTGCGTTT
The DNA here is from genome assembly GCA_050633645.1 of Alphaproteobacteria bacterium. Classification (GTDB taxonomy): domain Bacteria; phylum Pseudomonadota; class Alphaproteobacteria; order Micavibrionales; family Micavibrionaceae; genus UBA1672. The sequence goes on from JBOEGX010000001.1 coordinate 394,755, forward strand.
GCGGCATAATCAGACGCCCAATCAGAAGTATTGCCCCTTCGGTCTTCGTTCCAACTTTTAACGATATCACTCTGAGATGCGATAAAGTGACATGATAGGCCTATACCTTCCATGGCGCTGAATGCCTGTATAATTTCGCGCTCGCAACAGCCATTTTCAATAACAATCGCCGCTTTTTGGCCTAAAAACTCTTTTGTACTCATTACTTAACTCCCACAAATTCATACGCATTATTATATCTACCTCATTTTTTTGTGCGGTGCAATATATTTATCCTTTTACAGAAAAGTTATCAAAAACAACATTCTAAACTTTACTTTTGTTTACAGTAAGGATAGAAGTTAATGTGTTGATTAAGAATCAAAATTCCGACTCACTGATGACGGATCGGGTGAAGGAAATAAAAATTATTATACGCGTTTAAAGTTTTAAGGAGCAAAAATATGAAATCCGTGCGTAATTTAGTACTGGCCACAGGTGTGGTTTTACTTAGTGGCTGTACAATGTTTGATACATACAGTGAAATTGATGCCTTGAATGAGGCACAGCCTGTAGGAAGTCCTTTCACACAAGCTTTAGCGAATGAGTACAAGACATTTTCTAATAACCAGCTTGAAGAGATGATGGATTACCCTGATGCCCTTCACTTTGCTCGCAAAGGTCTTTCTGCCGCTTCTGGCGAGGCTGTTATGCCTGAGCCAGTCAGTGATTGGAATCTTGCAGAAGCACATATCAAAGAATTGGGCGCGGCGCGCGGACGTTTGCTTGTCACATTTGATCTTGGCGCACGTGAAATTGCCCCTGCTACGGCGGCATTGACACAGGCAAAATTTGATTGCTGGATTGAACAACAAGAAGAAAACTGGAAAAGCGAAGAGATCTTGAGCTGCAAGAAAGACTATCTTGAAGCTATAGCAGAACTTGAAGGACTTGTTCAACAAGCTCCTCAACCGATTGAGCCCGTTGCAGAAGAGCCACCACCGATGGTTCCTGAAGAAGCCATGTATCTTGTGTTCTTTAATTGGGATTCATATGAGCTTAGTTCTGGTGCGTTGTCAGTTCTTGATGCTGTTGCAATGGAAATTGCAAAAAATCCGCCATCACGCGTCAATGTTCATGGACATGCGGATACATCTGGTGCTGCTGACTACAATAAAAAGCTAGCATTTAAACGCGCAAATACTGTTAAAGATGCGCTTATAAAACGCGGTGTTCCTGCGGATATCCTATCTGTTGATAGCCGTGGTGAGGAAGAGCTTCTTGTTCAGACAAGCGACGATGTACGTGAGCCTGCGAACCGTAGAGCTAATATCTCATTTGAGTAGGCTTAGCGCTTATTAATTTAAAGAGCGTTCCATTTTTTGGGGCGCTTTTTTTATAACTTTGTGACAGCTCAATATTCTTCTTGTTCAAGGGTGCTGAGACGCGTATAAAATTACTATTAGTCAGATAAATACAAAGGCTTACCCCTTGGACTTACGCCCTATTCTTTATGTTAATGGTTTGTTTTTATCCATTCTTTCTTTAGGAATGGTGTTACCGATGCTTGCCGATTTTTATTTTGGCTATGATGATTGGAAGGTTTTTTTCGTTTGCATCATTATTACAGCCTTCTTTGGTGGAACCTTAATTTTAAGCACTATGGGGCATCAATTTAATGTATCAACAAGGCAAGCATTCTTGCTGACTAATTCCGCATGGCTTGTCCTGCCGGCCTTTGGAGCGTTGCCTTTTTGGTTTTCATCATTGGAAATGTCAGTCACAGACTCATATTTTGAGGCTATGTCAGGCATAACAACAACAGGGTCAACAGTGATTGTTGGGCTAGACTATGCGCCCGCGGGAATATTGCTTTGGCGCGCTATCCTTCAATGGCTTGGTGGAATCGGGATTATTATTATGGCGATGTCCGTTTTACCCTTTCTGAAAGTTGGTGGTATGCAGATTTTCAGAACAGAGCTTTCAGAAGATGAGAAAGCCTTACCGAGGACGGCTCAACTTGCGAACTCTATTTCTATCATTTATTTGGGACTCACCGTTATTTGCACGCTTTGTTATATGGCGGTTGGTTTGGAAATGTTTGAGGCTGTTGCCCATGCCATGACAACTATTTCAACAGGTGGATTCTCAACTTTTGATACATCATTCAGCCATTACCACCACAATATTGGCCCAGAAACAGTGGCCGTTATTTTTATGATACTCGGTGGCACACCGTTTGTTCTGTATCTTAAAGCCGTGCGCGGAAATTTAAGGCCATTATTTGTGGATTCGCAAGTTCGATGGTTTTTGTCTATTCTTTCTATTGCAACGCTGGTTACTGCATCCTATCTCTTCTTCCAACAAGATATGAGCCTTGGCGAGTCTTTTAGACGATCGTCTTTTAACGTTGTGTCGGTTATGACAGGGACAGGTTATGGGAACGGAGATTACAACGCATGGGGAGGGTTTGCCGTTAGTATGTTCTTTTTCCTTATGGTTGTTGGTGGATGCGCGGGGTCAACATCATGTGGAATTAAGATTTTCCGTTTTCAAGTTCTTCATGCTGTTACAAAAGTGCAAATCAACAAATTATTACACCCGAATGGGGTTTTCATCCCTCATTATAATGGTAAACCAATGCCTACGGATGTTCCCTCTTCCGTGATGGGGTTTTTCTTTGTTTATGCGCTTGGCTTTTCATTTTTGGCCATTGCGCTATCTTATGTTGGGCTTGATTTCATTACGGCAATGTCGGGCGCGGCCACGTCTATATCTAATGTTGGGCCCGGGCTTGGTGAAATTATAGGCCCAGCAGGTAACTTTAAAACACTCCCTGATAGCGCAAAATGGATTTTGTGCGTCGGCATGTTTATTGGGCGATTAGAGCTTTTTGCGGTGCTTGTTATGCTCTCTCCGTATTTTTGGAAAAATTAATCCATCAAATGGAATTGTTCTTTGAGAGTCTTTTGGATTGAGATATCCAAATCATCCAGCATAGAATCAAGTGCTTCCATTTGTGCTTGCTCACGCTGAACAATAGACACATGTTCTGAAATATACACCCCGCGATTAGCAGTCAGGGCAACGCTTTTCTTGTCAAAGCCATTACCGCCAAACGCTTCAAGAGACAGGTTGAGTGTAATGTGATAATAATCGCGTTTTCCAATACCAAGGGCCGCGCCAACTTGATTTTCAGAGGGGAGAATTTCATGCGTAACCTTTACATCACGAATAACCGCACGAAGTTTTCCTGTTGTGCCTGCTGCGGAGAATCTGTTTTTCAGATAATCATATGCTATTACAGATGGGTCAGTGACAAACCCAACGGGCATAAACGGGGTTTTATTTGTTGGTAAACCAATGGCTTCGTAAGATGCCACGTAGATGGGCTCTGGCGTTATATGTGCGAATGTCATTTTAGCCAATGGTTTGCCGTCCTGAGCTGATTGCACTGCACATGCGCCAAGTGCCATACAGGATAATGCGATTAAATGAAGTTTCATATTTCACCCTTTTCAATTATTTTAAGCACAGCTTGCGTATCGAAGCTGTAGTTCTTGCTACAGAATTCACATGTCATGGATACTTCGCCGTCAACATTCATATAATCTACGTCTTCTTTATCCATACCTAACAATATTGTTTTCACACGGTTCTCATCACAACGACACCCACGTTTCATCGGTTTTCGGTCATAAACCCGTATTCCATCTTCGTGAAACAATCTGAACAGTAGCTCGTTCGGCTCTAATTCAGGAGTTAGAAGCTCATCCTCGGTGCAGCTATCCAGCAGAATCATCGTACGGCGCCAGTCATCCTCTCTTATATTTCCTACACCGGCTTCGATATTTTTTTCTTCTTCTGGCATGTGTTGAAGCATAATAGCAGATGACCGCCATTTTCCATCCCGTTTTCCAACAGCCATTTTTATGCCTGTCCCGATTTGTTCGGATTGGTTGAAATAATGCTGTACGCAATCGACCAAAGATGCGCCTTTAAGCTCGACAATACCTTGATACCTATCCGTATGGGCGCCCTGATCCACAGTGAAGGCCATGTATCCCTTCCCCAAATATTGCGCTAAATGATTTTGAGATGTTTCTGTTGTTTTCAGGGCGGCGAGTTGCTCCCTCGATTTTTGGAAACGTTCTTTATCGAAGGTCGCGCAGCCGCGCATCCCCCCTTCGCTTGTTGCATCGGCGACCAACATGCTTAACGGTCCATCACCTTTGGCCTGTAGAGTAAAGATCCCCTCATATTTCAGCATAGAAGACAAACAAAGCGTTAGAGTTATCGTTTCCGCCACCAGATGAGCAATAGGAAGTGGATAATCATGCGCATTTAATATCTCATCCAGCTCATTGCCTAAACGGACAATACGCCCTCTTAGGTTTGAAGATTCTAGTTGAAAGGTTTGTGCAAAATTGTCATTGATCATGATTTTATTTTATATCCCGTTTTTATCATTTTATCAGATAACAAGGTGAGCGCAATATTGCATGCCAAAAGAACAATAATTCCTGTTGTTATATTGCAATCTGATTGGCAAATGTAACCATTTTCCACCCTATCAATCATATCAAAAACCCAAAAACTTCGCGGAGGGTGAGTATTTTTAGCCCAATCATGTTGATGCCTTTGACTTTTTTCTCTTTAAGGAATTGATTCATCACCATCTAATCTGCATGCTGTACTTATGGAGTTTTTACTATGCCTCACCATAAAACAGATCAAGTAAAGTTCAATACTCAAAACGAAGATAAGCCATATAATTCAGGCAATAGTTTTAAGAAAAAAGAGAAACGCCCGCCTAAGAAAATCACATCCACGTATCTTCATAACTCTGGGATTTATTATCTGGAGCGTTTTGTGGCAAGCAAGGCACATTTTAAGAGTGTGATGATACGCAAAGTTAAGCGATCATGCATGCATCATAAAGATCAGGATTTTGATTCTTGTGCGAAAATGGTTGATGAAACGGCGGATAAGTTGGAAGAAATGGGCTTGCTCAATGATGTGCTTTATACCAATGGGATGGTGACGTCTTTGCGGCGCAAAGGGATGTCGCGCAATGCGATCATTCAAAAGATGCGCGTAAAAGGGATAGAGCCGCCGCATACGATTGGGGCTTTAGAAAAACTTGATAGTGAGCATCATGACGATGAAAAGAATGCAGAAATCAGTGCGGCGCTTAGACTGGCAAAAAAGAAGAAAATGGGGCCATTTAATATTTCAGCACCTAAAAATAGCGATGATAAAGCGAAAGAAACAAACAAACATCTTGGGCGATTTGCCCGCGCTGGATTTTCATACCAGATAGCAAGACTCGTTATAGATATGAGCGAAGAAGATCTGAGTGAGTTTGACTTATACCATTAAACGGATTGCTTGTTTTTTTCTGCGCGAACCCTTTCCGCAGGGAATACAAGGCTCAATGTTGTTCCTATTCCCTTTTCAGACAGAATCTCTAACCGTCCGCCATGAATTCCCATTATTGCTTTTGACAGGGGAATCCCCAAACCAACACCAGCGCCCGACCTATCCAATGACGTTTCCACCTGCCCGAATGGTGATGTTGCCTTTTCAATTTCCGCAGACGTCATACCAACACCAGTATCAGTGATAGAGAACCTGAATGCCCCATCCGCATCATAATTATTAAACACTCTTATGCTGCCGTTATTTGGTGTAAACTTAATGGCATTTGAATATAAATTCCCAATGACTTGCTTAATCGATAGTTCCTCACCTAAAATTTTAGGTAACTGGTTGGTGTCATTGGCGACTGTTAGTGATTTTTTATGTGCGCGTGTTGCATAAAGGTCAAAGCAAGACTGTAGAACATCTTCAAATTTAAACTCAGTTTCTTTAAGCTCTCGTTCTCCTGTTTCGATTTTTGAGATATCAAGAATTTCATTGATAATTTTCAGTAGCGCATTCCCACTATTATAAATGTCTAGTGCGTATTCTTTATACATTTCCTGCCCCAATGGCCCCATAACTTCGTTTTTCATAATATCAGAAAATCCAATAATGGCATTTAAGGGGGTGCGTAATTCATGACTCATATTCGCAATGAATTCTGTTTTTGCACGGTTGGTAATATCAGATTGAATTTTGGCCTCCATAAGGGCAATATCCGCCTCTTTCCGTTTTGTAATATCTTCCATTGATCCTTCAAAGTAAAGGATTTCCCTGTCATTTCCACGAACAACACGAATATTCTCTCTGACCCAGATTTTTTCATTATCCTTTTTTAAAACTTGCGTTTCATAACCAAAAACCTCACCTTGAGCAATAAGAACCTGTATGAATTTTTCTCGCTCTTCCTTATCGTAATAAACCATACCTTTGGCATTCTTAACTAAGCGCAGCATTTCTTCAGGGCTTTTATATCCTAAAACATTTGCCATTGCGGGATTTGCACTAAGGTACAGTCCTTCGGGTGTTAATTGATATAAGCCGCCTGCGGCGTTTTCAACGATTGTTCTATATTTTTTTTCCGCTTCGGCAAGAGCACGTTCCGCTCGGCGGCGTTCTTCAACATCGGTAACCGAGCCAACAACACGAAGAATATCGTCGTCACCTTTGCGGATCATGGATATTGCAAGCTCGATCGCCCTGAATGTTCCATCTGCAATCCTTAGACGTGTGAACACTCTATATGCTTGTTTTTGGCCTCTGATTAATGCCTCAAAGTCTAGTTGCTGCTTTGCTTGATCATCAGGATACAACATGGAAAATAAATTGCTGCCCTTTGACCTTTCAACGTCAAAGCCCGTTATTCTACTCCACGCTTGGCTTAAAAATAAAAGATTACCGTCTATATCAACTTCAAAAATTGCATCACTGACCGAATCAATCATTTCTCTATTATTTTTTTCTGCGTTCGCAATGGCTAAGTTCAAACGTTCTCTTTCTGAAATCTCTAATTCCAGTTCAGCATTTTGCACTTCCAGAGTTTTATTAACCTCCTTCATTTTAGCGGCCTGCGCATAGTTATTACGGATAAAAAGCGTCCCGAGAACTGTTAAGACACTACCAAATAGAAGGATGACATAAGGTATATATTCCAATAGCTTAACATTATCCGCCTTTAAAAATTCTAATACGATTTGCCATTCTGTATCACCAACAAAGAATCCATATTCTTGCCGCGATACGGATTCACCACCGCCTTTCTCGCGGTTCATATGGTGTATTCGCCGCCCAGAAAGAACATCACGAATAGTCATACGGGAAACGAGATTTTCCTTGGATACAATTCCCTGATCAAATAAAAGAGTTGCCCTTGTTACGCCAATAACAATTCCTTTTTTAGAATTGTTTTCTTTTGGTGCTTTAATTAACGAAAAAGAACGGCCAATGACTTCACCTGCTGGGTCCAGGTTTTTATACTCCATACCCTTAAAATCACTCACTACTCTTATTTTTTCGCTTTGGAAATACCCTTCAGTTACGAGACGACGTATAAAATTGCTGTCGGGCGTCAACCAATAAATCTTTTTCTTTTCAAACTCTTCTGGAGGGCGTTCATACAAAAATTTATATTGCCAAGCCCCCGGGGTTTCTTCGTATATCCAAATTAACTGATCAAATGTAGATAAATTTGGAACGCTGCGTCTGATTTGATAGACTAAATCATCTTTGTTCTTGTTTTCGGATAACAAAATCAGACCAGAAACCAGTCTCATTGTGCTCTCAACCCCAGAAATACCATCAACAAGGGCTTTTCCAGATTCTTGGGAAACTCTCTTATAGTTCTCAACAGACATTTCTTTTATGAAGTAGTTAAAGATCAAGAATGCCGCTATTGTAATGATTAAACCATTTACAAGCACAATGGCCTGGGCAACATTTTTACTTAACCATATGGTTTTCTTACCATTATGGCTTTTTATAATGCCCTTATTTTTTTCCCATGTTTTATTGCTCATAATTATTTTAAAGCTCGCCCTTTACGAGTAGTGTTCAGTAATTTTAGCAGAAAACCTGCTTTCACCACAAATACATAACTCATTATTAAGTTAGGCACGATCATTTGGTATATCATCGTATTCTAATTATATTATGAAATCAGATATTTTAATTAATTTTATAAAAACAGTTGCTTATAACTTTTTACACATCGAAACATAGTAATTAAATTACAAAAATGCTGCGCATTTTGAACGCGCGTTTCATTACACTTGACCAAACTTTGTATTAGGACTAATATATGCTGCGCTACACAAAATTATATTTTAAAGATTGAAGGCAATCATGACCGATACAAGTGATACTCAAAACCGCGTTTTTTCTGGAATGAATATTCCAAATTTTGTTGCAAGTTATGAAGCACTACCACAATCCGCGCAGGCGTTGCTTGCGATGCAAAAAAACAATTTAAACACCATGAAGAAAATTCAGGGTGTATTCTTTGATAATATGCAGGAGATCGGTCAGCGACAAACTGCAATATTCTCTCAAATCATGGCTCAGACGACATCCTTGGCGAATGATGCTGCCCATGGTGGCAAGCCGGAGGACAAGTTGGCACAGAACCTTGCCGCAGTTAAACAAAGTTATGAAGATGCTATGATCAACGCGAAAGAGATTTCTTTGCTGGTAAAAAAAGCAAATGAAAAGGCTTCGAAAATCTTGCAAGACAGCGTGGCAGACACTTACAAGACAAGACAGAAACCTTCCGAAAAAACACGCGCATCAAACTCATAAAAACTTTAAATTAGATAGGGAGGGATATCTTAACTGCTAGCCCTCCATATTTTTCACTCTGACTTAGTTCTATTTCACCACCATGTGAATGCACGATATCCATGGCGATGGGAAGGCCTAGCCCAACTCCGCCAGTTTCAGCATTTCGAGAGGAATCTACGCGATAGAACGGCCGAAACACATCGTCCAATTTATCCGCATCAATTCCTGGGCCGTTATCCTCTATAAGGATATGAACCTTATTATCTTTGACTTTTTCTAAACTCACCCATATATGATCTGCGTATTTTGTTGCGTTACTAAGAATGTTGGAGAGGCATCGTTTAAAAGCCGTTTTTCTTAAAAGTATTTTTGTATCTATATCGTTCAGCCTCAAAGTCACATCGCACCCCTGACGCTTTGTTGATATCGTCACCTCTCTTAACAAATCCGGGATATTTGTGATAACCGAAGATTCTTGCCCTTCTCCACGCACAAAATTCAGATACCCATCAATCATGCGCTCCATTTCGTTTATGTCACGTTTCATTTCGTAGATATCGGGGCTATCCCCCAGCATTGCGATTTGTAGCTTTAGCCTGGTAATTGGTGTGCGAAGATCATGTGACACCCCTGCCAGCATTTCAGTTCTTTGTGAAATTTGGCGTTGTATCCGTGTCTTCATATCAAGGAAAGCCACGCCAGCCTGACGAACTTCGCGAGCACCTTCGACCTTAAAGTTATTAACCTCACGACCTTTACCAAAACGTTCTGCCGCAATAGATAAGCGGCGTATAGGGCGGATTTGATTGCGCATGAATAAAACAGCTATAATTAATAAGATAATTGATGCGGCAAAAACCCATAGGAGAAATATATAGGTTGTTGATGAAAACAAACGCTTTTGGGGCATAGATATGCTTAAGACGCCCTCCTCCATTTCGACACGAACCTCGACCCATTTTTCTTGAAAATCAACGTCTACGGTGTACCGTAAGGCAAGGGCATAGCTTAATTCCTTATCAATCGTACGCTTAATCATCTCTTCCCACCCCTGAATCATTGGCGGCTGATTAGCGATAGAGGACAATGATTCACCCTTATCAAAAGTCACGAGCATACTTAGCTTTTGTTCGTATTGATCGAATAAAAACTGCATTTTTTCTTCGTCATAATTCACTAAGGACACATAATCAGGCAGCATTGCAATTTCACCTGCAACAGCATAAGCAAGGCGGGAGGTTACCTTGCTCCAATGGCGGTCGAAAAACACATAAGTTGAAATCACCTGAATCAAGAAAACTGGGGTAACAAGAATCAGCAACGAGCGGCCAAGAAGCGTTTTGGGCAAAAACTTTTTCAAAAGCGGTTTCTTTTGATGTTGCATGGTTATCCTAACGTTATACCTTATGCTTGTCTTTCAGCGCGCAGCAAATACCCCTTGCCCCGTACGGTTTGAATATGGCGTGGGGTTCTTGTGCTTTCCTCTATTTTACGGCGAAGCCGTGTGACTTGTACATCAATAGTTCGCTCCCCCGATTCCATATTGCAACGCATACAAAGCTCTTCACGGCTAACAACTTCGCCAATAGAATCAATTAATGCGCGCAACAAATTCCCCTCAACCGAGGTCAGGCTAACAATATTCTCTCCGCTTATTATTTCATCATATTTTGGGTTGAAGCTCCATTTTCCAATCGTAAAGCATGAACTTAACGGTTCCATTTTTTTTGTACGGCGCAGAATTGATTGTAACCTTAGCACTAGCTCCATAGGCTCGAATGGTTTTGGAAGATAGTCATCAGCACCAGATTTAAATCCAGAAATACGGTCTTCTGGCTCGCCCAATGCAGTGAGTAACAACACAGGAATTTCATTTCCAGCCTCCCTTAACCCCTCTGTAAACTCCACACCCGTTTGTCCCGGCATCATCACATCAACAACCAAAGCATCAAACTCAAAGGATAACATAATCTCGGTCGCGTCTGCTGCGTCTTTTGCACCCATTACAACAAAGCCATGTTCGTGCAAATAACGTGAAACGAGCTCCCGTATGCGCCTGTCATCATCAATAACAAGAATATGGGGTTTAGGTGCTTTTTTATCTGACTTTGTCATGAAATCATTATTTACAAAATTGTGTTTCGAATATAGCTTATATCTCTTGAAACATATCATAAGTATACAAGCGTACAATAGAGTATAGCGGAAAGGCGTAGTAAAATGTCGATAGTTCCATTTGATGAGCGCGATGGTTTTATTTGGATGAATGGGAAAATGATCCCTTGGCGTGACGCAAAGGTTCACTGCCTGAGCCACGGTATGCATTATGCGAGTTTGGTTTTTGAAGGTGAACGCATGTATAGCGGGAAAATCTTTAAAAGCCGTGAGCATTCAGAGCGCCTTCATAATTCCGCGAATATACTGGGTATGAAAGTTCCCTATAGTGTTGATGAATTGGAAAAGATTAAATACGAAGTTTGTAAGGCAAATGATCTCAATGATGCCTATGTGCGTGCATTCGCATGGCGAGGTGGTGAACAGATGGGCGTTTCTGCAAAACTGACAAAAATTCATGTTGGTGTTGCGGCGTGGTCTTGGGGTAAATATTTCAGTGAAGACAAACGTGACCTTGGTATTTCATTGAAGACCGCCCCTTGGCGGCGCCCTGCCCCTGATACTGCGCCGACAAATAGTAAGGCGGCGGGTTTGTACATGATTTGCACGATGTCCAAACATCAGGTTGAAGATGAGGGGTATGATGACGCACTTATGCTTGATTATCGTGGATATGTTGCGGAGGCATCGGCAGCTAATTTCTTTGCAATAAAAAATGGTGTTTTGGTTACTCCTACGCCTGATTGCTTTCTAAATGGCATTACGCGCCTGACCGTGATTGATTTAGCGCGCGAGCATGGCATAAGGGTTGATGAGCGACATATTAAACCAGAAGAACTTGGTGAATTTGATGAGATATTTATCACAGGCACAGCCGCAGAAGTTACAGCCGTTGGTCAAATTGATGACCATAAATACACGGTTGGACCAGTTACCAAAAAACTACGAGCAGCATATGAAGCCTTGGTCCTTGCATAACCTCTTCGTAAAGTTTGACTTGTGACTTTAGTAATCGTATAATCATCTAAAATATTGATAAGCGTGAAAAACGCATTTTATTGGGTGAAATATGGTGGAACAAGCACAAAATGCAGTGTTAAGAGCCCCTGGTTTTGAAAAATCAGATTTGGCGGCACTTACGTTGTTCAAAGAATCTGCTAATGACTTCTTGCTAGCGGCTCTTCCTGATGAGCAAATTGCCCCTATGGACGTTAATGGAAATCCTTATGATCCTGCGTTTCTGTCCATACTTCATAATTATATTCTAAATGATCAAGTATCTTCCAATAATCCTGATCTACAGGCACTGCAAATTCAGTATTTAAGCCTGCCAGATAGCGCACTTCTGTTAATTGAAGATTACAATGACTATACTGCGCCTCCTAATTCTGACCCAAAGGAGAATGCTGCTGCTGGTGATAGAATCGTCAACAGATTTCAGAGCAGCCTTGGTGCAAAACAAACAAATATTGAGCCAGCATATTCACCAGAAAATGATTTATATTACGTTGATATTGACGATGTGACCACACATGCAATTTCGGAAGAGCTGACCAAGCTTAAAGCACTAAACCCTGATATTGATACGGATGATTTTAATCCAAGAGTTTTAAATGACGGGAAGGCGCATGATTTCATGAACCGACTTGTTGCAAAAAACATGGATGCAGCCAATGTAAAACCCGATGACATTAATATGACCCTTATACATTTGTGGTCATTACAACAGAATGATTGCGGATCACAAATAAGTTTAGAAGATAAAAACCTGGCCAACACTTCCTCTCTGCGGGATTTGATCGGCCTTATATCCACTGGAACACTTCCAAATGGCGGAAGTGTAAGTTATAAACTCAACAACTCATTCAACGAAGCCACTTATAACGGGGCCATGACGAGCGACAGGTTTTTCAGTCGTGATACATATTCCGAAATAATAGGTAACGAGGAAGTCCTAGCAACCACCCTATTTAAAGATTGCGGGGATGATAACCCACATTTAGAAGATTTGAAACTGGCCGCAAAGGCACTTAATATTGATACGGAGAGCGGTGTTGTAAAACAAGAGCAGTTGGGTCAGATTGCTGCACTTATGCTTGAATATCATGCTTGCAAGCTCGGTATTGCAAAAGATGAAATAACCGAAGCGATAAATGATGGGCGTTTTATGCCTGATCTTGATGACCTTCGACTTGTTGAAGTTGGCCTTGGTATGCCTGCGAATTTGAATACGGGTAACCTTTCTGGACATGACGCATTCATTGCAGAATTTTATAATCGTGACGCGGTAAATGCGTTCAGAACAACCCAATGGGAAAATAATTTTGGAAAATTGCCTGAAGATGTAATTTCGCAGAAGGTTAATGATTTGTATGATGGGAATGAAGCCAACCGTGATTATATTAGGTCAATGAACACGCTTCCTAGTTCGGCATATAAAAGCCCACGCTTTATTACAGGATCTACGAAGCCCACGATTTACGAGATTAAGCGCACGGAATACCTTGCGGAAAATGCAGAAAGGCTCAAGCCTTGCGTGAGTGAAGCTGATAAACAGCCGACAAATGCGGAAACAAAAGCCGGGAAGAAACCAGAGACATCCACCCAGTTTTCAAATGCAGCGAAGCCTGATGGCGATTCACAAAGTGATTTTGAAACGGCAGCAAAAGAGGCCACTGGTAATGACGTTAATGCGATCCCAGAGGAAGAGCTTATATCAGATACGACGCCCGATCTTACAAATGCCATTGCGGCGACGAACTAAGAATGCCTAGACGTTAAAACGGAATAGGATAATGTCACCGTCTTTGACGATGTATTCTTTTCCCTCTTGGCGCATTTTACCCTTGTCTTTTGCGCCTTGCTCTCCGTTACAGGCAATGAAATCATCATAGGCAATGGTTTCGGCCTTGATAAACCCTCTTTCAAAATCAGAGTGGATCGCGCCAGCGGCTTGCGGTGCTTTCGAACCTACGGGGATTGTCCATGCGCGGGTTTCTTTTGGCCCTGCGGTGAAGTATGTTTGCAACTGTAAAAGGCTGTATCCCGCACGGATGATGCGGTTCAGGCCAGGTTCAGTTAAATCCATTGTTTCTAAAAACTCAGTTTTCTCTTCATCAGTGTCAAGCTGCGCGATTTCAGATTCGATGGATGCACAGATTACAACGCTTTGTGCGCCCTGCTCCTTTGCCATTTCATCGACTTTTTTGCTGTAATCATTGCCATTTGCGGCATCATCTTCGGCGACGTTACAAACATAGAGCACAGGCTTTGCCGTAATCATTTGTGCGATGCGTATCCAACGATCTTCATCTTCGTTCGATGGTGCAACAGTGCGGGCGGGCTTTCCTTCGTCAAGGGCGGCTTTGATCTTAGAAAGATAATCCACCTGTGCGACCATATCTTTGTCACCCCCGCGGGCTTTTTTCTTTAGGTTTTCGATTTGCTTATCCAGACTTTCAAGATCGGCAAGCATAAGCTCTGTCTCAATGGTTTCTGCGTCGCGAATTGGGTCAACTGAACCTTCCACATGATGAATGTCATCATCTTCAAAGCAGCGCACAACATGTATAATGGCATCTGTTTCGCGGATGTTTGATAGGAATTTGTTCCCCAACCCTTCGCCTTGAGAAGCGCCTTTGACAAGGCCTGCTATATCTACAAACTCAAGCTGTGCGGGCAATATCTCGGCAGACCCTGCTATTGCTGCGATTCTTGCGAGACGCTCATCAGGAACGGAAACGCGTCCTACATTTGGTTCAATCGTGCAGAACGGGAAATTTGCAGCTTGTGCGGCGGCCGTTGCAGTCAAAGCGTTAAACAAGGTTGATTTTCCAACATTCGGCAGACCAACAATTCCACAATTAAATCCCATAATTTATTCCTCTAACTTTTAAGCTTTTCTTTTATTATTTTTTCATATGCCTTGGGATTATCTTTTACGATTAGATCGGCGTTATCCCCTGCTAATTCAAGATACCGATCAAGCCAATCGCGTTCTACCTTTGAAAAATCATCCAATACAAAATTGCTAACCGACGCCTCTTTATGGGGTGGGCGACCTATACCCATACGCACACGCCAGAAATCCGCCGTACCCAGATGTGATTGAATAGATTTTAATCCGTTATGCCCCGCGTTACCGCCGCCCTGTTTTACACGTATTTCAGATGCCGGGATATCCAATTCGTCATGAAAAACAATGATTTTATCTGGATCTATTTTATAAAACTGTGAGGCCTTAACAACGGATTGGCCAGAATTATTCATATATGTTTGGGGCTTTAGAAGTAATATTTTTTGATTTCCTAAGCGTCCCTCGGATATTTCGCCTTGGAATTTATTTTTAAATGCAGAGAATGCAGGGTATTCGGAAGCGATAGAGTCCATCGCCATAAACCCTATATTATGACGATTTTTTTCATGTTTTGATCCTGGGTTACCAAGGCCAACAAACAACCACATTACGTTTTCCTTGCTCTCATGCAAAGAAGAGCCTTTTGATAAAGGCTCTTTTGCAAATTTTAATAAGTTTTTTAACAATCTGTTTATCACAGATTATTCTTCTGCTGGAGCATCTTCTGTAGCTGCTGCTGCATCCTCATCACTTACGATACCGTCATCAACATCTCCTGCTTCAGCAGCGGCCTCGGCTTCTTCTTGAGCTGCTGTTTTCGGTGGAACAAGCGTAGCAATGGTAAAATCACGGTCTGTAATAACAGCAGATGCGCCCTCAGGCATTGTTGCATCACTGATATTAACAGCGTCACCGTGCTCTTTTCCTTCAACATTCACTTCGATCAAATCGGGAATGTTCATGGCAGAAACAAGAAGCTCAACAGTGTGGCGAACCACATTCAATGTTCCTTTTTGCTCTAAGCTTGGGCATTTATCTTCATTGATGAACTGGACAGGAATATTAACAGCTAATTTCGTTTTCTTAGACACACGTAAAAAATCAACGTGTTCGACAACATCTGTCACAGGATGAAGCTGAACATCACGGGCAAGAACAGTGTGTTTTTCACCGCTCACATCAAGTTCACATAATGTTGTGAACATATGACCTCTGTTATATTCAACATTTGTTTCATTTGCAGAAAGAGAAATTTTAATTGGTTCCTTGTTATCACCATACACAACCGCAGGCGCACGTCCCGCGCGGCGTAGTGAACGAGCAACCCCCTTGCCGGCGCGTTCTCTCTTTTCCGCTACTAAAGCGTAATTTTTAGACATAGTATTTTCCTTTTTAAAATTTGATCAGCCTCCAGGGGTGCCGACCGTTCTAAGTTGTGCGGAAATTAAACAAATTTTAGGTGATTATGCAAGTAAAAATTACTTGAACAGTTCAGAAATTGAACGCTCTTCGGTTATACGGCGCGCCGCCTCACCAATCAATGGCGCGATTGTTATTTGCTCAATATTATGTGCGGCCTTCATTTCTTCGGTTGCAGCAATGCTATCAGTAATGACCAATGACTTTAACGGGGACGCCGTTACGCGTTCTACGGCTGCACCTGAAAGGACACCATGAACCACATATGCATGAACCTCTTTTGCGCCTTTTGCCTCTAAAGCGACAGCAGCATTACAAAGCGTTCCGCCAGAATCGACAATATCATCAACAAGGATACAGACCTTATCTTTCACATCACCAATAACGTGCATAACCTCTGATACACCCGCTTGTTCACGGCGTTTATCAATGATTGCCAAATCAGCATCAAGACGTTTTGCCATATGACGCGCGCGAACCACGCCTCCAACATCTGGCGATACGATACAAATATTTTCATTGGGGAATTTTGATTTTATATCAGAAACAAAAACCGGTGCGGCACTTAAGTTATCCACGGGAATATCAAAAAACCCTTGGATTTGACCCGCGTGCAATTCTAAGGTCAATACCCTGTCTGCACCAGCAGCCGTAATTAAATTCGCAACCAATTTCGCCGATATTGGTGTGCGCCCACCCGTTTTACGATCTTGGCGCGCATAGCCAAAATATGGAATCACTGCCGTGATACGACGTGATGAGCCACGACGCAATGCATCAATAGCAATCAAAAGCTCCATAAGATTATCGTTACATGGGAATGATGTGGATTGAATAAAGAATGCGTCCTTACCGCGCACATTCTCCATAACCTCAACGAAAATCTCCTTATCAGAAAATCGTTTAATGCTGCACTGAGTAAGTGGAACATCAAGATATGACGATATATTTTCAGACAGTAGCTTGTTTGAATTACCTGAAATAAGTTTCATATCTCGTGCCTCGATTACTATAGCATTAGTGTTTTGGAATTTAAGCGACTATAAGAAACCCTACCGATAAATCAAGTCGTTTCCGTCAAATTCATGCATTTATTGTAATTACTGAAATTTGCCTGCCGTAATCAGGCTCTTTTTTATGTGTTGAGCGCCGATAGCTAAAGAATTCATCTTCGTTTTTATAGGTATCTACATCCATTAAAGAAACGGCTTTAATTCCTGCACGTGACAATCGCCACCCGCAATACCCCGATAGATCGAAATGCAGGTGACCCGTGTTTGACCCCGCGCTGAAAAACACTTCGCTTTGTTCGTTTTCATCAATGAATGGATCCGCAAACCCCTCGGAAACTTCGTATGAGCGTTTTGAAATACATGGGCCAACGCAGGTTTTTATAGATTCTTGTGTTGCACCAATGCGTCTCATTTCAAGGATCGTGTTTTCTAAAACGCCACAAAGAGACCCTTTCCATCCCGCATGCGCCGCGCCAACGACAGGTTCACCAGATGACTTTTGACCATAAAAAAGAACGGGTGCACAATCTGCGGTTAATATCCCCAATGCAATGCCCGCCTTATCCGTGATAAATGCGTCAGCCTTCGGGCGCACTTCTTCGTTCCACGGCGTATTAACGAAAATAACATCTCCCCCGTGAATTTGATAAAGAGACAACAAATCGCTCTGCTCCACATTCATTTCATTAGCAACAGCTCGTCTGTTTTTTCGAATGTTTTCGGGTATGTCATCTGAACCATAACCACAGTTAAGGCCGCTATATATTTCATTTTTTTCACCACCCTTACGGGTGAAAAACCCGTAGGAAATTCCCATATTATTATCTATAAATGTTGGCTCAGTATAAAATTTAAGATTACTCATTAATAAATCCTGCGGGTTGGAGGTTATAGCCATGATACGCGCACATGACCTTGAACAACGTGCCCATTTCCTTTTGGCTCGTTAGGCGATCTAAATCTTTTTCAATGGATTGTGCTACCTCCTGTCCCTTTTCAAAACCGTATTTTTTAAGAGCCGTATTTTGTAGAATTTTGGCGCGGTGAGAAATGCCTAACCCCATTAAAAAATCATGTTGCGTCACAATGGGGGGAGTCGCCAAACCGCCTTCATGAGCAGTTTCAATCAAGGTATCAAAATCGACATGCGCGGTTATATCGCAATTCCCAACATCTTTCAAAACAGGCGTATATTGATGGTTTTTAATAGCCTGCAAGGTTTCTCCATCCGAAGATTTTTTGTGCCCATAATCTAAAAACAGCATGCCCCCCCCGTTCTTTTTCAACAATTTAGCGCACAGGGTCATGAACCTTAATCGCTCTGGTGCAATTTCGTATATAGCATGTGTTTTTTTGACTTCGGGGGCGATATCAGCAATTTCTTTTTGTAACGGCAGCCACACAAAACCAAAATCGGAACTATTTTCATCCACAGCAATAAAGCATTGTTGCCACGCCCCGTTTGTGAACCGAATTTGCTCAACCGGAAGCGCATCAAGAAACTCATTCCCTATAATTATACATGGGTTATCCACAAAACCGATATCGAGACTATCATGCCATTTAGGGTCATATTGTATCAATGCTGCCTTTTGAGAACCACGCAAGACGCAACTCGTTTCAATAATGTGCATTTGAACCGCGTCATGAAAACCATCCACAGCCTTAGTAGCGTGCATAATGTCAGACATCAACGTTCCGCGCCCCGCACCACATTCGATAAGACTAAGTTCGGGTGGGCGTCCCATTTGTGCCCATATATCCGCAACCCATGCGCCAATCATTTCACCGAACATTTGTGATATTTCGGGTGCGGTTGTAAAATCACCTTTTGTGCCGAACGGGTCACGAGTGGTGTAATAACCAAAATCAGGATGGCACAATGCATGAGACATAAAGCACCCCAATGGCATTGCGCCATTATTCTTTATTTCACTATGAAGGAATTCAGTTAAATTATTTGGCATCTTTAATGTCGCTTGATAGCTTATCTTTTGATGCAGCCCAGATCATGACAATTCCGCCAAGGATCATAGGAATGCAAAGGATTTGCCCCATTGATATAAAGCCGCCGATCAGCCCAAGATGCGCGTCTGGCTCTCTTACGAATTCGACCAATGCACGGAATAAGCCATAGCCCAAGAGGAATACACCAGTTACCGTTCCAGTTTTTGTTTCCTTATTCCGCATGAGCAACCGCAGGATAATGAACAAAACCACCCCCTCTAAAAATGCCTCGTAAAGTTGGCTTGGGTGTCTTGGTGCGATTCCTGAATCCGTGAAAACAACGCCCCATGCACCGCCAGTTGGCATTCCGTACAGCTCTCCATTGATAAAATTTGCAATCCGTCCAAAAAACAAGCCAATCGGCGCGGCGGCGCACACAACATCTGATAAGGAAAAAGCGTTGATTTTCTTATAGAATGAATAAACAACCATCGCCACGAGAACGCCGAGCATTCCACCATGGAAAGACATTCCGCCCTTCCACACCTTAAGGATTTCCATAGGTTCGGACATGTAATAATCAAACTGATAGAATATGACATAACCAAGCCGCCCGCCAATAATAACGGCGATAATCGCCCATGTCAGAAAGTCATCAACATGCGTTTTATTTGGTTTTACGTGTTCATCACCAGATACAAGCCCCAAACAATATTTCCACCCAAGAAGAAAACCAGCCAAATATGCAAGGGCATACCAACGCACCACAAGAGGCCCTATTGAAAAAATAACGGGATCCATTTCCATGTAAAATACATTCATATTGACTACTCTTTCTTAGCTTTTAGCTATTGCTTGATTTCAGAGTTATAACATTTAAAAGCATTCAAAAACCACTGGAAATACATATAAAAATAATTTGAATAGTTGTTCACAGCTATATTGAAATTGCGCCCAGAATCCGCTTGTTCAATGAAAACATGCATGGTAAGAGTCCGCAATCAAGTAAAGAATGATAGATGATTAAACGGGAAAGAGTACTGGATGACATCGCGCGTTTGGCTGGCGGAACAGTTGGCGTTGCGAGTGATATTAAAAGGCATATAGATGAGATTGTACGTAGTGTTATTGACTCAAAAGCGCAGGATTTAGACCTTGTTCCCAGAGATGATTTTGAAAAGCTTGAGCTTATGGTTATTGAAGCGCGAGAAAAACAACGAGCACTTGAGGAACGTATTTCAATACTTGAGAGTAAAAAATAAATAACCCAGTCTTGTGTATTTTGTTAAATCCATACCCTTAAAAGGCATACCAGATAAATGACAGATCAAATTGAAGCTTACGAAGAACTTGAACGCAACCCACTTGATTGTGTTGAAGATGTTTTGAGCGATCATAACTGGGTGTATAGCCGCATGAACAGTGAAGAGCTTGTCGTAGAAGTTGCTGGAAAATCATGCCATTATCGTATTATGTTTGTGTGGCAGGAAAGCCTTGGTGCGCTTCAGATATGTTGCCAGTACGGTATGAGCATATTGCCCGAGAACATGGATATGGCTGCGCATGCGCTTATGAGTATTAATGCCGCGGTATGGATGGGACATTTTGAAATGACCTATGACACGATGGCACCGCGTTTTCGCCAGACAAGCCTTATACGCGGAGATGATGCGCGTTCGGATTATGACCATATCGAAGACCTTGTTGATATTTCGTTGAACCAATGTGAGCATTACCACCATATCTTTGATATGCTCTGTGCTGCAGGAACCATTAACGCAGAGACATTGTCTTTTGCAATGATGGAAACTGCGGGAGAATCGTAGTTTAGCCTATTACCTTTAGGGAGATTTTGTTGACCCACCCCCGATATAATATTGCATTGATAGGATGCGGGAAGATGGGAAGTGCGATGCTTTCTGCTTGGGTTACACATGATTTATGCCAAAATATTTACGTTGTTGACCCACATGGATTACCCGCCCCCCTTCAAAAAAATTTGATCATTCAATCTGTTGACTATTCCTCACTTAAAGACAAGCATATAGATATTATTATTCTTGCAGTTAAGCCACAAGCTATGGCGAGTGTGTGCAAGTCTTTGGGCGCGGTTATTCCCAATGGTGTCGTTGTTCTTTCTATTGCGGCGGGGCAAAGCCTTTCATCACTTGAAAACATGCTTAGTGATGATACACCGATTATAAGGGCAATGCCCAATACGCCTGCGGCCATTGGCAAGGGAGTTAGTGTCTGCATCAGCAATAATCATATTAATGACGCACAAATTGAAATAGCTTCGGCGTTGCTTGAAAAGAACGGCATCGTTGAATGGGTTGATGATGAAAGCCTTATGGACGCCGTGACCGCGCTATCTGGTAGTGGCCCAGCCTATATTTTTCACATGATTGAGGTATTGGCGCAGGTTGGTGAGGATATAGGGCTCAAAAAAGAACTGGCTATGATCCTTGCGCGGCAAACTGTTATTGGAAGTGCGGCACTTGCAGAGAGTGAAACGACCCTGCCCGCATCAAAACTAAGAGAAAATGTTACAAGCCCGAATGGCACAACACATGCCGCGCTTAAAATCCTTATGGATGGGCGTATTCAGGATATCTATAAAGAAGCTCTTCTTAGCGCACGAGAACGTTCAAAAGAATTAAATAGCAACAATTAATCGTGGTTTTTAGTTCCCAAGCCAATGTCCTTTGCTAGCTTGCTTCGACGCTCAGCATAGCTTGGCGCGACCATTGGGTAATCTGCGGGTAACCCCCAACGTTCGCGATAGTCGTCCGGGGTCATATTATATGCTGTTTTCAAATGGCGCTTGAGCATTTTCAGTTTTTTGCCATCTTCCAAACAAATCAAATAATCGGCAGTAATTGAACGCTTAATAGGAACCGCAGGTTGTGGGCGTTCAGCAGAAAGAGCAACATCATTTCCGACGTTTAATAGAGATTTATACACCTGGTCTATAACCGTAGGGATTTCATCAATCGTAACCGTATTATTAGAGACATAAGATGCAACAATATCAGTTGTTAATGCCAGAATTTCTTCGCGATTAATTTGATCATCCATTATATTTGTACTCTCTATTAAGTTTTTAGTTTCAATCTGTTCTTACATTAGATTCACAAGATACACGCTTCAACTATAATCTCAAGACAAGAAAAAAACAAAATTCAAAAAGCCTATAAGAGTTCGCGTTTTATCCTCCGTAAGTTTTTTGGCAGGCAGGCATCTGGTGGCCTTATATAAACAGGAATACACGTATTGGTTGATTTTTTATGGGTGTCAGAAGCAATATATGCAATTGATTTTGTATCAGGATAATTAATCACATCGCATATAACCGTATTGTCAGAATTTTGCGTTTCTGTTAAGAATCGATTTACCGCGTCACCAACAATTGGAGGGCGTCCATCCATAATAAGCTTTAATACGTCATCAGCGCTTATCGCAAGTTTCTCTGAAGCAGGCTTTTGTTCTGCGTCATAAAGCCGAAAATAGAAATCATCGCGCTTTGTTTCCAAAATCACAGCTGCACCATTTTCTATCGGGACGCCCTTTTTTGCCATAGAGCTGTGCAGAACAGCGTCAAATGTACAGATACCAATAACGGGGATATCCAGTGCAAGCCCCAGTGATTTTGCCGTTGCCATTGCAATACGTATCCCTGTAAATGCTCCCGGACCGTGGGTTACCGCTATCATTTCTATATCGTTATATTCCTTATTGGATTGCACCAGAACATCATTGATCATAGGAATAAGGTGCTCTGCCTGACCACGTGAGATTTCCAAATTTTTGGATATATGGATATTTTGTCTAAAGTCGTGCAACCCTGCACTACACCCATTCATCGCGCTATCTAATGCCAAAATCAACATGATGATTTAATACTCTGATGTGGGGCGAACTTCGATGACTTCGGGAATGTAGTGTTTCAACATGTTCTCAATCCCTGACTTCAGCGTTGCCGTTGAGCTTGGACAGCCAGAACACGCCCCTTGCATTTCAAGATAGACTATCCCGTCTTCAAAACGATCAAACACAATATCGCCGCCGTCCATGGCGACCATCGGCCTTACGCGCTCCTCTAGAAGCTCCTTAATCTGCCCTACTATCTCTGGCTCATCCTCAGTTTGTGCGGTGTCAGTTTTTTTAAAATAATCGTCGTTAAGGATAGGTTGCCCTGTTGAAAGATGCTCCATCAATACGGCGAGAATCATAGGTTTGAGCATTGACCAATCTGTATCACCTGCCTTTGTTACAGACACAAAATCACCAGAGAAAAACACGCGAGCAACCCCTGTTACTGTGAACAAGCGTTTGGCCAATGGTGATTTTTCCGCCGATATAGACGATGAAAAATCTACGGTTCCATTCTCCAAAATATTTTGTCCTGGTAAGAATTTCAGAGTCGCGGGGTTTGGGGTTTCTTCCGTTTGGATGAACATTTCAGTATTCCTTATTTATCACTGCAATAGTGAGGTTATAGCACTGATTTAAGAAAAAGGAAGGGGGGCAAGGCTTCCAGGTATAACCATTAGCGGCACGTGCAGGCGAGCCAAACCCTTGCCTGAAAAATAACTTACCATTGGACCGGGATTAGACGAATTAGAAGCCGAGGCCAAAACCAAAGAGATGATATTTTTGTTTTCTTCGACCGTTTTAACGATTAAATCGCTTGGACTACCCTCTTCTATACTTATCATTGGAATAGCTTTTGTGTTTTCAAACACGCGCCCTGCTGCGTCCCATATCATTTGTTCGGCTTGTGCACGCAGGTCTTTTTGAATTTTGTCTTCAACATTTTTCCAATTTTGCACATATGTTTTTTCAATCACGTTGAGCAACGCCACATAGCCTTGTTGCGCATTCGCGAATTGGGATGCATAATCGATGGCCATCATAGATTCTTCCGTGCCGTCAACAACAACAAGAAACACTCCTCCTTTTTTACCTATTGGTCTTTGCTCACTCATTACAAAACTCCCACATTTTATATTATGGTCTCACCTTTATAACACTTACGAACCAACCTGAAAACAGGCCAAGAGTAATGCACAGAAGTGCGTAAAAAAAACTATAGTCTTTTGAAGACTTCACAATAGACGCATTTAATCCGACTTGCTTCACTTCCAATGTATTTTCATTATGCTGAATAATTTCACCATTTTTAATCAGATAGCTGTGAATTTTATACTCGCCCGTCATTGCAGACGGAGGAATACTGAACTGCACGCGAAAGAAATTATCATTGATGAACTTAAACTCGGATGGTTTATCAAAATATAGCGCTGCGTTCGTTTTCTTTTGTAACAACGAGGAGGTAAAAGGCGTTATATCTTTTATTTTCTTTGATTTCTTAATTGTAGTGGCGGCAATAAGCGCGGCATTGCCAATGCCATTATCGTTTAAAACCGCGATAAATTCATCTGTATCGTTGTCATGCGATACCGCATATTGATAATAAGCTGGGAGGTCATTGAATGTCACAAAGTAACGGTTCATCCACGCGCCCAGAACACGTTCTTTACGCCAAACCGTAATGTCTTTTTTAGGGCCTTCAACAGCGATTGCAATCTTTGTATTTTTATCCGCGCGACTACCGAACAGCTCTATTGTTGCTCCTGCGAAACCAACCGTTATATCGATATGGTCACTGGCTATCTCAACAGCCATATCATTTGTCTGAGCTTTCGATATATTTGGAAAAAGCACGGTAATAGCAAAAATAGTTAGAATTCTTATCATTCCCATTACTCCTGCATCATTATAAAAATTTCGGAAGGAACAAGAAATAGCTGTACCGCCATTTGTAAACACACCCCAAGAACCAAGAGTGCGAGAATTATTCGTGCTCTTGCGCCTGTTACGCGCTTTGATGCCAAAACACCGAACTGTGCGCCGATCACTCCGCCAAGAATCAGTACTATTGCGAGGAGGATATCAACACTTTGGCTAACCGTCGCATGCATCATTGTTGCGAAGGCACTTGTGAAAATGATCTGAAAGAGTGATGTCCCAGCCACAAGCAATGGCGGCATCCCTAGAATATAGATCATTGCAGGGACAAGTAGAAATCCACCACCCACACCCATTGTGGATACAAGAAAACCGCTCACCAGCCCGATGCAACCAGGGACAAGGACACTAATATAGAGCTTTGATCTAGGAAAACGCATCTTATACGGCAACTTAGAAATAAATGAGGGGGCTTTTAACCGGTTAAATTCAGAACGCATTGTCTTCTTTTTGAAGCTGCTCAGTACGCCCTCAAACAACATCATGACACCTATTGAGCCAAGAAGGGCAATGTAGAGGAGCGATATAATGAAATCTATTTGCCCAAGATATCTTATAAATTGGAAGAAGCCCACCCCGATTACAGAGCCGAAAATACCACCGATGAGCATGACCGTTCCCACCATGAAATCCACATGATTACGCCGCCAATACCCCATAACGCCACTTACACCTGACGCGACGAGTTGGCTGCCTTGCGTTCCGACCGCGATGGCGGATGGTATTCCCATGAAAATTAATAATGGCGTTGTCAAAAACCCACCGCCTACACCGAAAACACCAGAGATAAAACCGACAAACGCCCCTAGCAGAAAGATTGTTTCTACTGGTACGCTCATTTCCGCAATGGGCAAATAAATTTGCACGCCCGTTATTCCCGCTTTTATATATTGAACGTCTTTTATGACATTCTTGTGACATATTTAATATTTCAGAGAGATTGCCTCTCATAAAAAAAGAGGCACGAAGCCTCTTTCATTATAACTTATACGCATCAAGCTCTTGAGGGCCCTCAATTTCGATTTGCTCATCCCCTCCATTGAAATCGCGATAATACCCCTCGCTATTCGGGTGAGAGACGCGCTTGAAATCAACAGATTTTACAATCGAAAGGAATGCAGGGCGCCATTTATCATAAACAGTTTCCTCTGACGAGCATTCAAGAATATATAAATTATTGCCGTAAACAGATGCGAAAGCCAAACCTTTTTTACGCACGATCGTGCTATCTGCTGTTTCATATGATGCCTCAACCATACTTGCATGACCATAACCTAAACCAGCATCATCTTTAAATGATATAACATCCACCTCGTTATATTCACCAAGGTATAGATCCCAGAAATCACGGCTTATATATTGGCGCTGAACTTCTGCGGCGAGTTTTTCAGGATAAACGAGATAACGCTCCTCATTTCGAACACGCACGCGGCACTCAACAAATTCGTTCACACCTTGCGCGGCGATTGTCAATTTATCGTCAGGTTTTTGATTGTTAATTTCCGCCCATGTATCAGGGAATGATACGCTGAAACGGTTTTGCTGATCCTCTACGACGAAAATCTCGGCCTGTGCCTGAGTGTTTGAAAAAGAAACAAGTGCCGAAGAACCGACAACTGCACCTAGTAAAAGTGTTTTCATGAAAGACTTCATAATATACGCATATCCCAGTAAATTTAACTTCCGCCTGATATTGTGCAATCTTAGGAGACAAAATGCAAACATCTTCTTCAAAACATTGAATAAATTCACTGTGTTTTTACAAACAGACAAGCTTTATTCGTAAAAACCCATTATTTTTTGCACCTGCATGAGGTTTTTTGAGGTTATTTCACGTGCTTGCTCTGCACCTTCCTTTAATGCAGAATCAATTTGCGCAGGATCATCAAGCAAGACGTTCATACGATTTGTAATTGGCGCAAGCTTTTCAACTGCCAAATCAATAAAGGCAGGTTTGAATTGCCCGAACTGTTGGCCTGTGAATTTTTGAACAACAGCCTCCTTTGTTTCACCAGAAAGGGCGGCATATAATGTCACGAGGTTTAGCGCCTCAGGCCTGCCACTTAATTCTTCCAACGTTTCGGGCAATGGATCTGCATCTGTCTTCGCCTTCTTAATTTTCTTTGCGATAAGGTCGGCATCATCCGTTAAATTAATGCGAGTCATATCGGAATCGGCTGACTTGCTCATTTTCTGCGTTCCATCACGAAGGGACATAACGCGCGGCGCGGGTCCTGCTATTACGGGTTCTGGCTGAATAAAGAAGTCCGTTTTATAGCGCGTATTAAAAGTGGCAGCCAAATCCCGTGTTAGTTCCAAATGCTGTTTCTGATCCTCACCCACGGGAACATGGGTTGCATTATATATAAGAATATCTGCGGCCATCAAAACGGGATATGCGAATAGCCCAAGCCCTGCACGCTCGGCATTTTTACCTGCTTTATCCTTGAACTGGGTCATGCGTTCAAGCTTTCCCATTTGCGCCATGGTAGCGAGCAACCACATAAGCTGGGAATGCTCTGGGATATGCGATTGCACGAAGATTGATGATTTTGACGGATCTATCCCCGCTGCCATATATGCCGCCGCAATTTCACGCGTTGCATTTGATAAATTCGCGGGGTCATAATCTGCGGTGATAGCATGTAGATCAACCACACAATATAGACATTGTGTGTCTTTTTCGTCTTGAAACGTTACCCAGTTTTTTAGCGCGCCAAGGTAGTTCCCCAAGTGAAGCTGGCTGGTGGGCTGCATGCCTGATAATATGCGTTTCATTGTCTTAACCTTTTTATTCAAGAGCGTTTGAGTAAATACCGCTTAACATCTGATACTTTTACTACACTACTGAGCAGAATTGCACTGGCATAGATGAGTGCTCCTGCCAATATAATACAGCATAGCGCACCAATCTTTGTGAATATATCACCATCAATAATAATATCGCTCATAAGCGCGGCGAGTATATACACGGTGAGCCCCATGACACAAGATGCACCAATAATTTTCGGCATGTTACGAAGGAACTTCGCGTCAAAATGCGCGGTTGGGTGCTTTTTCAATGCTTTAATATGTAGGTATATTTGAACCCACGCGGTCAACCCTGTTGCCAAGGCAATCCCAACCACCCCCATAAAGCCAATAAGGGCGAGACTCAAAGCGATGTTCATAGCCGTTGCTATCATAGAAATACGTACGGGAGTTTTAGTATCTTCTCTTGACCAATGCGCGGTTGAGAACACCTTTATCGCAATATAGGCTGGTAAACCGAGGGCATAAGCACTTAAGACTTTTGCGGTCATTGCGCTATCTTCGGGGGTAAACTCTCCGCGCTCGAATAATACTGTTATCAAGGTAAGTGGCATAACAGCAAGAGCCACCGCGGCAGGCAAAGCCAAAAGCATGCAATACTCCAAAGATCTATTAAATAAGTGCCTTGCTTCAGACTTATCTTCTTGTACCATTGCCCGCGATAACATCGGTAAAAGCGCCGTCCCTACTGCAATACCCACAATACCAAGGGGAAGCTGATTTAAACGGTCTGCATAATAGAGATAGGAGATTGAACCCTCTTGAAGAAATGACGCTATAATAATGTCGGCGAATAAATTAATATGCACCACCCCCGCCCCGATAACGGCTGGCCCCATAAGATACATGATTTTTTTGACATCAGCATCAAATCGCGGCAGCGCCATTTTAATTTTAACGCCTGCGCGCCTTACACAAATAAGAAGAAATACGAATTGCAATATGCCTGATGCAAACAAGCCATAAGCCATTGCGTGGCCAGCGGTTTCGAATAAATCACTTAGAAGAAGTGCTATAATAAGGCTCAAATTAAACAGCACTGGCGCAAAGGCAAAAGGCGCAAAACGGTTCATTGCGTTTAACACTCCGCCTAACAACGCGGTCATCGACATAAAGAGAAGATAAGGAAATGTAACGCGCGTTAGCTCTACCGCTAAATTCACTTGCGCGGGGTCATCGGCAAAACCAGGCGCAATGGCGCGGATCAATAACGGCATAAAGATTAGCGCCACAAAGGTGAATACACTTAACGCCGAGAGCATAACCATAAGCATATTACTCGCGAAGGCATCCGTTTGTATTTGTGAGTCCGTTTCTAATTTTTTCGAATATACAGGCACAAACGCAATGCTGAATGCACCTTCGGCGGTTATGCGCCGGAATAAGTTAGGGATTTTAAGCGCGACAAAGAATGCGTCACCCACCGGCCCTGCACCGAGATAGGCAGCCGTCAGCACATCACGCGCGAATCCTGCGATACGTGATAAACCTGTCATTCCTGCTACAGTAGCCATAGCTTTTACCAATTTCATGTGCTAACTACTATCACTATTCAAGGAGAAAAACAGCATGGAAAATCCTGAAAAGTCATGGTTTGGTGAAAAAGAAGTCACTCCAGATGAAAAAACCAAAGGCGTTATTGGCGTTTTTGACAGTGTTGCCGATCAATATGATGTCATGAATGACTTTATGAGCCTTGGCATTCATCGCCTGTGGAAAGATCAATTTATTCGTATGATCCGCCCGCGCGCGTCTGTTGCTGGCCGCCCTATGGATTATCTTGATGTGGCGGGTGGGACTGGTGATATCGCCTTTCGTATTCGTTCGAAAATCGGCAGCGGCGCAAATATTACCCTTTGTGACCTTAATGACAATATGCTTTCCGTTGGCCGTAACAGATCCATCGATAAAGGATGGGTGAATGACTTTACATGGGTCACGGGCAATGCAGAAGCTCTTCCCCTGCCTGATAATAGCATCGATATTTACACCATCGCCTTTGGCCTTCGTAATGTTACGCATATAGACACAGCGCTTAGCGAAGCACACCGCGTATTAAGACCTGGCGGAAAGTTTTTCTGTCTTGAATTTTCTCATGTTCAGCCCAAAATTTTTGCCAAAGCGTATGATGCGTACTCTTATAATGTCATTCCATTTCTAGGGAAAAAAGTGGCTGGTGATCGTGATAGCTATCAATATCTTGTAGAGAGCATTCGCAAATTTCCGACCCAAAAGAACCTTATGAGGCGCATGCAAGGTGCAAATTTCAAACGATGCCGATACACCAATTTATCGGCTGGGATTGTTGCTGTGCATCAAGGAACAAAAATATAAGGCAAGTTATCATCACAAATAAGTATAACGTTATTGTGATTTTGTTTGACAGGTCATGACCCGTTATTGCATTATCCGCCACTAAGCGCTTTTAGCGATAATTATATAACAAACTTTAAGAGTGAGAAAGGCTACATAAAATGAGCAACTTCACAAAATCAATTCTATATTCAACAACTGTATTGGCTGCTGGTCTTGTTGCAATCTTTGCAATATACAACAATGTTTCTACAAGTGAAGATGGCGCAGTTGTAGCGCAAATCACTCCTGCCGCTGGTGAGAGCACACTCGGTATTGAGTTTGATGCTGCCGAAGCAGAAGCACAGGCAACAGATATGGTTAAAGGCGCAACTGAATCCGTTCTTGGTGCGGCTGAAACCGTTGGCGAAGGCATTAACAGTGCGATGGAAGCAACAGACGGTGCATTGGCAAAAGCTGGTGAAGCTATTACGGACACAACTGGCGAAGCGCTCAATGCTCTTTCACCTGCGTCTGGTGAGCTTATGGATAAAACAGAAGATGGCGCGGTTGCCGTTGAAGATGCACTTGAAGACGTTGCTCCTGCATCTGGCGAAGAAGCTACTACTGAAGAGCATCACGAAGGTGAAGAAGCTGAAGTGACTGGCGAAGAAGCCGAAGCGACTACCGAAGAATCTGAAGCGGCTGATGAAGAATCAACGACTGAAGAGCACACAGAAGAAGCTCATTAAGCTTAACAGTTTTTATAAGATTTTCTTAAAAGCCTTGCCGTGTGTGCGAGGCTTTTTCTTTACAAAAAAACAGATACGCGTGATAATGCAAAATGCTTAAAGATAAAAATATTTTACTTATTATTTCGGGTGGGATTGCGGCCTATAAGTCTCTTGAACTTATCCGCCTTATTCGTAAAAACAACGCTAATGTCAGGTGTATTTTGACCTCTGGTGGGGCGCAGTTTGTCACGCCCCTTAGTGTTTCGTCACTATCTGAAAACAAAGTTTATAGTGATTTATGGTCGCTTACGGATGAGGCAGAAATGGGGCATATCCGCCTTAGCCGTGAAAATGACCTCATCGTGGTTGCGCCCGCAAGTGCAGATATACTGGCAAAAATGGCACATGGCATGGCAAATGATTTGGCGAGCACCACATTACTCGCGGCGAATAAACCTATATTAGTTGCGCCTGCGATGAACCCCGAAATGTGGAGCAACACAGCCACGCAGGATAATATTGCAGCTCTCAAAGACAGGGGTGTTTTGTTTTGCGGCCCTGATGAGGGCGAGATGGCATGTGGCGAGACTGGTCTAGGGCGTATGAGCGAAGCTGATTCTATCTTTGGCGCTCTTACTGATTTTTTTTTTGAAAAACCATTAAACGGTAAGCATGCGATTGTAACGAGCGGCCCAACATTTGAACCGCTTGATCCTGTTCGTTTTTTGGGAAATCGGTCTTCGGGTAAGCAGGGCCACGCCATTGCTTCTGCTCTTCGTGATGCAGGTGCCGATGTCACATTGATTTGTGGACCAGTTCACTTGCCGCCCCCTACGGGCGTCAAAACAATTCATGTAGAGACAGGAAAGCAGATGCTTGCGGCTTGTGAAAGCGCCCTGCCCGCCGATATTTGCGTGTGTGCGGCGGCAGTTAGTGATTGGGCACCCGAGACGGCATCCGCGCAAAAAATCAAAAAAACAAACGCCCAACATACGCCTGAATTAAAACTCACTCAAAACCCTGACATATTACAGACCATTGCGAGCCACAAGGCCAAGCGCCCGAAATTGGTTATTGGCTTTGCGGCAGAAACTCAAGACGTTGAAATGAACGCAAAAGAGAAAATAAAGCGCAAAGGATGTGACTGGATTATAGCCAATCAAGTCGGCGCAGATGAAAATGGTAATGAAAAGGCTTTCGGAACAGATGAAAATCAAATATATTTCCTTACTCTAAATAATGTAGAAAAGTGGGAACGGATGCGAAAAACAGAAATCGCAGAGAGGCTCGCCCATAAAATAATAGAGGAATTTAAATAATGCCGCATAAGTTAAACGAAGTTGTTAATGACGACGACATTAAGGTCGCCTTGAAACCGCTCGACCATGCGGTTGGGCTTAAGTTGCCTTCATACGCGACGACACAATCTGCTGGTATGGATTTAACGGCGGCGCTTGAAGAAGCGTTGGAGCTTGGAGCGGGTGAGCGCGCGCTTATTCCAACTGGTTTATCCATTGCCCTGCCCTTGGGGTTTGAAGCACAAATTCGTCCGCGCTCTGGCCTTGCCATTAATCACGGCGTTACCGTTTTGAATACGCCAGGCACAATTGACGCGGATTATCGCGGTGAAATTAAGGTTATTTTGATCAATCATGGGCAAGAGCCATTTACGGTTCAACGTGGGATGCGTATCGCACAAATGGTTGTTGAGCGTTATACCCATGTAAACTGGGAGATCGTAACTGATCTTGACGAAAATTCTGAACGTGGAACTGGCGGATTTGGCTCCACAGGTAAAGAGTAATTATTAGACAATGAAAGTCAGGAGCGAACCTTATGGTTCAAACTGCAACACTTAAAAATAAAACTGAGCCTAATACTGTGCTTTTAGTACCTGCGGCGGAAAACCGGGATATTCGTATTGATGGATATCTCGCGCAGGGACATACCCCCATGATGGCACAGTATCATGCCCTGAAAGATGAACACCCAGGATGCATTCTATTTTATCGTATGGGTGATTTTTATGAATTATTCTATGATGATGCAATCAAAGCATCTGAAATACTGGATATCACATTAACGCGACGCGGGAAATCCAATGGTGATGATATTGCGATGTGCGGCGTCCCTTTTCATTCATACGAGCCTTATTTGGCAAAACTGATACGAGCAGGCTTGAAAGTCGCAATATGCGAGCAAACGGAAACACCAGATCAAGCCAAGGCGCGTGCGAAGAAGGATGGAAAGAGTCCATCAAAGGCACTTGTGAACCGTGAAGCGGTGCGGATTGTGACGCAAGGCACACTCACCGAGGATCACCTTCTTGATGCGCGAAAAAACAACTACATATGCTCTATCTCATTGATTGGGAATGATTATGGCGTGGCATGGCTTGACCTTTCAACAGGATCATTCACGGTTCAATCTTGCACAAAAAAAACATTGCGAACCACGATAGAGCGCATTGAGCCAAGTGAGATCATTCATTCAGATTTAATTTCCAATACGCATAGTGATATATTTAGCGCGCTTCATAATAAACCATCACCGCAGCCTTCTGGATTTTTTGACAGCCACAGTGCACAAAAACATTTGGAAAAGACATTCAAAATTCAATCTTTGGACGGTCTGGGAGATTTAAGCCGCGCGGAAATATCTGCTTGCGGGGCATTGGTTGATTATGTTGTTCGCACTCAAAAAGGGAAAACGCCTTATATTGAAAAACCGCGTAAACAATATTGCGGATCGGTTATGGATATCGATGCAGCAACACGTAAAAACCTTGAGCTTACCCGTACCTTGGCAGGTGAACGCAAAGGAAGCTTGCTCGATGCGATTGATTGCACCGTAACTGGTGCAGGAGCACGATTGTTGCAGTCTTGGATATCCGCCCCGTTGGCGGATGTTGCACCAATAAACGCGCGATTAGACCGCGTGGAATGCTTGTTCACAGATATTGAGTTACAAAGCATACTTCGTGATTTCATGCGCGGCGTCCCCGATATTGAGAGATCATTATCGCGTATCACAGTTGGCCGTAGCGGACCGAAAGACCTTGCCGTTATTCGTGATGGGCTTATACAGAGCGAAGTTATACGCGCAGAATTACAGAATAACACCGCAGCAAAACCTGTGTTTTCGAAAGAGCTTGATAGCTTGGCTCAATCACCAGATAATGCTGCTTTGCAAGACAGGTTAAAGAAAGCCTTGGAAGATGTTCCACCAGCATTGGCGCGTGATGGTGGGTTTGTGCGCGAAGGCTATTCAGACAAGCTGGATGATTTGCGAAAGCTTCGCAATGATAGCCGTACCCATATCGCAGCATTACAAAGCAAATATCAAAAACAAAGTTCTGTCGATACCCTTAAAATAAAGTATAATAATGTATTGGGATATTTTATTGAGGTGCCCGCAAAAAAGGCCGATGCCCTGATGGTTAAAGCCAACGACAGCAATGAGCAACAACGCAGCAATCAGTTTGTACACCG
Organism: Alphaproteobacteria bacterium; assembly: GCA_050633645.1. Taxonomy (GTDB): domain Bacteria; phylum Pseudomonadota; class Alphaproteobacteria; order Micavibrionales; family Micavibrionaceae; genus UBA1672. The sequence goes on from JBOEGX010000001.1 coordinate 428,923, forward strand.
GCAGACACTGGCTAATTCTGTGCGCTTTACAACACCTGAACTTGCTGAAATGGAGCGTGATATCCTTTCTGCGGCGGAAAAAATTGTTGCGATTGAAAATCAGATTTTTAATGAGCTTGTCACTCAGATATCAGCACTTAGCCAAACGATTGGAAAAGTCGCGCAGGCATTAGCATGTATAGATGTTGCTGCCGCTCTGGCGTATCTCGCAAAAGATTTTGGCTATGTGCGCCCACAAATTGATAGCAGCATGACCTTTGACATCATTGATGGTCGCCACCCCGTTGTGGAAAGGTTTTTACAAAAAAACAGCGAGAGCTTTGTTCCCAATGACTGCAATTTGAACTCAAATCAGAAATTATGGCTTATCACAGGGCCAAATATGGCAGGTAAGTCAACTTTCTTGCGTCAAAATGCCCTGATTGCGATATTGGCACAATGTGGGTCATTTGTTCCCGTAAAATCCGCACATATTGGCGTTGTTGACAAGTGCTTTAGCCGCGTTGGTGCATCTGATGATCTTGCGCGTGGGCAATCAACTTTTATGGTGGAGATGGTTGAAACGGCGTCAATATTGAACCAATCCACTGAGCGCTCACTTGTTATCCTTGATGAGATAGGGCGTGGAACGGCAACATATGACGGACTATCTATTGCTTGGGCTTGCGTGGAGTATTTGCACAATGTGAACCGTTGCAGGTCATTATTTGCAACGCATTATCATGAGCTTACGGCACTTGATGAGACGCTCGACACGCTTGATTGCTATACCGTTCAAGTGAAGGAGTGGAAAGATGACATTATTTTCATGCATAAGGTCGTTCAAGGGATAGCGAACCGATCATACGGCATTCATGTGGCACAGCTTGCGGGCATTCCAACGGAGGTTATCAACCGCGCGGAGCATATTTTGGAAATGTTGCAAAGTGATGCTGCGTCGAATATTTCCTCTAAATCAGTAGTAAATGAGCTTCCATTATTTAATGTTGAGAACAAGAAAAATTTAAAACAGGGCGTTTCGAAACTTGAGAAAGCTTTGTACGAAATATCACCTGACACACTATCCCCGCGTGATGCGTTGGATCTTATTTATAAGCTAAAAGAACTTGGCTCGGAGCAATAGCCTCATTTCCATGCTTTACTCTTTGGGCATAATATTTTATTACAAAGGTCAATTTTAAATTCGGGTTTATAGATGAGCAATATAATTGAAACAGACGCAGTAATCATTGGTGCGGGGCCATGTGGGCTTTTCACCGTTTTTGAGATGGGCTTGTTGGATATGAAATGTCACGTTATTGATATTCTTGATCGCCCAGGTGGGCAATGCGCGGAATTATATCCTGAAAAACCCATTTACGATATCCCCGCTTTTCCAACAATAACAGGGCAGCAACTCACCGATAACTTGCTTGAGCAAATAGAACCGTTTAACCCAGTGTTTCACTTTCAAGAAATGGCTGAAAGTCTTGAAAAACTTGAAAATGGAAAATGGCGATTAAAAACGGATACAGGGCTTATTTTCGATGCTACGTGTATCATTATCGCAGCGGGCGGTGGTAGCTTCGTCCCTAAAAAACCCCCTATTCCTGATATTGCGGATTTTGAAGGATCTTCGGTGTTTTATTCTGTACGGAAAATGGAGCAATTTAGAGATAAAAATATCATTATTGCAGGCGGCGGCGACTCTGCTCTTGATTGGTGTTTGAACTTACAACCGATTGCAAAAAGCATGACCATTGTGCATCGACGCGATTCATTTCGCGCCGCACCAGATAGCGTCAACAAGATGCGTGAACTGGTTGAGTGTGGGTCGATAACCCTTCAAATTGGCCAAATAAAAGAATTGCATGGAGATAACGGCAAACTTGAAAGTGTTCTGCTTCTGGATCAAAACAAGGAAAATGTGACACTTGAATGCGACACTTTGCTGCCGTTTTTTGGGTTGACTATGAAGCTTGGCCCGATTGCGAATTTTGGTTTAAATCTTCATGAAAATCTTATTCCAGTAGATACAGAGAAATTCGAAACGTCAGAGAGCGGAATTTTTGCCGTTGGGGATATTAATTATTACCCAGGAAAGCTGAAACTTATCCTTTCTGGTTTTCATGAGGCGGCGCTTATGGCTCGTCAGGCATTTCGTTATTGCCGGCCCGAGGCAAAGCTTCGTTTTGAGTATACGACATCCAGTTCATCATTGCAGGATAAGCTTGGCATTTAACCCGTATTACTTGACATCGTATTATGGTAACATATAAGCTCTTTCTGGTATTCAACTGCGTGGCTGATTAAGTGATTTTTAAGAACCTCTTTCAAAAACAAGATCCAATACGTGAAAATGACAAGACACTTGCCGAGTTTTTTGGTGTTGATGCTGTCGATTTCAAGCTTATAGACCCATCAGAATTCACACATGTTGTTATCGACGTTCAAAAGGAATTTTGTGACCCATCCCACCCAGAAGAACGAGGCACAGAAGACACACATAACATATCAAGTCATATTGCCCGTATAATGCCGAAATTCCGCGCGGCAGGTCTTCGAACCGTGGTCGTCTATTATGATGATTGTGATGAGGGTTATGATGAAGCATTCGGAGGCCCGCACATGATCCAAACAGTGGCCAGTGACGTCAAAATTGCGAAGCACAAAACTTCTGCATTTGAGGGAAGTTATATTGATTACACCCTCAAAAAAGAGAATTTAAATAATCTATTCATTTCAGGGTTTAACGCAAGCTCCTGCGTTCTTAATACCGTACGTGATGCCTTGCGGTACAAATATAATGTTGTGGTATTACAGGATTGCGTAGGTATCGATAAAAACAACCATCATGAAACCAATGATTACGTTAGGAAGATGCAGGATAGTGGCGCTTATGCGGCGACGTCGGCAGAGGCACTTGAATTTTTTGCTGCGTCAAGCCAAAATGCCCCCTATCTCCCCATAAATAACGGCGATTTAATCGATCAGAGCGAGCTAGACCAAACCTTGGCTTATTAATCTTCTATTCCATCGAAAAGTACGCTTGAGATATAACGCTCGGCGAATGATGGGATGATTACAACGATTTGCTTGCCCTTGTTTTCTGGCATTTGCGCGGCTTCACGGGCAGCGGCGAACGCGGCGCCAGATGAGATACCGCATGGTATTCCTTCCAAACGTGCCATTTCGCGTGCTGTTTCAATAGCTGTTTCACTATCCACCTTGATTGTTGCATCAATCAAAGAAGCGTCAAGAATAGAGGGGACGAATCCTGCGCCAATCCCTTGTATTTTATGTGGACCTGGCTGCCCACCTGATAAAATCGGGCTTTCTTCTGGCTCAACTGCGTAGGCCTTAAATTCAGGCTTTCTTTTCTTTAAAGCGCGAGCTACGCCCGTGAGAGTTCCGCCCGTTCCAACGCCAGAGATCAAAATATCAGCCTGACCATTTGTATCTCCCCAAATTTCTTCTGCTGTTGTTTCCTCATGGATTTGAGGATTTGCAGGGTTATCGAATTGGCCAGGAGAGAAGCTGTCTTCATATTCCTCAACAAGCTCTTTCGCGCGCATAATTGCGCCTGTCATACCCTTTTCCTTTGGAGTAAGCACTAATTCCGCGCCATAAAAACGCAGCATTTTTCTGCGCTCTATCGACATGCTTTCGGGCATAGTTAGAATAAGACGATACCCCTTGCTTGCAGCAACAAAAGCAAGAGCAATCCCTGTATTTCCTGATGTTGGCTCAATCAAAACTGTTTTTCCTGGGATTATTTTACCATCACGCTCGGCGGCTTCGATCATGGCAAAACCAATGCGATCTTTAACGGAGGCGACAGGGTTGAAAAACTCAAGCTTTGCAAGGATATCAGCCTCAAGATTATATTTTTCCTGAAACCGAGGGACGCGAACTAAAGGCGTTGCACCAATCGTATCGAGAATACTGTCATATATTCTGCCGCGAGTTTCGGTATAGGGCTTTAAGCTGCCTTCTTTTTTCACTTCTGGGAATCCCATAATTTTATCTCCTTGAAATATATTGTGAAATCAATCGCCCTCACCAGGCTCTGCGCTAAAATCACTTTCGAATTTACCCTTAACATCTTTCATTTCTTCGGCTTCGGGCATTTCGTCTTTTTTGACGGTGATGTTTGGCCATTCTTCCGAATATTTTCGGTTCATCTCAATCCATTTTTCGGCGGCATCATCCGTGTCAGGCAAAATTGCCTCGATCGGGCATTCTGGTTCGCACACGCCGCAATCGATACATTCATCAGGGCTAATGACCAGCATATTTTCGCCCTCATAAAAGCAATCAACTGGACAGACCTCGACGCAGTCCGTGTATTTACACCGTATGCAAGCATCTGTTACCACAAATGTCATATTACTCTACTCCTTAAACCTTTGCGTATTACAAGAAAGACAGGACACGTTAATTCTCCGAATCAGATAACGCAATAGCCTTTCATCCAAAACCATGCCTATTAAAGCCAATTAATTGCCAAGAAACTTCTTATACAGCTTTTTCATTGCTCCATAGAAGCTTGAACTCTCGTGTTTTGAATTTTGCGTCTGATTATATGAAGAGGATTTTTGTTCCTCTTCAAGCTCTAATGAGACCTTGCCGATCATTTCATCTACATTGGCGCGTTTTATATGTTCCTTATGAAGCTTGATCATAACGCTTTGCTCTTCCGAACCAAAATCTCCATCAACCCAAACAAGATCACGCGCAAAATCAAAGAATTCAATACGGTCATTCTGATCCGTTACCCCGTGAAACATTTGTTCCACATCTTTTGGGTTCATAATATCGTCTTTTAACGTGTCGGTTTGCTCTTGCGTGAAGTTAATATCTTCTAAAACGTGAGCCATAAATTCAAGCTCTTCATCTGTTACGATATTATCCGCATGTGCCACCGCAAATAAGGTGCGCCACATATAAAATCGACTATCGCTTATCAGCTTACTCATAATCCCTATCCTTTAACTTTTATACACGCAATATGAGCATAATTGACGAATATCGGCAAGAGTGTTTCCACAAAAAATGTTCTTGATATGTTCTCACCACTGTGACACATTTCAGTTTTCACAATAGAACAAGGCATTACAATGAAACGCGAAGCAGGGTTTAAATGGCTTTTCCTCGATCTGAACAGCTATTTTTCAAGTGTCGAGCAACAAGAGAACCCAAGTTTACGTGGGCGCCCCGTTATTGTTGTTCCCGTTGATACTGATTACACATGCGCCATCGCGGTTAGTTATGAAGCGCGGCTCTATGGCATAAAAACAGGAACCATGGTGAAAGATGCAAAACGATTATGCCCCTTTTTGCACTGCATTGTTGCGCGGCATAACGTATATGCTGCATATCACAATCGCATCATAGAAGAAGTTATTAAACACACACCAATCAATGACATATGCTCTATTGATGAGCTATCAAGCCGCCTACCGCCGAGCAAGCGCAACCCCAAAAGCGCAGCAATCTTAACGCGGAACATTAAAGAAAGTATTTGGAATAATATCGGACGGCATATAAACTGCTCTATCGGTTTTGCGCCCAATGCGCTGCTTGCGAAAATCGCTTGTGACATGCAAAAACCAAACGGCATGACCATCATAAACCAGAGTGATTTACCTGATATTTTATACGAACTAAACTTAATCGACATCACTGGGATTGGTCGCAATATGGAGCGCCGACTTCGCGCAGCAAATGTAAAAACCAGCCAGGATTTTTGCAGCATTACACCTAAACACGCCCGCAAAATATGGCGCAGCGTAGAGGGTGAAAGACTATGGCATTTATTGCAGGGGCACGACATAGGCAAACCACGCACAAAAACATGTATGGTCGGCCATAGCCGTGTGATAGACACCATGTCTCGGGCGCCCAATGATGCAAAAATCATAGCAAGAACCCTCACGACAAAAGCCGCACAACGATTGCGCCGCAATGGGCTTTTTGCGAAAAAAATCTCCATTTCCATGCAAACAACGCTCGGCGTAAATGGGGCTAGAGACATTAAAGTTTTTGCAACACAAGATAGCTTTGTTTTTTTGAAACACCTGCATTTTATGTGGGATGAACTCATGCGCGATATTAATGTGCATCATCACAATCACGGCGCAAAATTAGAGATCAAAAAAGTATCGGTTGTTTTGCATGATTTAATTACAAATGAGTTTATTACCGATGATTTTTTGAATGAGGATTCGCCTGCATATCCAACACCACGTCATAGCGAAAAACTGATTCAGGCAATAGATGATTTACAAACAAAGTATAAACGCGGCGTTGTTTCCATCGGCATCGCCCCCGCCATGCAAACGGGATGCTTGGAGACAAAAATTGCTTTTTCACGCCTGCCTGAGCAAGAAGAGTTTTGGAGTTGAGAATTGATTTGCCACCTTCTTTTTATTTTGATAGAGCTTCTGGCATGACAAAACACATTCTTCACATTATTGGGGCGGGATTAGCAGGTAGCGAAGCGGCTTGGCAAGCCGCGAACATGGGCATCAACGTTACCCTCCATGAGATGCGCCCGATTGTTAAAACCGCCGCCCATCAGACGGAAGGATGCGCGGAGCTTGTTTGTTCTAACTCGTTTAGATCTGATGATGCGGAGCATAACGCCGTTGGACTTCTGCATGAGGAGATGCGGCGCATGAACTCACTTATTATGCGTGAAGGTGATCAGGCGGCAGTACCCGCTGGCGGTGCATTGGCCGTGGATAGAGATATCTTTTCAGGCGGCGTTACACAAGCACTTGAGAATCATCCTAATATCACGATAGAACGCGGTGAGGTTGATGGATTACCGCCGACGGATTGGGAGCATGTTATTATTGCGACAGGCCCCCTAACGTCATCCCCACTCGCCCATGCTATACAAACTCTCACAGGAGAGGATTCGCTTGCGTTTTTTGATGCGATTGCGCCTATTGTTCACACCGAAAGTGTGGATATGGATGTTGCGTGGTTTCAATCACGATATGACAAGGCAGGCCCCGCGGGAACAGGCAAGGATTACCTGAATTGCCCCATGAATAAGGAGCAGTACGAAGCCTTTATTGATGCGCTTTTAACGGCAGAATATGGCGAGTTTAAAGAGTGGGAAAAGGACACACCCTATTTTGAAGGGTGCATGCCGATTGAGGTTATGGCTTCGCGCGGCATTGAGACGCTTCGTTTTGGCCCGATGAAACCCGTTGGCCTTACAAACCCGCATAGTGATGAACGCCCTCATGCGGTGGTTCAACTGCGTCAGGATAACGAGCTTGGCACGCTTTATAATATTGTGGGATTTCAAACCAAAATGAAATACGGCGAACAAACGCGCATATTCAAGATGATCCCTGGGCTGGAAAATGCAGAATTTGCAAGGCTTGGTGGATTACATCGCAATACATTTATCAATTCACCCAAATTATTGGACAGCAGCTTGCGGTTAAAAGCCGATCCACGTATTCGATTTGCGGGTCAAATTACAGGGTGTGAAGGATATGTAGAGAGCGCATCTATCGGATTAATGGCTGGACGGTTTGCGGCGGCGGAAATATTACAAGCGGAAATACGCATACCCCCACATACAACCGCGTTGGGTTCAATTTTGAACCATGTCAGCGGCGGTGCAAATTCGGAAACGTTCCAGCCTATGAATATTAATTTTGGGCTATTCCCCCCGCCGACCGATGAGATGCTTCGCCCCGTTCAACAAAATGGAAAGCGCAAAAAGCTCAAAGGGAAAGACCGTAAAAAGGTATATTCCGTTCGCGCATTAGAAGATTTGGATCAATGGCTATCCAATGATAGCGATAATATAAAAACAGCGTAAAAGAGATTTCTGCATGCCTAAAAATGAACTTGTTATCCTCCTCCATGGCATTCTTCGCAGCAAAATGGACATGCATTTCCTTAATAAAAACTTTGAAGAAAATGGGTATGATACGCTCAACATCCTTTATCCATCGCGCGAGAAAAGCCTTGAAGATATTGCAGAATTTGTGCAAGAGAAATTAGATAACTGCCCGCAATATCACGGCGAAGACACCATGATTCATTTTGTGACGCATTCGATGGGCGGGCTTATTGCGCGATATTATATTGCAACATATAAACCCAAGAATCTCGGTAAAGTGGTTATGCTTGGGCCACCAAATACAGGCAGTGAATTTGCAGATTGGTTGAGCGAAACAGAAATACTTGCCCCAATATTTAAGACAATCTTCGGTCCGGCGGGACAGCAATTAGGCACAAAATACAAGCATATTGATGGTGATATTACCTATCCATTGGGAATTATTGCGGGGACGATGTCTATTAACCCCCTCGCCCCGTGGATATTAAACGGAGAGCATGACGGCATTGTTCCCGTTGAGCGCACCAAAATAGACGGAATGACGGATCATATCACGATACCTGCAACACACAGCTTTATGATGTTCAATGGCGATGTTATTGAACAAGCGCTTTATTTTCTGAAAAACAGTAAATTCAAACACGACGACCAATAATAATTATTCGATTGGTATACCTGGTTTCGATTTCGATGATCGTATTGACAGGGATGACTTCACCGATGTTACGTTTGGTGCGCTGGTTAAGCTGCTCGTCAAAAACTCTTGATACGAGTCCCAGTCTTTTGCGACGATTTTCAACATAAAATCGACATCACCTGCAAGCATATAACATTCACGCACCATAGGCAGATCATCAATATATTTTTCGAAAACTTTAAGATCTTCTTCTGCCTGACTTTTTAAACGCACCATCGCAAAAACATTAACGCCATATCCCATTAATGCCTGATTAACTTGGGCGTGATAGCTCTTAATATAGCCCTCTTCCTCTAATGCGCGAACGCGGCGTAAACAAGGCGGAGCCGATATGCCAACATATCTCGCTAGCTCAACATTTGTGACACGCCCATCATGTTGTAATCGACCTAATATATTTCTGTCTATTTTATCTAATCTGGGGCGTTTCATTAATTTACCTTATAAGTTCAAATAATAGATTGAGTTGTATAAGGATGCGGTGCAGAATAAGCAAGCATTTTTGAAAGAAAATTACCCTATTCACACAATGACCATAAACGCCCCACAAAACCGCCACAATCCAACTCTTTGGGTCATAACCGAAGGCATAGCAGGCACAGAAAACCAGTGCATTGGCGTTGCTGATGCACTTAATGTAGGATACGAAGTCAGAAAAGTTCGTTTGAGGCAGCCATGGAAAACCTTATCCCCCTATTTAGGTTTAGAACGCTCATTTACTTTTGAACCAACACCGCGCCCCCCATGGCCCGACATATTAATCACCAGTGGTCGAAAAAGCATAGCCGCGGCGCGATATATAAAAAAGAAAAACCCCGAAACATTTTCGGTTCATATCCAAGATCCCAAAATTTCTGCCTCACATTTTGATTTGGTTGCAGTGCCTGAACATGATCGACTGAGAGGGGATAATGTTATTGTTACAAGCGGCGCACCCAATAAATTGACGCAAGACGTTTTAAACCATGCAAAGTCAGAATTTGATTTTTCCAGCCTTCCTTCTCCGCTCGTGGCGGTTCTAATCGGTGGAGACAGCAACGCTTATAGCATGAGCGAGTCGATCACCGCTAAACTTGCGGATGATTTGGCGCGTATTAATGGATCATTGCTGATTACATGCTCTCGCCGTACGGGGAAGAAAAATGAAGCCCTATTGAGAAAAAAGCTCGATAACAGCTCAAATTTCTTTTGGAACGGATCAGGTGTGAACCCCTATTTCGGGATATTGGCCTGGGCGGATTATATCCTAGTGACGGCGGATAGTGCGTCTATGATTTCTGAGAGTTGCACCACGGGAAAGCCTACATTTATGATCCCACTTGAAGGAGGAGGAAAACGTATTAATGCGTTTCATGAAAACCTTATTTCATCTCGCTGCTTAAGGGTTTTTGATGGACACATTGAAAACTATGATTATTTACCGCTAAATGATTCACAAATCGTGGCAAATGAAATCAAAAAACGTTATGAGGGGTTTACTCGCGCCAAATGATGTTTAAATATAAAGGCACACATTAATAGCAGGGTTTATAATATGGGTGATACATTGCATAGCAAGGTTCTTATAATTGGTTCAGGGCCCGCGGGCTATACTGCCGCAATTTATGCTGCGCGCGCCAATCTTGAACCAATTCTTGTTACAGGGACGGATCAAGGCGGGCAGCTTATGATTACAACAGAGGTTGAAAACTATCCTGGCTTTGCCGATGTCATTCAAGGGCCATGGCTTATGGAGCAAATGAAACTTCAGGCGGAGCATGTTGGGACCAATTTGATCAATGATTATATTATCGATGTTGATTTTACGTCCTCTCCGTTCAAAGCTATTGCGGATTCAGGCAAGGTTTATACAGGTGATACGGTCGTCATCGCGACGGGCGCCAAGGCAAGATGGCTGGGTCTTCCGTCCGAGAAGACGTTTCAAGGCAAAGGCGTGTCGGCATGCGCCACATGTGATGGGTTCTTTTTCCGTGGTAAGGAGGTTGCCATTGTTGGCGGCGGGAACACTGCGGTTGAAGAGGCATTATTCCTTACTAATTTCTGCTCCAAGGTCACATTAATTCATAGGCGCGATTCCCTGCGCGCGGAGAAAATACTTCAGGATCGTTTGTTTGAAAATGAAAAAGTGGACTTCATTTGGGATCACACCATTGAGGAAGTTCTTGGTGATGACATGGGCATGACGTCACTGCGCCTTAAAAGCACCAAGACGGGCGAAGAGCAAATCATTGATAAACACGGAATTTTTGTTGCGATTGGTCATGACCCTGCGACAGAGCTTTTTCACGGTAAACTGAACATGGATGACCAAAAATATCTTATTACTGCACCAGACTCTACGGCCACATCAATTCCCGGTGTTTATGCGGCGGGGGATGTTACAGATCACACATATCGCCAGGCCGTTACGGCCGCGGGCATGGGGTGTATGGCAGCCTTAGAGGCAGATAGATTCCTTGCGGCTAAAAACAATAAGACTGACGCAAAGACGGTTCAGGCTGCTGAATAGAAACATTAAAGGACGGGTGCTATGGATTGGGATAAACTAAGAGTTTTCAAAGCAGTAGCCGAAGCGGGAAGCTTCACCCATGCGGGCGAGAACCTAAATCTGAGCCAATCCGCAATATCACGTCAGATTAGCGGCCTTGAGACGAGCCTTGGCCTCACCCTATTCCACAGGCATGCACGCGGTCTTGTCTTAACAGAGCAAGGTGAAATGCTGTTCCAAACAACGTCCGAGGTTTTTGATAGCCTGCAAAAGGTTCAAATGCAGCTCACGGATTCACGCGTTCTTCCCGAAGGGCCTCTCACCATAACCACTGTTGAATTTATTGCATCAACTTGGCTGGCGCCGCAAATTAGTAGCTTTAAAGGACTGTACCCAGATATTCAACTCACCATGCTTTTGGATGATCGCGTATATGATTTGAACCGTAGACAGGCGGATGTTGCGCTTCGGCTTCAAAAGGCCAATCATGCCGACCTAATTGAAAAACATATGACGACCATCGATTTTTCCCTATGCGCTTCTAAATCATATCTGGAGAAAGCAGGAACACCGAAAACACTAAATGATTTTTCCAAGCATATCATGATTGGTTATCCGCAAAATATGCATACGCCATTTTTGAAACCAAACTGGATATTTAATCGACTTGGCATTGATGTCATTAACAACTCTAACGTCATTCTTATAAACTCGATGCATACACGCTATACCGCCGTTAAAAACGGGACGGGCATATCAGTTTTGCCGCGTTATATTGCACATCAAGATGACGACATCGAAATATTATTCCCTGATCTTAACATCCCCGCAGTTGATATGTATTTTGTTTATCCGCAAGAACGCCGGAATTCAAAGCGGATATCCGTCTTAAAAGACTTTCTATTCCATCATATCGAAGACAAGAAGTTCCACGAATAACCCGATATCATCATAACTTAACACACTTGCACATGCTGAAAACACATGGGTGGAATGCAATATTAGCGTTTGTTGTTATAAGATGACGCCCATACACTTTAATTGTACACACATCATTGAGAGGCTGTACACCTCTCCGTCTCACAAGACGTAAAACCTCCCTGTTCAACTCACCGGACCTTTGGGTCCGGTTTTTTGTTAAAATATTTTAATGAAATCCTTCTTGGTTTTTAGTAAACTAAAATAAAAAACACAGAGGGTTGAGTGAATTCAGAAGCATCTATTGTACATAGCTCAAATTTTTCGAATCCATATAGTTTAACAAACTTATGGCGAGCATTAAACAGACCTCAATTTGATAACTCCCCACCAGCGCCGCCAAATATAGCCATTCCCGATGACTGGGATATATTTAAGCACAGCTATCAATATGACCACCTTCCGCAAGAGAGCGATATTTACCACAGCCCTTCCAGAACAAATCAGACGAAAGGCACCATATTTTATAGCCTAGGATGGAAAACGCACCCCCTTGAAAAGCTCTCTGTTATTGAAGATTTACAACATTCCGGGTATGACGTCATCATTATGCCACTGGTTGAATCTCATAATAAAATCGGCACCATGGCAGAAAATATCACGCGTATGGGAACGGCTCTATTTGACGAAAATTCAATTATTCACGACTTAAAAGCCCCTGATTCACCACTTTTCGTTATGACGCATTCCACGAGTGCTACAGTTTTTGAAATGGCACAACTTAACGCCAAAAGCATTAACCCTTATAACATCCCTCGAATAGATCTTGTTGTTCATACGAATCCATTTATTAATGCGCGTGGGGCGTCAGAAGAAGAAAACCCCATCTTAAGTAAAATATATAAATGGCATGCAAACAGACATTTTAACGAGCATGCGGGCGTCCCTCTTCTGGATCGGGCCTTTTACTTTACCCAAGGGCTTACCGAGCAGCTCATACATGGAGACCCGCGCGGACGGCCAACTCATGGGCAGGTTTTGGAAATATCAAGCTATGGAAACAGACTGCTAAAAAGCCGTAATTTTGCAGAGCGCAGCGACCCACCCATTGTTGCTTATCTTTCATCAAATGATGACTTTGCGGATCCCAAAACAGCCAAGAAGTATTTTAACACTAAACCAAACACTCGCCATATATACATCGAAGAGGCTGGTCATAATATTCTTCTTCAAGATAATTTAAGGTCGAAAATCATTGACCTATTTGATGCAGAAGACGAAAAATACTCGGCCGATATTCGTAGCCAGTATGATACACCTCCCCCTACAGAACGTCATACTGATGATCACCCCGCCTTATAAGTAGGGCGATGCATTTCAAACTGCTGTTGCTTCGCCTTTAATGAAGGGCGGCACAGGCGCGCTGGATGCGCTTACAGGCTTCCGTAAGGTTTTCTGTACTGGTCGCATAAGAGATTCGGAAGTAAGGTGACAGACCAAACGCTGCGCCCTGAACGCAGGCAACACCTTCACTTTCCAACAAATATGTGACGAAATCTTCATCGGTTTCAATAACTTTGCCATCTGGTGTTTTCTTGCCAATCAATCCCGCGCAAGACGGGTACACGTAAAATGCGCCTTCTGGCTTTAGGCATTCAATGCCTTCGGCGGCGCTCAGCATATCAACGACCATGTCGCGGCGCTCTTTAAATACTCCGTTGCGCTCTTGTAAGAATGACTGATCACCGTTAAGTGCGGCTGTGGCTGCGGCTTGGGATATTGAGCACGGGTTTGACGTGCTTTGGCTTTGGATTTTAGACATGGCCTTAATAAGGTCTTTTGGCCCTGCGGCATAGCCAATGCGCCAACCCGTCATCGCATATGATTTTGATACACCATTACAGGTTAGAGTGCGGTCATAAAGCTTTGGCTCAACTTGCGCGGGGGTGTAATATTTAAACCCATCATAGACCAAATGCTCATACATATCATCGGTCATGATATAAACATGCGGATGCTTCACCAGAACATCAGTAAGAGCCTTTAGTTCTTCGCGGGAATACGCGCCGCCCGTTGGATTTGACGGGGAATTAAATATAAACCATTTGGTTTTTGGCGTTATTGCGGCCTCGAGCTGCTCGGGCGTTAATTTAAAATCATTTTCCTTTTCACATGGAATGCTTATGGGTGTTCCCTCTGCGAGCAAAACCATATCTGGGTAAGACACCCAATATGGAGCAGGAATGATTACCTCATCACCTGGATTAACAGAAGCCATTAGTGCATTGTAAAGAATTTGTTTTCCACCTGTTCCAACGCTCACTTGTTCGCGGGTATACTCCAATTCATTATCACGTTTAAACTTGGCGATAATCGCATCTTTAAGCACGGGCGTACCATCAACGGCGGTGTATTTTGTATCACCTGCATCGATTGCCGCCTTGGCTGCGTCCTTTATGAAGTCAGGCGTATCGAAATCTGGCTCTCCCGCTCCCAAACCAATTACATCACGACCAGCGGCCTTTAATTCACGTGCCTTATTTGTCACCGCAATGGTTGGTGAAGGCTTAATACGAGAAAGACGATTTGAAACGATGGACATGGTAACTCCTTGTTTTAATTATGGTGCATGCGCCAAAAATGCGACGACACGGAATACAATATGCCGTTTAAGTTTTTATGGCACAATTCTAAAACGCTATGTTTTGAAATGCACGCCGTATATCGTTTCCATCTAAATCATTTATGAGCGTAAAATCAACCCCTTCTTTTTCAAACCATGATTTTAGCGGTGCAAGGATGGGAGACTTTAAAGATTCAATCATATAACTTTGCAAACGGGGGATATGTATGAGGTATTTATCACGCTCCTGCTCTGCTGCGAGTTTTATGAACAGGCCAAGCACCCGCCCATGAAATTGCGCGGCGAGAACGCGATACCATAATTTAAAGTTTTTTCTTTCTGTTTCAGACATTTGCGCGCAATATCTTTCAATCATATTTGCCTTAATATCAGCGGGGACATCCACGCGGGCATCTTCTAATAAATTCATCAAATCATACGGCAACGGACCATTTAAGGCGTCTTGGAAGTCAATCAAAGCGCATTTTTTTATACCCTGTTCTGTTGGTTGATAAATCAGATTTTCAAGGTGATAATCCCCATGAACAAAGCCCTGTGGGCATGGCGGCAGAGAGCTTTCAATGGTATCCCAAACACTCAAAAAACCTTGAGTTGTTTCTTCTGATGGCTGCGCCCCACGAATAAAAGTTACATAGTAATCAATGAGTTGGCGTCTGTTTTTATGGATACGACTTTGGTTATATTGTGGTAAATTCGGGGGTTGAGCATCACGAAGAACACACAAAACATCTGTGGCGGATTGGTAGAGATTTTGTGGAGTTTCTATATTTTTCCTTAGCGCTTCGCCGAAGGATGTTTCACCGAGGTCTTCAAATAATGCAAAGCCATTTTTCTCATATAACTCAATACATTGTGGGGATTTTATACCATTATCATTGATCCATTTTCCGATACGGATAAAATCCAAAAGCTCTGCTCTGCTTTCAGAATTAACCTCAGGATAAAGCATTAGAACGAATTTCTGATCACTTTTTATGCCCCGAAAATATTCTCTGGGTGATGCATCACGCGGAAGTGGCGTTATATTTTCTACACCAATTTGTGATTTTAGAGTGCTAATATCGATTTTATCACTGCTAATCATAATTAGTATCGATTTTTTCGATCATCTTTTGTGCGGCTGGCGGCTATTTTATGGATGGCATCGATATGTTGTTTCGATGCAATTTTACGACGGCTCCCCACTGGGTTTTGCTGACCGAAGACTGTTGATTCGCTCGCGGCGACTGCGCGGAGCAAATCCATACCAAAATTATCCTGCTTTTTGATGGATGGCGATGCGGATTCGGGATGACGTTTTTCAAGCTCTGCCCTGCCTGAGGCAACGCGGTCAACCTGGTAAGACACAATACCATCCAAGTGTGGAAGGGTCAGAGCGCTTAATAGCTTCAGATCGTTTTGTGCAAGGCTGATGAGGTGTTTTCGCGCACGCGCTGTATTGCCACCATGAAGGCTTAACGATTCCCTTATTTTTTCTTCTGCATATTCTTTGGACATAGTACACCTTATATAATTTGCACGCATTAAGAGTGCCATATAATCGTTAAGAAATCTAAAGATTTGAATATTTTATCCCGATAATCCTGCAAGCTCTTTCATTAATGTACGCACGCCCTTAACGCGCATTTGAGTTTTTGGCCACGCACGCGTTGCTGATAATTTTTGATCGGGGCGGATTTTTACTGTTCCCGCCTTTGTCATGATCCATTTCATAATACCATCAACATTGGGGGGGATGTTTTTGTGGAATTCGATAATTGCGCCTTTTGGCCCCGCATCGACTTTCGATACGCCCGCGATTTTGCATAGCATTTTTATTTGGAGAATTTCGAGCAGGTTTTCGACCTCATCAGGAAGCACACCGAAGCGGTCAATCATTTCCGCGGCAAAGCCCTCTATCTCATCCTTTTCATCAAGGTCATTGAGGCGGCGATACAGGCTCATCCGAACACCGAGATCCTCGACATAAGTTTCGGGGATGAGAACCGATGCACCAAGATTAATTTGCGGTGACCATTGATCTGGCGTAGCGTCTTCTATTTCCGTGACACCTGAGCGTGCGGCGGCTACGGCTTCTTCTAGCATTTGCTGATATAGCTCCACCCCTATTTCGCGGATATGACCGCTTTGTGCGTCGCCAAGTAAGTTTCCCGCGCCACGAATATCCATATCATGTGAGGCAAGCTGGAAGCCTGAACCGAGGGTATCGAGCGTTTCCATGACCTCTAAACGCTTTTGCGCCAAGGGGTTCAAAACTGTGTTTGGTTTATAGGTGAGATAAGCGTAAGCACGTTGTTTTGATCGCCCGATGCGCCCCCTGATTTGATAAAGTTGCGACAGACCAAACATATCGGCACGGTGGACAATCATCGTATTGGCGGTTGGAATATCAATACCGCTTTCGATGATATTGGTTGCAAGAAGTACATCATATTGCCCATCATAAAAGGCGGTCATGCGGTCTTCTAGCTCAGTTGGTGTCATTTGACCATGCGCATCAATCACCTTTACTTCCGGCGCAATCTCACGCAGCATTTCGGCTATATCTTTTAAATCCTTAACGCGCGGCACAACGTAGAAGCTCTGCCCGCCGCGATAATGTTCGCGTAGCAAAGCATCGCGGATCACAACCGTATCAATTGGCATCACGAAAGTGCGCACCGCGAGGCGATCAACGGGCGGGGTCGTAATAAGGCTCATTTCCTTCACACCTGTTAATGACATTTGCAGGGTGCGCGGGATTGGCGTGGCGGTCAAGGTGAGGACGTGGATATTGCTTTTAATCTCTTTCAGTTTTTCTTTTTGCTTTACGCCGAAACGCTGTTCCTCATCAACAATTAAAAGACCAAGGTTATTGAATTTCATGGATTTAGCAAAAAGAGCATGTGTGCCGATAACAATTTGAACAGAGCCATCGGCCAATCCTCTCTTCGCGCGCTCTGCGTCCTTTGGTGTAACCATGCGCGAAAGCTGCTCGATGCGAATCCCCATACCTGCGAAACGCTTTTGAAAATTGTTATAATGTTGGCGAGCGAGTAATGTTGTCGGCACAGCAATGGCCACCTGAACACCTGACATTGCCGCAACATAAGCCGCGCGAAGGGCTACCTCGGTTTTACCAAAACCGACATCGCCGCAGACGAGATGATCCATGGGGTACGTGCCCGCCAGCCCCTCTAACACAGAATTTATGCTGCGCTCTTGATCTTCGGTTTCCACGTAAGGGAAGCGTGCGCAGAACTCGTTATACAGCTCGGGTGATACTTCAAGCTTATCTGCTTTTTTCAGCTGTCTCGCCGCAGCAATACCAAGGAGCTTATCGGCTATCTCCATTAGGTTTTTCTTGGCCTTGGCTTTACGGGCTTGCCACCCTGCGCCGCCGAGTTTATCAAGCTGCGTTGTGCCTTCATCAGAACCAAAACGCGAAAGAACATCGAGGTTGACAACAGGCACATAAAGGCGGTCACCGCCCGCATATTCGATTTTAAGGCAATCATATTGCGTGCCCGCAGCATCAACTGTTTCAAGCGCGATAAATCGCCCTATTCCATGATCAAGATGCACGACCAGATCATTCTCATCCAAAGCAGACACTTCGGTGAGGAAGTTATCGGCCTTACGGCTTTTCTTTGCCTTACGCGCGAGGCGATCACCGAGGATGTCCTGCTCACTCAATACCGCAATATCCAGCGCAACAAATCCATGTTCAAGTGCAACAACACACAGGCCGATTTGGTGTGGCTTCAGCTTTTTTAAATCGCGTGGGTCTTTGATATCAATAATGTCTGTTATGTTCGCATTTTCCATCAACCCCTTAAGGCGCGTGGCGGAACCTTCGCTATATGCTGCGATGAGGGTTTGTTTTTTAGCTGCCATTTGCGCGGTGATGTGCTTGCGGAGTTCAGCAAACACATCGCCATTGGGCAAGCTGCGAATATCGGCGAAGTCACGCCCTTTTCTTGCCTCTTCATCAGGGGCGGCTATCCCTTCGGGCGCACCGAAGGGCGATAGAGTGTGTGAAGCATTGGTGCAATTTTGCCATTCTCGCTCTTCTATATATAACGTTTCAACGGGCAGAGGGTGATAAATTGATCCTGATAATGTCCCCTTTGTTTGCTTCTTCTCTCTGTCCTTTGCCGCGCGCGCAAGCGTCATCCGCGCATCATAAAAGTCGCGAATTTGCACCATGCGCTCGGTATAGGAATCGCGGGCATGGTGATCGAAAAGAACAGCAGCGTTTGGGGTATAGTCGAATATGGTGTTCATTTTATCGTAAAACAGTGGTAGCCAATGCTCCATCCCGTTATAGCGGCGGCCTTCGCTGACCGCGTCATAAAGCGGGTCATCATTCTGCACCACACCAAAGGCTTCGCGGTAGGCGCTACGAAATTTTGATATTGAGGATTCGTTTAAGAAGAATTCGGTCACAGGCTCTAGGGATAGTGACTTGATTGGTGCATCGGTGCGTTGTGTCAACGGATCAAAAGACTTTATACTTTCGACCTCATCACCAAATAGATCTAGACGCACTGGTTGCTCATAGCCAGCGGGGAATATATCCACAATGCCGCCGCGCACCGCGTAATCTCCCGTTTCACGCACTGTATCATTTCGCACATAGCCATTTTGGGTCAAGAACAGGTTCATATGATCCAAATTTATTCGCTCGCCGACGGATGCGATAAAGCTGGCTTCACGCAGGGTTTCGCGTGGCATGACCCGTTGCAAGGCAGCATTAACACTGGTGAGGAGAATGCGGGGGTAGCGCTGCTTTTCATTATCCCATAGCATAAGTTTTGTTAAGTTTGCGACGCGCGCGGCAACAACATCACCATGCGGGGACACGCGGTCATAGGGGAGGCAGTCCCAAGCAGGCAAGGTTAGTACTTTTACATCGGGGGCAAAAAATGCGAGTAAATCCTGAAGTGCGGCGATACGCGCATCATCAAGAGCAATATGCACCAAAACACGATCATCCGCCATAATATCACGGGCACGGCGGGCAAGAAGCCGTGCATCTTCCCCTTCTGGAACGCCGTAAATAATATTGGCATCGCCTTGTTTTTCGGTATTGGCGGCTAAATTGTGCACAGAATTCACTCTATTCTCTTAAAATTGTTGTTTGCGTTCGAAATGCTTTTTATATATAGATTGCAGTCTATTTCAAGGGACATCGACATTATGAGTGCGGATACAAGACTTTTGAGTGAAACAGATACAGTTGCAGATAAAAAGCTGCTTAAAAAAGCAGTTCTTGGTCACGGCAATAAGGCCACGTCAAAGCGCGGCTTTCAAGAACGCATGTTTACAGCCGCATTTAGTGGTTTCGTGTATCCGCAAATTTGGGAAGATCCCGAAGTTGATATCCCAGCCATGAAGATTGATAACACCACCCGCATTATGACGATATGTTCGGGCGGGTGTAATATGATGAATTACTTGACGGAGAGCCCGGCATCTGTAACGGCGGTGGATTTGAACCCGCATCATGTGGCGCTTGGGCGGCTCAAAATTGCGGCGCTTAAACACCTTCCCGATTATGATAGCTTTTTCCTGTTCTTTGGGTGCGCCGATGATGCACAGAATATTGTGAATTACGATAAATATATTAAGCCAAACCTTGATAAATATACGCGTGATTATTGGGAGAAGAAAGTATTCCCACATGGTCGGCGCATTAATATGTTCAAAAAGAATTTTTACCGTTTTGGATTACTTGGAAAATCTATTGGTATGGTTCATTTGGTTGCAAAGATGTACGGGCAGAACCCGCGTGACCTTTTAAAGGCGCGAAGCATGGAAGAGCAAAAGGTTATTTTTGACCGCACGCTTGGCCCGCTTTTCAATAAACGCTTTGTGAAAATGATGTGCGGTAAACCAGAGTCTTTATATGGGCTTGGTATTCCCCCTTCTCAATTTGATGAGCTGAACGAATCTGCGAAGGGTGATATGGCATCATTGCTTAAGGCGCGTTTAGAGCGCATGGCGTGTCAATTCCCGATCTCTGATAACTATTTCGCATGGCAGGCCTTTGGCCGCGGATATGACCGTGAGAACCGTGTTGCTCTGCCGCGTTACCTTAAGGAAGAGAACTATGCGACGTTAAAGGCGAATATCGACAATGCAAAGGTGGAGCATTGCACCATCACCGAATATCTTGATAAGCAAGGCGCGGACAGCGTTGATGCCTATGTCTTTTTGGACGCGCAGGATTGGATGAATGATGACCAGCTCAATGATTTGTGGGAGGCTGTATTGCGCTCTGCCACGGATGGGGCGCGGGTCATCTTCAGAACGGCGGGGGATCACAGCCCACTGACCGAAGGCCTTAAAGAAGATACTCTTTCACCATGGGAATATGATGAGAGTTTGGCCGCACCGCGTAATGAGCAAGATAGATCATCAATTTATGGAGGATTTCATACCTATACATTGGATCGTAAAAAGAGCAAAAAAGATACAAAGGCGGCATAGAATATGGCGATAAATGCTATGAAATCACAATCAAATGATGCCGCAAGCAATATGGCAGATGAAACAGAAGACAGGCCTGTAGCTAAGATGGTAAATCAAAAACCGGCAAATGATGTAGGCAGTGAAGACCAAATCAAAAAGAACATGGACAACATGTATCGTTGGACGCGTCACATTTATGATTTGACCCGTAAGTATTACCTGCTCGGCAGGGATAGCCTGATTGAAAATCTAGACGCGAAAGACGGTGAAGCCGTTTGTGAAGTTGGATGCGGGACGGCGCGGAACTTGATCAAGATTGCTAAGCGGTATCCTAAGGCGCATATCTATGGATTGGATGCATCGGATGAGATGTTAAAGACCGCACGCGCGCATGTAGAGCATGCCGAATTGGAAAATGGTGTGACTTTGAAGCAAGCCTTTTCGCAGAGTTTTAAACCTGATGAGCTTTTTGGCATTGATGCGCCGCTTGATAAAATTGTGTTTTCATATGCCCTGTCGATTATTCCACCATGGCAGGAATCGGTGGATCACGCGCTTGAATTGCTTCCCCAAGGTGGAGAGATTCACGTTGTGGATTTTGGTGGGCAGGAAGATTTACCAAAAGCATTCAGTAAATTCGTGTTTTGGTGGCTTGATAAATTCCACGTGTATCATAAGCCCGAAATCTTGAACTATATGAAACGATTAGAGGCCGAGGGCAAAGGCTCGCTTACGGTTCATCATATGTATAAACGCTATGCGTATCGCGCGGTATTTAAGAAGGTTTAGTTTTAATAAGACGTTGCTATCCATTGCTCTATTCCTGCAGGATTTTCACCATGCCGCCCCTTTACTATAATTGTAACCAACATATGTGTATTACTTGGCATCTGATTTTCCGATTCAAAACTCATAGCAAGCGGAATTTGTACTGCGGCCTGCTCGGATCCTGCAACTGGCCCACAGGACTGAATTTCAATTTCATTCTCACGCCTATCATCGACCGTCGTTGATAACGATTGCTTTTTCTTCTTCACTAAATCGGGTATCGTGGATCTGTCTAATGCCCCTCTAAAACTCTTCCAGCCACGCTTAGTAAAATATTTTGATATTTCTTCAAATTGTTCAACTTGATTATCATGACGGAACGTCATGGCCTGCGTAACAGCATGGACCGACCAAGCGATCAGAACGCTTTCTGGTAAACCACTACAAATACCGTTTGGTAAATCTTCTGGTGTCTTCTCATCTTGCTTATTCTTCTCGTCTTCTTCACTCCATAAAAGCTCGCGCGTTTCATTTTCCATACCATCGGGCATAGAAAATACTGGGTGAATAGTGATCAACAATACAGATAGAATAAATGCTATTTTTTGCATTTTAATGCTCCTCTAAACAAACTCGAACGCCAATAACTTCACAAATACGCCCATTGACACTATGTCATCGGGGGCGGGTTCTTTTTGCGTGATCCAATTATACAAATCGGGGTCGTTATTGCATAGGAGGGTGTCATACTCGCTTAGCTCTTCTTCTGTGAAGGTCGGCACGTGTGCCTTGGCGAAGCGCCCCATTATAACGTCCATTTCCTTTATCCCGCGATGGTCAGAGCGGAAAATTAAACGCCGGCGCTTATTATCCAATGGCTCGTCTTTTTTGCCTGCGGGCTCCATAAAATCACTCATAATAATTCCTGTTTCTATTTAAATTTATTTTTATCAAAACAAATTTAAAGTTCTCATTTGCCGAACATGCTTTCGGGCTTTTCGCCCGCCCCGCACTTACTCTGTACAATTTCAAATCAAAATAATTTGAAATCACTATATAATGCTATCTCTAAATTTCGTAACAATCTTGAAAAAGATCCTTCACTTTGTTCAGGATGACAGTATTCTATTTTAATACTAATTTGAACAGATTGTTTTTATATGAGTCAACGCCCTTTTGCACTTGATCCGTTATTCCGTAGCATCACCGCCCTGCCCGGTGTGGGGCCGCGCAGTGCCAAGCTTATGAGCAAGTTGATTGGCGGGGAGAAGGTTTTAGACCTCCTCCTCCATGCGCCCGTTGATTTTATTGATCGGCGGTTTTCATGCCCCGTGGCGCATTGCCCGAATGGTAAAATCGTCACCACGCAGGTTCGGGTTGATAAACATTTTCCGAATGCGCGTAAATCATTGCCCTATCGCGTGAAGGCGGTGGATGAGAGCGGCGCGATATCCCTTGTCTTTTTTCGGGCGAATAAGGGGTGGATTGAAAAGCTCCTCCCCCTTGGCGCGGAGGTGGTGATTAGTGGCAAGGTGGAATATTTTCAGGGGCAGCCACAAATGGTGCATCCCGATATTGCCAAGCCCGAAGAGCGGGAGAAATTAGAGTCGGTTGAGCCAATTTACCCCTTAACGGCCGGAATAACGAATAAAATCATTAACAAATCGATACGTAGCGCAAAAAACGATATTCCTGTTTTACCAGAGTGGTTGGATGCGGCGCATAAGGCGCGTGAGGGATGGCCTGATTGGAATGCGGCGATGCATGAACTGCATGAACCTGACGCGGAAGCGGCGCTTGATCCGATGCATAAGGTGCGGATGCGCCTTGCCTATGATGAGTTGCTTGCGAACCAGTTGGCGCTTGCGCTTGTGCGGGATCAACATCGTAAAACCAGTGGGCGCGCATTTCCAACCTCCACCGTTTTACGCCCGAAGATAGAGGCCGCGATACCGTTTGAGCTGACGGGGGCGCAGAAGCGAAGTCTTTATGAGGTTGATCATGATATGGGGCAAGTGGGTCGCATGATGCGCCTTATCCAAGGGGATGTGGGGAGTGGGAAAACCGTTGTGGCGGCCTTGGCTATGCTCAATACGGTGGAAGCAGGATCACAAGCAGCGATGATTGCACCAACGGAAATTCTGGCGCGGCAACATGCACAGAGCCTAAAGCCTTGGTTGGAGGCGTGCGGGGTTCGGTTTGTTGTGCTGACAGGTCGTGATAAGGGCAAAAGCCGTGACACGATATTGCAGCAAATTCATAATGGCGCGGCGCAAATTATTATCGGAACACATGCGATATTTCAGGCGGATGTTGCGTATCAAGACCTTGGGATTGCGGTGATTGATGAGCAGCATAGATTTGGTGTGCATCAACGATTGGAGCTTTCGAATAAGGGCAAAGGCACTGATATATTGCTGATGACGGCCACCCCTATTCCGCGCACGCTTGCCCTTACAGCGTATGGGGATTTGGAGATTTCGAAATTGGATGAGAAGCCACCGGGACGTAAACCCATTCAAACGATGCTGTTTGCGAAGGAAAAGCTGGATCAGGTTATTGACGGCATTTCGCGCAAGATCAAGGATGGTGTGCGGGTGTATTGGGTTTGCCCATTGGTGGAAGAATCCGAGCTGTCCGATATGGCGGCGGCGGAGGAGCGATACGATATCCTCTCGGCGCATTTCGGGGAGCGCGTTGGATTGGTTCACGGGCGCATGAAACCCGCGGAGAAAGACGAGGTCATGAGACGCTTTGCGCATGGTGAGCTTGATATTTTGGTTGCCACCACTGTGATTGAGGTGGGCGTGAATGTGCCCGAAGCCACCATTATGGTGATTGAGCATGCGGAGCGTTTTGGCCTGTCGCAGTTGCATCAGCTCCGCGGGCGGGTTGGGCGTGGATCGGATCAGTCCTATTGTTTCTTGGTTTACTCTGCGCCGCTTGGTGAAATTGCGAAGGAGCGTTTGAGCATCATGCGTAATACGGAAGATGGCTTCGTGATTGCGGAGAAAGATTTGGAGCTTCGTGGTGGCGGCGATGTGTTGGGAACAAAGCAAAGCGGGATGACGGATTTTAAAATCGCGAATTTGGCGGCGCATGGGGAATTGCTCGCCACGGCGCGGGATGATGCGAAACTCATTGTTTCGAAAGATGTGAGATTAGAGGGCGAGCGCGGAAAAAGCTTAAGAAACCTGCTCTATCTCTTTGAAATGGATCAAGCAATTCGATATTTTAAGGGTGGTTAGTTTTTTACCCCTACGAGAGAAAATAACAATTTATACGGCAGATTTAGGTTAAAGGCGGAAGTTAATCTGTTTAGGCGTGACTATTTCTATATGCTTCAAATTCACGCTTAGTTATATCCTGATATTTTAGGAATAAATTATTGGCGGCTTTTTGAGTCACATCTTCATTAAACTCAAAACCGGCCCAACAAAAAGAGTCCTTTTCAAAAGTAATAGTATATAACTCTGAATTCTCGATATTTAGATGGTGTCTCTTAGGAGCATTTGGAACGTATGCATCGATATGCTCTATAATGTCTCTCATTTTTTTGTAAAACCTGTTTCCGAGTCAAAATCATTTAGCGCATTTTTTATTTCAGAATTCAGTTTTTCTACTTTTAAGCATACGGATATTGATTTTCTAAACCTTCTCAAAGCTACAATATAAAAATTGACATCTGCTACGTATCCCCAAAAATCGTCAGCAAGACCAATGTCGTATTCTTTTAAACGCCGCATTTGTAAATTAAGGGCATCTATTGATGCGGTTAACAAAGTATTTGGAATCTTTGAGTACAGATATCTCTTTTATTTCTAATGGCTCAATTTTTTTGTACATTTACTCATATCCCAATGTTTTTTTAGTGTCCGCTTTGGGTCGCAAGAAAACCTTATCATATTTCAGAAAAAATCACTTACTTTTCCCACATTCAACATCATCGATATTCAGCTCCTTCTTAATCTTGCCCATTTCGCGGATGATGCAGTCGATTGTGAAGGTGACATCTTCCATTTCCTTCATGCTTGGCATGCCGTAGGCGCGGGCGCGGTCGTCGCCGCCGATGACGCGGGCGGGGATTCCGATGGCGGTTGCGCCATCAGGGATATCAGAAGTTACCACAGAGTTTGAGCCGACCTTCGCATGTGCGCCGATTGTAATATCGCCAAGGACTTGCGCGCCTGCGCCGATGATTGCGCCCTCCTTTAATGTTGGGTGGCGTTTTCCATTTACCGCACCAACGCGCCCCACTCCGCCAAGGGTTACGCCATGATAGATGGTGACGTTATCTTCGATTATCGCAGTTTGGCCGATAACGACGCCTGTACCATGATCGATGAAGAAGTTTTGGCCTATGGTTGCCTCGGGGTGGATTTCAATTCCCGTTAAAAACCGTGTTATATTGGCAAAAAACCGTGCCAAAGCGCGCAATCCAAGCCCCCATATAAAGTTGTTCATGCGATGAAGGCACACCGCGTGAAAACCGTTATAGGCAAAGAGCACCTCTAAAAATGTGGGGTTAGAGGGGTCGCGTTCCTGAATTGATTTAATAAGAGTGCACATATCTTATTTTTCTTTATCTTATTTCTTTTTTTCGAGTTTTTCTTCAGCGGTTTTAGGCGTGATAATCCCCGCGGACACGACGAGTTTTACGCCTTCTTCTACGCTCATATCCAGATATTTGAGCTCCTTTTTCGGAACGAACAGCAAATAGCCCGATGTTGGGTTTGGCGTGGTTGGAACAAACACATTCACCGTTTCTTGCTTTGTCATTTCCTGCACTTCGCCTTGGGTGACGCCCGTTACAAACCCGATTGACCATACGCCTTTGCGGGGATATTCCATCATTACGACCTCACGAAACGCGGTTGATTGCGTCGCCATTATTGTTTCGAAAATTTGTTTTATCGCGCCGTAAAGTGTGCGGATAACAGGCATTCTATCAACGAAGTATTCAGAGACACGTATAACAAGGCGACCAAGGAAATTCGTGGCGAACCAGCCGATAACGATAAAAGCCGTAACGGCGATGATCAGGCCAATTCCAGGGAAAAATGTGCGTCCGTATAATGCCTCGTACCAATCCTCTGGCAGGAGGAGGACGACCTTGCTGTCTACGAAGGTTAAGAAAATATAGGTGAGGTATATGGTTAAACTTATTGGCGCGGTCACAACAATTCCCGCCAAGAAATATCCCCGCAAGCGAGCCACAGGGCCACGAGCGCTTGATGCATCATCCATTTGGATTACATCGTCCACAGATTTTGGAGGCTGATCATTCATTTTTCTCACCCGAATTAAAATTCAACAACTCGCACTATGGCGTTATATTGCGTCAAAAACAACATTGAATTTATGCATCCCTTAACCCGAAGGTTTTCCAAGTAACCTTTGACATTTTGTATATATAATGCGATGTCTATATTCGTTTGGATCAATAGGTTCGAAATGGCCTTGCGGTTGACAATTAAAAGCAACGTTTGAGATGCTTTTAACAGTCCACCGAAGACCTTCCCGATACTTTAAAAAATCCAAGCGTTTTTAACGCTGCGTCATGCCGTGATTATACGGTATGCGCGAGAAGGCACTTAAACAAAACATAAGGAAAATAAATGTTTAACGTATATAAAAAAGAAATTGATTTTGCTGGTCAGACTTTGACACTTGAAACAGGTAAAATCGCACGCCAAGCCGATGGAGCGGTTTTGGCAACTATTGGTGACACATCTGTGTTGTGCGCCGTGACAGGTTCGAAAAGCATCAGAGATGGGCAAGATTTTTTCCCTCTTTCTGTTCATTATCAAGAAAAAACATATTCAGCCGGTAAAATCCCTGGTGGATTTTTTAAGCGTGAGGCACGTCCGAGCGAGAAAGAAACACTGACATCACGTTTGATTGACCGCCCTATTCGTCCGCTTTTCCCGAAAGGCTTTTTGAATGAGGTTCAGGTTGTTTGTACGGTTGTTTCACATGACCTTGAAAATGACCCGGACATGATTGCGATGATCGGCGCTTCTGCTGCTCTTACAATTTCAGGCATTCCGTTCATGGGTCCGATTGGTGGCGCACGCGTTTGTTATAAAGACGGCGAATACCTAATCAACCCACCAATGCAAGATGTTGGTGACATGGATCTTGATCTGATTGTTGCCGGTACTATGGAAGGCGTTTTGATGGTTGAATCAGAGGCATCGGAGCTTTCTGAGGAGATCATGCTTGGCGCGGTTAATGCAGGTCACGAAGCGTATCAAGCTGTCATCAAGGGCATCATTGATTTGGCCGAAATGTGCGCCAAAGACATGTGGGATATACCAGAAACACCCGCAGCGATTACAAAAATGGCTGATGCATTGAAGAAGAAATATGCAAAAGACGTTGAAAAAGCATATGCTATTACTGACAAGCTAGAGCGTCAAACGGCGGTTGGTGAGATTCGCAGCGCGGCGATTGAGGCGTTTACGGATGAAGCAAATGGTATCGATAGCGCGATTATCGGATCAAAATTCAAGTCATTAGAAGCGGATGTTGTTCGTGGATCAATTTTGAAAACCGGCAAGCGTATTGATGAGCGTGACACAAAGACTGTGCGTCCGATTGTATCGGAAGTTGGGGTTCTTTCACGTACGCATGGTTCATGCCTATTCACACGCGGTGAGACGCAGGCATTGGTGGTTGCAACACTTGGAACTGGTCAGGATGAGCAGCTTATGGATCGTTTAGAGGGTGAATATAAGGAGCGTTTCTTGCTTCATTATAACTTCCCGCCTTATTCTGTTGGTGAGGCTGGTCGCATGGGGCCTCCGGGTCGTCGTGAGATTGGTCATGGTAAATTGGCATGGCGCGCGATTAACCCGCTTTTGCCTTCTAGAGAAGAGTTTCCGTATACTATGCGCTCTGTTTCTGAGATCACAGAGAGTAACGGTTCATCGTCTATGGCGACTGTTTGTGGTACATCATTAGCGCTTATGGATGCGGGTGTTCCGTTGAAAGCGCCAGTTGCGGGTATTGCGATGGGTCTTATTAAAGAAGGCGAAGACTTTGCGGTTCTTTCAGACATTCTTGGTGATGAAGATCATCTTGGTGACATGGATTTCAAAGTTGCAGGTACTGAAAAAGGTATTACTGCGCTTCAGATGGATATTAAGATCACATCCATTACAAAGGAAATCATGACCGTAGCATTGGATCAGGCGAAAGATGGCCGTATCCATATTCTTGGTGAAATGGCGAAGGCCTTGACCGAAGGACGTGGTGAGCTGAATGCTAATGCGCCGCAAATCGTTTCAATTAAAATCCCAACGGATAAAATCCGTGAGGTTATTGGAACGGGCGGTAAGATCATTCGTGAGATCATCGAAGTGTCAGAAACTAAAATTGATATCGAAGATGACGGCACAGTGAAAATTGCAGCGGTGAATGCCGATGCGATTGAGAAAGCATTGAGCATGATTAAAGCCATCACGGATGAGCCAGAAGTTGGCACGATCTATACTGGTAAAGTTGTTAAATGCGTTGATTTTGGCGCGTTTGTGAACTTTATGGGTGCGCGTGACGGGCTTGTTCACATCTCTGAACTTGCGGATCACCGCGTTGCCAAAACAACCGATGTTATCAATGAAGGTGACGAAGTTAAGGTTCTTTTGAGCGGCGTTGATAATCGTGGCAAGTTCAAACTTTCGATGAAAGCGGTTGATCAGGAAACTGGTGAGCTTATCGAGAAGGACGAAAACGAAGCACAGGAAGCGAACGGTTAATTCCACGCTTCAATTATAAAAATCACGAAAGCCAGATGAGATTGCTCTTCTGGCTTTTTTTGACTTTTTTAGAGAATATCTTGAACATAAACTATTTATATATATCGCATTAATTTGAGAGCTATTTTCTAAATAAGAAACACTAATAACATCACCTTTATAAAAGCTGCAGCTTGATATGTCTTTTTTCTTTATACCATTTTGGCTGCCATAATGTTTCACTCCTTTGGCGTCAGAAGAACCGTATTTAATTGACCATCCATATGTGCCATGCGAAGGAATTGGATCATAGTGAATACCGTCAATAATCCCACTTGTTATTATTCCCAATGAATAAGGTAAAATAAATTAATTTATTCGCGTAACAGGCAAAAGAAAAAACATAACCCCAGATGCTAAAGTAATATAAGAAACGCTTGAAGCGAGATAAGACTGAGTTGATAAACATAAAACGGCCAGTAACAAATACCATGCTTTCACCCGAAGTATTTCTCTAGATAGCCGTAGCAAAACCTCTTCATTCAAATCACCCTTCGCACGTAATTCAGCAATAATTCCCTTAAGTTCCCTCGGATAAAACAACTCCGCAACAATCATTAGAACCTCCTACCTTTGTACTTCATAAAATAGAGCACAATATCAATGGCAATTAAAATGATAAGTATATTTTTAAAACGCAGAGTTTTTATGTTTTCGGCTTTTTTGTTTTGTAAAACCTTGTGATTATTGTGAAATACTATTGCCTGCTTTGGTCATATTGATACTCTGGGCATTATTCAAAACAACAGACGCGCCACATGATACGCCCAACCAATCAATCGACATACATTCCTTATATTGATGGCTTGAGGGCGTTGGCGGTTATGATTGTTATCCTTTTTCATTTGGATATTGCCGTTTTTCAAGGTGGGTTTATTGGCGTCGATATTTTCTTTGTTATATCGGGGTTTTTGATTACGCGGATTATTGCGAATGAGATTGAGCGCAAAGAATTTTCATTCATGGATTTTTATGCGCGGCGGGTGAAGCGTATCTTCCCTGCTCTGTTTGTTATGTTATGGCTGTCTTGCCTTGGCGCGATTGTGTTTTTTGCGCCCGATGAATATGGATACCATCTTAAATCTTTGCGGATGGCGGCGGCGCAATTTTCTAACTTCTTCTTTGCGGGGGAGCTGGATTATTTTGATAGTTCCGGCAAAAATGCAGCGTTATTGCATACATGGTCGTTAGGCGTGGAGGAGCAATTCTACTTTGTTTGGCCGCTTCTGCTGCTTGGGATACTTGGCACAAAACTGCGGAAGGTCAAGGGATTTCTAATCGGGACTCTTTTCATCAGCAGCTTAGCCCTTAGTGAATATTTGCTGCGTCATGATGCGATGCAGGCGTTTTACATGCTTCATTCGCGCGCGTGGGAACTTGCCATTGGCGGGATTTTGGCACTGAATATTATTCCAAAGATGAAACACGATTTCATGCTCCATCTACTCTCTTATATTGGGATGGCGCTTATTCTGGCGGGGTGTTTTTTACTGGATGAACGTCATTTTCCTGGTTTGCGGGCGCTCCTGCCCTGTCTTGGGGTTGCGCTTATTATGTATAGCGCACAAAACAAGGACCTGCATATTCACAAGATGCTGTCCTTTGCACCGATTGTTTTTATCGGGGCTATTTCTTATTCGCTCTATCTTTGGCATTGGCCTATTATTATTTTTTATAAGACGATTGTTCCAGGGAATTTATCTTTCATCGCGCAAGTCTCTATTCTGGCGGCGTCACTCGTTATGGGCGCGGCATCTTATTACATTGTAGAGCGCCCATTTAGAGCGATTAAACCTGCGCCTTGGAAGGTTTTACTTTGTGGTGTTCTTGTCATTGCCATTACCTTGATTGGCGCGAATATCTTGAAAAAACATAGCAGAGCATCTTGGCGTATTACCGCCCAGATTGACAAAAGCATATCAACGCCAAATCAATGGGTGAAGGAGTGCTCGGTTGAGGGGGGGGCCTATAATATTGATGAATGTGTGATTGGGCCGAATAAGAATAGCTATGAAGTGATCTTAACGGGCGACTCACATGCATCACATTTTATTCCAACCGTATTAGATTGGGCGCAGGGAAAGGGCCTTACCGTGCGGTTATTTATGCGCGGTGCATGCAAAACATGGGTAAAGACGGATGCGCCACGATTTAAGGCTGGCACGCGGGATACGTATTGTGAGCAGCTATCGAAGGATTTTTATGCCGAGCTGAACAATAACGATGACCTTCGATATATCTTTTTGGCACAACGTGGGCCAACGGGCGATGCGGAGGAAATATTATCTCTTCGAGATATTAAGAAACTGGATGCCGAAACTGTTTTTCTTGGGGCTGTTCCGGAGTTTGAGTATCAACCCAACACATGCTATGTCAGGCAGAATCTTTTTATTTGGACGCTTCTTCCCGCATTGAAACAGCAACAAAAGGACTGTTATGCGTTTAATGATGAGTTCAATGCCGATCTTCTTAATCGGGTTTACACGGATTTTGTTCCCGAACTGAATGAGATTGGCGTGCCTTATTTTGATGCAGCGGCATATTTATCATCGCCCATTGATGATGCGGGGCGGTTTATGTATATGGATGATAACCACCTGAATATTCATGGCGCAAAGCACCTTGTTCCATTTTTTAATAACTTTATGGATGAGCATACGGCGAAATGAATTTCGGACTTTGTTCATTCAGAGATTAGACTGATGTGGCAACACCATATTTTAAGATTTGACTGCAATGCTGACTTATACGCTTAACCATGTCAACCGCGCCACGGCTTTCAACACGTTTCAACATGTGAAGAAAATCTTGCGCGTTAAGGTCTACCATCGGGATATGCCCTATTTCTGGCAATACGTCATTATTCAAGCATTTTACGATACCACTATATGTTTGGGGCTTGATTTCAGATTTACGCTTTTCCAGCCATTCATTGGCAACATCGGAAAACTTTAATTCGCGTTCTTGCCAATGCTTGCGCTTTTGTTCTTTTTTATCTTCGTTCGGATCAATGCCTTGTGAAACAAGCCTATGAGCCTTTGCGTGTAATTCTCGTGCTTGCGCCAAGCTAACATCAGGATAAAGACCAATGTAGAAGGTACTATTCTTAGTCGTTCCATCAGGGAATGCTAAACGAAAATCATAACGCCAGCTTTTGCCGCCTGTTTTCAAAACTTTAAGGTATAAGCCCTTACCATCGGTCATTTTATATGCAACCGGCTTGGGCTTAGCGTTAGTGACAGCCATGTTCGTAAGATTCATCAGGTGTTTCCTTTTCTTATAAATCCAAGCACCTGCAAAAGCACCCGAAAACGTGCTGGATCTGTTCCTATCGCATCGGACGAAAACGGACAAATAAAACCCGCGTAAACGCCTGATTACTTAGTGTTTTTGGATTGCATCGGATTGTGTGGGATAAGAAAAGTGGTGATCGCGCCGAGATTCGAACTCGGGACCTACTGATTAAAAGTCAGTTGCTCTACCAGCTGAGCTACGCGATCATCTTGAATAAAAACGGCTATGCCGTTTGGATTGCTGCACAATATGTATTTAGTGCATCCACGTCAAGCTTTTCTGTCGTTATTTTTGGAATTTTTTCTGTAATTTTTCGGCTACGAGTGGCGTTACGAATTCATCGACCTCTCCGTCGAGATTTGATATTTCCTTTACGAAGGATGAAGACACGAATTGCCATTTATCGGCGGCCATTAAAAAGACTGTTTCAATGGTAGGGTCGAGCTTTGCGTTCATGCCTGTCATTTGGAATTCATATTCAAAATCTGATACGGCGCGCAAGCCCCGAAATATTGCAGTTGCACCGACATCGCGGGCAAAGTGAACGAGGAGTTTGTTAAAGCTTTGCACCTCTATTTCGCATCCTTTTTCCGGAAGATTTTCGATATCCGCGCGGAGCATTTCAAGGCGCTCCTCATGAGAGAACAAAGGACCTTTTTTCGGGCTGTCGGCGACGGCGATAATAAGCTTATCCACCATACGGCTGGCGCGACGGATAAGATGCAAATGCCCCTTGGTCACGGGGTCAAATGTACCAGGGTAAACGCCGGTAATGTATTTTCCGTTTTGTTCCATAGTATTATTCGTCTGACGGAGGTGTTTCTTCACCAGTGTTGTTGTTTCCCTCTGGGGCTTGACCTTCTTCACCATCGGCGGCGTTTAAAGTGTTATCATCCGCGCCTTCTTCATCTTCATCTTGAATGAGCCATGCAACGGAAACAACAGATTCGTCCGCATCAACCTTGAATACTGTTACGCCTTGGGCGCTCCGGCCTGTGGTGCGGATATTTTCGACTGGTGTACGGATAAGTTTGCCCTTATTGGTGACGAGCATAATCTGATGATCATCAGTCACGGGGAAGGTTGCAACGACTTCACCGCCGTTTTTCTTCGTTAATGACATATTCGCCACGCCCTGCCCGCCGCGCCCGGAAACGCGGTATTCATAGGCGGATGTGCGCTTGCCATAGCCTTTATTTGATAGGGTGAGAACAATTTGTTCCTTTCCTAACAATTCTTGAAAACGCTCTTGCGATAGTTCGAAGTCTGTTTCTTCGATATCCATACCTTCGGCATCTTCGCCGATCATCTGGCTTGCCATTTTCAGATAGGCATTACGCTCATCCGCTGTGACATCAACATGCTTAAGAACAGACATAGAGATAACCTCATCATCTTTGCCTTTCATCCTTACACCGCGAACCCCTGTGGAAGTGCGCCCCGCGAATACGCGGATATCCGTTACGGGGAAGCGGATAGCTTTGCCCTGACGTGTGGCGAGCATGATATCGTCATCCTCTTCACATAACTTGACAGAGACCAGACTTTCGTCTTCACCGAGCTTCATCGCGATCAAACCGTTAGAACGGATGTTTTTGAAGTCAGAGAGTTTATTACGACGCACAGAACCGTGGCTGGTTGCGAACATTATGTCTAAACCATTCCAAACATCTTCATCTTCGGGCATGTGCATATAGACGCTTACATTTTCTTCTTTTTCAAGCGGCAGCATATTGACCAAGGCTTTACCACGGCTTTGCGGCGTTGCAAGTGGAAGCTGATATACCTTCATACGGTGAACGATACCTCGGCTGGTGAAAAATAGAATTGGTGTGTGGGTTGAGGCTACGAACAAATCAGAGACGAAATCTTCGTCCTTCATTGCCATGCCCGAGCGCCCCTTACCACCGCGTCTTTGTGCGCGATATGTATCCAATGGAACGCGTTTCACATAGCCACCATGGGTGATTGTCACAACCATATCTTCACGTTGGATAAGGTCTTCGATATCCATTTCAAATTCGGCGTCGCAAAGCTCTGTACGGCGCGGCGTTCCGAATTTTTCTTTGACTTCTTGCAGTTCATCCACCAGAACTTGGAGCATTTTTTCACGGTCACGCAAGATTGTGAGCAATTCAGCGATAAGATCAGTGATTTCTCTCAACTCATCACCGATTTTGCCGCGTTCTAACCCAGTAAGTTTGTGCAGGCGCAGGTCAAGAATGGCCTTGGCTTGGACTTCGCTCATTTGATAAGTGCCGTCATCTTCGACGAAATGCTCTGGATCGGCAATCAGCTCAATCAGTGGCGCAATATCATGTGCAGGCCAACGCTTTGCCATCAAGCCTTCACGGGCTTCGGTTGGGTTGGGCGCATTACGGATAAGGGCGATAATTTCATCAATATTAGCCACAGCCACGGCCAGACCGGCCAAAACATGGGCACGGTCGCGGGCTTTACCGAGTTCAAAAATTGTACGACGGGTTATAACCTCTTCGCGGAACTTCACAAAGGCCTTAACCATGTCACGCAAAATCATGATTTGCGGCTTACCATTATGAAGCGCAACCATGTTGCATGAGAAATTGGTTTGGAGCGCCGTGTATTTGAACAGCTGGTTCAATACAACGTCATAATTTGCGCCGACTTTTAATTCAATAACAACGCGCACGCCGTCACGGTCTGATTCATCTCGGATTTCGGCGATGTCTTCCACGATTTTTTCACGGGCTACTTCACCAAGGCGCTCTAATAACTTGCCCTTATTCACCTGATATGGAACCTCGTGAACGATAATTGCCTCACGGCGGCCTACTTCCTCCATAGAGGTTTTGGCACGCATTTTAACCGAGCCATTGCCCGTGTGATACGCCGAATGAATTCCCATTTTACCAAGGATATGTGCGCCTGTTGGAAAATCCGGCCCTGGGATAATCTCTATTAATTCTTCTGTTGTGATGTCAGGGTTGGCAACATAAGCGCAGCACGCATCAATAACCTCACCAAGATTATGCGGCGGGATGTTTGTCGCCATACCAACGGCAATCCCCCCAGCGCCATTCACAAGAAGATTTGGAATGCGTGACGGAAGAACCTTTGGCTCTGTTTCGCTCTCATCATAATTGGGTTGAAAATCAACGGTGTCTTTTTCAATATCAATCAGAACGGCTTCGGCGGCCTTTTCAAGGCGTGCCTCTGTATAACGCATCGCGGCGGGGCTGTCGCCATCCATAGAGCCGAAGTTCCCCTGCCCGTCAACCAATGGTACGCGCAATGACCATGGCTGTGCCATACGCACCATTGAATCATAAATAGCAGAATCCCCGTGCGGGTGATATTTACCCATCACTTCCCCGACAATACGGGCGGATTTTTTATAGGCCTTATCCGATGTAAAACCACCAGCCTTCATTGCATAAAGAATGCGGCGGTGAACTGGTTTTAACCCGTCACGCACATCTGGCAAAGCCCTGCTTACGATCACGCTCATGGCGTAATCGAGATAGGATTGCTTCATTTCTTCTTCCAACGCGATGGTTGGCGAAATTTCAGATGCGCTGTCTTCTGGGGTTAAATCGTCACTCATATTTATCTACGTCTTCTTTTGTTGTTTTCAAACCAAACAAATGCTTATTGCCCTGTTTTAATTCGCATAATAGCCTTATCAACCATACGGGTTATTTCAGGTTGGACGGCTTTTGCCCAATATCCCATTTTCACCGATGCTGTTAAGGCTTCAGGCTTGCTATAATAATCAACCATTACCTCAAGTTCTTTCAATGTATAGGTTTCTACCATTGCGTCCATCGAAATACGCTCAATCGCGTTGTAATTAAGCATGCTGTTCATTACATTAACGAAAGATGTGCGCTCATTCTCTGGTAACATCATTGATGCTCGCTTCACCGCGCCATCAACCTGAATTCTTGTTGGCCTGATCTCATGCATCTTTTTGGCCAAGGCGGTTTTTTTATCCAAAACCGCTTTATCTGCATTTTCAGCCTTTGCGGCCTCTATACCAACAATAACGGGATCAACCAATTCGCCTTCACCAACGGAATCGTTACCCGGAGATAAAGCCTCTTCCTTCGCCACTACTGTCTTTTGTAGAACATCATCCGCATTTACGGCCTCGCCCTGTGCAAAAGCATTTCCAACGCATAGGGCACTTGCCATCACTGTTATCATAAGGGTTTTACGCATATTTACTCCTCTTCAACCGAATACAAATATTCATATATCGATTATTAAAATGGTATTTCATCATCCATTGCGTCCACTGGTGCGGCGCTTTGTTGTTGCTGAGCAGGTGCACCAGAACCATATCCGCCGCCGTAACCACCATCATTGAACGACTGACCACCACCAGATGCACCGCCAGAATTACGAGAATCAAGCATTGTAAGCTCTCCACGGAATGGGCGAAGTACAATTTCAGTTGTATATTTCTTTTGACCGTCTTGTTCCCATGAGCGGGTTTCGACTTGCCCCTCGATATAGACTTTTGCGCCTTTTTTAAGGTAGTTTTCACAGACTGTTACAAGACCTTTATTAAATACCACAACGCGATGCCATTCGGTTTTCTCTTTACGCTCGCCAGTGGCCTTGTCTTTCCAGCTCTCGGATGTTGCAATAGAAAGATTGACGACCTTATCGCCTGACTGCATCGTACGAACATCGGGATCTGCCCCCAAATTCCCAACTAAAATCACTTTATTGACACTACCAGCCACGTCTTTACTCCATCTATATGTATTAAGGAATCGTAGTATAGACTCCTTATATATAAAGCTAAAGCCTTTATCGGAATTATTTACGGAAAAATGTGGGGGGATTTTAGGGGCGTCTAAACGGAAAGATTTTCTTTGCAAAACAGTAAGTGATGCATATATAATGCAAATAAAAAAATGCGGTGATTATTAAAGTGGAAGAGTTCAATAAAAATCAGGCTAAATTTTTAACAGAGCAATTTACGGAAGTAAAAGGTCAGTTAGAGGACTCTGCCCTGCACTCTGAACATAAAAAAAATTATGTTGCCGTCTGCATGGCTAATATAGGCCGGCTGCAACAAAACCCAACTTATGAAACCCTTGTCATGTCATCTGAATCCCTGATGTTTGCACATGGCATGCTGTCAGAGCATAAGAATGCTATGATTAACGGCGTTTCGGGGCTTCCCAACCGATTGGCCTTCAACAGAGAGTTAGATAATATTATTCAGCGCACCGAACGTGATCATGATAGCAACGATAGAGTTCGATATGCGATGCTATATATTGATGGCGATGAATTTGGTGAACTTAACGAAGCCCTCGGTCACCTAGGTGGAGACCAAGCCATTAAAGAATTAGGACAAATACTTGAAGAAACATCGCGTGGTGGTGAAGAAATTTACCATTGGGGCGGAGATGAATTTGCAGTATTCCTTCGAGATGAACATTCAAAAACAGATGCTGAAGCAAAAGAGCATTTTGAAAATGCTTTGGAACGTTTTAAAGCACCGTTTGAAGAAAACACGATCACCTATAATAATAAAACGCGCCCATTATCAGCTAGCCTCGGGTTTTATATCATTAACGATGATGATTTTGTAGGGCTGTCAGACACTAATAAGAAAGAAATGATTCAGAATGTCGCAGATAATTCTGTATATGATGCAAAAAACGACAGGGCTGAGCGCTTAAACCGTATTTGGAACATCATTGATAACAAACAATCTCAAGATCCCCCTCAGCCACAATAATTCCCTTTATTTATTCGTAAAACCTGCATAATATCCCGCCTATGCTTACACATATATCGGTGCGCGGAGCGCGTGAACATAATCTGAAGAACATCAATATCGACATTCCGCGCGATAAGCTTGTTGTTATCACTGGCCTATCGGGTTCGGGGAAGTCTTCGCTCGCCTTTGATACGATATACGCAGAAGGGCAGCGCAGATATGTCGAAAGCTTATCCGCCTATGCCCGGCAATTCCTTGAGATGATGCAAAAACCCGATGTGGACAGTATTGAGGGGCTATCCCCCGCCATATCCATTGAACAAAAAACCACGAGCAAGAATCCGCGCTCTACCGTTGGTACGGTTACGGAAATATATGATTATATGCGCCTGCTCTGGGCGCGGGTCGGTGTGCCCTACTCCCCCGCGACTGGCTTGCCAATCACCAGCCAAACAGTGAGTGAAATTGTGGATCGTATTTTGGATATGGAAGACGGCACAAAGCTCTATATCCTTGCCCCAATCGTACGCGGCCGCAAAGGTGAATACCGCAAGGAATTCAAAGAGCTTCAAGCCAAGGGATTTCAACGGATTAAAGTCGACGGCACGA
Source organism: Alphaproteobacteria bacterium (assembly GCA_050633645.1). Lineage (GTDB taxonomy): Bacteria > Pseudomonadota > Alphaproteobacteria > Micavibrionales > Micavibrionaceae > UBA1672. The sequence goes on from JBOEGX010000001.1 coordinate 468,173, forward strand.
TGTATGAAATCGACGACATCCCGCCGCTTGATAAGAAACTCAAACATGATATAGAGGTCGTCGTTGACCGCCTTGTTATTCGTGCAGACGACAAAGAATCCTTACAAAAACGCCTTGCGGACTCCGTGGAGACTGCGCTTGGCCTGGCAGATGGGCTTGTGATTGCCGAGAACGCGAACAGCGGCGAACAAACCCTATTCTCTGAAAAATTCGCTTGCCCCGTTTCAGGATTTACGATTGCAGAAATAGAACCCCGCCTGTTCTCCTTCAACTCCCCACATGGGGCGTGCCCGACTTGCGATGGTTTAGGGCAAAAACAAGATTTTGATGAAGATCTTATTATCGCCGACAGCAACAAATCCATTGCGCAGGGCGCGATTGTGCCGTGGTCAAAAAATTTCGCGCCGTTTTATATGCAGGCGTTAGAGGCTGTTGCGGAACACTATGGCATTGATATTAAAACACCATGGAAAAATCTTAGCCAACAGCACAAGGACGTTATCCTTCACGGATCTGGAAAGACCATCATCAAAACAGTCTATAAAAGCAAAAATGACAGCGTTTGGAATAGTAACAAACCATTTGAAGGGGTTATCACCAATCTAAAACGTCGCATGATGGAAACTGAGAGTAATGCCGCGCGTGAAGCTCTGTCATCTTATATGGTATCCTGCCCCTGCGATACGTGCGAGGGCCGACGCCTTAAACCCGAAGCATTAGCCGTAAAAATTGACGGGCGCACGATTTCAGGTGTAAGCGCGAAAAGTATTGCCGAAGCGCATGAGTGGTTTTCAACACTTGATGACAAACTAACCAAGCAGCAATCGCAAATCGCCGAGAAAATCCTGAAAGAGATCAATGAACGCTTAAGCTTCTTGATGAATGTCGGCCTGAACTACCTCAACCTATCACGAAGTTCTGGCACACTATCAGGCGGAGAGTCTCAGCGCATTCGCCTTGCATCACAAATCGGATCGGGATTGACGGGTGTTTTATATGTTTTAGACGAACCATCCATTGGTCTACATCAACGCGATAACAATAGGTTACTGGAAACTCTTAAGAGGTTACGTGATATTGGAAATACGGTTTTAGTGGTCGAACATGATGAGGACGCCATCCGCACCGCCGACCACCTTATCGACATCGGCCCTGGCGCAGGTGTACATGGCGGGAAAATCATCGCGCAAGGTGCGCCAGAAGATGTGTTTAAAAACAAAGACAGCATCACCGCCGCCTATATGCGCGGCGAGCGTGAAGTCCCCATTCCTGAAAAACGCCGCAAAGGCAAAAAGGGGCAATTCATTGAAGTTATAGGGGCGAGTGGAAATAACCTCAAAGATGTGAGCGCCAAATTCCCGCTTGGTACATTTACCTGTGTGACGGGTGTTTCCGGATCAGGGAAATCAACACTAACGCTTGATACGCTCTACCGCGCGGCAAGTAAAACCCTAATGAAGTCAAAGGAATCACCCCTGCCCCACAAAGATATCAAGGGGTTAGAGCATGTCGATAAGGTCATCGACATAGACCAAAGCCCGATTGGGCGCACACCAAGATCAAACCCCGCGACATATACGGGCGCGTTTGGGCCAATACGTGACTGGTTTGCGGGACTTCCTGAGGCAAAAGCACGCGGATATAAGGCAGGCAGATTTTCGTTCAACGTCAAAGGCGGCCGATGCGAGGCATGTCAAGGTGACGGCGTGATTAAGATTGAGATGCACTTCCTGCCCGATGTTTATGTGGAGTGTGAGACCTGCAAGGGCAAACGTTATAACCGTGAAACGCTAGAGGTTAAATATAAGGGCAAATCTATCGCTGATGTTCTGGATATGACCGTCGAAGACGCGGCAGAGTTCTTCGAGGCCATCCCCGCTATTCACGGGAAAATGGAAACACTAAAAAGTGTTGGCCTGACCTATATCAAAGTTGGGCAACAGGCAAACACCCTTTCTGGTGGTGAGGCGCAGCGCATTAAACTCTCGAAAGAACTATCTAAACGCTCTACGGGTAAAACGCTCTATATCCTCGACGAACCAACAACTGGCCTGCATTTTGAAGATGTCCGAAAACTGATGGAGGTTCTGCACACCCTTGTTAATCAGGGCAATAGCGTCATCGTTATCGAACACAATCTGGATGTCATCAAAACCGCAGATCACATCATTGATATTGGCCCCGAGGGCGGGGATAAGGGCGGCGAAGTGGTCGCAACAGGCACGCCAGAGGATATCTGCGGCGTGGCGCGCAGCTATACGGGGCATTTTTTGAAGGATGTTTTGCACAAAGAGCGCTCAGAAACAACGGCGGCGGCGGAATAGGAAAACTTCCCCCTTTCAAAACACAACATAATGTTTGGAGATATCACTAAATTCTAAACGCAATATCTTGATTTCTTTGCACTTCAATATTATTGGTCTGGTCATTCGCGTTCTGCTCTAATGAATTGACCATTTTAAAACCACCAGAATCAATGTCTTCTGTGCTGTTATTAAACAGCTCGGACATGGTCATACCGTTTGCTGTCAATTCACCTTCTTTGAATTCTGGCGGCCCAACGATGATAAGATCAACGCGCTCGGTCGTGTAGGCCGTGCCCTCAACACCCTTTGTGTAGCCCTTATCCTGCTCTTGTTCTTGCTCTTGTTCAAAAACCATTTGTTCCGGCCGCACTTCAAGTGCGTCGGGAGCCACACCTTGGGAACGCCCCATAATATAATCATTAATCAGCGCTGTATTCTGCTCCAGCGTATCTTGCTCATCAAGCCCAAATACAGTCCTTCCAACAACATTAGAATCTTCATACGCTTCTACATAGGCCGCAATCTCGGGATGATTCTTGGTAAAATTAGCCGGATCATCTTCCGATTTAGCAAGTTTGCGCGCATAATCAAGGCGTTCCTCCACGGGCAAAATTTCCAAAAAAGCCTGCACCTGCTCGGGATCGGACATCAGCTTGTCCATCTCGACAATCAAATTCTGCTTTGCATCGGCTTCCGCTTTAAAAACAGCTTCGGGATCATCAACTGGCTGGTCGTAATCCCCGTGTGACTGCGACTGTCTATCATAAACCGCCATGCGGTATTCATTATTGGCCTCAATCACCGCATGAAATTCTTCCGGTACGCCTTCCGTACGCTTCGGCAACTCGTTCGCCGATTCCAGCAACATCTCCGCCCGTGCAGAAGTTCCACTAAAAAGACTCATAGATAAGGCTTGATATTGATCCTCGCTCAAATGAGGCGCATATTCATCCGCCCATTCCTCGAATTTGCTTTTAGCCCATGCCTCAACACCAGCTGTCACAACAATAGACGCACCAGTTGGATCAACCGCACCAATCGCTGCATCCCCTGCCATAACCTTCTCGATATCGGCACTCATCTCTTGATATTTTTCTAAGGCCGTGTCACTCAGAATACCTTGTGCATGGAACTCCTGCGCCATATCCTTCTGGGCATCATGGGCAATATGCGTCAAAACCGCCGCCCCCAGCGAAACTCCAATTCCAACAAGCGGTACATTGCCCCCCATCCGTGCGAGCTTGGCCATTCTTGACAGTTCCTGAACGCCTTCCAAAGTATCAGCCGTTTTTGCCAGAGCCCGTGCCTCGGCAATATTATCGCCAACATTGCCAATCTCTCCGGCGGCCGCTTTGGCATCAATCTTTGCCTGTTCACTGCTCCAATCATAAGGTGGGTCAGGCTCTGCCCTATTTATCTCATATTTCCTATATATCCCATATACCCATCTTTCAGCCGAAGAATCGGGCCTAAAATTTTTCTTAGAGTTATTAAAAAGTTCTTCAGCATCTACAATTTCTGCGCCCGGATCAAGTATCACCGGCGTCCCATCCGCTTTTAAACCTATTTGATCTGCTCTGTAGCCGCCATCTGCCCCCTTCAGATCAAGAGCAACTTTACCGTCTTTTGCCAATCCGACTTCAACCTGATGGAATAAATCATAAGTTTCACTAGCCGATATTTTTCCCTCTTCAAGCAAATTTTCAAGAGACGGCGCATCCTGCATTACTTCGTATCGTATACCAGAATGCGTATAATCACCATCGACCTGCAAAACATGTTTAACAGGCTCTCTTTCCAGCCGAATCCGCCCTCTTATTTCCTCATCAAATCTGATAACCATGCCAGATTCAGTACGCAAAGCAAAAGCATCACTCCCATTTCCGGCGAATTCAAAGCTTTCGTGGCCTAATTCTTTTAGGTGTTGTCCTATTTCTTCTACAAGCTCGGGATTACGCGATAATAAAACAACCGCATTTGTACTAAATTCACTAACACCCTTTGCATCAATAGTTTTTGCGGCATCTGCAACGGCCTCAGAGAAGGAAAGAGTCGGATTGTTATTAACATGCGTCGTAGCCCTCAGATCTTCTGGCACCCCTGTATCCCCTTGTTTTTTATTGTTTTTATTCGCCCTTAAAACTACAGTAAAACTATGACATGTTTTTATTTTTTTGTCAAAAATATGCACCCATATGTTATATCCCGTTCTCTAAAAAAAAGTGATGCTGGCAGTTAAAAGCAATGATATCAGGCGGGTTAAACTTCCCACTTCCAAAAACCCCAGAAAAACGCCATTATAGGCGCATGCCAAAAGACATTAGCGATAAACTCACAGCCGAGTTCAAAAAGAACCTGAAAGCAATCCTTGAAGAGCGTAAGGGGAAGACTAACCCTAAAAAACTCTCTGTTGATGCAGGCCTTGGGGAAACTGCGATTCGCGACATTCTGCAAAATCGTTCAGCCAGTCCGAAGCTAGATACCATTCATAAAATAGCAGGGGCGCTCAACGTGCCTGTTTATCGCCTTATCCCATCCATGATCGATCAATCCTATGAAGAGCTTGCGAAACTTAGGGAAGAAAATCGTATTTTGCGCGAAGCCGTGGGAGAAGGTTTTGAGGATATGGACACCCTTAAAAAAGCCGCCAAAGCCCGAAGCAATAAAAAATAGCCCCATAATTTCATTCTAAAACAATAAGATAAGCCATTTATTTAATTGGCATGCGTTAAACACACCCTTACGGGGTGATTTTTCCCATTGACACACCGCCGCGAATGTGTGATAAATCACATATACACGCGTATACATGCTCATGGGCAGGGCGCCCCCTCTTTCCCACACAAACTATGAGGGGGCGCCTACCTCGGAAAACGTATAAAAACGCGTCCACGCAGAAAACAGCGCTCTACACTACGGTTATATTTCTATAATTTTTTTATTATATAGATGAGAGATCTCTTCATCATTTAGTTTCAATACCTTCTCTAGCACATTTTTTGTATGCTGCCCCAATACTGGAGGAGCGCTTTCGTAGGAGACAGGCGTTTGTGATAGCTTTAAAGGCGACCCAACACTTGGCACTTTTCCAGCGACAGGATGCTCCAAACCAATCTGCATATCACGATGCAAAACTTGTGGATCGTCAAAAACACGGTCAATGGTGTTAATTGGGCCACAAGGCACCTGCTCTTTTTCTAGAGCCTTTATCCACCAATCCAATGGTTGCGTTGCAATTCTATCTTGTAAAATGGGTACGAGTGTTGCGCGGTTTTTCACCCGCGACGCGTTCGTTTTGAAACGCTCATCTTCTGATAATTCCTCGAGCCCTGCTACAGCACAAAACCTTACAAATTGCCCATCATTTCCAATGGTTAATATCATATGCCCGTCTTTTGTAGAAAAGGACTGATACGGCACAATATTAGGGTGTGCATTACCCAACCGCCCTGGCACGTTACCACTGATGAGATAATTCATCGCTTGGTTTGCCAAGGTTGCCACCTGCACATCAAGTAAGGATATGTCGATATACTGCCCCTCTCCTGTGCGATCACGATGAGCGAGGGCGGCCTGTATGCCAATAACCGTATAAAGCCCGGTCATTACATCTGATAATGCGACACCGACCTTAACTGGACCAGCGCCTGGTTCACCATCTGGATTCCCGGTGACACTCATTAGGCCGCTCATACCTTGAATTAAAAAATCGTACCCCGCGCGATCAGCATAAGGCCCCGTTTGCCCAAAGCCAGTGATAGAACAATACACAAGATCCGGCTTAATCTGCTTCAGGCTGTCATAGTCGAGACCATATTTCTTAAGGCCACCAACTTTGAAATTTTCAATCACCACATCACATTCAGCGGCGAGTTTTTTTATGAGCTCCTGCCCCTCTGGCTTGGCCATATCAATGACAACAGATTGTTTATTGCGGTTAGCCGCCATGTAGTATGCGGCGTCACTTGTATCATTTCCTGTCTCATCTTTAATGTATGGAGGCCCCCATTGACGCGTATCATCACCAACCCTTGGGCGCTCAACCTTAATGATCTCGGCGCCTAAATCACCAAGGGTTTGGCTCGCCCATGGACCAGCCAATATGCGTGAAAGATCAAGAACTCTGATATGTGAGAGCGCGCCGCTCATTAACCACTCTCCGTATTAAAAGAATGCCTGTAAGCCTGTTTGAGCACGACCCAAAATCAACGTATGGATATCGTATGTGCCCTCATAGGTGTTTACAGTTTCTAAATTCACCATGTGGCGCATAACATGAAATTCATCAGAAATACCATTACCACCATGCATATCACGTGCAAGGCGGGCAACATCCAAAGACTTACCAACATTGTTGCGCTTAATCATAGATATATTCTCAACCGCGCAATTATCATCATCCATCAGGCGTCCCACGCGCAAGGCGGCTTGTAGCCCCAACGTGATTTCCGTTTGCATATCCGCAAGTTTGCGCTGGAAAAGTTGGTTTTGCGCCAAAGGACGTTCAAACTGCTTTCTATCCAAACCGTATTGCAAAGCCGCATGCCAGCAATATTCAGCCGCGCCAAGAACGCCCCACGCAATACCAAAACGCGCCTTATTCAAACAGCCGAATGGCCCCTTCAACCCCTCTACATTAGGCAGAATATGATCATCAGATACAAAGGCATTATCAAGAACAATCTCACCTGTTATAGAAGCACGCAGGCTCATTTTCCCTTCAATTTTTGGTGTAGAAAACCCATCAGTATCGCGCTCTATGATAAAGCCACGAATTTTTCCATCTAATTTCGCCCAGACTATCGCGATATCACAAATAGGAGAATTGGTGATCCATGTTTTACTGCCTGTTAAACGATAACCACCATCGACTTTTTCAGCACGTGTTTTCATACCGCCTGGATCGGACCCATGATCTGGCTCTGTAAGACCAAAACACCCAATATATTCACCTGTTGCAAGCTTAGGAAGGTATTTTTTGCGCTGCCCCTCTGAACCGAATGCAAAAATTGGATGCATCACAAGCGAGGACTGCACACTCATTGCAGAACGATAACCAGAATCGACGCGCTCTACCTCACGCCCGACCAAACCATAGGAAACATGGCTCATCCCAGCGCAGCCATATTCTTCAGGTATAGTACAACCAAGCAAGCCAAGTTCACCAAATTCACTCATGATCTCACGATCAAAAACCTCATTACGGTTGGCCTCCAAAATACGCGGCATTAAGCGATCCTGACAAAACGCGTGCGCACTGTCACGTACCATGCGCTCCTCTTCTGTCAACTGATCATCAAATAGAAACGGATCATCCCATTTAAACGCTACCTTAGTGACCATAGGTTATTCCTTATCGTAATTTTTGCTTGGCTCTTTTTTAAATGATCGCAGGTGGAAATAAAAGAGGTTATTTCTTATATGTGCAAGTGTAATCCACGCAAGATACCTACGGTATTTATAATATCAAAATCATAGAAAGATGGTGCCCCCAGCGAGACTCGAACTCGCACTCCCGAAGGAACTGGATTTTGAATCCAGCGCGTCTACCAATTCCACCACAGGGGCTCTGTGACAACAGAAAACGTGAGGGGATCATACTGATTTCGAAAAAATCTTCAACTTAAAAATTCGTTTTTATTATTCGGGAGTTCTTAGAGGAATAACATCGGCGAGTTTTGTTGAATAACGCAACCTCTTATCATAGTGATCTTGCCCGAATTGTGCCTTTGCGACATTCCCCTCATGCACGACGACCTTTGGAAAGCCTTTGTCTGGATTGCTCCATTTTTCTAAAATCGAAGCCAGTTGATTTTCAGCAATATGAGCGCGAACGAGTAGTTTGGAGCTCTCTTTTTCCAGGGTGAAATAAGCACCATCTTCCTTTGGTTCTATTTTTTCTATTAAATCAGGATCAATAGCAAGATATGGATTACCCGATATAACCCGCAGGTTTTCATTATACGATGCCAGTGAACTGGCGTTCTGACAGGCATTGCCCAAACCTTTAACACCATGCATAATATCAGTATTCTCAAGGCCATTTCCAAAGTCACACACAGCACGGATATCGTGCAGCATGCCTTTTTCTTCGTCATGATAAGAATGGACATGCACGGCGGATATGCTTTTCGCGTGATTTTCACCGAGAGCAATCTCTGGATGCTTATTCCCCGCTATGACACAGAACAACGCGCCTATACCTTTTATTTCACTCTCATTACTCATCCAAGATACCCCAGTTTTTTTGTATAAATCGTTATACATCAATCAAAACACACTCGTCAAATAACGATGCATTTGCTATTGCTTTGTGATGCATAGTATTTCAGACATATTTAAACAACTTCGTGATGCCATGACATCAGATGATATATCGCTTGATGAAATTCTTGAGGTTTTTCATGAACGGGGCTTTGGCGTATTTTTGTTTTTCTTTTCTCTGCCTGCCGCGCTCCCCCTGCCCGCCGTTGGGGTTGGGACGGTGCTTGGCCTCCCCCTCCTTTTCCTAACCGCGCAGCAAGCAATGGGGCGGCATACAATTTGGTTTCCGAAAAAGATGCGTGCCAAGCGCCTAAAATGTAACACAATCAGAGGGTTCGCCGATAAGGCCGAGCCGTGGGTGGCGTGTATAGAGCGTTTTATCAAGCCCCGCCTTGGCTTTGTCACACAGGGCGCGTTTTCAAATTTAATCGGGGTATTCGGGTTTCTTATGACCTTGGCGGTTTGTATCCCCCTGCCCCTTACCAATACAGTGCCTAGCCTTGGCATTGCGTTAATGGCCATTGGCATTTTAATGCGGGATGGGCTTGCCGTTTTGGCGGGTGCGGGCATTGGGATATTATGGATTTGTATGCTGTCCCTTATTGTTATAGTGTTGGGCGTGGAAGGTATTGACCTTATCAAAGACATGATTAAGAGCTATTTATAAATTATGATCAAAAGAATTCTTGAAACCCCCTTTATCATTTTTGCATTGATTGCAGCCATATCGTTCAGTGCGCTTGCCGCCGCCTTTGTTGCGGAGGGGGTATTGAATTTAGAGCCTTGCCAGCTTTGTATTACGCAACGCTATCCTTTTGCATTCGGGCTTTTGGCGGGGATTATCGGCATGGTATTTAAAAGCAAAAAAACACTGAGCGTTATTCTGCTCTTGCTTTGCTCTATCGCCTTTTTAGGCAATAGCGCGGTTGCATTTTATCATACAGGGGTAGAGCAGCATTGGTGGGAATCCGCGATAGAAGGATGCACGATTGCGGAATTTGAAGATAATAGCGGGAAATCCATATTGGAAAACCTGCTAAGTGCGCCAATGGGAGATTGCAGCATGATCCCGTGGCAAGATCCCATATTTGGCTTTTCAATGGCGAATTGGAATATTCCGTTTTGTTTCGGGTTATTCCTATTTTGCCTGGTTGGTGCGTATTTTGTTAAGAGACGCCAAGAGCCTTTAGCGTCATCATAATCGAAAAAGCAATACCGCCGTGGAATATAAAAAAGCCGACAGATTCTTTTAAGCTGCGCTTTTTGCTGAAATCAAATAAATCATTAAACATATCGAACATCCTTTACAATACGACTCGTACTACAATATGAGCGTGTCATATGTCAAGGTTTTCTGCGGATTATTTCGCATTTTTATGGTTTATGCCTTCTTTTTATTATTGTTTGGCTCTATTGTGTTTCTATCATTATTATTTCGAGGTTTTTTTATGACTAATATCGGCACTCCGTTTTCTACGTCACAAACCAAGGTTCTGCTCTGTGGGTCTGGGGAGTTGGGGAAAGAGGTTGCGATTGAGCTTAAGCGTTTGGGCGTTGAGGTTATTGCGCTCGATAGCTATGCTAATGCGCCTGCTATGCAGATTGCGGATCGCGCGCATGTTCTTTCGATGCTGGATGGTGCGGCGTTGCGCGCTGTGATTGAGCAGGAAAAACCCGATTTTATCGTGCCAGAGGTTGAGGCAATTGCCACGGATATGCTTGTTGAGCTGGAGAGTGAGGGGTTCACTGTTGTTCCCACTGCGCGTGCGGCGAAGCTGACCATGAACCGCGAGGGTATTCGCAGCTTGGCGGCGGAGGAGTTATCGCTCCCTACTTCGCCCTATTGTTTTTGCAATACCTTTGATGAGTATAAAGAGGGCGTTACTAGAATCGGATATCCTTGCGTGGTGAAGCCAATTATGAGCTCATCAGGCAAAGGGCAAAGCGTATTACGCAGCGCAGATGATTTGGAAAAGACATGGGCATACGCACAGGAAGGCGGACGCGCGGGCGCGGGGCGCGTGATTGTCGAGGGGTTTGTTGATTTTGATTATGAAATTACCCTCCTCACTCTTCGTCATAAAGATGGGACGAGCTTTTGCCTGCCGATTGGGCATAGGCAAGAAGACGGCGATTATATGGAATCGTGGCAGCCACAGTGCATGAGTGATATCGCGTTGGAACGCGCGCAAGATATGGCAAAAAAGGTTACGGATAACCTTGGGGGCTATGGCATTTTCGGTGTCGAGTTTTTTGTGAAGGGTGACATTGTTTATTTCAGCGAGCTATCCCCGCGTCCGCATGATACGGGCATGGTTACGATGATCTCACAGGATTTATCGGAATTTGCGCTGCATGCTCGGGCATTTCTGGGCTTGCCTATTCCTGCTATACGCTTTCACGGGGCGTCTGCCTCTGCGGCGATGGTTGTGAACGGGGTTTCAAAGAATGTGAGCTTTGGGAACTTGGGCAACGCTCTGGCCGCGCCTGATACCGATATCCGCCTGTTTGGTAAGCCCGAAGTCAATGGCAAGCGCCGCATGGGTGTGGCATTAGCACGCGGTGAAACGACGGACGATGCGGTGGCGAAAGCACTTAACGTAAAAAATAAAATAGACGTCAATCTGAACACTTAGTTGAAATGTTCCCCTTATGTTTCACGTGAAACATCGCAAAAAAAGCCGAAGTTTCCTCCGGCTTTTAGTTTGTCGATTTACGACTTATCTATTTTCCTTTTTCAAGAGTGGTGAGGTATGACACCACAACCATCCCCATAAGGACATCAACCTTGTATGACAAATACACGCCGACAAAAGCGATGACGACTGACATCATGTCATTCGTAAGCTTTTTACCGGAAAGGATCATGCTGGACAGGATTAGTGTCCAACCCGCTCCGATTAGCGTATGCCAGTGGCTTCCTTCAAAGAAAGCACCAACTGTGCCGTCAATCATTCCAAAAGCCCCCATATAGTGGCCAAGGAAGGTTGAAAGACCAACCAACAGCACTGTATAGAACAGGAAAAACCCGATCGCGTCTGTGGTTGAGCGTAAATGTGCTAGATTCGTTATGTTATTAAACATAATATCCTCCTTTCGTTGCACGTTGCGCGTCTGCCTTTTGGTAAGCACCATGCTTGTCATTAGCGTTTGCGCCGGTTGATGGCAGGCCGTGAAAACCATTTTCAGTAGCGTGCCAATTCTGTTTTTCTTCGGGCTATCGCCCGCCTCGCACTTGCTCGGTACAATTTGCATTTATAATTTTCAATTATTCATGCAAATCACTTTCTTTCTATCGCTATTATTCTTATTTCTTCTTTGTGCGATCATTAAATATCTTCCAATTCCGTATCCCAGTATAAAAAATCACTCCAACTTTCGTGTAGGAAATTAGGCTGGAATTTGCGCCCTCTTTCCCGAAGTTCATACATTGTGGGTTGTCGTGGCTCTCTTAGCGGTAACATCCCTATATCTCGTGGCATTTTATTGCCCTTTTTTGTGTTACAGCACTGACACGCCGCGACTATATTTTCCCAATTTGTGCGCCCGCCTTTGCTGCGCGGTATTACGTGATCAAATGTTAGATCATGTGTTTTAAATTCGTCTCCGCAATATTGGCATTCCCATTGATCGCGCAAAAACAGATTAAATCTTGTGAAGGCCGGTGTTCTTCGCGGCGCAACGTATTCTTTTAAGGCTAAAACCGATGGAAGTTTCATCTCTAAATCCGGGGATCTTACCGTTCTGTCATATTCCGAAACGACGCTTACACTCCCTCTAAAAATGGCCTTAACAGCATCCTGCCAAGACCATACAGATAACGGGAAATAACTTAGCGGCCTGAAATCCGCATTCAGTATCAATGCATTACATCGCTCCAATGGTATGGTGGCAGTCGTCATAACAACGGTTCTCCTCTTTTTACTCTTTCGATTTTGTTGAAAGGTGCAGAACGCCCGATCAGACAAAATGCCGATTGCGAGGCCTGCATAGGAAGGAGCCGTTATGGCTTAGTCAAGCCTCATGCTTATAGTGTAATTATATCACATTGTTTTGAAATTTTATTACATTTTTTTATAATTCTATGCTGCAATACACAATTTTACATAATGCAATATTGTGGGTGTGCGTTGCAGCAATCACCCTTGTTTTTAGCTTTTATCATGCAAAGATATTTTGGAGGAACTCACCGCCGCTTTTAATGCCCTGCTCATCGATGGAATGCGTTAAGCCTGCCGTGGTATGTCCGCTTACCTTAAATCCGCTGCCAATTAATGTGCCGCGTGCATTGCTCCATGCCGCGACGGGAACAACATCATCCGCCTCCCCATGGATCAGGTGGATGGGCGGTTTTTGAATATCGGCTTTATTTTCTTGTTCATCCCATAGCAATGCGCCCGAATACCCAAGAACGCCCGCGAGTTTTTCTTTCAGGCGCGGGGCAACATGCAAAGATGTCATTGTTCCTTGCGAAAAACCAAGGAGTGCGACCTTATCAAGAGGTAGGCCGACACGCTGCGCTTGTGCCGCGATGAATTCCTCGACCAGCGGGAATACATTTTTTACGCCATCCAGCATCACATGCGGGTCACGGTTTTGCAAAGAAAACCACTGAAAAGAATCGGGGTAACCTGGCGGCACCATATCACATGGAAACGGTGCATCGGGGGAGACAAATGCGGCATCTGGCACATATTGCGCGAGATAAGGCGACAAGGAAATCAAATCTCGCCCGTTGGAGCCAACGCCATGCAGCATAATTACAAGCTGCTTTGGCGCGCCTGATTTTGGCAGATGTTCGTAAAAGTTATTTATATTCATGAAACATTCTCTAGCATGGGGCGTTAATTTACGATAGTAAAAGAACGTATCATAAGGGAATTAGTATGGGACAATACAGATTTTTTGCGGTGATGTTTTTAGCAGGAGTACTCACCTGCCCGATTGCCTATGCCGAGGATATGGAAGAAAACTCTAAATATTTAAGTATATCGATTGAAAATGATAATTTTGGCGGAAATTCTGATCGGTATTATACGAGTGGTGTGCGCGCAACCTGGTTTGATGCAAGAACCGATGTGCCAAATCCGATTCAGGAAATAACCGAACATATCCCGACTTTTGATATTACCGCCGAAACAGGTACGTTTTATTCATTAGGGCATAATATGTATACGCCTGCGGATGTAAGGGTAGCCAATCAACCTGTGAATGATCGCCCTTGGGCGGCATTCTTATATGGCTCTGTTGGATTGGCCAATGTGACGTATAATGACGATGTGCCGAACCATATTGATGAGCTTGAGTTTACCCTTGGTGTTGTTGGGCCAGAAGCACTGGGTAAACCAATACAACGCTTTGTTCATAGCCATATTACCGGTTCGCCAAAACCCAGAGGATGGAAGAACCAGTTGAATTTCGAACCTGGCGTGATGATTTCATGGCAGCGCCGTATGCCCTACGCTTGGGCATATGATTCCAATTATTTTAATGCGCGGATCGAGCCTAACTTTAATATTACCGTTGGCAATATACGTACGCATGCGGGCTTTGGCGGAATGCTTGTTATTGGATCATCGCAAGATCAAGACACGCCGCCGCGTGTTCGTCCCGCCGTTCCCGGGACTGGTGTGTTTATGGAGAGTGGGAATATTATCGATTGGCAGGTTTTTGCAGGAGCAGAAGGGCGCGCCGTTGCACGCGATATATTCCTTGATGGAAATACATTTACCGATAGCCATAGCGTTGATAAGCGATATTTCGTTGGTGATTTAAGCGGTGGATTTGCGCTTAGCTATGATGATTATCGCCTTGCCTACACACTCAACTGGCGCAGTAAAGAGTTCAAAACCCAAGCCGAGGAAAGCATATTTGGTTCACTTACTTTGACAAAAAGGTTCTAGAGAAACCATGAATTTGGTGTTACAATGTCGCGGTTTTTACAGGAGATTTAAGCACAATGAAATACGATTTATTACATATCCAAGGCAAGCCGTACGTTCTTGTGCCGTTACATGACTACCGTGACATGACAACATCGGGCGAGAATAAATCATTGCCTGAGGACGTTCTTAATCAACTCTCTGCGCGGCAGGACCATCCGCTTAAAATCCTTCGTAAGCATCGTTCCATGACTCAGGCTGATCTGGCCAAAGCGTCAGGGATTTCACGTCCATATTTGACGGAAATTGAAACGGGCAAAAAAGACGGCTCATTACGGGCAATGAAGGCCCTTGCCGAAGCACTTAGTGTTAACATTGGTGATTTGGCGGCTTAATAACGTTGGATTACCGCCTTTTTATCGCCCCCAACACCCCGCGAATAAGCTCTTTTGCAATCATACGTCCGACGGATGAGCTGACCGATCTGACCATAGATTTTACGGCAGCCTCGCCCACGCTCTGACGATTGGATGATCGTTTTTTAGGCTTTGTTTTTTCCTCTTCCGCTGCTTCTTTTTCGGCATTTTCTGCCGCTTTCTTTGCACGTTTTTGCAAAATCTCATAGGCAGATTCGTTATCAACCGTTTTGTCGTAAATACGCCCAATTACGCTCTGTGACATAATGCCTGCGCGAATTACACTATCAATCGGCCCTAGCTTTGAACATGGTGGACGGATCATCGTACGTTGAACGATTGAGGGTTGGCCTTTTTTCTCCAGTGTTGAGACGAGAGCCTCACCCACGCCGAGATCGGTAATTGCATCTTCCACCTTGAAGTCAGGATTTGCGCGGTAGGTTTGTGAAGCCATCCTGATTGCTTTTTGTTGCTTTGGTGTGAAAGCACGTAAGGCGTGCTGCACCCTATTTCCCAGCTGCCCTAATACGGAGTCCGGAATGTCATCGGGGCTTTGTGTGACAAAGAAAACACCAACGCCCTTTGAACGGATCAGGCGCACGACCTGTTCTATTTTTTCCAATAATGCCTTTGGTGCATCATTGAACAGCAAATGTGCCTCGTCAAAAAAGAACACAAATTTGGGTTTATCAGAATCCCCTGCTTCGGGCAGCTCCTCGAACAGCTCCGAGAGCATCCAAAGCAAAAACGTACCGTATAAACGTGGGGCGTTCATCAGCTTATCAGCAGCGAGGATATTGACCATTCCACGGCCATCCGATGTTGTACGAATAAAATCATTGAGATCAAGCGCCGTTTCACCAAAAAACTTATCCGCGCCTTGGTCTTCGAGCCTTAGAAGTGAGCGCTGGATTGCACCAATTGATCCAGAAGACACATTGCCATACTCAGCGGAAATTTCCGCTCTCTGCTCACTTAAAGAATTAAGAAGGGCGCGTAAATCTTTTAAATCTAACAATAATAACCCTTGCTCATCCGCAACACGAAAAGCAATATTCATCACGCCTTCTTGCGTATCGTTAAGCTCTAACATTCGTGATAGCAATAGTGGCCCGATTTCAGAAATCGTTGTACGAACGGGATGACCTTGCTCACCATATAGATCCCAAAACGTTACGGGCGAGTCTTTGGCGACGTATTCATTGTTAAGGCCGATTAGATTTGCGCGTTTTACAAGGAAATCTTGCATATCGCCTTTACGGCTCATCCCCGAAAGATCGCCTTTTGCATCGGCCATAAATACGGGCACGCCTGCGTTAGAGAACCCTTCGGCCAACACCTGCAATGTCACGGTTTTCCCCGTTCCTGTTGCACCTGCTATTAAACCATGACGGTTCCCCCATTTAAGCGGGAGGTATTGATTATCGCCTGCGCCGTTATTGCTTTTACCTATAAAAATTGCGTCATCTTTTAAACATGTCATGTTTATACTTTCCTATAAATTTTTGATGCCTTGCTCTAAATCTGCGATGAGGTCTTCGGGGTTTTCAAAACCAATTTGAAAACGAAGGAACACGCCCGTTTTTTTCCAGCTCGATCGATACGCATGCATATCTTGCGGCTGGATAAGACTTTCATAGCCGCCCCATGAACTCCCCACGGGGAATAGTTTTAGCGTATCCACGAAACGCCCGATATCTTTATCAGAAAATTTTTCATCAAACAAAACACCGAATACACCATTTGCGCCAAGATAATCACGTTTCCAAATATCATGTCCGCGCGCGGTTTCGATTGTAGGACTGAATAATTCCTGCACTTCGTCACGGATTTTGAACCATTCCAGCACCTCTAACATATTTCTTTGCGCCTGTTTGAAACGCATTTCAACGGTGCGAAGCCCGCGCATCGCAAGATATAAATCTTCCGCGCCCGCGCAAACGCCAAGATTGACCGCGCAAGATTTAAGGGTTTTGAACAACGCTTCATTCGCCGCCACAGCGACACCGAGATTTAAATCCGAATGTCCGCCAATATATTTTGCCGCCGATTGTACAGCAATATCGACGCCATGATGAAGCGGGTTAAAAAGAATTCCGCCAGAATATGTATTATCAACCACAGTTTTTACGCCGCGTGATTTGGCTTCTTTGACGATTGCAGGAACGTCCTGAACCTCGAATGTCGCGGATCCCGGAGATTCCATATAAATCACAGCGGTGTTGTCTTTGATTAAATCTTTAATCCCTGCGCCGATCATCGGATCGTAAAACTCAACATCAATACCCAGGTTTTTGAGCTGCGCGTTGGCGAAGAAGCGCGTTGGCGGATAACAGCTATCGACGATTAAAACGTGATCGCCCGTTTTCAGGAATGAAAAGAATACGGTTGAAATGGCGTTAAAACCGCTTGAAGCCGTAATTGCGTTAAAGCCGCCTTCTAATTCTGCCATGGCTTCTTCGAAGGCGCAGCTAAGTGGATTATTTACGCGGCCGTAACGGAATTTCGTATTTGGATCTGCGTAAGCTGCGTAATCTTTATACAGGATTGTCGATGTACGGCAGATTGGAGGATTCACAACGCCAAAGTAATCTTCGGGTTTGCGCCCCGCATGCATTAATTTGGTTTGTTTTTTCCAGTTTTTATTGCTGCTCATAGTGTTGCCTTTTCAATTTTGTAATCCCGATCATGCGTTAAAGCTGGAATGGCAGAGCGCGCTTTTTCAATCTCTGATTTTTTTAAATCTGCGACGATAATACCCGGCTCTTCAGATTTGTATTCAATCACTTCACCCCATGGAGATATTATCATTGAGTGCCCGTAAGTCATGCGCCCGTTTTCATGTTCGCCCACCTGACCGCACGCCAAAACGTAAGAGCCAGTTTCAATCGCACGAGCGCGGAGCAGAGTTTCCCAATGCGCCCTGCCCGTTGGAACAGTAAAGGCGGCAGGGACGCACATAATATTCGCTCCGACCTTCGCCAAATCACGATAAAGATGGGGGAAGCGAATGTCGTAGCAAATGCTTAAGCCCAGAGTGAAATCATCATTTAATGTTGCCGTGATAGCCTTATCCCCCGCGCCGAAGACATCACTTTCGCGGTAGATTTCACCATTGGCGAGCTGTACATCGAAGAGGTGAATTTTATCGTAAATGGTTTTAAGCGCGCCGTCCGATCCGAATACAAAAGAACGGTTCATGAGCTTATCACCTTGCTTCACCGCCATAGAGCCGATGAGCAATGTCACGCCAAGTTCCTTTGCCAGAGCAGAGAAAAACGGAATACCGATATGCTCATCCATGCTCTTCGTGGTTTTGATTTTTTCTTGCGCGGGGTTGCGGATATGACAGGTGTTTTCAGGGGTCATGATAAAGGCTGCGCCTGCTTTCGCCGCCGCGCGGATAAGTTCAGCCGCAGCGTCCAAATTTTCTACAATGTCTGTGCCGCTTGTCATTTGAACGCAAGCGACTTTGAGCGTATCAGCCATTTAAAAGCCCGTCCAATTCGCCTTTTGCGTCCAGTGAATGAAGGTCATCACACCCGCCAATATGATTATCATCAATGAAGATTTGAGGAACGGATTTCGGCCCGCCTGTGCGTTCAACCATTTTTGCGCGCGCCTTATCATCACCCGTAATATTATATTCGGTAAATTTAACGCCTTTTGAGTTCAACAAGGCTTTTGCGCGGATACAATATGGACATGTCGTCCATGTATAGATTTCTACATTTGCCATTTTTGGTTTCCCTTGCCCTTCGATTAGAAAAGTTTATATTCGATTCATCTTAAGGACTTTAGCATGAGTAAAATACAAAAATATAGAGCGGAAATTCTGATTATCGGCGGTGGCGCGGCGGGGCTTACGCTTTCTTTGTTGCTTGGCAATGCAGGAGTGAAGGTGCATTTGGTTGAGCCTTTCCCGCCTAAGGCGCTTCGAGACACCGCAATATCATCACGCACCGTTGCGATGATGCAAAGCTCGATCAATATTTTACAGGCGGCGGGGCAAGAGAGCTTTTGTGATGAGCACGGCACGATTATGGAAGTTATGCGGATTATTGATGACAGTATGGCGGGACAGGATAACGTGACTTCGGAATTTGATTCCTTTGATATCGGCTTGCCATATTTCAGCATGAATATCCCGAATGACCTTTTAAGGGCGAAGATGTATGAAGATGCAAGCGTGCATAAAAACATTACCATTCATAATATGAAGCTAGAGGATTACACCGTCGATGATGTGAATGTCAGTGCGCGGTTGGAAGATGGTATAGAGATTATCACCCCCCTGATTATCGGGGCGGATGGGCGCGAGTCTTTGGTGCGTAAAATTGCAGGGATTAAGGCCAAGAAAACCCAGTACGGGCAAAGCGCGATTACGTGCATTATCAACCACTCACGTGGGCATGAGAACACATCAACCGAATTTCATCGCGAAGGCGGGCCTTTTGCGCTCGTCCCGATGACGGGCAATCAATCAAGTGTTGTTTGGGTGGAGAATACAGAAAAGGCCGATGCGCTTTTGAAATTATCGCGCGATGCGTTTGAGGAATCCTTACAAAAAGCCACGAATGATATTTTGGGCGGGATAACGTTGGAAACCAATCCGCAGAGCTGGCCGCTTTGTGCGATTAAGGCGAAGGACATTACCGCGCCGCGTGTTGCATTAATTGCAGAGGCCGCACATGTCATGTCCCCCATCACCGCGCAGGGGTTGAACCTGTCTTTGCGGGATGTTGCGGCCTTGGCAGAAACGGTGGTTGATCATTTACGGATTGGCAGTGATATTGGAGCGAAAGTGGTTTTACGTGAATATGAACGCCGCCGCGCATTTGATATTGATACGCGTACATTTGGTGTGGATGCGATGAACCGCATTGTTCGGCACAAAAATGCGCCCGTGAAGGATGCTCGCCGTATTGGGCTTAAGGCTCTTAACAAATTCTCACCGCTTAAAATAATCGCGATGCAACATGGCCTTGCGCCGTCATTGGATCAAGGGCGGTTGGTGCGGGGAGAAACGCTTTAACCCTTCACCACTCTTGCCAAGGTCAGGATATCCACCCGTGATACGCCCGCCTTTTTAAGAACTTTTGTGCATTCATTCACCGTTGCGCCGGTGGTGTAAACATCATCGATTAAAACAATATTTTTTCCAATAAGATCCGATTCGTATTGTTTTCGAACGGCAAATGCTTTTCTGACGTTTTGGATGCGCTCATCTGTTTTCAAATGCCCTTGGGATGGTGTTGCGCGAACACGTTTCAGAGAGAGCGGTAAATGTCTTACCCCCGTATCCTTTGACAATGCATCGGCGATTACACCTGCCTGATTATATCGCCGCGAAAGAAGCCGCGCACGATGGAGCGGGACGGGAATAAGGAAATCGGCTTGCGCCAACATATCGCTGCCTGCACGTTTTAGCCACGGAGTGAAGCTGTGCACGCTATGAGTTTTATCGCCATGCTTAAAGCCGAGGATGATGTTACGGCTGGTGTCATTATAACGCAGAGCCGAACGCGCGGAATTATAGGATGGCGGTTTTGTTATGCAGGCCATACACTGCCCTTCATGCGCGTCAGTATCAAAATCAAAAGGAATGCCACAACACCCACAAAACGGGGCGGATACGAATTCAAGATTCTGCCAAACCTCGCCCGAAATCATGCCGTGAACATCCACCATATCACCGTTGACGGGGCATCGCGGCGGCAAGATTACATCAATTCCACGTATAATTGTTTTTTGAGTGCGGTTTAAAAAATGATCCATCGGTTTATTACGCTACTTCATTGGCGGATTTTTTCAATAAAATTGTTTTGCATCAAACCTATATGTCCCTGTATGATGCCCCACTTAAATAAAAATACTATAAGCGGGTTACAAAGGGATTTTAATTTAGCATGACAGATGAAATCGATAATGACGATTTATTTGAGGGTTCTTCGGTTAATTATATCGAAGAGCGCAATCACATGCTTAAAGACGTGCCTTACAAAACTGTGCGCCGCGCGTGGTTTAACATGTCGCATCTTTTGCTTGGAAATGGGTCGAAGGTTATTGATATGGGGTGTGGCAATGGTGAGATGACCTATGCCATGGCGGTTTTGAACCCTAATCTTAATTTTGTAGGTGTTGATAAAAGTAAACGCACCATTCGCGCAGCAGAAAAGAAGTACAAGGCAGCCAATCTAGAGTTTAAAACAGGTGATGTGTCGGGGGATATATTTCCCGAAGAATCCGTGGATGCCATTATCAATTCCTATACGTTGCATCAGGTTTTTTCAGAGGCGCGTTATAACGAACGCATTATTAGCGACACGTTGCGCAAGCAATTTTCAATGTTGAAGAATGATGGTGTTATGTTCATTCGTGATTACGCCAAACCGCCGCAGGGTGAGTTTATACTCATGGAAATGCATGACGATGAAAGCACGGGGGATAAGCTTTCCGAGCTTTCTGAGGCGGACCTTCTTGTTTGGTATTCAGAGCATGCACGCCCGAAACAAGATCCCGGATGCGGTGGGTTTTTTCTTGAGGAGCTCCCTCCCCGTTTTCCGCGTACGCGGCTTTTCCGTCTTCCCTATAAATGGGCGTATGAATTTATCATGCGTAAAGACAACAGAAAAGTTTGGGAAAGCGAGTTACCGTTTGAATATACATTCTACACCGTTTCAGAGTTTAGAAACGAGCTTCGGGCGCTTGGGTCACGTGT
Organism: Alphaproteobacteria bacterium; assembly: GCA_050633645.1. GTDB lineage: Bacteria > Pseudomonadota > Alphaproteobacteria > Micavibrionales > Micavibrionaceae > UBA1672. The sequence continues at coordinate 489,762 of JBOEGX010000001.1, forward strand.
GCAATATTCTGCGCCGCATTGGGATGAGGATTATATCAAAGCCAATTTCGAAGGACATTTCCGATTGCTTCAACTTAATGGTGAGCCTTTGGGTGATCCGCCGACAAGCTTTATTTCCGTTTCTCGTAAGCAACCAGAGCGCACGAGCCTTAATGTTAAAGAACGCCGAATTTCAGAAGGCGAAGACGGTATTTTAGAGGTTAAAACCCTGCGTGATCAGAAAAATGGTGACCTGGTTGACGTTGTGACACGTGAAAAGGAATATGCGGAAATCCTTCCCTATCGCATTAATGATGCGGATAATCGCCTGTATATTTATCTTCATGATGGCATCATCCGCGGAATTGCAAATTCCGTGCGCCGAAGTGGTGTTAATATTGATGAGCGCGAATGGTCGGGGCATATGCTTGAGGCTATTACAACCGATTACGATAATGTTGAAACGCTCGGTGATTTTACGGAAGATAACAGTGAGGAATTTGCCAAAACCTATTTGGGATTAACGCCGCGCCTTGGAAAAATTATTGAAGAAGGCCCCGCTTATTATCCTGATCCGAATTATATTGATGAGCGAGTGCATACCTTTTATCTGAATATAAGAGAAAGCGCCAAACAGATTGTTCCCAAACGCAAAGTCTTGGAAACGCACCGTTTTCAGGCCAAGGGGGTTATTCGTGAATATAATGCGCAGAATGTTTTGGATGCTATTACAGTTGGCCTTATCCCGAATGCGCGGTTAGAGCTTCAGATTCTATCCTTAATGCAGCATTTGAAATTGAAGGCCGAGAATTGGATTAGCAAAGATATATCTATTGCCTCAGGTGAGATCACGAAGCCATTTCAAGTTAAAGAATTTCTTCGTCTTGCGGGGCATAACGACAAGCGATTTAAAGAGGTCAAAGGATCGGCTGGGCAGCTTCGCACCGTTAATTCCATTTTTGTTGAAGAAGGCGTCAGTCAGGGCGGTCGTACGGGGCTATCCTCTGAACATGTGGATTTTGTTTTATCAGATGAAAAAACTGTGAATACGGCCGTTGTTCTTCCCCTTACCAAAAGTATGAAGGGCGATATTCACGCGGGATTTCAAGTTTCGCATATGCCGATACCACAGCGTTTTGAAGGTAATGGCCTAAGCGTGAGTGTCCCGCAATTTAATATCCCCAAGGAAATCACCAATCATAAAATGCTTAAGCAATTTATTGCCGAGAAATTCAGTATTACCCCAGATATGGTTATTAAACTTGGTGAAAGTTACTTCACGCATATTGGTATCACACCGCAACGCATTCACCCTTTTGCTATTGTTGCTCCACCAGATACATTTAAAGATCCTGATACAAAATTCATGCCTGTTTATCAGTATATGCTGCTTTGGAAATCATTGTCACGGGAACAGCATTTCATGACGACTATTGCACGGGCGTACCGATATTTGCCTGAGCATATGAAGCTTCAGGCGAAGCGCGATGTGAAAGTTATTGTTAGCGAAATGTTCAAACAAGCACAGCCTGACTGGTCATTACCCGAGCCTGTTGCGCCAACACAAGCGCAGGCGGCGCGCCTTCGAAAGCAAGTGGAAGCATTAGAAAATGATCCCGATCCACAGCCAGTCATCCCTAAGAAACCATCTTTGGGTGATATTAATAAAAAGAAGGAAAAAGAACGTAAAGAGCGTAAGAAAAAGCGCAAACTTGGCTTGAAAAGCGGGAAAGACGCGGATTTAGAAATGAAGGATGGGATGGAGAGTGACCCAGAGAGCATGGAAGAAGACAACAAGGTCAAAAAATCAAAAAGAAAAAAAGACAATGATGTGAATCTTGTTACGGATTTTGAAAAAGAAATTGAAGAGATTCGTGAGGCTCTCGATGATGATATCGACGACAAACCAAGACCTGAAAAATGGTAAATATTAGCGATATATCCGTTTTTGACAGAAGGCGTTTTAAATATGGCCTTATACGGGCAATGCCAAATTTCAATGATTTTAATTTTCTTCATTCATGGGGCAAAAATCATATTCTTGATCGATTAAGCGATGTGAACCGTCAATTTGAGAACGCCCTATGTATTGGCTCACGATGTCCAATTACGGCAGGTGATCATGATAAAATCAGGTATGGCGTTGTTTCAGATATAACCGAAACGCCCGTATCTAGTTTTAATGCGCCCTATCTTTGCGCAGATGAAGAATTTTTACCGCTCAATCCCAAAAGCCTTGATTTCATTACGAGTAATCTAAACCTGCATCATGTTAATGACCTGCCTGGAAGTTTGCTACAAATTCGCAGAGCGCTTAAAAATGATGGGTTATTCCTTGCATCCATGATGGGCGGCGAAACCCTTCATGAATTGCGTAGTTGCATGATGCAGGCCGAGCTTGATTTATATGGCGGAGTTTCTCCGCGTGTTTTTCCATTTGCCGATAAGCCGCAAATGGGTGATTTATTACAGCGCGCGGGGTTTGCCTTGCCTGTTGTGGATTCAGACGTCATCACGGTAACTTACGACAATATATTTAAGTTGATGGCAGATTTACGGGGGATGGGCGAAGGCAATACCATCATCGCCCGTAACAAGAATTTTGAGAACAAGGCATTTTTCATGCGTGTTGCGGAGCTTTATCATGAAAAATTTGCCGAAAGCGACGGACGGATTGTTGCGAGCTTTGAGGTTATATTCTTGCTTGGGTGGGCGCCGGATGCATCACAGCAAAAGCCGTTACGCCCTGGCAGCGCCGAACACAGCCTTGCCGAAGCATTAGGCGCAAGCGAGATTAAAACGGGAGACAAAACTGCGCCATGATTACCGTTGATATTATTCCTATCCTAGATGATAATTACGCCTATCTTATTACCGCGTCATGCGGGATGAGCGCTATACTTGACCCCGGGCATGCGGATCAAGTTATGAGGTATTTAAATGATAAAGGCGTTACACCAAATTATATTTTGAATACGCATCATCATTGGGATCATGTGAATGGAAACCCGAAGATTAAGAACACTTATGGAATCCCCATTGCCGCGCCAATATTACGAAGAAACCTTATTAAGGGTGGAGTCGATATTGCGTTGTCTGATGGTGACGTTTTTAAATTGGGCGATGAAGAGGCCGTTATTATTGGAAGCCCAGGGCACACGATGGACGGAATATGTTTTTATTTTAAAGACAGTGGTATTTTATTCACGGGAGATACGTTGTTTTCCATGGGGTGTGGCCGGTTATTTGAGGGAACGCCCGCCGATATGTTTCGATCATTTCAGAAAATCGCCGCCCTGCCAGATGAGATAATGATTTATCCAGGGCATGAATACACCAAGGGAAATGCAGGATTTTGCCTTGCTGTTGATCGGGATAATGATGCGTTAAAGGCGCGAATTGCCGAGGTCAAAGATTTGCGCAAATGCGAATTACCGACAATTCCCGTTTCTTTGAAGGTCGAAAAAGAAACCAATGTATTTATGATGGCAAAAAGCGTGGAAGAATTCGCAGCTCTTCGCCATAAAAAAGATAATTTTTAATTCAATGCTTACTCAGCACTCCCACCCTCAGCAGGCTTGCGGCGTTTACGTTGCTTAATCTCTGGTACTTTAGGTTTAGAATCTGCGGGGCTGTGGTTGCCTGAAAATTCATTATCACCTTGTGCCTTTACACCCTTGCTGTTTGATCTGTGTGCGGGGATTGGCAATGGCTTTGATGTAACTTGGTCGCGCTCACTTACGGCTAGTTCGATTTCCAAACGAGATGAAACTTTGCGAAGCTCATGTATTGCGGCGTGGAGATCTTCCTGTGCCTTACGGTCTTTCTTTTTACCATCCCACTCGGCAAATGCCTTCAAACAATTTTGTGATGTTTCTTGCAAGCGTGTTTGAATGTCTTCCATGAAGGCTCCCTTAATTTCTTAATCATATAATTCAGGCGCACACTTTATCTTTTTGCGTGGGTGGGTGCAAGCGAATCAATTAATTTAATTGTGACAATATTATGGTGGCATTTTAAGCGCCCACTTTATGATGAGCTGCCAAATATATTGTTGATTTGCTGGGTCACGCGGATAAATGTCGTGCGCTTTGGCAGTTCCTTCAACCGTGTTGCACCAACATAGGTACAAGCCGAGCGCACGCCGCCCAAAATATCTTGTAATGTTCCTGACACATCCCCGCGATACGGGATTTTTACGGTTTTCCCTTCGCTTGCACGATATTCGGCAACGCCGCCCTTATGCTTTGTCATAGCGGTATCACTGCTCATCCCGTAGAATTGAAGGAATTTTTCGCCATTTATTTCGACGAGCTCTTGCTCTGATTGGTCATGCCCAGCAAGCATTCCGCCCAACATGATGAAGTCTGCGCCCGCGCCGAATGCCTTTGCGATATCGCCCGGAACGGTGCAACCACCATCGGCGCAAATTAAACCGCCAAGCCCATGCGCCGCATCCGCGCATTCGATAATTGCAGATAATTGCGGATATCCAACGCCAGTCATTTTGCGGGTTGTACACACACTGCCTGGCCCGATGCCGACCTTTACAACATCAACGCCAGAGAGGATGAGCTCCTCCACCATTTCGCCTGTCACGACATTCCCCGCCATGATGGTGAGATCAGGCACCTGATCACGTACTTTTTTAACAAAATCGAGGAAATGCTCGCTATACCCATTGGCGACATCAACGCAGATTTTTTCAATGGTGTTGGGGTGAAGCTTTAGGAATTCAATGAGCTTGTCATAATCTGCCCTTACCATACCGATGCTGTACCAGACAGATGATGAATCATTTTGATCAAAAAATTCGGCAAGCTTATCAAGGGGATAATGCTTATGCAGTGCAACACTCATTTTGCAATCTTGCTCAATAAATGATTTTGCCATTGAGAATGTACCAACGCCATCCATATTGGCGGCGATGATCGGAACACCATGGTATTTGCGCCCACTCCATTTAAATACATATTCACGCGTAATATCCACATCTTTACGGCTTTTAAGTGTTGAGCGTTTCGGGCGGATCAAAACGTCTTTAAAATCTAGTTTAACATCTTCTTCTATGCGCATGATATTCCCTGGCTTTTTAAAATTTAAATACTGATGCGGCGGCATCTTGTGATTTATTTTTCTTGTCTATGTCTTCTTTTACTCTGGCAATTTCATTTTCCAATTCAACTATATAATCGCGCAAATCAGAAACCGAGAAGTCCTCTATATTTCGAGGGAACTCTACGCTCTTCTTCTTTGGTAACTCCTCATCAAACATTAAATGCTCCGTCATATTTATTAGACACCAAAAAGATTAAAATTATCCCTACGCAAAAGCAATCCTTATATAAGGCTAAAACGTGTAAAAAAAGCTGGAATATTTTTTTAAAACCGCATATAGTTCGCTTGTTCCCTAAACATTTTGTTTAAAATTATCATTGAACCAAGGGACGGGTTTGATGACCAAAAGATTTGAATATTATTCAAGGAGAAAAAAATGGCCAAGGCCGCAGCACAAGTCACACCACTATTGATGCCGAAAGCAACATCGGTATGGTTGATTGAGAACAGCGCATTAACGTTCAGACAAATCGCAGAATTCACAGGCATTACAGAGATTGAAGTTGAAGCTCTAGCCAATGAAGAAATTGGCAAAGGTCTTGTTGGACGCGACCCTGTTGACCATGGTGAGACAACGAAAGAATCATTGGAGAAATGCGAGGCTGATCCAGCTTGCTTCCTTATTCGCGCAAAAAGCGATTTGCCTGGTGTTAAGGCGCGCTCTAAGGGGCCTCGCTATACGCCTGTGTCAAAACGCGGCGATAAGCCCGATGCGATTGCCTTTATATTGAAAAACAACCCAGAAATTTCTGACGCGCAGATTTGTAAACTTGTCGGCACAACGAAACCGACGATTGCATCTATTCGTGATCGAGCACACCCGAATACACCGAATTTACGTCCGCGCCATCCAGCTGATTTAGGATTATGTACGTATCAGGAATTTGAAAAAGCTTATAACAAGGGCTTAAAGGCCGCAGGTAAAGACCCTGAAGCGGTTCGCGCGCAACGTGAGGCAGAGCTTATTAATAGCGCTGTGGCAGCTCAAGAAGAAGATACATCAACTGGCAGCGGCATGGGTGGTTTTGATTTTTCAAATTTTATGCCTGATGTCACGACGAATTCAGACGATAATTAATTTTTATCCGTTTTAGAATTAGAAAAAGCCGGGACGCAAATCACTTCCCGGCTTTTGTTATTTTGAACAAGAAAACTCTAAGCTTTTGCAGTCTGTTTTTCTTCAACAGCCAGCTTTTCTTTTATAAGGAGCTTTTCCTTTTTAAGCTGGCTGAGATACATATCTGGAATTGAAATATTTTTTCTGGCTTCATCCACTTTGCGGGAGAGCTCATCATGCTTTTGCCTTAAGGCAACAACATGTGGGTTAGTAGGAACTTCAGATACTGTATTCACAGGCATAGTCTTCCTCCATTAATTTGTTTAGATAGGTATTTATGGTACGCCTGTTTTTACTACTTTGCAAAAAAAACTTAATTATTTTGGTATTTCAATCAATTACAATTCCGTGTGTTTTACAGAACAATAAAAATCGATTCGTTTGTGGTTTTTATAACATTATTTCAGAATCCTGCTCCGGGGAGCTTTAAATATTTCATCTCTTCTTCGGTGCTTTCGCGCCCTAAAACTTCGTTTCGATGAGGGAAACGCCCGAATTTCTCGATAGCCTCCATATGCTTTAACGCGTATTCATACGATAGAGGATCGTCATTCTTCATTGTTTCAAACAAGGACACCGATTTCTTTTGGTCTTTGAGGTTTTCACTATGCATAAAGGGCATATACATGAATTTTCGTTTTACAGGGTTTAATAATGCGTCATAGCCTTTATGCAGAGCCTCTTTCACGATTAATAATATTTTCACATCAGTTTCGAACGCCTTTGGAGATTCTCGGAACATATTGCGAGGAAATTGATCAAGCACAAGACATAGCGCCAGGATTCCATCGGCCTCACGTGTCCAATCAGCGCAGAGATCTTTTTTCGCCATTTCATAGGTCACAAAAAAGCGTTCACGGATTTCCGCATCGAAGCTATCATTTTTCTGAAACCATTGTTGAGGCATGGTTTCCTCAAACCAAAAACTTATAACCTCTTGCTTTGTGTCGCGCATTATTTATTTCTCTTTGATTTTACAAAAACGCGCCCGAACAAATTATTCCAGACGCGTTCAATTCCAATAATTTAGACTGCCCATTAATGCACATCTGCCCAGATTTTTTTCTTCACGGAATAAAGCACCCCTGCGAATACAAGAAGGAATAAAATCACTTTCATGCCTGTGCTTTTACGCTCTTCCATATATGGATCAGCAGCCCAAGTTAGGAAGTTCGTGATGTCGCGTGCATATTGTTCCGTTGTTTCTGGTGTGCCATCTTCGTAGCCAACCAAACCATCAGATAATGGCGGTGCCATAGAAAGCTTGTGCCCCGGGAAATACTTATTCCAACTTTGCCCTGATGCAAGCTCTTCACCGTGCGGCGCCTCTTCATACCCTGTTAAAAGCGCATAAATGTAATTCGGACCATTTGCGCGTGCCTTTGTGATCAAAGACAGGTCAGGAGGAAACGCACCGCCATTTGCGAATTTTGCCGCATTATCATTTGCGAATGGTGCAGGGAATTTATCGCTTGGCTTAGCGGCGCGGTCAAACATATCGCCCTCATCATTTGGGCCATCTTCAACCGTGTATTCACCCGCGATATTTTTAATTTGACCTTCATTATAGCCCAAAGCCTCAAGATTTCGGAAATATAGCTGCTTCATTGAATGGCAGTTTGCACAGACATTGCGGTATATTTTGTATCCGCGCTGCATTGATGCCTTATCATAAGTTCCGAATGGACCAGAAAAACTCCAATCCTGAGATGGGATGGCTGGCCCATCACCGCCGCCTGCTAATGCTGCGCCCATTGGCATTGCGCCAATAATCAGAGCCGATAAAAAAGTACGTACAAGCATTATATATTCGCTCCTGCTTTAATGTTTTTTTGCTAAAACCGCTTCGTGAATAGATGCGGGCAATGCGCGCGCCTTTTCAAAACGGGATAGCAATGGAAGGATGATAAGGAAGAACATGAAATAGAAGCCAGTGAATGCCTGTGCCAACATAGTGTTGTCAAACTTCAAAACCATGGGCTCTTTACCCTCTTCTATATGGGCATTTACATCATGATGTGCCAAGGCTTCGCATGCATGGGCATCACCAACGCATGTTGACCAGTACACTTTATCCGCCGGTTGGGAGCCTGCGTAACCAAGAACCACAACAGAGAATGTGAATAACAGGATGAAGATGCGAAATAATGGACGAAAACGCGCCGAACGCACAGGGTGATTATCAAGCCAAGGCAGGATAAACAGCATCGCGATTGAGCCAAACATTGCCAATACACCACCGAGTTTTGCGGAGATTGGTGCAAATTCTGCGGCACTTAAAGGAACTTCCCATTGTTGGTTAAAGCTTGAGAGCAAGCCGAACGCAGCCAAACCACCACCGACAACAAGCATTGCGATACCAGCGCCGCCAGAAAGTTTTGTTTTATGCTTCCACACAAACTCAATCATGAAGGCACCCAATATTGCGATACCAGCAAGCATATACACATTAAAGCTGAATGTGATTGCGCGCAAAATTGCATAGAATGGAAGGAAATACCATTCAGGCACAATATGCGGAGGCGTCACGAGCGGATTGGCCGGAATATAGTTATCAGGATGTCCGAGTGAATCAGGCATATAGAAGATAAACAACGCATAGATAATGATGAACATCACAAGGCCGAACGTGTCCTTTGCCGTGTAATACGGGTTAAATGGAAGCGTATCTTGTGGCCCTTTTGTATCAATGCCGAGCGGGTTATTTGATCCCGTTACGTGAAGCGCCCAGATGTGCAAGAACACAACGGCGAAAATCACGAATGGCAATAGATAGTGAAGCGCGAAGAAGCGTGTCAATGTTGGGTTATCGACAGAGTAGCCGCCTAATAAAAGAGGCATAATATAATCCTCACCAATTAATGGTATGGCCGAGAATAGGTTTGTGATAACAGTTGCGCCCCAAAGGCTCATCTGCCCCCAAGGAAGGACATAGCCGATAAATGCGGTTGCCATCATAAGAAGGAAAATCACAACGCCGAGAATCCATAAAAGCTCTCTTGGCCCTTTGTAAGAGCCATAATACATACCACGGAACATATGGATATAAACCGCGATAAAGAAGAATGACGCGCCGTTCATATGGATATAGCGAATGAGCCAGCCACCGTTTACGTCACGCATGATGCGCTCTACGCTGTCGAATGCCATTGTGGTATCCGCCGTATAGTGCATCGCCAAAACGATTCCCGTGGCAATCATGGTCATCAACATGAACATGGCAATCGCGCCGAAGTTCCAGAACCAGTTAAAGTTACGCGGCGTTGGAAAAACACCGTATTCTTTTTGTAGCATTGTCACAATCGGCAGACGGGAATCAACCCATTCAACAATCGGATTATCAAATTTTTCGCGTGTTCCGCTTCCCATTTCTCTATTCCTTACCCAATTTTGATTGTTGTGTCATTGACGAATTCATATGGTGGCACGTCCAGATTTTTAGGGGCTGGGCCCTTTCTAATGCGGCCTGACGAATCATAATGCGAACCGTGACATGGACAGAACCAACCATCGTAATCGCCGTGATTATCTGTTTGTTTTTGCCCCTGAGGCACACACCCTAAATGCGTACAGATACCAATAGTAACTAGCCATTCTGGTTTTTGCACACGATCTTCGTCAGTCTGTTTATCTGTTAAAGATTGTACGTCCACAGCGCGGGCGTCATCGATTTCTTTTTGCGTACGGTGACGAATAAAGACTGGCTTGCCTCGCCACATCACTGTTTTTGATGCGCCCACAGCGATATCTGAAATATTCACCTCAACCGTTGCAAGAGCAAGCGTGTCTTTCGCGGGATTAAGTGAGTTGATAAGCGGCCATGCGGCAATCGCGCCACCCACTGCGCCGAAAGCTCCGGCGGTTAAGGCCATAAAATCGCGGCGGCTTTCGCCATCGGTTTGTTTCTTTATTTTTGTCTTTTTGTCTTCAGGGGCTGACATCTTTGTCCGATCCTCTTATATTTTTTAGTGTGAAGATAAACTTTTGAGAAGTCTTTTAGTCTTCTCTTTATATAAGATCAAGCCCTAGCTTTCCATACCTAAAAGAAAAATGTAGTTTTATTATCCCAAGGACGTTAAAAATACTGGAAAAATTTGGAGAAGAATCTTGAAAATCGCTTTGTATCAACCAGATATCCCACAAAACTTGGGCGCTATGATGCGGTTATGTGCATGCATGGGTACGGGGCTTGATATTATCGAGCCCTGTGGATTTATTTGGAATGAACGCAAGATTCGGCAATCTGCGATGGATTATTTCGATAAAATAAATATTATGCGCCACAACAATCAAAATAAATTCTTTGACTCTTATCAAGGACAAAGCCGTATAATTTTGATGACTACCAAAACAGATACACCGTATTACGATTTTGATTTTCGTGATAGCGACATCATTCTGGCGGGTCGAGAAAGTTCGGGCGTACCACAAGATGTTCATGAAAGAGTTGATTCGCGTATTTGTATTCCCATGACGGGAGATTTTCGTTCTCTTAATATTGTGAATGCAACATCAATGATTTTGGGCGAAGCCATTAGACAAACGAGAGTAATATAGCAATGGGTATTGAAGAGAAAAAACAGGAGGCCGCCGCATGGTTCCGATTATTACAAGACCAAATATGTGATGCCTTTGAAGCATTGGAAGACGAGCTTAATGATGGGAAAAAGGCACATTTACCCGCAGGGCGGTTTGAAAAGACCGTTTGGGATAGAGAAGATGAAAACTTGACGCCGAATGCATCGGGCTCTGTTTTACAAGGCGGTGGCCGCATGGCGGTAATGCGCGGGCGCGTCTTTGAAAAAGTTGGGGTGAATTTCTCTGAGGTTCACGGCACGTTTTCCAAAGAATTTGCGAAACAAATCCCAGGAGCAAGTGAGAGCGGCGGCGCATTTTGGGCGTCAGGGATTTCGTTGGTTGCACATCCGCAAAGCCCCCTCGTCCCCGCAGTTCATATGAATACACGGATGATTGCGACCTCTAAAAGCTGGTTTGGGGGGGGAGCGGATTTAACACCGATGTTTGAAGTTGCGGAAGATACGGATGACTTCCACGGGGCGCTCAAAAAATGTTGTGATAAGCATGATGAGAGCTATTACCCAGAATTTAAAAAATGGTGTGATGAGTATTTCTTCCTGCCGCACCGGAATGAGCCACGCGGAATTGGGGGGATATTCTTTGATTATCTTGATCGCAAAGGGTGGGATGGTGATTTTCAATATGTTCAAGATGTTGGCACAACGTTTAAAGATATTTATTGCGATATTGTTCGCCGTCATATGAATAAGGACTGGACCGATGAGCAGCGCGAACACCAGCTTATTAAGCGTGGGCGCTATGTTGAGTTTAATTTACTGTATGATCGCGGGACTATGTTTGGCCTGAAAACTGGTGGGAATACGGAGGCTATATTAATGTCTATGCCACCAGAAGTAAAATGGCCTTAAATTTTTTCTTGCATAAATTCAGTATCATCCCATACAAGAGTATGATCATTAACGGAAACCTTACGGAGCGTAAAATGGGTAAAGAATTAGATGACGATGAAAGTTTAGAGATTATAGAAATTGCCAATGGTGATTATGAGAATGACGATGATGAGATCGTTTGTGACGAATTTTCCATGTAATCCAAACATTCATTGTGATCAGGCTTGAAATCAGATTCAATCCAATAATTTTCCAAGGTTTCGAGCGTTTTTCCAAGCTCGGGGCCTTTTTCTATACCGCGCTCCATTAAATCATGTCCCGAAAGCGGAAATGATGGGATATCCCAGTTTTGGATAATATCCAATGCATTTGGTGCATAATGGTTCATGACGCGATCTTGAACCAGTTCAATCATGATAGCTTGTGCGCTCGCAACACGTCCAAATCTGTAGACAGCCTCTCTTACGCAGGAGTCGCAGTTAAGGTCACGTAAATTCAATGCGCCGTTTATGCACTGCATATCCTTTAAGAATACTTTGGGAAATAAAATTTGTTTTTCCATTGTTTTGATGTTTTCCAAATCCATGGCGGCGAAAACAAACAGGCGTGAGGAGAGAGAGCCCAGACGGTATCGCTTTTGGAAACCACAAAACGCGGTAAAGAATTCGGGGTCATAGCGCTCGAAATTTAAATCACTCAACACGTTATGAGAGAACATGATATCCAGCACCTTTGCGGGGGCGTCCGATGCGATGATTTTAAACAGCTCTTGCGTGATGCGCTCCTTTGACAAGTTTTTAATGCCATCCGCCATTTTCGCGCACGCATTTAAGCCATCTGCGTCGAAATCCTGGCCATAAATTGCGGAAAACCTGAAAAAACGCAGGATACGCAAATAATCTTCTTTTATGCGTTTTTCAGGTGTACCGACAAAACGCACCACTTTATTTTCGATATCGTTTAGCCCCTGCTCCAGCGGATCATAAACATTACCGCGTAAATCCATGAGCAAAGTATTAATCGTAAAATCGCGGCGCTTTGCATCTTCTTCCCACGAATCGGTGAAAGCTACTTCGGCGTGGCGGCCATCGGTTTTAGCATCATGACGAAGTGTTGTTATCTCGAACGGTTTTTTATTGATTACTGCAGTCACGGTTCCGTGATCTATGCCTGTGGGTATAACCTTGATATCGGCGTCTTGCAAAAGCTGCATCACGATATCAGGGGGAAGAACTGTTGCAATATCAATATCCTCAACCAACTTTGCCATTAAAATATTACGCACGCAGCCACCAACAAGCAAGGCTTGAGGCTCTTCAACAAATACGCCTCCTTGCAAAATTTCAAATAGATGGGCGATGTCTTTTTCGCGCATCCAATTTTCAGGGACAATATGCTTCATAATTTGTAGGGACATCTTAATTTTTAACTCTAAAAGACATGCAATTCTTGATAAAGTCCGTATTATATCGACTATCGTTATTTTAGGAAGGGATTTATGCATATGACAACGTCACGCAAGAAGAAAGATTCTATGACGGATTTTGACACGGCGCATGCGGCTATCCGCGCGGTGAAGGATGGGATCTCAAAGATTGTTATTGGGCAAGATGAGGTTGTTGATCAGACATTGATCACCCTTATTTCTGGTGGACATGTTTTATTAATTGGCGTTCCGGGGTTGGCAAAAACCCTTTTGGTTGAGACTGTCGCGCGCGCTATGGGGTTGAATTCAAACCGTGTGCAATGTACGCCTGACCTTATGCCTGCCGATATTATTGGATCAGAGGTTTTGGAAGAAGGTGCGAAGGGTAAGCGGTCTTTCCGATTTATCGAGGGGCCGGTGTTTACGCAATTTTTTATGGCAGATGAGATTAACCGTGCCTCGCCCCGTACGCAGAGCGCGCTTCTACAGGCGATGCAGGAGAAAGAAGTCTCGGTTTCGGGGCAAGCGATAAAACTGCCTGTTCCGTTTCATGTTCTGGCGACGCAAAACCCGATTGAGCAAGAGGGAACATACCCCCTGCCCGAGGCGCAGCTTGACCGATTTTTAATGCAGGTGAATGTTGATTACCCCGATGAGGCGGCGGAGCGGGATATTGTGTTGGCGACGACAGGCAATCAAAGCGCAGATATAAAAGCCGTTATCAATGCCGATGATTTGATGGGATTGCAATATATGGTGCGGAATATGCCCGTTGGCGAGAGCGTTGTTGATTTTATCGTTAAGCTTGTTCGCACCCTTCGTCCATCTGCGGATGCGCCGAAAATCGTGCAGGATTATGTAACATGGGCGCCGGGGCCGCGCGGATCACAGAGCCTTATGCTTGCCATTCGGGCAAGGGCGTTATTAGAGGGGCGAAGCGCGCCGCTTGAAGATGATGTGATTGCATTGGCGGCGCCTGTTTTGCGGCATCGTATGGCGCTTAACTTCAAGGCACGCGGGCAAGGCATTACTATTGATTCCCTTATTCACGAGGTTATTGAGAGCCTTTAAGATATGAGTATTATCAACAATATTCTAAAGCTTAGACATGAGGCGGAAGGGCAAATTTCCGATCTTCCTGCTCTTATGATGCGGGCGCAGAATATTGCGACGAATGTTGTGCATGGCGCGCATCCACAGCGCATATCAGGCACGGGCGAAAAATTCTGGCAGTTTCGGGAGTACGCACCATCTGATCGGCCACAGGATATTGATTGGCGGCAATCTGCAAAGGGTGATGATGTTCTGGTGCGACAAAAAGAATGGCATACCACGCAGAAAACCTATCTTTGGTGTGCGGGCGGCGCGTCGATGAATTTCAGATCATCAAAGACAATCATGACAAAACAAGATTGTGCAATGGTTTTAACATTATCGCTCGCCCTGCTTTTGCGTGATGGTGAGGAGCATATCGGGATTTTCGGTAATTTGAATACGGGGCGCAGTGAAGAGCGCATAGAAAAGATCGGGAGTTATCTCCTTGCGCGTCATTATGAGGGGGAGAACCTGCCTAAAATGGCACAGTTTGACCTGCCACGCCAAGCATCTTTTATTGCAGTTGGAGATTTTATTTCTTCTAAAACCGATATTAAACAGGTTATTAGCCACATATCCAACAAAACCAATAACGGGACTATTGTTCAAATTTTTGACCCTGCCGAGCTTGATCTGCCCTATAGTGGGCGGGTGCGGTTTGAGGGCGAAAATCTATCGGCTATGGTTGATAATGTGGCATCTATTCGCGAGGCGTATAAGAGCCGCGTGAATGGGAATATCGATTTCATCAAAACCCTTTGTCATGATTATGGGTGGCATTATATTTTACATCGTACGGATCACGATATCTCGGACACGTTAAAGGATATTTTGGCGATGTCTGATTTTGATGGGAGCGCAGTATGATGGCATTCCTTGGGGCATTATTATCCAATATAACATTTATGCAGCCCGCATTGCTTGCGGCTATCCTTGCCCTGCCCGTTTTATGGTATATTTTGCGGATTACGCCGCCCGCTCCGAAAAAGGTGTTTTTTCCAGCTACTGCATTTTTGATGGGACTTAACTCTGGTGAGAAGACGCCGAGTAAAGCGCCTTGGTGGATATTGCTTTTGCGGTTGATTATGGCGGCACTTATTATACTGGCATTGGCGCGGCCAGTAACCAATCAGGCACAGAGCATATCTGGCGATGGCGCGGTGCGCCTTGTTATTGATAATGGATGGGCCGGGGCGCAGCTTTGGGACATGCAAATTAAAGCGGCCGAAGAAACCATTACGCAGGCGGGGCGGGAAAATCGCGATATCTATATTCTGCCTACGACCAATGCGAATGGTGATGTTCTTTTACAGCAGATTGGGCCTTTGCCCTCTGGTGAGGCGCTATCAATTTTACGTGGGTTACAGCCTTATCCATGGCCTGCGGATTATGAGGGTTTGGCTAATTTCATTGAAAAGAGCGATGTTAATGATCCGGATATTCAAACGATTTGGTTGTCGCATGGATTGGATGGAGGTGGAGCAAAGCGCCTGATGCTCGCTTTACAACATCAGGGTTCGTTGACATATATTGCGCCACCGCTGGAAAACCTACCCCTTATTTTACGTTCATCACATCAAAGGCCGAAGAAAGGTGACCCCGTATCAGGTGTTAAAATCGCGGTTGATGCTCCCTCCTCTATTCCGTCAAATATCCCAGTGACAGTGCAGGTTAGCGCGGCGGGAAACAATATTTTGGATGCACGCGCCGAGAAAATAAGCTCCGATGATCTTCCCAAGACGCTCTATTTTGAGATTTCAGAGGACGTTAAAAACAGTGTGACGCGGTTTGATATAGCGGGACGCAAGGGCGCAGGGGCAAGCTTTATTGTGGATGATCAACATAAAAAGCGAGATATTGGTATTGCCGCCGCGACGATTGATGAAAATGCCACGCCGCTTATCGAGGCGAGTTATTATCTAAAGCGTGCATTTGAACCATTTGGAAATGTTGTAATTGAACCTGTGCAAGTACTCATTGATGTAAATCCATCTGTTATTGTTCTTCCTGACGTTTCTGCGATGCCGAGCGAAACGCTTAATCATTTGGAAAAATGGGTAAAAGATGGAGGATTGCTCCTGCGGTTTGCGGGGCCGAATATGGCGAGTTCTGTGCATGCTCAATTTTTGCTCCCCGTGCCTTTGCGCTCTGGCGGGCGGGCATTATCGGGGTCTTTGTCTTGGGATAAACCACAAGTCATTGCGCCCTTCACACAAGATAGTCCGTTTTATGGATTGGATATTCCCAGTGATGTTACCATTAAACAGCAGGTTTTGGCCGATCCAGCGCAGAATATAGACAGTAAAACATGGGCGCAGCTTGAAGATGGGACACCGTTTATTACGGCTTCGCGGCTTGATAAAGGCTTGATCGTTCTTATCCATAGTACAGCAAACACGGATTGGTCGGACTTTGCGTTATCGGGGCTTTATGTCGATGTGCTTAAACGCATTGTTCAAATGGCGGGTAGCAACACATCTTACGTAGCAGATCAGAACTTTACAGCGTTAGATCCGCTTTTGGTTATGGATGGATTTGGCGCGATGATAGCGCCATCGCCCACGGTGAAGCCTTTACCAGCAGGAAAGTACGAAGATATAGTTCCAAGCGCGTCTTATCCCCCTGGGCTTTATGGGCGTGGATCGATTCAATATGCCCTTAACCTGGGGGATCATTTACCGAAGTTAATGGCTATGACCGATTTACCAACTGGCGTTCTAAAAGGGGGGTATGAGAAGGACTATGAGGTTGATTTAATGCCCTTTCTTCTTTATGCCGCGCTTTTCCTGTTTTGTATTGACTGGGTTATCATGATATTTGTGGCGGGAAATATGACGAAAAATTTACGGGGTAAGGCTTTCGTTGCAGCCTTAATTATAATGAGCTTTATCCCTCATTCATCCTTTGCCGATGAACAGCGCGATATTAAGTATGCGGGCGGATTTTATCTTGCTTATATTGAAACGGGGGATAGCGCGCTTGATACAATTACGAATAATGGACTGGAAACCCTTGCCGATGTTTTGACGCGACGAACATCTATTGAGCCTGCGGGCGTTGCCGGTCTTAACCCTGAAACGGATACGCTTTCGTTTTTTCCCATTATTTATTGGGCGATTGGGGTTAATCAAAAGATATATTCCGCGAAAGCGATTGAACATATTCAACGCTATCTTGATCAGGGCGGGACGATTTTGTTTGATACGCGGGATCAGAACCAATCAAAGACTAGTTTTTCAAACACTGAAAATGCAAAGAAATTACGGCAAATTACGGCATCTTTAAATATACCGCCAATTGCCCCCATTCCTGATGACCATGTTTTGGGGCGCTCTTTTTATCTTTTAGACGAATATCCGGGGCGGTATACATCTGGAACATTATGGGTGGAAAAGAACAGCGTGAGCGGACGTGACAATGTTTCATCCGTTCTTATTGGTGGCAATGATTGGGCGGGATCATGGGCAGATTCAACCCCTGCATCTACTCGATATGGAGGAAGCTACGATGCGCGGCAAAAAGAAATGTCCTTACGATTCGGTGTTAATCTGGTGATGTATGCAATGACAGGAAATTACAAAGCCGATCAGGTTCATATTCCGCATATTTTGGAAAGGTTAGATCGATGAACACCTCTTCCCTTCAGATGCATTTTTCGCCGGTTATTGATCCGCTATGGCTATGGGGGATTGGTGTTATTGGCGCGGCGCTGCTCGTTCTTTCTGTGCTCGTTTATCGGCGCGGTATCATATTACGAAGCGGTGCTTTTATTGTATTTATTCTTGCGCTGCTTAATCCCTCATTAATTAAAGAAGAGCGTAATTACGTCAAGGATGTTGGCATTATTATTGTTGATGAGAGCCACTCCCAGGCATTACAGAGCCGTGATGTAAGAACCAATGACGCGCTTAGCTATCTGGAAAATGAACTATCACAAAATGACATGATTGAGTACCGCGTGATCAAAGCGCCCAAAGATGGCGCATTTTCGGGACGAACTGATTTGTTTGGAGCACTGGATCAGGCGTTCTCCGATGTGCCTGAAAAGCGGCGGGCGGGCGTTGTGTTTATCACAGATGGGCGCATTCATGACGCGCCGAGAAATGAGGCTTCGTTCAAGGCTTATGGCCCTGTTCATGCCTTGCTCACGGGTACAAAAAACGAATTGGATCGCCGCGTTACTGTGACCAACGCCCCGGCTTATGGACTTGTTGGGAAGGACACGACGATTAAGTTTCGTGTTGAGGATACGAAGAATATCCGCGCCAAAAATGCACGTGTGACATTGACCTTGCATGATGGCAGTACGCAAAGTGATTATGTGCAGATTGGTGAAGAACATAGCTTTACCGTACCGCTTGATCACCCGTCGCAAAATATATTCACATTAGAGGTTGAAAAAATTGATGATGAGCTGACCTATGCCAATAACAAAACTGCGGTCATTATTAATGGTGTGCGGGATCGGTTGAAGGTTCTTCTTGTATCTGGGATTCCGCACACAGGAGAACGTACTTGGCGGGATCTTTTGACCTCTGACCCTGGGGTTGATTTGGTACATTTCACCATTTTGCGAGAGCCTGATAAATTTGATTACACGCCAAAGAGTGAACTGTCCCTAATTGCGTTTCCTTTTCAGGAATTATTTGAGGTTAAATTATATGATTTTGACCTGATTATCTTTGATCGATACCGCGTGAATAATATCTTGCCTCGGCGGTATTTTGAAAATATCGCACGTTATGTCCGTGAAGGTGGCGCGTTTTTAGAGGCTAGCGGCCCAGCCTTTGCAGGAGAGCAATCGATTTATGACACGCCGCTTGGTGATATATTACCCGCGCGCCCAACGGGAGATATTACAGAGCAAGGGTATCGCCCGCAGATAACCCCTTTGGGGCGGAGTCATCCTGTCACGCAAAGCCTTGTTTGGAATAAGAAAAATAACGATGCACCTGATTGGGGCAAATGGTTGCGTTACATCAATATTGATCCATTGCGTGGTGATGTACTGATGAGCGCGGCGAATCAATCTCAGCCGCTTCTTGTTCTTGATCGTGTTGGGCAAGGACGGGTTGCACAGATTTCAAGTGATCATATATGGCTATGGTCGAGGGGATATGATGGCGGTGGCCCGCATGCCGAGTTACTACGGCGCATTGTGCATTGGCTAATGAAAGAGCCAGAGCTTGATGAACGCGCAATGGATGTGAGTGTCAGCCGTGATTTAATTACAGCGCATAAGAGAGCCATTGACAACACCAGAAACGAAACCATAGCGATGACGCTGCCTGATGGCTCGATGAAAACAGTTGAAATGACCATAAATAGCCAAGGAATTCTTGAATATAAGCATAACGCCGAAGACCTTGGTATTTATGCGTTTGAAGATATAAACGGCACGCGTCGACTGGCAATTGTTGGTGATTTAACATCACCCGAAATGAATGGTGTTACGACCACAGATAAAGTTTTAAAGCCCATTATCGAAGAATCAGGAGGGACAGCCATTTGGCTTAATGAAATACCACAACCTGTTTTACGTTTTGTTGGGAATTCAAACCGTTTTGGCGGCTCTAATTGGATAGGGTTTAAGCGCAATAATGATTTTACGATTACAGGTGTACATGACACACCACTTTTACCAGAATGGGCTATTTTGCTGTTGTTATTTTCTGCACTGATTTATACGTGGTGGGCGGAAGGGCGAAATAAACCTTAATGCACTTATGTGGCTTGTTGATTTTTATCAAAAACCATTTTAATAGTTTTTTCTAATTTTTCTTTTGTAACAGGCTTTCTTAGAATCGCTTTTATAGAGGGATGATCTTTTAAAAGTTCTTGTATTTTTTCTTCACTGTAACCAGAAAGCAGGATAATCGGCAGATCTGGAAAATCGAGATAAATTTGCTGCGCCATTTCAAGACCTGACATTTTAGGCATATTATAATCACTGATAATCAAATCAAATGCATCAGGATTTTCACGTATAATATCTAAGCCTTCCATACCATTAACGGCGTAATGTGCTTCGTGTTCCATACGATCCAACATCTTCATTGTCATTTTTAGCACAAAGTCTTGATCCTCAACAACTAATATACGTTTTTGTGTATCAAAACCTTCTAAATAAGAAACTTCCTCATGATCCACATTATTATCATCTAATTCTTGATCAGCATTACTCTTATATATAGGAAAATAAATTTCGAAGACCGTTCCCTTGCCGAGCTCACTATTAATAACCAGCATACCAATATGAGAAACAACAACACCATGCACTGTTGCGAGCCCTAACCCTGTTCCCTCATCAACTGATTTTGTTGTAAAGAATGGCTCAAATACATGTTCCATAATTTGTTTGCTCATACCCGTTCCACTATCAGATACTGTGATTTTTGCGTAGCTCATATGCTTGGCAACATGCCCCAAAATCAATTTTGTTCGCAATGGCGTCTCTTCATAAATCCTTACCAGCGGTGTTTCCTTGGGATTGGGGAACTCGTTCTTATGTATTGCCACTTCATCAATATCATCAGAGTTTACGATTTCAATGAACATCCCTAGTTCACCATGTCCACCGTCCATTGCATCAATCGCATTCACACATAAATTCATCATTATTTGCGATATTTTTGTAGAATTTGCAAAAATTGGAATAGAATAAGATGGAATATTTGTTGTTAATTCAATGGATTTTGGGATTGTCGCATCTATCATTGTGCGAACCTCATTTATAATAGACACTATGTTTACTGGCTCTTGTACAGAATCGCTACGCCTTGAAAAGGTTAGCACTTGATCAACTAGATCCTTAGCCTGCGTCCCTGCCAATAAAATATTTTGTGCAAATTTATGTTGGTCGCTTTCTTCATCTAAATCATCAATTAGAAACTCGGCATAGCCATTCATTGCGGCTAGGATATTATTGAAATCATGAGCGATCCCTCCAGCAAGACGCCCAATGGCTTCCATTTTTTGTGCCTGATAGAATTGCGCTTCCATATCATTCTTATCCATTTCGGCTTTATGTCTTGCGGAAATATCCTGAACTGTCCCGATCATGCCGCCATCAGGGAGAAGTGTACTCGACATTTCCGTGTGCACAACGCTTCCGTCTCTTCTGGTTATTTCAAATGTATCAATCCAGTGCCCCTTTTCACGCAATATCGGTAAAGCGTGTTCGTCCATTTTCAGAGAGTCTTCTTTTGTAAAAATCTCCCTCCAATCTTTATTGTAATATAACTCGCGTGTGTTTTCCTGTAAGCCAAGCATTTGTTCCAAAGATTTATTAAAATAAGTAAGTGTCCCGTCAGCTTCAACCATTAGAAAACCATCCTTTGCGATTTCCAATGCAGCCAAACGTTTTTGCATTGTATCAAAGGTTTTTAAACGCTCTGTATTTAGAGACTTCAGATCCTGGAGCTTTTGACCATTCAATAAAACAAGCACGAATCCTGAAAGCCCCATAAAGATCACTGACCAATATAGCCATAATTCTTTAATTTTGAATTCTTCAGAATCAATAATGTCTCGATGTTTTTTTAATATTAAATTTTGTGAACTAAAAATAATTTTAAAAGTTTTGTAAATCTCTCCTTTAAGATGATTTTCTTCCCCTTTTTCTTCATTCGTACCTTTTACTTGCTCATAGAGGATCATAGTGGCTGCTATATCTTTTAATCCCTGACCTATTAAATATAGTGTATGAGCATTATCAGGGTTCACTTTTTCTATGTCTGAAGCCTCATTCATATAAACTTTTCTTAAGGCGAAAAAATCATCGTTTATATTTGAAAATTCTTCTTTTATGATATCAAAGTTATTATGGTCATCACCTGATAAACGCGCATTCACTAGCTCGGAAAACTCATAATAGTCGTTTTGAAACATAAGAGCGCTGTTGATGTAAGTGTAATGTTTTTTCTGAAGACTGGCTCTTGCTTCAATTAGGCTCACTGTTGAGTGTAACGCCAGCATTCCAAATACCAGTATCACTAGCCCTGGAAAGTATACAAAAAATGCATTGTTTTTTTGAAAAAATTCATTCATTCGCATTAACTTTGATGTGTGAATTAAGCATGAGCGGATGAAAACGGTTTCACGCCCATTTCTTTTGCCTTAAGAGCGGCTTGTGTTCTGTTTTTTGCGTTTAACTTTCTACAGATCCCACGGACATGCAATTTAACCGTTACAATTTGTAAATTCAGCTCACGCGCAATCTCTTTATTAGCAGCACCATCAACAAGGAATGATAACACCTCTTTTTCGCGGGGCGTTAAATTCAAAGATTCCAATGATTCTCTTATTGGTTTTTGTGGCGTGTCCGAATAATATGATGGCATGAATTTTGTTTTGTCATTTGGACTTTCTGGAACAAATATGTGCCCATCTACAACCTGCTTTATTGCAGATAGCAACGCTTTTCCTGATAGTGTTTTAGGGAAATACCCAACCGCGCCATATTCAAGAGCATCATGAACATCTTCTTGCTCGGCCACACCAGACATTAATGCCACTGATATATCGGGAAATTTATCACGCATTGTTTTAAAGCCATTCAGCCCCATCATTCCCGGCATTCTTAGGTCAAGAATGACCAAATCTTGATGAGGGTTTTGCTCAAGCTTGGACAGAGCCTCATGAAAATCTTTCGCCAAAGTTACGTCAGCATTAGGATCAGATCGTTCGATATATTGAACAAGTGCATCCCTGAATAGGGTATGATCGTCCGCAATCAATAACTTCATTAAAAAAAACTCCCTAACACACACGAGGAACTATACCTTTGTATAGTTTAGCAAAAAAAAAACTTAATGTAACTAATTAAAAGACTTATAGTGGTATCTTGCTATGGCATAGCATGAAAAGCAATATGAAGTTCTTCGGTTGGATGCGACTGTATGTTATTTAAACGCAAACGATAAATATATGTATTTTCAAGAACTCTTTGAACATAATTCCGTGTCTCGTAAATCGGAATCAGCTCTATCCAATCAATCATATTTACATCTCCAGTTCTTGGATCACCATATGTTTTCAGCCATTGATCAACACGCCCTGGGCCCGCATTATACGCAGCAATGGCAAGGGGATAGCTCCCGTTATAACGCTCAATCATTGAGCCGATATAATAAGAGCCCAAATGAATATTGTATTTAGGATTCGCTGTCAGCCCTCCTTTACTATATTGCAAATTCATTTTCTTGCTTACATGCTGCGCTGTGGCGGGCATAAGCTGCATTAAGCCAAGCGCTCCGGCGCTGCTTTGTGCATTAAAGTCGAACATGCTTTCTTGCCTGATCAATGCATGGATAAGCGCCCATTCCGCCGAGTTCACGTCTTTTAAATGCTTGGTAATTGTGGGATATGCCTGTTTGGTAAGAAATAACCCTTTATAAGATGCTTTTTTTGCAACCTTTACAGCGTTATAATAATCATCATGTTCCGCCAGTTTTTCTGCCGCAAACCGATAGGCCTTTGGGGTTTCATCATTCTTTAGGAATGCATTCAGGAAGCGATCCGCATTGCGGGGCTGCTTTGCCGATTTGAATATTTCAAATGCCTGAAAAAGCTCATTTTTTTTATAAGCATTATATTCTGACGAACGCAGCTTCGGCACTTTGTTTTTTGGTAATCCTATATCTTTTGACAAAGCCGATGATGCCATTTGTCCATAATAGACAGTTTGAAATTCAGATGCCTTTTTATACCAATCTCTTGCCATTCCCATTTGCCCCATGCCTTGCGCGGCAAGCCCCGCCCAATATGCAGCACGAGCCTTGCTAACTGGCGTTTTAACTTTTGGATAAAGTGCGGAAAAACGCTCATAAGCTTCGGTGGGTTTATTCATATAGCGCAATGCGAGCCAGCCCGCCATCCATTGTGCCTGTGCGTATGGAAAACCATCTTGCTGAATATGCTTTTCGGCTATTTCATACGCTTTAGCGTATTGCCGTTTTTCAAGAAGGCGACGAATAATAATGTGACGTTCATTCCACCATTCTTCACGGTTTAAAATATCAGAACTTGATAAATCCATCATTAGAATTTCGGCGGCGCCATCATTGATGTCCCGTGTTCTGCGCCAATGAAGACGATCATATAACAAACCTGAATTGTCCTGTAAATGCTCTGGAACAGCATTAATCAACGCCGTTACATTTGTTTTGCCGTTCTGTGATAAGGCGCTTCGCGCTCTGGCCAGTTCCGGGTAACCTTGCCCTAGAACTTCTGCAATGCCCTTTGCACTGTCATGGTGACCATTTTGCAGAAGTGCATCAAAACGCTTTTTATGCGCATCTATCGTTAAATATCTGCCATATTTCTTAAATATATCCCTTTGTTGATCCCGTGATGTGAGCGTAGATGCCCACCATTCTGCCAGAAAACCGCGCGCTTGATCATGCTTTCCTTCTATGATCAAGGCATCCATATAACGCCCCATACCATATGGTGTTCTTGGCTTAAGCTCATCATACCAAACAATCACTTCGGCGTTTGAAAGGTTTTCTGGCATTACGCCCTCTGCGCTCACAATCATTTTAGAGCGATCTGGCCATTCTGGGTTATCGCGAATAAATGCGGAAAGCCTTATAAAGGCTTCATTGCTCCAATCACTTTGTTTCGCATTGGTCAGTTGCAGCCAGTAGAATATTTTAGCCGCCAAGGGGTCTTTGCTTTGCGCTATTTTCTGACGTCCCTGCTCCCATTTACCTTCCTCAATAAGTTTAACAGCCTCGACTGTTAAATTGTGAGCCTGCGTTGATTGCAACCTGTTTGCAGGGTTTTCAAATGCTTGTGCGTTTGGTGAGGTTGATAGAAGCAATGCAGTGCAAAGAAATAACAAGCTATTCTTGCCAAAGCGCGATGTGCGCGCTAGATTGTTTTCCGCTCTCGAAATAGAAAGAAAAGAGAAAGACGTACCATGTTTCACGGCTCTATCACCGCGTTGATCACTCCATTTAAAAATGGTGAAATTAACTGGCATGCTTTTGAAAAGCTTGTTGAATGGCAAATTGAATGCGGTACGCATGGGTTGGTTCCTTGTGGCACGACGGGGGAATCCCCTACACTTTCTCATGATGAGCATAACGCCATTGTCGAACGTTGTGCCCAAATCGTCAAGGGAAGAATTCCTGTTATTGCAGGTGCAGGGTCGAATTCAACAAGTGAGGCGATTGCTCTTGCACAACATGCCGAAAAAGTTGGTGCGGATGCAACCTTAATTTGCTCTCCTTATTACAACAAACCCACGCAGGACGGGCAGTACGCGCATTTCAAAGCCATTCATGATGCGACAGATATTCCGATTATTTTATATAATATTCCGGGGCGATGCATCGTTGATATTTCTGTGGATACGACGGCGCGCCTTGCGAAATTACCGCGCATTGTTGGGGTAAAGGATGCAACTGGGGATTTATCTCGTCCACTTGAAACCCGTGTGGAGGTTGGTGCAGATTTTATACAGCTTTCGGGAGATGATGCCACGGTCGCCGCGTTTCTTGCGCAGGGCGGCGTTGGCTGCATTTCCGTTTTATCAAATATTGCGCCGAAGCTGAGCGCGGATCTTCATAATGCATGGGATGCAGGAGATTTTGATACGGTCAATAAAATACGTGACCTTATCCTGCCGCTTGCACGTGATTTATTTTGTGAAAGCAGCCCCGCGCCGGTCAAATATGCGGCCTCGCGCCTTGGGTTATGCAGCGATGAAGTGCGCCTGCCCATTCTTCCCGCAACGACGGAAGCACGCGAAAAAGTGGATGCGGCGCTCGCCCATGCAGGGATAAAGGTTTAAAGGCAGAGTATAATGTCTAAGAATAAAAAAACAAAATCTGGCATGATTTCTACCGATACAGTTGTTGCAGATAATCGCAAGACTCATTTTGACTATGAGCTTGGAGAGGTTTTTGAGGCTGGCATTATGCTAAAAGGCACGGAGGTTAAATCTCTGCGTTTGCGTCAATGTAGCATCAAAGAGAGCCATGTTGCGCCCAAAAGTGGTGATATATGGATTTTCAACATGAACATTCCTGAATACACACAAGCCGGCCCGCAGCATCAACATGAGGCACAACGCCCTCGTAAACTGCTACTGAAAAAAAGAGAAATTAACAAGCTTCTTGGCAGTGTTGCAAAAGAAGGCATGACCATTGTTGCCACGAAACTGTATTTTGATAAAAATGGACGGGCGAAGCTCGAGATTGCCTTGGCAAAAGGTAAAAAACTTCATGACAAGCGCGAAGCAGATAAAAAGCGTGATTGGGGAAAACAAAAACAACGGCTTTTACGCGGGAAATAATTATGATTGACGGTTTTATTGTTCTTTTGGCCTGCCTTTTCGCAGGCAACATCATTTCGGATTTTTTTGTGCTGCCTGTTCCAGGGTCAATTATTGGCATGCTCATATTATTTTGCGGCCTTCTTGTGCGTAAGGGAGTTAGCCCTTCTGTGGATAAAGTTTCGATGGGATTGATCAGCGTTATGGGTATGTTGTTTGTGCCCGCGGGCGTTGGGATTAGTCAATATTTCGATTTACTCGCGCGAGAATGGCCGTTGGTTTTTTTTGCAGGGATGTCGACCACCCTGCTCTCACTCGCGGTGACGGCGTTTTTGTTTCAGACAATTTCCAAGCGCAAAGGCGGTGATAAATGAGTTTAGAATCACTTTATACTGATCCTTTATTTTCACTCTTACTGACGCTTTGTAGTTTTTCAGCGTTTGTACATTTACAAAAAAAGGCAGGCGGACATACGTTATTGAACCCTGTGGGGTGGAGTATTTTCACCTGCGTTCTATTCATTTATATCACGGGCATTGATTATGCCGACTATATGGAAGGCGCGCAGATGATCCATTTCCTTCTGGGACCCGTGATTGTGGCATTGGCCGTGCCGTTGTATAAATTCTTGGATCAAATCAAAAAAGATGCTGTGGCAATAATTTTGACCACGTTGATCATGAGCCCCGTTGCGGGTTTTGGGGCTTATGCCTTATTGGTTGGACTTGGGACAGGAAATGAAGATTTGCTTCTAGCGATTATTCCAAAGTCAACGACCACCCCGATTGGCATAGAGATTTCAAATAAGATTTCTTCTGTGGCCTCTCTTACCGTGATGTTTGTTATTATGACTGGCGTTACTGGCGCTTTACTCGCGACACCACTTTTTAAAATATTAGGAATAAAAGATGAAAAGGTTCAGGGATTGGCGATTGGCATTATATGCCATGGAATCGGGAGTTCGCGCGCCTTTCAAATCAGTGAAAGAGCCGGAACATATGGCGTGATCGGTATGGGATTAATGGGAATTATCTCTGGATTTTTGTTGCCTATACTGGTTATTACGTTTTTACACTGAGTATATTTTTTGGCTTGCATTTTCAAACAAGAAAGCGGAGCTTTGAGCCCCGCTTATAATATTCAACACATAATGATTATGGCATCAATCGTCGTTGGCCACTTTTTCCGCGCCCTTGTCCGCCGCAACCTTCGCATCATCTGGCCCGGCCAACATATCATCAGCGATAAGGCCAGCATTTCCTCGAATTTGTTTTTCAAGCTTTTCCGCCATTTCAGGGTTTTCCCGTAGGAAATTTTTTACGTTCTCTCGCCCTTGCCCGATGCGTTGTCCATCATAAGAAAACCACGACCCAGCCTTATCGACCAATTCAGCCTTTACACCGAGATCAATAAGCTCACCCAGTTTTGATATTCCTTCGCCATACATAATATCAAACTCAATCTGACGGAAGGGCGGTGCCATTTTGTTTTTGACGACTTTGACGCGCGTTTGGTTTCCGACAATTTCATCTTTATCCTTGATCGCGCCAATACGGCGGATGTCTAAACGAACCGACGCGTAAAACTTCAGCGCGTTCCCACCTGTCGTTGTTTCAGGTGAGCCGAACATAACACCAATCTTCATACGGATTTGGTTGATGAAAATAACAATCGTGCGAGAGCGTGAAATAGATCCTGTTAATTTACGCAACGCCTGTGACATCAAGCGTGCCTGCAACCCCATATGAGAATCACCCATATCGCCTTCTAGTTCTGCGCGTGGTACGAGCGCCGCCACAGAATCCACAACCAAAACATCCAAAGCACCAGAACGCACCAAGGTATCCGTAATTTCGAGAGCTTGTTCCCCCGCATCAGGTTGTGAGATAAGAAGTTCATCAATATTCACGCCGAGTTTTTTGGCGTAGCCAGGATCAAGTGCATGCTCGGCATCAACAATCGCGCATGTTCCGCCGAGTTTTTGCGCCTCAGCAATAACATGTAGTGCCAATGTTGTTTTACCAGAGCTTTCTGGGCCGTAAATTTCAATAATACGTCCGCGCGGCAAACCGCCAATTCCAAGACCAATATCAAGCCCTAATGAACCAGTGGACACAGATTCTATATTATTTGGGCTATGTTCGCCGTTCATCTTCATGATCGACCCCTTACCAAAGGCGCGCTCAATCTGAGATAGCGCGGCATCTAAGGCTTTTTGTTTTTCAGCAGTATTTTGTGACATATCATTATCCTTACTCTGTGCTTGACGTATTGGTGTAACGCTCATCTTATCTCTCCCTTTTCGCATAGACTATGCCTGAGTGCAAATATATTAAGTTGTGACTTCAGGCCTTATGCACATGAGAATGTTCTCGTTTTATTCTTTTGTCAACACAAAAAAGAACATAAAAGGAACGATTGTGCATTTATTCATCTAAGACGTCTTTTACTTTTGCGGCCAGAACCTTGAGCGTGAATGGCTTTGGAAGAAAATATATGTTTTTCCCCATATGATCTTTTAACTTATCTTCGGTATAACCAGACATAAAAATTATCTTCAAATCAGGGTTATGCTGGCGGATTCGTTGTGCGAGGGTTGGCCCATCCATTCCAGGCATCACCACATCGGTAATTAAGAGATCTATGGCTTTTTGCCTCTCTTGTTCATACAGGCGCAACGCAGATTCACCATCTTCCGCCGAAATAACGTCATACCCTTTATTAGCCAAGGCGCGTTGTGAGAAAGTACGCACTGCGTCTTCGTCTTCGACCAACATAATGCATTCAGAACCTGTCAGATCTTTTTCAACGCCTAGTGATGTGGGCATCTCTTCTTCATCTTGTTCTGACTCATTAGAACGTGGGAGATAGATTGAAAACGTTGTCCCTTTTCCCACCTTACTGTCAATATCGAGGAAACCACCACTTTGGCGGATAATTCCATAAACTGTAGCAAGACCTAATCCTGTTCCCTCACCCACGCCTTTTGTAGTAAAGAACGGTTCAAGAATTCGTCCCATATTTTCCTTTGAAATCCCACATCCTGTATCAGTGACCTTGATTAATATCCAATGCCCAATCGGCATTTCCTCCTGCATTACCTCTTTGACTTTTCGGTTGGTAAAATTCTCTGTCGTTATCGTTAATTTCCCACCACCATCCATCGCATCACGGGCATTTACAGCCAAGTTAATAAGCACTTGCTCCATCTGCCCTTCATCAACCTTTACAAGTCCTAAATCCTGACCATGTAGCATTTCAAGCTCTATATTTGCTCCAATCAACCGGCGCATGAGATGTGAAAGCTCAGTCAGGATGTCTGTAATGTCATGCACACGTTGGCGTAATGTTTGCTGGCGCGAGAAGGCCAGTAATTGACGTACCAAATTGGCGGCGCGGTTTGAATTTTGCTTGATCTGCATGATATCGCCGAAGGACGGATCACCTGGTTTATGACGAAGGAGAAGCAAATCGCAAAAGCCGATCATTGCGGTGAGGAGATTATTAAAATCATGGGCAATCCCGCCCGCAAGTTGCCCCACAGCTTGCATTTTTTGAGATTGAACAAATTGTGCCTCGAGCGATTTTTTCTCTGTCATATCAATAAAGTGAAGTACCGTAGAGCCATTATCACTAAACCTTCTGGCGTGGAGTTGAGCGGAAATCAACTCCTCCCCTTGCCCGCTATATAATGATATTTCCATAGATTCGGCCATTGGTTTGCCGCCCTCCATGCGTTTAAGCGCACCTAAAACGGCGTCTCTGTCATGATCGGATATTAGGAGCTTAAAATGCTTTCCTTCTAGATCATCAGTATTTTTACCCATCATGCGGGCAAACTCGCTATTACAGTTTTCGATCAAACCGTCTTTATTGACCAAGACAATGCCGAGTGGAGCCTCTTCATAGAACCGTTTAAAGCGCTCTTCCGATGCCTTCAAGGCGTGACGCATTTCTTGTTCGGATGTAAGATCATGAACCACGGCGCGCGTGCGCACGCTACCATCATCTTCACACATTATACTGTGATTAATTGAGGCGAGAAAAGTTTTCCCATTCGAACCCTTCATTTCAATATCAGTAATTTGGGTATCCCCACCTTGTTTTATCAAGTCGTATGGCTTTGATTTTTCAGGGGGATCGCATAAATAAGTGTGAAGCTTTGCGCCATTTAAGAGGTCTTTCAAATCCCCACCAAGCCAGCGCACCATTGTTGCGTTTAAGAACACAAACTGTCCATTCTCATCAAGTGAGAAAAAGCCAACGGGGGCATTATCGGTGAAGTCGATGAGCTTTTCTCGTTCTTCACGGACGGCTCGATCAGCAGTGTATTTTTCGGTTACATTATCTATCCGCCAATGAATAAACCCCGCATGCCCCGCAACCGGTTGCGCAGTGACGTTATACCACCCTTCATAATCGCGTTTACTACAATATAATTCGATAGAATCAGTTAACCCGCGATGTGCCTGATCAGATAATGTGTTAAACAGAGCCTCAGCCTTGTCATTATCGGAAAACATATCAATGAGCTGTTTATACCCGCAATCCTCTTCATTACATCGACAAATTTCTAAAAAACGTTGGTTATAATACAGTGTATTATCAATGCTATCTGTTATCAGACGTCCACCACGAGAGCCTTCTAAAACTTCTTTCAAAAGAATAAGTTCTTTTTCCTGTTTGGCTTGCAGATATTGGGCGCGGCGCGCGGCAAAGGCGACAAGAGTGGCGGTAAAAAAAACAAGGATAGAGACCATAATTGTGGCCTGATCAACTTTTGCCATATTCACAACAAATGCGATTAACACGAAATACAGAGATAGGATAGAGATGACCATCGCAAAGCTGAGGCTTTTACGGCTAGCCGTTTCGTGATGAACTGCTTTACGGTTATGATGGCGATCTATAAAATCTGAGTGGTCTATTTTCATGCGGTGAATCATGACACAGAGCCAATTTCAGAGCAAGAGCCATAAGAGCGTTGGAGATTATAGCCCCGATATATTCTCGCCCTTTGGCCATGACACTTTCCAGCCGATGTTTATTTTTGCGCTCGCCTTTGGTTCCAGTGTCGTAATCCAGCGCGTTACGCCTTTTTTATCATCGATATCAGTTTCATAGCCCTGCGTGGTCGACGTTTTTATAAATTCAACGCGGATGCGCTCATCTTGTGATACGGGTGTATTTTCAAGAATTGCAACCTCAACCGACGTTTTATGCAAGTTTTTGATTTCGGTGACGAAGTGGCGTTCTAACACGTTATCCTTTGTGATCATGCCTGTTTCGCTGCGCTCATCCTTTACAGTGTTGCGCGTTACGGTGACGTTATCATCAATGCCGAATCCGAGGTCTTGCTCATCCCCTTGGCGAAGCATTGGCAGATTGCCTTGTCCGATAAATGCACCATCACGGAACAGGCTTACCTGACCAGGGAGGATTGGAGCCTCGCCCTTTAGTGTGGCCTTTGCGACCAGATAGGCGTTGGTGTCAAATTGCGGTTTGACTTGAACCTGTAATTTATTATCAGTTTCGAATGCACCGATGAGGAGCTTGCTTTGCGTACCATCAGACTTCACATCCGCAGGACCGGTGATATTATACTCACCAACGAACCCTTCGGTGTTTATTTGCGCGGATTGGATGGATACGCGCTCTAATGTGGCGTCATCTTCCATCATAACATTGCTAGCCGTTGGCGCGGCAGCCATATCCATTGACATAACAGCGCCACCAAAAGCTTCTGCGCGGCTTGCTTTTTGAAGAGTTCTTACAGTATTATCGTAAATACTGATCCAATGCGGGTATAAATCAGGCAGCGCCGCGCCGCGACTTGGTTGTGCGGTGGACAGGATTAGCTTTATGCCATCCCAATCTTCGCCTGTGCGTTGCCAAACAGAACCATATTGCACAAGCTCCAGCGCACCTGATTTCGTATCAAGGCGTGCATCATAAACAGGGCGCCAACCGACATTTGAGATTTGATAATCCAGATCAACATTTAATGTTGTCGCGCTTGCCGATTCAAAGGGAATTGTTACGGTATAGCTTTGTTTTTGTCCTGTACGCAGTTGGTTTAGATCATTTTGAACTTTTTGGATTTTTTCATTCGTGTCGCGAATTTTGATATCAAGCTCTATACCTTGCTTTAAGTTTTGCGCGACTTTTGCGGTGAGGTTATCAGACGCCGCGCCCCAGTTTTCAGAGTTTAGCTCAATCTTTGCGATTTCTTCATTCTCACGTAAGGATGCTGTTTTCCCCAAATTCTCAAGGAAGCTGCGCCCGACTTGCAGGGCTTGTTTTTCCGCATCGAAAACTCTTTTTTGATCTTGAAGAGTTTGGAGCTGCGTGTTTAGCTCTTGCTCTTTCGGATGGACAAAATCTTCGGATGATGCGCGTTTATGAGAAACCGCGCCAAAAGTGACCTTACCCGTTGAGCGACCATCTGCGCGAAGGGAATTTACATCCACATTGAGAGGCAAGCCATTAAAAACCAAAGTATGCGCGCCTTCCGGGATTTCGACCTTTGCGCTGCGCGTTAGGGTGGCGCGATTTGTATATACAGTGGCGGCGGAGATTGCGCTGTCTACTGTGATATCATCAGCAAAGGCAGAGATCGGTGAGAGAGCAGTACAAACCATTAGAGCATAAGTAAAACGGCGCATTTAAAATTCCTCTTATTTATTTTAATCCATATAAAAATACGCTACCCTTATAGCATGAAGTTTACACGAATAAAAAAGGAAAGGTTTTGAATATGAAATGTTGCCAGAAGAAGACTTGTCTTTTTTATTATTTGACGATGGTTGCTAATGTCGTTCTTATTATCACCATTATCACTATTTTTTCGAATGACTATAATGATGATAAGTATAAGGTGTTGCTTTTGGCTATTCCCCCTATCCTTTCCATTATTGCGTTACGCAAGGGCGGGGATAAGGAAGAGCGGGCGCTTAAAAAACGTATTCGCAAGGCGCATCTTCGTAAAGAGCTGGATGACCTTAAAGCGTTTGACAAAGACGCTTAACGCAATTTCCCCTTGAGTTTAAAGACATAGGAAATGATTTCCGCGACGGCCTTAAAATGCTCGGTCGGGATCATATCTCCGATTTCCACCACATCATATAAGGCGCGGGCGAGCGGTTTATTCTCATACAGGGTAATATCGTTTTCCTTGGCAAGCTCTCGAATGCGTAAAGCGACCTCATCCATCCCCTTTGCCACGACAATCGGCGCGGGGCTTTCATCTGGATCATATTTAAGCGCAATGGAAAAGTGGGTTGGGTTTGTAATAACGACATCGGCGCTTGGTACGGCCTGCATCATACGTTGGCGCGCCTTCTCTGCCCGCAACTGACGGAGCTTTCCCTTTACATGTGGGTCACCTTCGGATTGTTTATATTCGTCTTTTATTTCTTGGCGGCTCATCCGCATTTTCTTATTATATTCATAACGTTGATAGACCAAATCAATGATGGCAATCACGATCAAAACAACCAAAACCCCTACCAGCATTTTAACCGTCAAAAAACGAAGCTCTATAACCGCGGTGGCGATGGGCATATCCATCATATGCTCAAACTTATCGAGATATGGATAGACGATCACACCTGCGACCAGGCCAACAATGCTGATCTTTAAAATACCTTTGATGAACTCCATTAATGAGCGCATAGAGAAGAGTCTTCCGAACCCTTTTTTAAGGGATATCTTGCTTAAATCGGGCTTAATGATTTCAGGGGCGAAAAGTGGCCCTATTTGCAGGAATGGAGAAAAGAACGCGGCCGACAATAGCAATAGGAACGGTATAAACATTATGCTTAAAACGTGCTTCATCGACTCACCCAAGACGACGCCAAGGCCGCCGGGCATGCCAGGCAAGTCATGCGATTGTTCAATGAACACACGCATCATATCGGTAAGGGCACTCATCATTGTACCCGCAAAGGCAGAGATCAAAATTGTCGCCGCAGCAAGCATCACCCAATTATTGACCTCACGCGATAATGCGACTTGTCCGCGTTTGCGCGCCTCCTCCAGCTTTTTGGGGGTGGGGTCTTCGGTTTTCTGGGAATCGTCGGTCTGGTCTTCTGACATGCGTCTATTCTATATTATAAAAGTTAATTCAGCGAACTTCCGTTTGAAAAGAAGAAGAATATCGCGTTTTCGAAATCTTGTGCCCAATTAGAGAATAACGCCATTAATGTGATGCCAATCAACAAAACGGAAAGCCAAATTTGAAGTGGAAGAACAATCATGAACACCTGAATCTGTGGCATAAGGCGGGATAGAACGCCCATTCCAACATAAATCAGTAACGTCATCACCATAAAGGGCATGGCGAGTTTAACTCCTATTTTAAAGCTGGCATTCACCGATTGAGAGATAAGCTCTGCCATTGATCCTGTATCAGTCATAAGCCCAAATGGAAACATTTGATAGCTTTCAACCACCCCCATTATAAGCATGTGATGTAAGTTCAAAGAAAACAAAACAACCATTCCCGTTACGGTTAGGAATGCGCCGATGATAGAACCTTGTGAAGCCAGAGACGGGTTAAACACTTGTGCATTGGCAAGACCAGATTGCATGGAAATCACCATACCCGCCGTATCAAGAGCCACCATAAATATTCGCGCGACTGTGCCAATCATAAGGCCGATAATGGCCTCTGATATCACAAGCATAATCAGTTGAAATGTCGCAGGGGTTTGCGCGGGCATATATTTATAGAGCATGGGGAACAGCACGAAAGATATTCCAAGCGCCAATAGCAGGCGGACGCGCTGCGGAATAAACGTATCACCAAGCCCTGGCATAAGCATGAGCGCCGTACCAACACGCGTGAATGTGAGCATAAAGGCGAGGACGCCGCCCGCCAAGAATGTTTCGAGCATGGTTTGCATGGGTTATCCCCTCCTCATGTTATATACCGCTAATCATGCGCTCGGCCAAGGCCTGCATAAACACCACGAGAATATTGAGCATCCAAGGCAAGAAGATAAACATTGATAAGAAAATTGCCATAATCTTTGGCACAAATACGAGGGTAATCTCCTGAATTTGTGTGAGCGCCTGAATAAGAGCGATAGCGACACCAACAACCAACCCAACAAGCAATACGGGGGCGCTAATCTGCATTGTGATTAGCATG
Source organism: Alphaproteobacteria bacterium (assembly GCA_050633645.1). Taxonomy (GTDB): domain Bacteria; phylum Pseudomonadota; class Alphaproteobacteria; order Micavibrionales; family Micavibrionaceae; genus UBA1672. The sequence goes on from JBOEGX010000001.1 coordinate 525,363, forward strand.
GCCTGTTGCGCGGTTTCTATGATTGCAGTGTCTTCCATGGGAAAGAGGATAGCAAAATTAGATATAAGGTAAAATGATATTCCTGTTTCGGATAGAATTAAGCCACAGGATAAACTTATATTGGCATACGCATAACGTCTTGATATGCGGCGATGACCTTATCGCGGACGGCGGTGACTGTTTGTAATGTTAGTTCAGCCGAGGTGATGGCCTGTACCACATCTGTAACGTCGGCTTGACCAGCCACGGCTTTGGCGGACATTTGCTCGCCTGCCTTCATGGTTTGAATGGATTGTTCTGCGCCCTGCTTTATAAGATCAGCGAAGCTGTTCCCATCCGCATTTATCACCGAATCATTATTTTCTGCGCCTTTTATTGCGCCAGATAAATCTGTAACCTTACCAATTCCACCCGTTATCCCTTGTGAATTTGAATAGGCACTTGCTGCTGCACTTGGGTTTATACCAACCATGATTATTTTCCTTACTCTTTCATTTTACCCTTATGAGCGTAGCAAATCAATGGTTCGTGTTACCATTGCGCGAGATTGCTCAATCAATCCTAAATTTGCTTCATAAGAACGTTGCGCTTCGCGGACATCCATCATTTCAAGCAATGTATTGATGTTGGGCTTTTTCACGTAGCCCTCTTCGTTTGCGGCGGGGTGATCTGGCGCGAATTCAAGGGTGAATGGCGTTTTATCATCTCTGTCAATTTTATTCACATCCACAAGACGAACGCCGCTCTCCCGATCCAGTTCATTTTTAAAGCTTATTGTCTGGCGACGATATGGATCTGAACCAGGGGTTAGTCCCGTTGTGTCGGCATTGGCGACGTTTTCGGAAATCACACGGATACGTGCGCCTTGCGCCTTCATACCGTGGGCGGAAATTGCCATTGCGTTCATAATATCATTCGACATTTTTCTACTCCCTTATTTTTATCTTATCTTACGCCCAGAGCGGTTTTAAACATGCCGATCTGTTTTTGATAAATATTAAGCATTAAATTATAATCCATTGTATTTCGCCCCGCATTAATCAACTGCTCTTCAATAATCACCGAGTTGCCTGCTGGGGCGACCTCATACATATCTCTTTGTTTTTGAGATTTCGGGTCAAATGTTCCGTTGGCATCTGGCAAATGTTGTGCATCTGTTATGGCCACTTTCACATCTTTAACGCCATCATTCCCTGTATTTACGAGTGAGGCAAAATCGTATTCTTTCAAGTCTTTCGGACGATAATTCGGCGTATCAGAATTTGCGACGTTTTGCGCGATAATCGTTTGGCGCTGGTTCAGATAATCCATCTTTGCGCCGATTGCGTTTAAAAGTCCGATATTTTGTGTCGTCATTGTCTTCATACCTTAGTATAATCGTTATCAGTCAAGTTTATAGATGCAGAAAGCGTGCCAATGGCAAATGATTACGGTGAAGAGCCAACCCCTTTAAATATAAAGGAAATTCCAAAGAAAAAGACGGCTGTCGCGCTTAATGAATCTCATGGCGGGAAAAAAGTGCCGCGTGTTGCGGCGGCTGGGCGGGGGCATATTGCCGAGAAAATTCTCGCTCTGGCCTTTGATAATGGAATAAAGGTGCGCGAGGATAGTGATTTGGCGGAATTGCTGGCTTCCATAGAAATTGACAGCCCTATTCCGTCCGAGGCATTTATGGCGGTGGGTGAGATTTTATCTTATGTTTATCGTGCCAATGGTAAGGAAAACCCCTTTGATGCCTTTCTAAATGATGATAGTGAATAGATATGGATGTTATATCACCCGAATTACCGCAGATTGTAAGATTGCTTATTGCATTGGCCTTTGTTGTGGGCCTGATGGGGGGGCTTGCTTTTGTGCTTAAAAAACTTGGGCTTGCAACGCCGCAGTCAATTAAAACAACAGATAAACGGCGGTTAAAGATAGTAGAGTCCCTGCCCCTTGATGCGCGGCGTCGCCTTATGATTATACAATGTGATGGGCGGGAGCATTTGATTATTGCAGGCAATAATAACGAGACGATTGTTCAAACAGATATCGGAACTGTGGATGATTCGAAAGTTTCGGATCAATCTGCTTAAACCCCTTCCTCTCTCGCGCTATGATGCGTGCATGAGCAAAAATTTATTACATCTGGTTTTACTGAGTTTTGCAGGGCTTGTGCTTTGTGCAGCGCCATCGCTTGCACAAAACATATCCATTGATTTGGGCGCAGAAGGTGATAGCAGTGTCACAGGACGCGTCATCCAGATGGTTGCTTTACTTACGGTGTTATCGCTTGCGCCGTCTATCCTGATTATGATGACATCGTTTACGCGAATCATTGTGGTTCTCTCATTCCTTCGTACTGCTATTGGAATTCAACAAACGCCGCCCAATACGGTGATGATTTCGCTTGCGCTGTTCCTTACGTTTTTCATTATGTCGCCGACGTTGAAATCTGCGTATGAGGAAGGAGTTGTGCCCTTGGTGAATGAGGATATTAGCGAAGTCGAAGCGTTTGAGCGTACAACAACCCCGTTTAAGATGTTTATGCTTAAGCATGTGCGGGATGATGATTTGGCGTTGTTTATCAACTTGAGTGAGACAGGCCCATACAATGAAGCGATGGATACGCCACTTCATATCGTTATTCCGGCCTTTATGATTTCAGAATTACGCCGTGCCTTTGAAATCGGGTTTATGCTGTTTTTACCATTTTTGATTATTGATCTTGTGACTGCATCAATCCTAATGTCTATGGGTATGATGATGTTGCCTCCCGTGACAGTGTCTTTACCGTTTAAGATTATATTCTTTGTTTTGGTGGATGGATGGCATTTAATATCAGGATCACTGATCCAAAGTTTTTCAGTTGTGGGCGGCGGGTAGATCCTCGCCCTTTCGAATATCATCCAAAAACTCTTGGAACATATCAACTTCTGATACAATCGACATTAATGTTTCGCGGTCAGCCAAGCCACCATCTTTACGTGGGCGGGTTATAACCTCAAACTGGCGTGCCTTGGGTGTATCTTTCATTGCGCCAATGAATTTCTGACGCATATTGGATAAGGCAATACGGTCATTATCTAAGCTTAAAGCGACTGCGCGGTTCAAAAGCATGTCAGCCTGATCCTCAGTTAATGGCTTATCCCCCATGATATTTTCATCAATCATAACCAAACGAATGGCATCCGCGGCATCGCTCCAATAGCCTGCTTGCCATGTTATATCAGCGCGCAATCGGTTAACGTCTTTGCCTTCTGGAATCCCCCCCAACAAGGTTATCGCCTTATCATATTGTTTATTTTGTAAATATGCCCTGGTTTTCAATAGGGCTATATTCCTAACATATCTTAGTTTGTTTTCTTCACTTGATATCCGCTTTAGCTCATTTGTTGCCTTACCAAGTGCATTCACAGCGCCTTGAGGGTCTTTATCCATAAGCTCTATCGCAGCGAGGCGAATTGCAACGCGCACTTTATCTTCTCCAGCCAATCGGTGGTCGATTTGATGTTTCATTATTTTTGATGCACGCGGTAAAAGATCATCTTTCACCAAGTGCTCGGCTAGAACCTGAACCAGTTTATTGCCATCCTCACCCAATGGAGTAAGCTCGCTGAACTCCTCATACAGGGCAACAGCGTCTAATGACGACACATCCTTTAGATTATTCTCTAAGAACAGCCTTGAAAAGGCCTTACTCATTTCACTGGCTATACGCTCACCAAGCGCCGTTCCTGCGGCGACTGCTGCACCATCACGCATAGTATGCAAGCCTTTAAGATAATCGTTTTTATTAAAATATGCGTCACCGAGCCAGTATTTAACCTGTGCTTCCAACTCATCCCCACGCCATGCATAGCGAAGGCGCTCTAATGCGTCAATTTTCTGATCGTTATCAATTTCTTTTTCATTGGCCTTGAGAATTGTTAGTGCCAGCTTAGCCTTTGTACGGTAGAGATCATCTTTATCGGTGCTTAAATCTTTCCAAATTTCTTTGGCATTATCAGATTTACCCTTTTGCCTTGCGGATTCCCCCTTGAGATATCTTAAATATGCTTCAAACGGATCGAGTAATTCATTTTTGTTATGCTCAACCAGTGTTATAAGCTCATCTGCCTCTTTTACCCGCCCATCCCGAAGAGCGACTTCGGCCAAAACAAGTGCAAGACGGCTAGAAATATTATTAGGATAATTATATATTTCCTTAAAAGTTTTCGGCAGATACTTCGCCGCTTGTTGCCAATCGCCAAGATCGGCTAGAACATAAGATCTCCAATAGGAGACCTCATTTTCATTATCCAATTTAGAATTCAAAAGATCAGAAAGAGCGGATTCGCTTTTCCAATCCAATGCCTTTGCCATACCGCGTAACGCTATGAACTCAGAACTTTCTGCTAATTCCGGGAGTTCATCAGATGCGTAATCGAAAAAACCCAAAGCCTCTGCTCCACGTCCATAAGATAAAAACATTTTTCCCAAAGTGAGCAGGTCTTCCACTTTTGATGCATCAGATTTCCCGTTCAGCGTTGAGAGAAGAACCGTTTTTTTATGTGTCAACGAATCTGACGCAGATGCCATTTGCCACTGATTAAACTTAAAGAACGCATTATCATGATGAGCTGGCATATCGTGATGTGCTTCATCACTTTTATCTGCATGGTCGTCGTGATCCGCCTTATTCTGAATTTCTTTTCTTTGATTAGTATATATTTGCGCGGCTTCTATTTCTTTTTCAGAGGCCAAATCAAGCCCTGACGGGCGGTAAACCTCAACGCCCTTCGTTGTAATTTCAACAATAATATCATCGACTTTTGGCCGAATTGCCAAACCAACAGGAGAGCGTAACACGTCAAAATCAATATAAGACTTTGGGGCTCCTGAAAACTGTGCCGCATCTTTAACCGTTACAATTTTCAACATTTGCCCTGTGATTGGATCTGGGATATCAAAAACTTTACCTAAATATTTCATCGGCCAAATTAACTTGCCGCCATTGCCAGCTCTGGCATCAGAAAACTCACGATATGGTTTTATTTCAGCGGGTTCATTTATTTTTTCGCCCAAAATCACATTCCAAACCAATCCGCCGCCCGTTGCTTTTATCGGCATATATTCATCAGGTAGTGACATGCTATAGGCGTTTGCATCGCTCAAATTTTCTCTTTGTGGTTCAGAAAACAATGCAGGTTTTGGTGTTGAAAGTTCAGGAATAACGTAAGATGCCTGCGTATCAACAATGAACCATAATTTTCCAAAATTTTCGAATACCGCAAAATCAACATTTTGGGTGGAGCGCAAAGAGACAACATGCTCTTCCTGCTCTACTGCTTTTTTAAGTTTTGAGTTTTCTTTTTTCGCCTCCTCCTTTTTAGGCGGCGTTTTAACCAGCTTTTCGGGCACAAGAACATATGCAGGTGGAACGGCAGGCATTGTTTTATTTTCAACTTCTTTTTCTATGGGCTTAAGATCAGCCAGCTTTTCCTTTTTGGGAGAAGATGTTTTGGCGTCCTTTGGCTCTGGTGGTTTTGTTTCTGATTTTTTTTCGGGCTCTTCAAAGTTTTCTGGTTTTGTTATATCTAAAATAACACGTTTTCCAATTTTGAAATCTCTAACACTCACGCCGTTCACGACCGATATCTCAACCTTAAGCGGGGATTGGGATAGCGTTTTTATGGCCTTGATATAGCCAAATGCCGAGATATCAACTGCCGAGATATCAACTGCTTTAGTGTTCGCGTCTTTTGTGAATTCTATGGTCAGAATATCAGCGGAAATATCTATGCGTTTATAATCAACTGTAATATCCCATCCAAAAACAAGGCGCGCAGAATCGCCTCTGTCCCCCAAACGCATTGACACATTTTCTTGAGCAAATGACAGGGACGAGGAGAATAAGAATAAGAGCAAGCACACAGAAAGAAAAATATTTTTCATGACTTTAAGAATGCCACAGGATATGTGACATATCCAGTCTAAAGGCTTGTATAATCAGAAAAAGAAACAACAAACTTTATACGGCGCTCGTGGGGATTACTTAAAACCATGCCCACCAATGCGATACCCTTCGTCACTCATTAAGACAATATCGACACGGCGTGCCATATCATATCGCTTCTTTTGATCAATGGTATCGGGAAGATCTTCGTATCTGCCACTGCTCACTCCTCTAACCGTAATATCACGCATATAGCCAAGTTCTCGTAGCATTGCAGCCACGCTTGAGCCACGAGCGAGCGACAAATCCCAATTTGATTTAAACAGCCCTGTATTCGATGTAATCGGCGCGGGGTCAGTATGCCCTATGACCTCAAGCCGATTGCGAATTCGAGCCAGTGCACCCGCCAATGAAAACAGGGCTTTTTTTCCATCAATATTAATGTTTGCACCACCGCTTTCGAATAGTAATTCTGAGGGCAAAGATATAATCAACCGATCCCCGTTTTGAAACACCATTACACCCTTGATTTCCTTCTCTTCAAGGAGGCGGGTTACCAACGTCTCTAGATACCCCAAATCCAGCGCCTTAGATTGTGGAATTTGATCAATACTTACGACATCTTGTGAGCCCTTATTAAAAGGGCGCGCATATTCTTTTGAAAAATGACTGCCCAATGATGCACTGATATCATCCCAACTTTCTTCAGATGGGGTAGACATTGCATAAAGAAGTACAAAAAACGTAAGCATAAGTGCCATAACATCGGTAAATGTCACAAGCCATAGCGGAACAGTGCTTTGATTATCATCATCGTTTCTTATAATAGAGTGCTCAAGCACATGGGCAACATCATTTATAATAATGCCTTTTTCGGCATCGTGATTTTCTTTTTCTCTGTATAAATCCTCACTCATTGCGCGCCCTCATTCTGGCTATCATTTAGGAGCTTGAATGGTTTGTATTTGTGGAAATATAAATCGATGTAGCCTACTTCCCCCTTGACCAATCCAGCGCTCATCATTTTTATAGGCACGCCTTGTTGTTCCAATCTATTACTCAAAGCTGTTACACGGTAAAGATATTTCATGAAGTCATCATTGTTTTCAAAATGCAATTCAATCGGGTCTTGTTCGGTGTTCAATATCATATCGATGCGAAATGGTTGCCCACGCTCTTCGGATCTTAATAATGTAACAAGCGTTTTTGTAAACGAGCCCTTCTCACCCAAATTCATATCGGTATTAAATGAACCACCACTATCAAGCGCATTTTCAAATTTTGCGATCGGCGTTCTGACGTGCATCACCGTTCCAAGACGGTTTTTCGTTGCCTCAAATCCAGAGATACTGGCATCAAATAGCCCTTCTATCTCCACCAAAGTCTCCCCCTGATTTATTGACATGCGCGGCGTTGATATCTCGGATGGCGCGCCATTTAGGCCTTCAACTTTATTGTTCGAAAAAGCCAATGCAATAGAATTCAGAACGCTTTTTTCTTTCTCTTCCTCATAGCCTGATACACTGTTCATCACAATAAAAAAGGAGAGCAGCATAAGAAAAAGCGATAATGATAAGAATTGATTGGCCATATTTTTCAACACCTAATTTGTTCTATGGTACTATAAAAACAAAAATAAAGCGATAGAGCAGATCTATCGCTTTATAATTAAGTCTTGATTATATCTGCTTAATTTCCATCCAACTCAGCCAAAAGCTTATCAATATCGTCTTGAGATATTGCCTGATCTGGCATTTGCGGACCATTGAGAAGTTTTTCATCCCCCTCTCTTGTGTCACCACCATCATCAGCAGGCGCTTTTATACCAAGGACAGCCACTAACCTGTCTATTTTTTCTTCTATTTCATGGAATGTTTTTACAACCTTCGAAACGCGTTGACCTGTAATATCCTGGAATGAGCATGCCTCATATATCTTCATGACTTCACCAACAATTACATCACCGTTTTCTCCGCCGACTTCGCCCGCTTTTTCTGAGATCACATCACAGCTATCCATAATCGTTCCCGTTGCTTCGGATGTTGCATCAATAATAGCATCAAGCTCATCCGTTGCACATGGAATATCTTTACCCTTAATTTCCCCCGGGCGGGCGCTGCCTAACTCTTTTCGAGTCTCCTCAATAACTAAAAGCAAATCACGAAGTTCCGTCAATATAGAGTTTAATGACACCTGCTCATTTTTTCCAACCTTATCAATTACAGAAGAAATGATCCCTATAATACGCTGTTTTTTATTATCGGCTGTATCATTTTCCTGTGTTAATCCGTCACTCATAAATTCACTCCCTGTGAAAACTCTTATAATATTTTAAAATTCACCTAAAACAGCAGAAATTTTTGTTTTTAATGTTTCTGCGTTAAATGGCTTCACGATATAGTTATTCACCCCCGCTTGTTTTGCGGCAATAACGTTTTCCGTTTTGCTCTCAGCCGTTACCATGATGAAAGGCACTGTTTTATATGGCGCATCAGCCGCTCTAACCTGTTTCAAAAACTCAAATCCTGTCATTGGCTCCATATTCCAATCAGAAATAACCAATCCATATGTTTTGCTTTTTACTTTTTCCAAAGCCATCGTCCCATCCGTGGCCTCATCAATATTATTAAACCCCAATGTTTTCAGTAGGTTTTTTATGATTCTTAGCATTGTTGTATAATCATCAACAATCAGAACGTTCATGTTCATATCTACAGCCACTTCTCTCTCCTTATGACTTTAAAAATTAATTAAACGCAGAAAATTAAAAAGACAGCTTGTGTCGAAACCGAAGTATGCCGATAAAAGGTTAATGTATTGTAAAAACGAAATATAAAACGAATACAATGTTGAATATTGTATACTAGAAGTTTGCAAAGTGAAGGTTTAATTATGTGTATTTATGTTTTTTAACGGAGTTGAGGCAATTTTTTCTGTTCTGCAAGCATGATTGTTACGGTTCTTGCGCGCTCCGCACTCATTGCCGCAAGTACAGGAGCAACCTTACGCTCAGACATCTGCGACATCACGGCCACAAGCACATCAACATCTAATGTATCAAAAATACGGGCGGCATCTTTGGGTTTCATACCCTCGTATATCTTAACCAGACTACTTACGCGCTCCTTTTCTTCTTCTGTTTGTTGTGTAAGGAGTGATTCAATTTCTTTTTTGAGTTTTTCTAACTCCAAGATTTTTCGGTCCATCTCTTTTTCTGTGGCCCTCAACAGAGCTTCTTTCGAGATCAGGTTTTTCTCTTGCTTATCAAGCTTCTTGCGGCGATCGACCATATCACCAAGCATCTCCGCTTTTACACCACTGATATCAATATCGCTATCGCTGGCGTCTTTCCATTCAGGCGTATCTGAATCCTTACCCTCAACGACCTCAACATCTTCATCATGAGAATCCATCGATTTTTCTTCAGGGGCATCATCATTGTGGGCATCATTAGATGATTCTTCTTTTTTCTCTTCAGATTTTGCGTATGCCGTTGAAGAGATGCCCTGAACGCCTGTCACAACATCGCTCAAGCGCACGGAAAAGGCCAATGCAAAGACAATTAATATAAAAGGTAATAATTTAGAAAATGAAGGCATGTTTTTTCTTAACGTCCTTTTCCGATGTTTTGTTTGCTTCCTCGTAATGCGGCAAATAATTCCTTTTCTGCTTGGCTTTGTAAGTTGTCAGGCACATCATCACCGTCATTATCAAAATCTTTATCCCTTATCATAAATGATGGAATTTTATCACTGGACAACGTATCAACCTTACGCAAAGTCGACCCATACTCATCTTTATGTGGATTTTGTTCTTTCTGTTCAGAATAAACAGGAGACGATATTTTCTCTGATTGCTTATTTACTGTTGGCTTTAGCTGCTCCTGCTTTCTCATTGGTGAACGAGATTTTTCATCGCGCATGGCGGGCTGCACAATTTTACGGTTTTTCTCTGCTACCGCTTCAAGGCGGTTTGCCATACTTTCACTGGCTTGATTAATTATTGAAAGCTCATCCGCAAGAAGCTTTGACTCATGAACAAGCTTCTTTAGCTCCGCAACCTCATGCGCACCCGTTTGTTTGAGACTACTGACTGTTCGCTCTGCCTGATCTATGCTGGATATCATATTTGTTATGACGTTATCAAATTCACGGCGTTGCGCTTTAAACGCATTCAACGTTGATGATAGCCGCAAAACATAAAAGATTGTTGCTCCTAAGAAAACAAGAACAACAATGTCCATTAACACAGAAAGGTACGCATTAGTCATGAATTATCATCTTCCTCCGGCTCTATATAATTTTCAATACGCACAGCCAGTGCGCCTTGGCGCTGCCCGACTGGCCCAATAAACATTGGGAAATTACCGCATCGTAGCTCTAAGTGATCAGAAATAGTGGTGTTAAAGAACACCTGATCGCCGATCTTCCAATTCAACATATCGCCCAACTGCACCGCAGCTTCACCAAGAACCGCCTGAAGCTGTACGTCAGTTTTATACAACTCTTGCGTTAGGTGATTTTCCCAAATGGAATCTCGTCCGAATTTCTCACCCATGAATTGCTGCAACAATAAGGCACGAACAGGTTCTAACGTTGCGTAAGGGATAAGAATTTCCATACGTCCGCCGCGCTCCCCCATATCGATACGAAGGCGCGCAAGAACACACGCATTTCCACTTTGTGTGATTGTAGAAAACCTTGGATTTGTTTCAATACGATCCAGATTAAAACTTACGGGGGATAAAGGATCAAACGCGGAAGATAAATCGGTTAAGGCGACATGTACCATTCGTTCGAGCAATTTGGTTTCAATGATTGTGTAAGGACGCCCTTCTACTCGAATGGATGATTCGCCTTTTCTTCCGCCAAGCAAGACATCAACTACAGAGTAAATGAGCGCGCTGTCTGTGACCATCAGGCCGTTATTATCCCATTCCTCCGCCTTAAATACGGATAGCATAGCGGGCAGCGGGATGGAATTCATATAATCGCCGAAACGAACCGTTGAAACTTGGTCAAGGCTAACCTCTACATTATCGCTTGTTAGGTTTCGAAGGGATGTGGACATTAAACGTACAAGACGATCAAAAACGATATCGAGCATAGGAAGGCGCTCGTAATTGACCATAGCGGAATTGATCAATGCCATAACGCCCGAGGTTTCACCATCGCCCATCATGTCATCATCAAAACCAAGAAGGGAGTCAATTTCTTCCTGATTCAGTATTCGAGCAGATTCACCACTATTATCTTCTTCATCTTCAGAAGATGCATCGGCACTGGCGTCAGTATCAGTACCACTATCGTCACCAGCCATGGCCTCCCACTCATCCATGACAGCTTTTTCTTCGGCGCTCATCTGTGATAGTTCGTCTTGATCCGTATCACTCATTGGTTTTCATACTCACTTCTATTTACGGCGTTTCAGCCATATTATATATTATGTATGGGTTATAAGCAAAATACATGCCGTTTTAAATTTTTTGATTTTATTGTATAAGAATTTCTTGAAATAAGACATCTTTCACCTCTATTGGCTCAACAGCCTGATTGACGCGCCATAATAGCTCCATTTGTAAGCGATACACACCTGCAGAACCACGCAAATCACGCTCTCGAAGCTCCCTTAGATATGTTTGAAACTGATCAATAACGCGCGGAATAACCGCCTCTACGGCCCCTTTATCGTCTGGATCTTCTAATTCAAGCTGCACGGTTAGACGTAGATATCTTGGGGTTCCGTCCTGTGTATTCAAATTCACAATCATTGGAGGGATTTCAAGAAATGCAGTTTCACCGCCACCCTCTTCACCATGACCGCCCCCGTGCCCATCACCCTTTTTTGAATGCGATGCTTTCTTTTCGCCATGACCATCATCTTCCTCACCATGTGCTCCCTCTTCTGCGTGTTCATCGCCTTCTTCGGCCTCAACGCCAAGTAAGCCATCAAGATACCCCATGAAATATGCGCCAGCACCCCCACCGCCTAATAAAAGGATCGGCACAAGAATCATCAGCAGCTTTTTCTTGCCGCCCTTCTTTTTATCGTCAAGATCACCGTCTTCACCTTCTGCGGTTTCGTTTTCGTCAACCTGATCTTCTTCGTCTGCCATGATTGTCTCTCTATTTTGGAGTGTCGTGTTAATAAAAGAACGCGAGAAATTTTTGTGCATTATATAACAAAGTCATTCATTCGTCTAACCGCCAAACGTAACTATCAACACTGTTTTACCCTAAACGCCTTATCCACAAGGTAAAATTTTCCGCGTGATGTACCGTAATCGACATTATTTCCTGCATGCACCAATGGGCACACGCCACCAAAAATAATTTAACACCCTGATTTTAAACAATAAATTTTATTGGCATGGGTTTCGCATTGCACTTTTTGTATAAGATTAACGCAAGTAGAGTTTAACAATGGAAAATAGTATATATCTCGGGCTTTCGCGGCAAATTGTTCTACAAACCAATATGGATATTGTTGCCAATAATATTGCGAATATGAATACATCTGGATTTCGTGGACAGAACCCCGTCTTTGAAGAGTATGTAACCGACCCGCGGTATAATGATGACCCTCTCTCTTTTGTACAAGATTATGGACAGTACCAAATTACGTCCCCTGGCCCGATTGAGCAAACAGGCAACCCATTCCATGTCGCATTAAACGGCCCTGGATTTATGGGCGTTGAAATGCCAGGCGGTGAAACTGGATATACGCGTGATGGTAATTTTTACAAACGTGAAGATGGGACATTGGTTACCACGGCAGGATATCCCGTGATGGGGCAAGGCGGAGCAATCCTCATCCCCGCAAGCGCCTCAGAAGTTAAGATTGATGAGCGCGGCGTCGTTTCGGATCAAAACGGTACAATCGGACAAATTCAAGTTGTGGAATTTGACAATGAACAAGAATTAGAACCCGTTGGAAACAATCTTTACACCACCGATAATGGTGGAAAACCTGCCGAAAAAACAGCGGTTGCACAAGGTTTTTTGGAAGGACCAAACGTGAATTCCGTTATTGAGATGAGCCGCATGATAGAGATTTTGCGCGATTTTCAGTCAACACAAAAAGTATTAGAGACCGAACATGAACGCCTGCGTGGCGCAATACAAGCATTGACGCAAGTTTAAGATTTTAAGAAGGAGAGTAAAAATGAGATCACTGGATATCGGCGCAACAGGAATGATGGCGCAACAGCTTAATGTTGATGTAATATCGAATAACATCGCCAACATGACGACGACAGGATATAAAAAGCAACGCGCCGCATTTCAGGATTTGATGTATCAAAACCTCTCTCGCCCTGGCTCGACGTCCTCTGATTCTGGCACAACTGTTCCTTCGGGCATACAGGTCGGACTTGGTGTTAAAACGGGGGCGGTTTACCGCATGCATGGGCAAGGCACAGTGCAAATCACAGAGAATGAGCTTGACCTTGCAATATTAGGGCGCGGCTTTTTTCAGGTTGATCTGCCTGATGGAACGACCGCCTATACGCGCGATGGAACGTTTCAAATCAATGAAAATGGTGAGGTGGTAACCGTTCAGGGCTATACACTTCAACCTGGTATCACCATACCCGATAATGCGGTTACCGTTGATATTAATCAAGAAGGTGAAATTCTTGCGACTATTCAGGGGCAAACTGCAATTCAAAACCTTGGTCAATTACAAATGGCGGATTTTGTAAATCCAGCTGGGCTGGAAGCCATCGGGAATAATTTCTATCTTGAGACAACTGCGTCAGGGTCAGCCGTCACAGGTATTGCAGGACAAGAACAATTTGGACGACTTGAACAAGGCGCGCTAGAGCAATCAAACGTGGATGTTGTGGCAGAGATCACATCGCTTATTACCGCGCAGCGTGCCTATGAAATGAACTCCAACGTTATTTCAACCAGTGATGAGATGCTACAGACAGTGGCACAGCTTCGATAATAACCATTAGATAAGAAAGGGTATAGACATGAAAAATATTTTTAAAATTATAGGCTTTGCTAGTGTGCTTTCCCTTTCTTGCGCCCCCGTTTTTGCGACGAGCCTTAAGCAAAATAGCGTAATTAAAGACGCGACAATTAAGCTTGGTGATATTTTCTATGATCTACCACGTGATGAGGATCGCGTTCTTGGCGCCGCGCCGCGCCCAGGGCAGGAAATGGTTCTAGATGCACGCACCCTGCTCCGCGTGGCTTTAGCGATGGATCTTTCATGGCGTCCTAGCGATGTGAGTGACCATATCGTTTTACGCCGCGAGGCATCTATTGTGACCTTTGATCAAATTGAAGAGGCGTTGCAAACTGCACTTTATGATGAGGGCGTCCATGGTGATTATGAGATTGATATCCCCGCGCAGCATCAACAAGTCATTCTTCCCGCCAATACGCCCGCGCAAGTTGAGATTACACGGTTTAGCATTGATGCAGATCGCAAGAGCTTTCATGCTAGTCTCGCCGCACCATCGGCAAAAAACCCCATTCAGCACCTTCTGATCACAGGAAAAATTAGCCCCGTTCTTCGTGTTCCTGTTCTGTCTGATAATTTACAAAATGGCTTTATCATTAAGAGCAGTGATATTGAATATATTAAAATTAAAGAGCGCGACTACACCAAGGACACGATAATGGATGCGGATGCCCTTATTGGAATGACAGCGCGCCGCATAGTCCTTGCGGATAGGCCGATTAAGCAAAGTGATTTAATTGCGCCGCAAGTGGTAGAGCGCGGTTCACTGGTTAATTTATCGCTTCGCAATTCAATTATGAATATCACGACAAAGGCCAAGGCACTGGAGAATGGCGCAACGGGTGAGGTTATCCGTGTGGTCAACACAACAAGCAACCAAACGCTTCAAGCCAAAGTTATAGGTCCTGGCGAAGTTGTCATTATTAATTAAACCAATTTAAAAACCTATGAGAGGTTCACAATGCGTAACACATCTAAAATAATTCTGGTACTGGCGGCTGGCTCAATGCTCAATGCATGCTCTACGGCGGATCGTATTTCCAATATCGGTAAAGAGCCAGAAATGGCAGGAATAACAAACCCAATGACCGACCCAGCCTATCAACCTGTTAGCCTTCCCATGCCAACCCCGCAACATGTTGAGCCGCAAAATAATTCCCTGTGGCAAGGTGGGCGCACGACATTTTTTAAAGACCAACGCGCCAGTGACATTGGTGACATCATTACCGTGATGATCGACATCAAAGACAATGCCACGATTGATAACAAATCAGAGCGCACGCGCAGCAGCGAAGAAAGTGCGGGTCTGAACAGCCTTTTCGGGATAGAGCAATCACTTGATCGGATATTACCACAAGCCGTGGATAATACATCTTTGACGGATTTCGGCGCGGATTCTACGAGTAGTGGCTCAGGCACAATAGAGCGCGATGACGAGGTTAAACTTCGCCTTGCCGCTCTAATCACGCAGCTTTTGCCCAATGGAAATATGGTAATCAGTGGAAAGCAAGAGGTTCGCGTTAATTTTGAAAAACGTATTCTACAAATTGAAGGCGTTATTCGCCCCGAAGATATTTCGGTTGATAACACGGTGTCCTATGACCAGATTGCCGAGGCGCGCATTGTTTATGGCGGACAGGGGCAAATCACAGATATGCAGCAACCACGTTACGGGCAGCAGCTCTATGATATTATCTTCCCGTTTTAGGTTTTATAACATTCAATCCAACTCAAAAGAGGGCCTCACAGCCCTCTTCTTTTTAATCTCTATGTATTGAAACAATCATTATTAAGCGAGAATATTATCAATCATCACGTTGGGTTTTTTCCATACGCTCATGACGCTCTTGTGCCTCGATAGACAATGTCGCGATTGGACGGGCTTTTAAACGAGCAATCGTAATCGGTTCCCCGCTTTCTTCGCAATAACCATAATCATCTTCATCAATTTTACGAATTGTGGAGTTGATTTTTGAAATCAGTTTACGCTCACGATCACGTGTACGAAGCTCTAAAGCATGATCTGTTTCGGCAGATGCACGATCAGCCAAGTCAGGCTTTTGTAATTCTGTAGAACGCAGAGTGTCATTAATTGTTGCCTCTGACTCTTTAATAAGGTCGTTGCGCCATGCTATCAGTTGTTGACGGAAATATTCCTTCATAACAGGATTCATGAATTCGCCCGTGTCATTTTCAGGATTGTAATCCGGAGGAAGAGATACGCTGTTTGGTGTTGCCATTTTAAAACATCCCTTAATATCATTTTTTGATCGGGAGACTATAATCCCGAAAAACTTCAAAAACAAGAAAATATAATCAAAACAAGTTAGTTTGTATCCATTGCGGCGCGCATTTTGGCAATTTCCACCTGTGCGCGCAAGTCGATTTCATCCATAATCGCGGTTAATTGTGGATCATCTATTTTATCACGATGCGAGGCCACAACATCGGCTACATCAATCATATGACCCACCGTTAAATTCCCACACAGCATTTTTATGCGGATATTTTCAAGCTTATCAAGAATGCCGTCTGCGCGGAAAATGATACGTTTTTTTGCGGCTTTTTTTGTTGGATCCTCAACCTCTTGCGCGGCGAGCAATGCATCAAGGCTTGCAATCGATTGTGTTGCCGAAGCAGATGCTGTCTCGCTTGCTCCACTCTGGACATACTGACTAAAATCCGCGCCATCGGCATTACCAGAAGACGATGACTTCTTCGTGCCTGACGCTCCGCTTGTTCCCTTTGATCTGTCGATTTTCATTCTTATGACCTTTTGTTGTCATTCACTATACAGCAAATTCAAATTCGAATCTTCTCTTTAATCTTATTGCGGATAACCAGGCATAATCAAGTCGGTAAAACTTGCCTATCAAAACAGGTCAGACGTCATTTTTATCCGCTTTTGACAACTATGTTTTGTGACATTGATGCACAATCCATTACACAAGACATTGAAATATAACAATAAAGAAAACTGGCACAGCTTTCGCAATGTCTTATCCGAGATGTTTGACGGGTTCTTTCCTCCCCGATAGCACCACTCAAAAAAGAGTAAGTAAAAGTTTAGTAGAAGAATAGATTTGAACACAATGAAGGCAACCATGTTGAACCTACAACATATAAACAAGAAGACAGCCCATCGGTCACTCCTGAAGAAGTCAGGATTTTTATTGGCCTGTGGGTGCTTCTTGTTTGCCGGATTTGTCAATACTCCTAACGCTTACGCAAAAACTTCCAGAATTAAAGACATCGTTGATATTGAAGGCGTGCGAGAGAACCAGCTTGTTGGTTATGGTCTTGTTGTTGGCCTCAATGGAACGGGTGACGGCCTTAATAATTCTCCCTTTACCGAGCAGAGCTTGATTGCGATGTTAGAGCGTTTGGGCGTGAATATCCGTGGACAGAATTTAAATACGGGCAATGTTGCCGCCGTTATGGTGACCGCTACCCTCCCCCCTTTCACCAATCAAGGTTCAAAGATTGACGTTAATATATCTGCTTTTGGTGATGCTAGCTCCCTACAGGGCGGTACACTTATTGTTACGCCTCTGGTGGCGGCAGATGGCGAAGTTTACGCCGTAGCACAAGGTGAAGTTAATATTGCGGGGTTTACCGTTGCGGGTGACGCGGCAAGTATTACCCAGAACATTCCAACTGCGGGACGCATTCCTAATGGTGGAACAGTGGAGCGCGAGATTAATTTCAAGCTTGAAGAATTACAGCAAGTGCGCCTTGCGCTTAAAAACCCTGATTTCACAACATCTCGCCGCATTGCACAGGCAATTAACGGCTATACCAATGGTATGCTTGCCAAGGCAGAAAACTCTGCGAGTGTTGTTCTGCGTCGCCCGACCACATATGACGGTACGATTGTTGATTTAATCACAGATATTGAGCAACTTCCCGTACAGCCTGACCAGCCTGCCCGCGTGGTGATTAGTGAGCGATCAGGTGTGATTGTAATGGGCGCGGATGTAAGGGTGAGTAGTGTGGCGATTGCCCAAGGAAATCTGACCCTTAAGATTAACGAGACTCCACAAGTATCGCAAGCCAACCCGTTCGCGGATCAAGGTGAAACCGTTATTGTGCCACGCACGGATGTTGAAGCCAATACCGGGGATGATGTGAAGCTGACTGTTCTTGATACTGGCGTGACATTGCAAGAACTTGTCACAGGCCTGAACAAGCTTGGCATTAAGCCGCGCGATGTGATTACCATCCTTCAGGCGATTAAGGCAGCGGGCGCGTTACAAGCTGAAATCGAGGTGATGTAATGAGTAGCATTAACATTCTTTCTCCCGATACCGCATTTACAACCATGCAGGCCGCGCAAACGCAAAGCCCTTCGGAGGTTCTTAAATCATACAAAGATAGTCCACAGGCAAAAAATACCCAGCGCATGAAAGAAACGGCACAGGATTTCGAAGCCGTTTTTCTGTCCGAGATGATCAAGCCGATGTTTGAGGGACTGGAGACTGATGGACCGTTTAACGGCGGAAAAGGCGAAGAAATATTCCGTGGCATGATGATTACAGAGTTTGGCAAGGAAATTGCATCGCAAAATGTAACTGGCATACAGACACAGGTCATGGATCAGTTGATTAAAATGCAGGCAGAGAGAACGGCCAACAACCAATCCCCCGCCGTTGAGAGTGGGAAAATTATTGATTTGGATATTATTGAAGAGTGAGTTTTAAAATGACAAAAAAAGCAAAAAACGAAAAAGACACAGTATTGGGACGTGATGTTAATCACGCTTTGCGTGAGCTTGTTCGCCTTAGTAAAAAGCTCATTGAATTTGCAGATCAGGAAATGCAAGCCCTGATCAAGAGCGACCATATAACATTCGCTTTTACTCAACGAGACAAGGATAGTTTCGCAAGGGCTTACGCCAAGGCATCGGAAGAATTCCGCAGCCGTCTTGATGAGTTTCGCAACGCCGATAAGGGTCTTTTAATGCAGCTTGATGCCCTTCAAACCCAGCTTAGAGAGAAAACGGCGAGCAATAACGAAATGATTGGGCAAATTAAAAAACGCGCCTCCGCGAATACGCAATCGACCTTATTTACTGCGCAAGAACTTGGGCAGCGCGTTAAATTTGATGAAAAAACCACAGAACAGAAAAGGGCATAATAATGAGACAGCAAGACGCATCGCAAAATGAAGATATGGCGCTCTCTCCTGTTCTCCTATCGAAGAATACGAATATGGCACTTAAAGAGGTTATGAAATCAATTAAGACACTTGAGGGCGTCTATGAAAAAGAAAATAATGCTCTCAAATCTATGAACACGAAAGGCTTTGTAGCATTACAAGATGATAAGCTTGATGCAGCACGCCATTATCAAAATATAATGGGGCAAATGCTATCTCGTAAAGATGAAATAGCACAGGCAGACCCAAAACTTAAAGAACGCATGAAAGACGCGTATGCTGAGTTTAAGAGCATATCCCGTGAAAACATGGCTTCAATCGAGCGCATGCAGCGCTGCACTGAGCGTTTGGGAGATACAATCCGTAATGCAGCCATACGATCTGCGCAGACACAGCGGTCATATATTTATGGCGAAAATGGCGCGTTATCAAACTCAACCCAGAACAAGGCCGTATCATCGGGCTTGAGCGAAACAGTATAATTTGAGAGATGAACAATGAATTCTAATTTCCTTTCAACAGAGAACAGCTTTCAGAAGACGCTTATTGCGCCAAATACGGCCAATGACTATTCGAATAAGCGCGATGCCTTTGGAACGAATAAGATTGAGCAATCCGATCAAAACAAGAAGTTCGCCGAGCTGATGAACGCAAATAAAAAAGAAACACAAAACAAAAGCAATGATCGCACATCATCAAAATCAGAGAATAATGAAGCGGAACAAGTAGACGCCGCGAAACGCGCCTTCGCGACAAAGCAAAGCCAAACAGTGTCATCAGATTCTATTTTAGCAGAATCCCTGATCTTAGCAGAGGAAGCCGGGTCAATTGATTTTGCGAATGTCACCGCCCTACACGAAGAGATACAGCGCCTTATTGATGCGCAAAATAGTGTTGCACGCAGTGAAGATGGACAGATTACGATTGAAGACCAAGTGCATGATAAGAGCACAAAAATAGAAAGCTTATTTTCTCTTCTCGCGTCATTTTTGAACAAAAAAGATGAGGAGCAAGTAAACGAGCTCACGCCACAAAATAATAGCGGCAGTGATTTTTCAACCTTACTTGGAAAAATTCAGGATGCATTGGAAAGTGGCGAAATCCCCTCGTTGACAAGCGGCCTTAGTATTGAGCAACTTACCGCGCTGGAAGAAAACCTTGAGGCTTATATAGATGGCAAGCTTGGAGAAGAGGATGCTAAAGCCCTTGAAGACATTGCCGCACAATGGATTACATTATCATCCCCCCCGAAAGAACAGAATAATAACGAAAAACGCGTTGAAGTACGCCTTACCGATGCCCCAAAGGTAACGAAATCACCGCAACAAACAAGCCAAGATATCGCTCCAGATCGTCATTACACACAATCACGCTATGACGACCGTTATAATACACGCTCATCATCAGATGGCGCAAATACTGTGGATGCGGATTCTGATTTCAAGGCCACATTAAAAACTGAAGGGATTAGCGATGCACATGCACGTATGAGCGTGCCGCAGAAGACAGAAGGCGCAGCGCAAAGATTTTTACAGGCATCTAATGCTTTGACCGCCCTCCCCGCATTTGATGGCGCGCCAGATCAACAGGCCTTTGGCTTAACTCAAAGCGCGTCTCAAACAGCGATGCAAAGCAGCCTCACCAATGTCATCACACAATCACAAAGCGCGACGCAACCTCACCCAGCAACGCAGCTTGTGTCGGCCACAATTCAAAAGGCTGTTAAAGCAGGTGATGATACCAATATTAAACTGCGTCTTGACCCACCAGAGCTTGGACGTGTTGAAGTTAAGATGAGTATTGATAAAGACAATAAAACAAAAATAATTCTGACAGCAGAGAAGCCAGAGACCTTTATGATGCTTCAAAAAGATAGCGACGTGCTGCAACGCGCCCTATTGGAAAGCGGCCTCGATATGAATGGCGAGATGAGTTTTGAACTTGCCAGCGACAATCACGATTTCAATCGAGAGAACAGTGGGCAGAATCAAGGCCGCAACGCAGATGATGGAACGAATACAGATGACGACTTAATAACTGAAACCACGATGAGTTGGCATGTTAATCCGGAGACAGGACACATGCATTACAACATTCTGGTTTGACGAGAGAAAGGTAACCTGGCTATGGCTGGTGATGTAACAATTAACAATGCTTTGGATTTTGCGCAGAGAACGCAAAACTCTTCCGCGCAGTTAGCGTCTGATTTTGATGACTTTTTGGTTCTTTTGACAACACAACTTCAAAACCAAGACCCGCTTGCTCCGATGGATTCAACCGAATTCACCAACCAGCTTGTGAATTTTGCGGGGGTTGAACAACAAATCAATCAAAATAGTAAACTGGATAGCCTTGTTTCTCTTGCGCTCGGGTCATCATTTTCATCGTCACTTAGTTATGTTGGCAAAGATATTAGCTATTTAAGCTCTGAAGCACATTTTGACGGCAGCACACCCGTTGATATTAACTATGCAATACAAGGTGCTTCGGTTGACACCACCATCAACATTATTAACAGCGACGGACAAACCGTATTTTCACAAAAAGTTAGCGATGATGACAATGTAGAGGCGTTCTCGTGGGATGGAACCAATGATAATGGTGATATCCTTCCCGAAGGTACATATGAAATCCGTGTTGATGCCCTTGATGGACAAGACAACTCCCTTGAAACAACGACCGTTGTTACTGGGCATGTTGGCGGAATTGAGACACAAAACGGCACAACCTTCCTGTTGGTGGGTGAACGCGCCGTATCTGTTGGCAATGTCATTAAAGTCAGTGAGCCAAAACAACCGCAGCAGGTTGCTGCCTGAGAATATAAACAATCATGAAACAACGAAAAATTAACTTGAGAGTGTAAAAGGAGAAAAACAATGGGACTATTCGGAGCATTATTTACGGGCGTTTCCGCCCTATCCGCCCAATCACAGAACACCGCTATTATTTCAAATAATATCGCGAATGTGAACACAACAGGGTTTAAACGATCTGAAGCGGCCTTCTTCTCACTCGTTACGACCGAGGGGAACTCAAACCGGTACTCACCTGGTACGGTGACAGCAAACCGTATTCAACGTGTGGACCAACAAGGACCCATCACGCAATCGGCATCAGGAACAGATGCGTCAATCTCTGGTAAAGGGTTCTTTGCAGTTAAACGAGACTCGGACGATTCATCTCTTACAGAATATCTTTACACACGGAATGGTCAATTCAGTGAGGACGCACAAGGGTTTTTAAGAAATTCCGCTGGCTTCTATCTTTATGGCTGGCCGATTGATCAGGCGGGAGAGCTTCCTGCAAACCAGGGGGATTTGACGTCACTTACCCCTATTGATGTTGCGTTTCTTGGTGGATTAACCCGCCCAACCAACACGGCAGAGCTGTCCGTGAACCTTGATGCGGCAGAAGTTGACAAGGTTCTAACGGATCTCCCGACAAGTGGCGCGGATTTCACACGTGGATTAACCGTTTATGATACACTTGGTAACCCGCAACCGATGAGCTTTGAATTCACAAAGGTCTTTGGCCCACAAGCCACAGTGGCTAGCTCTAATGCTACACTCACTTCAACAGATGAGATGGTAAATGATCTTGGTTTGAATAATGGAAACCAGTTTACGATTAATGTTGATGGTGGCGGTGTTCGCACCTATCAAATTTCTAATGTTGATGGTGCTGCGCTGCCAGTTGGTGTTGATGTTATGGTCTTTGATGTTGGTGATATTATTGATGATATCAATACAAATGTTGCAAATTTAACAGCCTTCCTAGGAAATGATGGTGAAATAGTAATGCAGCATAACGAATTCATACTTGGGACTGAAAATGTTGAAATTCTTGAGGTTGGTGCAGGATCAGCCTTAGCATCACTTGGCTTTACCCCAGGACTATTTACATCGACAAATATTTCAGATGCCACACAAGGAACATTTGATAACGGGACGCCAGCGGATACACCTCCCTATAGCTCTGGTGACTACCCCGCGTTTCAGTTTTTACCAGGTGACCCGCGTTATAACGCACGGGGATGGTGGAATGTCACCATTCGTGACCCCAGCAATAACCAACTTACAACTGGTTTGGTGAACTTTAACGGGGATGGTACAATCAACGCCCTGCCCGATACAGATGGCAATACTGATATTGAGCTTAACCAGATTAACTGGAATAACGGATCTGACTTACAAAACATCTCCGTAGACATTGAGCGTTTTAGTCAGTTCTCAAGTGATTACACTGTTTTGTTCTCTGATCAAGACGGTGCCGAGCTTGGGCTTAGAACTGGGATTGAGATTGACCGTGAGGGATTTGTGATTGCGCAGTTCTCTAATGGTGCTAGCTCGGTTCTTTATAAACTTCCTCTTGTTACCTTTGCGAATGCGAACGGATTAGCAGAGGTATCTGGAACAGCCTATACCGAAACCGAAGATTCGGGTGAAGAAAACCTTCGAGAGGCTGGTCGAGGCGGCGCAGGGTTTATCGAACCTTCCACGCTTGAAAATTCCAATGTTGACCTCGCGGATGAATTTGCCTTGCTCATCGTAGCACAGCGCGCCTACTCCGCGGGAACGAAAGTTATTAATACGGTTGACCAAATGACACAGGAGCTATTGCAACTCCGCTAAGAATTGGGTGCTTGGTTTTAGGCTCGTTGTTGCTACCCTGCTTCCTAACCCCTAAAGCTCAGTACCTAGTAATGCTGTGAATGCATGATCATGCAGAAGTATGAAAACTTCACGGCTCGGGCGTATCGATGCACATCCGAAAGAAATTCGGAAAGGAAGAAGTCCTTATTTTGTGCCGATACGCCCCCCTTCGGGGGAATGACATGTTGTAATAAGCATTAGAACTGCAATGGCTTTTTGCTCTATTGCAGTAATTCCATGCACAGTAAAAATTTCTTTTCCTAAATTATATTTAACGTTTTCTTAAATATTGTGATAGTATGATTGGGTATACGACTGAAATAGGATTTTTCAGTATTACAACCTAGGAAAGGAAATAACCATGTCTTCTGATGTAGTTCTAACATCTGCTCTACGGAGCAACCTCTTATCACTCCAAAGCACACAAAGCCTTATTGACAAGACGCAGCTTCGTCTTGCTACTGGCCTTAAAGTGAACTCTGCTCTGGATTCCCCATCAAACTTCTTCGCCGCGCAAAGCCTTGATAACCGCGCAAGTGACCTTAGCCGTCTTCTGGATGGTATTGGACAGTCTATTCGTACGATTGAAGCTGCTGATAACGGTATTACTGCCCTAACAAGTCTTGTTGAGCAAGCACAGTCTATCGCATCATCGGCGCGTGATGAACTAGCATCCTCCGAAGGTGAAGCACGTCTCGTCGGTACTGTTGACTTATCAACAACAGCCACTGGTGATTTGGTTGCTGATACCTCAATTGCCACTGGTGATGTGCTTGTCATTTCAACAACAGATGATGCTGGCCTTCAAATCAGTGAAACTGTGTCCATTATCACAGGTGACACAGCGGCCTCATTTGCTGCTAAAATCACCAATGCGTTTGCAGATAATGAGAATGGTGAAATCACTGCTTCGATTACAGATGAGGGTTTTTTATCCATTGAAAGCTCTGATGGTCGCTCATTCAAGTTGACTACAACTGCTGCTAACGAATTGGATAACGCCGATTTAACTGCGCTTGGTATCAATAATGCTTTTGAAATTGAGACAAGAACGGCAGGTGGTACAGCAGTTAACGCAGCTACTATTGTTTCTGGAAGCACAATTAGTACAGTTTCTCTTTTTGAGAGTTCAGGTAATTTGGCTGAAGCTGGTGATGTTATTGGGAATGCCAATGCATATTTAGATGCAGATGGAAATACAATTCTAAACCTTGCTGCTACAGCCACTATACAAATTACTGTTAACAATAATGGTACAGCTGTAAACTCAACAGCCATCACAACGGACGCAACAACAACGTTCCAGGATTTGGTTGATAGCATTAACCAAGACACAAACCTTAACCAACTCGTCCAAGCTAATTTTGATAGCGCTACGGGTCAATTAAGCTTCACATCCCTATCTGATGATGTTCAAAACCTTCAGTTCATCCCGACCACTGCGGCAGCCGATGTTGTCGACCTAGGATTCGGTGATCCAGATGGAACACTTGATCCTATTGCTGCGGCAGGCGCGGGTGCAGAGGACTTCGTATTTGCGTTCAACAACAGTACAGAAAGCCTAGATGCTCTCGCAACTGACTATAACAACCTGAGGTCGCAGATTGATACATTGGTTCAAGATGCTAGTTATCGTGGTGTGAATTTGTTGAATGGTGATGACCTCACAACATTCTTCAATGAAAACAACACAAGTCAGCTGACTACTTCTGGTGCAACATTCACATCGAATGGGCTTGGACTGACCGAAGCATCATTTAGAAGCTCAACCGAAATTGAACTTACGAACACACAGGCGCGTACCGCTCTTAGTTCTGTTCGCTCATTCGGTTCGAGCTTGGCGAATAACTTGTCTATCATTCAGACACGCCAAGACTTTACGGAGCAAACAATTAACACGCTTCAAGCTGGTGCGGATGATTTGACTGTTGCAGATCAAAACGAGGAAGGTGCAAACCTCCTTGCTTTGCAAACACGTCAGACATTGGGTGTTACATCCCTTTCATTGGCGTCACAGTCACAGCAAGCGGTTCTTCGTCTATTCTAATTTTGATCAGTATGATCGAGTTAAAAATATTCGAACAAAAAGTGGGCGGGAAAAGAAATTTTCCGCCCCTTTTCATTGCCCATAGCCATCGAAACCTATAACCGTCGAAATTACCCACGACCACAATCATCCCGCTTTAGTTATTTCTTTTTTAACACGGATTTGTTATACTTATCGTAAGTTAAATACTCTACAGAACGTAGTTTTAGAAAGGAAGAAATCCAATGGCACTTGTCATCGACTTAAAACCCCAAGAAAAAATACTAATTGGTGAGGCTGTTATCACAAACAGCTCGCAACGCACGCGCCTGCACATCGCGGGGGATGCACCAATTATCCGCCAAAAAGACATCATGCAAGAGGAAGACACAGACACGCCGTGCAAACGCGTTTATTTCCTTATTCAATGCATGTATATCGCGAAAAAACCAGAAGACTATCATGAGCGCTACTTCGATGCTGTTCAGGAAATTCAAAAAGCCGCGCCGTCCTCTACTATATTTTTCGTCCAGATTAACGAGCATATTTTGGCCGGCACATATTACAAGGCGATGAAACTCGCGCAGCAGTTAATTGAGCATGAGCGGGAGTTAGTTGAAAATGTCGCATAATAATAATCAAAACCCTTATGCCAAGGCCAGTGGCGCGTATGACACCAACGCGCAAGCACACGCAGGATCACAACGTGAGATGGAGGGGCGTATCCTTTTGAAATCCAACAAGCAATTACAGCTTGTATTGGATAATTGGGAAAACCGCGCGAAGGACCAGCTCGAAGAGGCACTTACCTATAACCGCCAGATATGGATGTTGTTCTACGATACCGCGCTTGAAAATAAAGATGGCGGACGCCCGAATGATTTACGCAGCAATATCGTCAACCTTGCGAATTTTATTTTTAAGCGTGAGATGGATATTTTGGCAAATCCCGAGCCAAAAAAGCTTGAGATATTGCTCAATATCAATCGTGAAGTTGCCGCAGGTTTAATGGTGAATAATGAAGCTGCACCCGCGCCCTCTTCTTCCGCACCACAAGAGAACGCTCGATCAACCACTGATATTTCGGGGTGATTATTCTGTGATATGACAGGTGCGGCGCACTGAAAAAACACAAGTGACCGAGGCACAAAGACAAGAGGTATCACGGCGTTTATATGAAAGTCAGAAAGAGCAGAAACGCGCCACGATTGCCGATCAAAACCGTATGATGAAGCCAGTGTTTGACGCGGTGGCACAGGAGGCCGATGGGGTCGAAAGCAAAAAACAGATAAGATATTGAAATAAAACAGGGATTCAGTGTTCTATCACTTTATTTTTTTATGCGGGTGGGGAGGTGGAAACGGAGGGGTTTAAACATAAATCCAACATCATGAAAAAATAGCATATTTCACAAAATCAAGGCACTTGTGCCCCTGAGGGTATAAAAAAACCCGCCGAAGCGGGTTGGAAAAGCTATTTACACTATATAAAAATTACGATATTTAATTATATATTGTGAGGTGATGGAATTATGAATATACAAGCTATTATAAAAATATTGTTGCCATTTTGGTTAATTGAAATACTTATAACTCAAATACATCATCAAAATCAAATTAATCAAGTTACTGTTTTTGCAATCACTACATTCTGCGTTTCATATTTAATTTTTCCATATATAATAGGTAAGGAATTATCAAAGAAAAATATAAACCTAGTTATAGTAATTATAGCAACATTCTCTTTATCAATGGTGACTTCCATAACGGTATTCATAAATTACGCTATAGAAGTCACTGTATCAGAAGTATATTTAGGATTTCTTATATCCCAATCATTTTGTTTACTAATTCAAATAATTTTTTCCATTATTGGTTACAAAATCAATAAAATGAAATTTAATACAACATAATAATTTTAATATTTACACATCAACGATGTATCGTTTTCTTTAGGCTTACATTCAGCCCCATATACGCTATCCTTTTCTCCATCAACACAATGTTTTGCTCTACAACCCGTGTCACGAACCGCCCTCCCTGCACACATAGCACAATCATTTTTAGAAACACCTCTGGTTATAATACACATACCACAACTTCCATAATCCAAAGATCTATCCCAAATCGAACCCAAGCATTCATCTAATTTAGGAGAACAATATATACACGGTAACGTATCAGGACAGAAGCTATTTGGCATGCTCGAATTACAACCATTTGTTAAGCCTTCAGACCAATCTTCGGGATCCATAAATTGCAACCCCTCGGGATCGATGAACATGACAGGGTTTGCGGATACATAGGCGAAGGTGTTGAGGCCGCCAGATAGGCCGATGGGGTCGGAGGAGATATAGCGCCCTGTTTCGGGGGCATAATATCGGTTCCAGTTATAGTGAAGACCGCTTTCATCGTCCCAGTATTGCCCTGCAAACCTTAGATTTACGGTTTGTGTGCCTGTGGGCGCTCCGTTTCCGAAGGCGTCACTATCCCAGCTCCAAACACTCGCCCCGCTGGTGTTGCTTCCTGCTCTTGGCGTTCCCAGATGATCGGTGTGGAGATAGGTTAGAACGTCACTGCTCGACACGTTATCAATTTGCGCGATTGGCTCACCGTTCAGGTAAATATACTCACGGATGAGCGCTCCGCTGCCGTCATACTCACCATAAAGCAAGCCACCCATTCCATAGACGTAATGGGTTGTTCCCGCGCCCGTAACCTTTTTGGTGCGTTGGTTATTGGCGTTATAGCTGTACGTGCCTATGGTGCTTGATGATATGTCAATGCTTTCCACCTGCCCCGCCGCGTTGATGGCATATTCACGGCTGGCGTCTTCGGTTATATTTCCTGCCGTGTCCGTGGTGATGGGGTTGGCGGTTACATATTCAAGGCGCGAGCTTGTGGATGGGTAGGTGAAGCTGTTGGTGGGGTCGCTTAAAAAAAGCGCTTAATGCGCGTCAAAGCAGCCGAAATATATTCGATTAATTGTTAAGCCTGAACACTTACATTTGTTTGAGATGCAGCTCCGCCTGATTGTGAGGCAGCGGATAAAGCGGCAACGGCAATTTGTGGTGAGAATTGTGGAGCATTTGCAGGTGGCGCAGATGCGACATCCTGAACCGTTATTACATCTGGTGACGTAGGGGCGGCCTGTGGTGGCTGCGTGGATTCTTTTGGTTTTGTTTCAATAGGCTCTAGCTTTGCGCTGCTGACCTGACTTGCCTGCTCCAACTGAGCTTGTGCGCGTCTTTGTTGTGCCAATCGGCTATTGGTTGGGAATTGTTCCTGAACATCGCCAGTATCTGCATCGCGAATTTGCAAAACGGCCTTATCATAATCAAAATCGATGGTGATATATGGGCTGATGTAAGGAGCCTGCGGAGTTTCAGGAGCACCCGAAGCCACGGCCTGATCGATAACGCTTGGCTGTACAGCGCGAGAAGCAGAGGTGTCGCCTCCGTTACGCAGTATGACCGCATTAGCCAATGATGAATTCACTACGTCTACCATAGTAAAATCCTAACCTTTCTCGTTACAACCCGTTTGCAAAACATTAAACCGCAAACAAGGTATACTACCCTACTATCATGCTACGCGGTTTTCATACAAAAGTCAAGTATTATAGAAAAAGATATAGTGGGTAACTTATTCAGATTAATGTATTTTTAAGATTTGCCCCCACCACAAAGTTTTCAAAAATTTCCTATTGTCGTTTGCTATATTCTTAAAACTGCAGTATTTTGTTTTTTGTGTGTCATTGAGCGAATCATGAATTCGTAAAATTACGTGTTATTATGGTACAATGCGTTACCCCTATCCTCCTTGGGGTTCTAGCGTAAACAACCAAGAAGGTCGAACATTGAATAGTTTTGTCGCTACATTACAGCAGCTTGGCCCCGCCAGATTGGGTGTAATGGGTGCTATTCTACTTGGCCTATTGATGTTTTTCGTCTTTATCTCAATGCGCGTTACCTCACCTGAAATGAAATTGCTTTACCAAGATTTATCGAGCATAGATTCTGGAGCAGTTGCTGCGAAGCTTGAAGAGACTGAGATCCCTTACGAAATATCAGCCGATGGATCACGTGTTGTTGTTCCTGGTGATCAGGTCGGACGAGCGCGCATGCTGCTGGCGGAAGCTGGCTTGCCCAATGGTGGGTCTATGGGGTACGAAATATTTGATAAGCAATCTGGTTTTGGTACAACAAATTTTGTGCAAAATGTGAATCAAGTTCGGGCGCTTGAAGGCGAGCTATCCCGAACAATCACGTCGCTGGACAATATTCGAAGTGCCCGTGTTCATATTGTTCTTCCGCAGCGTGAATTGTTTAGCCGGCAGGAAAGACAATCTTCTGCGAGTGTCTTCCTTGGAATTCAATCTGGCTCATCGCTTGATAAACAACAGATTGTTGCCATTCAATCTTTGGTAGCTTCGGCCGTTCCAAATTTAAAGTCAGGGAATGTTTCAGTTATTGATAGTAACGGAAACCTTCTGGCAAAAGGGGATGGTGAGGAAGCAGGGTCGATGTCCATGAAGGCTGAAGATCTAAGACGTAGTCATGAGAACAGACTGCAGGCTAAAATCGAGGATATGGTTAGTCGTATTGTTGGTTATGGCAAGGTTACCGCTATTGTCACGGCAGAGATGAACTTTGATCAAGAGAACTTAAGTGAAGAGCTATATAACCCAGAAGGTCAGGTTTTAAGGTCAACGCAAAGCACACAAGAATCAAGTTCGGAACGAGAGCCTGCATCAGATGATGTCTCAGTTGGAAATAATCTTCCTGGGGTGGGGGGTGATTTACTGGCGGATGGCGGACCGAGCGCGGAAAGCAACAGAACAGAAGAAGTTGCAAATTACGAAATCAGCAAAACTGTTCGCAATGTTATTCGAGAGTCTGGCGAAATAGAGAAGCTATCTGTCTCTGTTTTAATTGACGGAAAGTACACCACGGATGAAGAAGGCGTAAAGACTTACGAGCCTCGTACGCAAAATGAAATCGACCAGATTTCAACTCTTATTAAAACCTCAGTTGGGTTTAATGAAGATCGCGGAGATATTGTTGAAGTCATTAACCAACAATTTGCGCAAATAGATACCGATGAAGAAGTTGTTGATGAGAGATTCTTTATGGGTGTTGAAAAAAGCTCCCTTGTTGATGCCGCTGAAATTATTGTCGTTGCAATCATGGTTGTTCTTGTTGTTCTACTTGTTCTTCAGCCCATGGTATCAAAAATCATGAGCGCTGACCTGAGTAGGAAATCCATGTCTATGGATGAAATTCTGCAAAATGATTTGCTGGCCGCCTCCCCTGCTAATCCAGCTCTCGCACCGCCACAAACTGGAGCACATCAACAAATTGGTGCCGACGGACAGCCCCTTATTTCAAGCGCTGGTGGGTATGATAATGATGATGATGACGATTCTCTTATTGATATTCGTGGTATCGAAGGGAAAGTTAAAGCCTCTACTGTCAAAAAAGTTGAGGAAATAGTGGAAAATTATCCCGTAGAAACAGTTTCTGTTATTAGAAGCTGGATGTCACAGGAGGGTTGATCAGATGAACATGCGCGTCAGAGATGACTACAGATCTTTATCTGGCCCTGAAAAAGCGGCCATTCTAATTTTATCACTTAGCGAAGATCAAAC
The DNA here is from genome assembly GCA_050633645.1 of Alphaproteobacteria bacterium. Lineage (GTDB taxonomy): Bacteria > Pseudomonadota > Alphaproteobacteria > Micavibrionales > Micavibrionaceae > UBA1672. Next base: position 556,741 of record JBOEGX010000001.1, read on the forward strand.
CGCGAATATTTTTGCTCATATGGATGATGAAGAAATCCTTGAATTGTCACAAATCATCTCAAGCTTAGGAAAAATTGGCCCTAATGTTGTTGAGCGATTGTTTATAGATTTTACCGAGCAAATGTCATCCACAAATTCGCTTGTTGGATCGCAAGACAGCACCGAAAGGCTTCTTGTTAAGTCTGGTATTTCGCAGGAAAAAATAGACACTATTATGGAAGAGATACGTGGCCCAGCAGGGCGTACGATGTGGGAGAAACTTGGCAATGTGAATGAGGAAATTCTCGCCAATTTCTTGCAAAAAGAATACCCTCAAACTGTTGCCGTTGTTTTATCAAAAGTAACTCCCGACCATGCCGCACGCGTACTGGGAATATTACCTGAAGGGTTTGCACTTGAAGTTGTTAATCGTATGCTCAAGATGGAAACGGTGCAAAAAGAGATTTTGGAAGAGGTCGAGAAAACTCTTCGCAAAGAATTTATGTCCAATCTTGCAAGAACGCAACGTCGTGATAGCCATGAACTTATGGCAGAAATTTTCAACAACATGGAACGCGCCGTTGAAGGACGGTTTATGGAGCAGCTTGAAAAAGCGGAACCTGATGCCGCGGAGAAAATTCGTAGCCTTATGTTCACGTTTGAAGACCTTCTTAAGTTGGATGCAGCGTCTATACAGACACTTATTCGGGCCGTTGATAAAGAAAAAATGCCAACTGCACTCAAGGGATCTACAGATGCCCTTAAGGATCTGTTCTTTGACAATATGTCAGAGCGAGCCGCAAAAATCATGAAAGAAGACATGGCAGCTATGGGTCCCATTCGATTGAAAGATGTTGAGGAAGCACAGCAATATATTGTAACAGTAACAAAAGACTTAGAAGGTCGTGGAGAAATTGTTATTTCCACAGGAGCCGCGGATGAAGAGATGGTTGGCTAAAGAATGCAATACATTATAAGGCACATGGCATAAATATGGATGGCACACCTTTTTATTTTGATGAGAATATCTTCGATGATGACACGTTGTCAAAAATCACCGAAGAGGAACGTGCGGCCTTGCCCGAATTCACACGGGAAGAAGTTGAGAATGAAAAGAAAAAGTCTTACCAAGCTGGCTTAGAAGCCGGTAAGAAATCTGCGCTTGATGATATTCATCACAAAACCCTGGTTGTTTTAGAAAAAGTACAACGCGATATATCTGTTTTGTTTGCTTCAGAGGATGATAGATATAATAAATACGAAACGGATGCCGTGTTATTAAGCCTGACGATTGTCAGAAAGTTATTTCCTGATCTTATCAAAAAGCATGGATTACAAGAAGTTGAGGCTGGATTGTCTAAAGTAATTTTAGAGTATAAAACGCCAGATCAAATAGCGATTAGCCTACACCCTGATACGCATTTTCATCTTAAATCATATATAGAGAAAGCAGAAGAGCAGTTCCGTAAATCGATTAACGTGATCGCGGATAGTAATATTGACATTCATGCCTGTAAAATATCATGGCCAGATGGAGGTATTACACTTCGGCATAGTGAAATTGCGGAAAAAACATTCTCTCTTATCACCGAATCACTTGCAGAAGAAGGTGTTAGCGTTCATGATGGTGTGGAAAGCTTGGATAATTCTGATGCAGAAGAGAATAATAATCAGGTAGGAGTTCCCCCTCATGAGTGATGAAACTGAAAATGATGGTGCAACATCTCAAGATGAGGCAGAAGGCGCGGTTGCAGGGGCAGACCTCAATTTAGATGAAATTGAGGAAGCCGAAGAAATACAGAACCAAAATAAAGGCCCTGAATTTGAAATTGGTGAGCCAATGGCTGGCGATGTTACCGCAATATATGATATTCCGGTTCGCGTATCTGCGGTATTAGGAAGCTCAACTATGCAGGTGAGTCAGCTTTTGAAGCTTGGTCGTGGTGCGGTTGTTGAGCTTGACCGAAAAGTCGGTGAGGCCATTGATATTTATGTGAATAACCGGCTTGTCGCGCGCGGTGAAGTCGTCGTTGTCGAAGACAAACTTGGTATTACCATGACAGAAATTGTGAAGTCTGAAAGATCATAGAAAATGATATTATTTATCCAGTAAGGATTTTTGAATGAATGCAGCATCAGATACAAATATAGACCAACAAAGCTCCCCCCTTCCCCCTGTAAAAATCCCAGAAGCCGTTTCCATGCCTGATTTTGCGACGATATTGGGTCTGTTTTTGTCCTTTGCGCTGATTGCAGTTGCTATTGTTGTTGGGCAAAGCAATGCCAACTTTTTCAACCTACCTTCCGTGTTAATTGTTGTATTGGGGACGATGACGGCGACAAGCGTTTCCTATTCTGGGCAAGAATTAAAGCAATCGCTTCCCGTATTGGGTAGTTCTATGATGCGTCCAGTTCGTGACTTTTCAGGTCTTGCCAAAGGTATGCTTGATATCGCAACTGTTGGGCGCAAACGTGGCGTTCTATCCTTATCATCCTATGAGAACCAAACGAAGAACGAGCCGTTTTTAAATTATGCATTAAAGCTTGTAGTTGATGGATATAACCCCGATGATATTAAACGTATTCTTCAGCAAGATATAGATATGGAAGAAGAACGCCAAAAGCGCGCCGCAAGTATTTTGCGCAGAGGCTCAGAGGTTGCACCCGCGATGGGACTTATCGGAACATTGGTTGGGCTTGTTCAAATGCTTGCTGATTTGGATAACCCAGATGCGATTGGCCCAGCAATGGCGGTGGCTTTGCTCACCACGTTTTATGGAGCTATTATGGGGACAGTTGTTATGGCGCCTTTGGCCGCAAAACTTGAAAAAAATGCTGCTGATGAGGTGACGATGAAAACGATGACCCTCAAAACTTGCATGTCCATCGTAAGTCAAGAAAACCCCAGAAACCTTGAAATGCTGATTAATAGCCTTCTCGCTCCCTCTCAGCGCATTCGTTATTTTGATTGACCCATAAAAACAAAATAGTTTAGAATCACATCAATCTAAAAAAATGCGGGTTTCTGAGTAATGACTGATTCATCGACACCAAATCCGTTGGAAATATTCCAACAAGTTCCGAGGCATCCTGATGACAATCGTTTCGCCTATATTGATTCTGCAACAGATTTCACCCCTGAGGATATAGCCCCACTTATTAGAAATAGGATACTGCTCGGCGCTATATTCACCCAGAATTCCAATGTCTTTCCTCCGTATTCTGAAGAAGGCAATCATATTCGCGTCGCATGTCAGGATCATACAATGTTCTCATTTACCAGTAGCAATGATACGGTTGGACTGGAATATGGGAGCGCGGTTATTACGGGTAACGGTTGCCACAAAGGTTTTTACATTGAGACATTGAGAAATATTGAACCTCAAAAACATTTATCGGACTATTTCAGCAATACGTACACAGCGGACCTCATAAGAATGGGATTATTAACAGAGAAAGGGCATCGGTCTGATTATGGTGAATACGGATACACAATCATTCATGCTAACCCCGAACATGTGAAAGAAGGCTTTTTTAGCACCCCACATGAACATGAAACCCAAACTAACCTCAAATGCAATGGTGGAGCGGGAACCGTGTGCCTTTTAGCCGATCCGAGAAGTGGTGAAATCGATAAATCACATGTTATTGCATGCCCCAAAGACTATGATAGCCGTACGTATTCATTAAAAGCCGGCGATTTCATGATGATGGCCAAACATGTATTACACTGGACTTCTCCAAAGATTGAAGAAGAAGGACAGCATACTGTCGTTACGCATAATCCCATGTATTTAAATTTCGAATAAATAAATTAATTCACACTCTTGTCCCCCACCACCATGATGCGCGGTTTTTTCGAATATTGCGCGCGGTGGACGAAGGCTCTTTTCTCTTTTTCACGTAGGACACCGTCAAGGAAGTCATCGGCTTTGCTTTTTGGCTTATTGCGAACGCGGCTTTTCCAAATATCACCAGCCTTAAATTGATAAATTGGCGCGCCATCCCGACATATTGCGTCATGTCCGTTAATTTTAATGACATCTTCATTTTTTACAAATTGTGTCACGGGGTCATTGTAACACACCATGAAGCGGTCAAAATCCTGTTCTAAACCATCAACATGGAAGGTGTAAGTGTCTTTGTGGATTTTATAATTTCGCAAGAGCCTGAAATGGGTTTTAACACGCGCGGAATATAAGCATTCCATATCATCAAGAATAACATTGAGAGCCAAAAACATTCCATCATCAGAAATCTTTTCCTTAAACTCTTCTAACTTTTCACGTTCGCTATACTTGATGAATATTTCTTCGTCTTGCAGATCAAAATACTTCGCCATTTTTTCGGCTAATTCATCAAAATTCGCGCTTAATCCCCTTGGATAAAGCACAACATTGGCTTTTGGCGCGAAATCTGTCGTAAAAAACGAAAACAGATCATCTACTACCTTTATTCGCTCATAACCCTCTGGTATATAATTATGTTCTGTCATAGAATGCAGTATAGCTTCAAAAGGTTGCTTTATCGTAAATTTTTGTGATGCAATGTTACTTATGTATAATATTATCGGGGGTATCACCTAATATGCGCTTAATGATTATCGGACGACTGGACGGACATATTTCTCAAGCAGGAAAAATCGCCTTGCAGCGCGGCGCAAAAGTCATTCACTGTGAAGATATTGATCAGGCCATGGGGGCGCTTCTTAATGGTAAAGGCGCGGATTTGGCTATGGTTGATGTGAAGCAGAAAATCGGTGATTTCATTGACCGTCTTAAGGAAGAGCGTATTCATATGCCCGTTATAGCATGTGGTATTGGTACGGATGCACGCTCGGCAGTAAAGGCTATTCAACAGGGTGCAAAAGAATATGTCCCTCTGCCCCCTGATGCTGAACTTATTGCCGCCGTTTTGGCCGCCGTCACGGAAGAAAACAACAATATGATTGCGGATGATCCCGTGATGAAACCTGTTTTAGAACTGGCCAATAAGATTGCACCAAGTGAAGCCACCGTCCTGATCACGGGTGAGTCTGGGACGGGTAAAGAGGTTATGTCGCGGCATATTCACAATAAATCAAAGCGTAAAAACGGGCCGTTTATTGCGGTTAACTGTGCGGCGATCCCTGAAAACCTATTAGAATCTGAATTGTTTGGGCATGAAAAAGGCGCATTTACGGGCGCAACGGCGCGGCGCATCGGGAAATTTGAAGAAGCACATACAGGCACAATCTTGCTTGATGAGGTGACGGAAATGCACCCTCTTCTTCAGGCGAAGTTCTTACGCGCCATTCAGGAAAAAGAAATTACCCGCGTGGGAAGCAATGATTCCGTTAAGGTTGATGTTCGTATTATTGCGACCTCAAACCGTAACCTACAGGAATCAGTGCAAAAAGGTGAGTTTAGGGAAGATTTGTATTTCCGTTTGAATGTTGTGAATATCCCCCTGCCCCCATTGCGGGAGCGTCCATCGGATATCTTACGCCTGTCACAGTTTTTTGCCGATAAATTTGCCGATGCCAATGGCATTGGGCGTAAGAAAGTATCGAATGAAGCCAATGAGAAGCTTAAATCAACAGGTTGGCGCGGGAATATTCGCGAGCTTGAAAACACCATGCATCGCGCAATTTTAATGTCCGCGCAAGATGAAATTGAGGCCGATTCTATCTTTATTCAAAGCGATGGTTTTGGCGCGGCGGTTCCTGCTGCGCCCGCTTCTAATGCGCCGAGCATGGGCGGCGTATCAAATGCGGGCACACAAAGCCCCGCCCCTGCTGTTCAAAATCAGGGGAATGTGGAAAACATGATTGGGCGCACGATTGCGGATGTTGAACGCGATATGATTTTAAACACATTGGATCATTGTTTGGGCAATCGCACACATGCCGCCAATATCCTTGGTATCTCTATACGGACACTTCGGAACAAGCTTAATCAGTATAAAGATGATGGCGCCGATGTCCCTGCGGCGGGGGCTGGTGGCTAAAAATTTGCTTTTTTTATTTGAATTAGCTATGTTGCTCTCTAAATAAATCAAAAAACTTAGTTTAGCATTGAAATAATAAATAGAATAGGTGAAAAAATTATGCCAGGCCTTAGACTTCCAAACATCCCCGGTGGCGGTAAACCAAACTTAACCCCCCTTCGCAAACTAGAACAAGCAGAGCGTATTGAGCGCGGCTCGAAAGGCATTGCGGATGGCGTCCATCAAATGCAGGAAGACCCCACAATACAAGAACAAGGTAGCGACCAGCCTCTGGTCACCGATGACTTGGTTAAATATGTTGCAGAGCAAACCAATGACATCTACAAAAACATCAAAAAACAAGGAAAAAAATCAAAAGCTGTTGGTTTCCCTTATGACAGAATGACAGCGAATGGCGGAAAAATAACAGAAGGTAAGTCTGTTATTGGAATGGCTGAGGTCATACATAACTCTGGTATATCTGTGGAAAATACCGAGCGTTATGGCGGACAGCATGAAGCAACCGTTTCTGCGTTAAAAGCAGCCCTAAAAGATGAGGCTGAAATTCTTACCAGTATTTCCCCTGAACAACTCAAATCATTGACAACGTTTATTCATATGCCAAAAGCAGAGCAAAATAAAGTGATCATGAAAGCGTTTGAAGATAACAAAAATAAAGTTAGTCATTTTATTATACCTTCATCTGATTCAGAACTTGCACAAGTTTTTGAAGTTGGAAAATCTCCGTATGGTGAGGGTGATCTTAAGCAGGAAACTCTTGCCGATGCCAATATTTACATCCCTGCGGATGATGGCCCTAGCGTTCTTTAAGAGATTAGCCCAAATATAATTCTAAAAGCCGAGCCTTTGCGTTCGGCTTTTCTTTTATGTAACGGAATGAGCAAACCATTTGCATGTTTTTTATGGTGACTGTAGTATAAGTACGTCTTCATGGCTCATGCGGACGCTGTTTCCTTTTGCAATCCGCAATTCACTCTCAATAAGTTTATTTATCAATGGCCGATAACAATTCAAATCAAGGTTCAGGCGTTCCTGCTGCTGGTGGAGAGATGAGTTTAGGCTCGTTCATACGAACCGACGTTATCTTTGCCTTTGCGATTGTGACCATTATTTTATTTATGCTTGTGCCCGTTCCCGCGATTATGTTGGATGCAGGATTGGCGATATCGGTGACGTTTTCTGTCTTGATTTTGATGACGGTTCTGTTTATTCGAACCCCGCTTGAGTTTTCGACCTTCCCCACGGTTTTACTGGTGAGCACGTCTTTACGGCTTGGCCTTAACATTGCTTCAACGCGATTGATTTTGGAATATGGACATACGGGAACGGATGCGGCGGGCGGAATTATTGGCGCATTTGGAACATTGATTATCGGCAGCAATTACGTCATTGGTGCGATTGTTTTCTCTATCCTTGTTATTGTGAATTTTGTTGTTATTACAAAAGGTTCTGGGCGTATTGCCGAGGTCGCCGCGCGCTTTGCGCTTGATGCGATGCCAGGGAAACAAATGGCGATTGATAGCGATTTATCGGCAGGGATGATTACCGAAGATGAAGCCAAAGAGCGCAGACAAAAGCTTGAATCTGAAAGCACCTTTTACGGCGCAATGGATGGTGCGGCGAAATTCGTGCGTGGAGACGCTATTGCAGGATTGCTCATTGTTTTTGTTAATATTATCGGCGGTATTGTCATCGGCACAGTGATGCAGGGCATGACATTGGCCGAGGCTGCATCGAATTACACAATCCTAACCATTGGTGATGGGCTTATATCTCAAGTCCCTGCATTAATCGTTTCTGTATCGGCGGGTTTTCTTGTATCAAAGGCGGGGATCGCAGGATCGGCGGAGCAAGAATTATTCAAGCAAATCAGTAAGTACCCAAGCGCATTGGCGATGAGTTCGGCGCTTATGCTTATGCTTGGGCTTATGCCTGTTGTTCCGTTTGCGCCATTTGCGATTTTATCGGCAATTACGGGCGGGCTTGCCTATTATGCTTATCAACGTAATGTGGATGCAGAGGAGCTGTTGGCAGGCGGTGATGATGCAAAGGCCGAAGCAGCAGCACTAGCCGCGCCAAAAGAAGAGCCGATATCAAAAGCCTTAGCAATGGATACCATTCGCCTTGAATTGGGGTATGGCCTCCTCCCGCTTGTACAGGGGGATGGCGGGAACAAGCTTACCGATCAAATTAAGGGATTACGCCGTCAGCTGGCCGAAGATATGGGGTATGTCCTGCCATCGGTGCGTATTCAGGATAACTTACAACTTGCCGCGAATGAGTATGTCGTGCGGATCAAAGAAATTGAAACGGGACGCGGAGATGTGCGCCCGAATATGCTTATGTGTATGGATCCAGGCGGCGCGCCATTGACCATTCAAGGTGAAAATACGGTTGAGCCGACATTCGGTCTGCCCGCCATGTGGATACAAGAAACATCTAGGGAAGAAGCGCATTTCAAGGGTTATACCGTTGTTGATGCATCGACCGTGATTACCACGCATATCACCGAAATCATCAAAGATAATATGCCTGATTTATTGAATTATGCGGAGATGCAGAAGCTGCTTGATGAAATGCCAAAGGATTACCAAAAGCTTGTGGCCGATATCATTCCATCCCAAGTTACGGTCGGCAGTTTACAGCGTATTATCCAAAGCCTGCTTTCAGAGCGCGTATCGGTGCGCGACCTTCCCACGATATTAGAGGGGGTCGCCGAGGCTTCTTCTTACACCAAAAATCTATCGCGTATTACAGAACATGTGCGCTCTCGACTTGCGCGGCAGCTTTGTGATTCAAATACGGATGCCTCTGGCGTTCTGGTGTTATTAACCTTGTCGCCCGAATGGGAAAGCGCGTTTGCGGAAAGCCTGATGGGTGATGGAGAAGATAAACAGCTTGCCATGCCGCCAAGCCGGTTACAGGAATTCATATCCGCCGTGCGTGATAAATTTGATGAGGTTGCGCCGCAAGGGCTGTCGCCTGTTTTGCTTACTTCGCCCTATATCCGCCCCTATGTGCGTTCAGTTATTGAGAGATTTCGTCCGCAAACGATTATCATGTCGCAAAATGAAGTTCACCCAAAAGCCAAAATTAAAACAGTGGGTCAAGTTTGAATGGTTTCAAATACGTCTATCGATATTGAAATCAACGGTGCAATCGGTTTTTAATATGATGATTATGTCGTCACGCTTTGTCAGCACATCATCGCAAATCATCACCTCATCAACATGGAATGGTTCATCAAAGCCATAGCGATACATATCAAATCTTGCCGTTGTCTTTATTTTTGTCGATAGATTGCCTGTTTGAGGATCATGATAAATACTTAAAATTTCGTTCTCAACATTATGATATTTGTTCATTTTAGAAAGAGCCGCAGCAGTTTTTATCATATCGGTTTTGTTGCGCTCCATCACAGATGCTTCAGCGCGACTCTCTTGCTCTTCATTATCTTTTTTTGGAAAATTATTCTTGATGCGTTTAATTTCATTGATAGAATCGTCAAAATGCACAATATGAAAATGAATATATTCATCGCCGCCCTTTAATTTTGCGCTAGCAAAGCTATTGTAGAATTCCTCAAGATTTGATTTTGTGAGTATATCGTCTTTTGCGCACCCAATATTGCAGAAAAGAAGGCATCCCATCACTGTTGTTGACAGAAAAAACATGGCCTTTTTATATTTCATATTTTATATCTCACAAAAATTTACAAAGAATACACAAAGACTCTAGCATTTTTTTGGCGTCGCCCCTAGTATATGACAATAATAAATTCTATAATTACGATGATTCGAGTAGATTTCTTATGCGGCTAAAAACCTTCTATGCCAAAAATATGACAGATGCAATGCAAATGATACGTGAAAGCTTGGGCGATGACGCCATTATTGTTGCGACAGGTGAAGATCCTGAGCGTAGAGAAGTCTCTATTACGGCGGCGATTGAACCTGCATTTGAAATTGGTGATGAAGATGGTGATGGTTGGTTGCAATATGATAGTGAACAGGATGAGAATGCCGTTGCAGAAGAACTTACCGACACTTTGCTAAAACATAATGTACCTGAAGATATTATGGATCACATGATTTCCTCTGCAACCGTCATGGGGTATGATGACATTGGCATTGCTCTTGTTTCGACATTGGATGAGCTGTTTTCCTTTGCCCCCCTGCCTCAGAAAAGCACGAATAAGCCGTTGCTTCTTATTGGACCACCCGGTTCGGGGAAAACACTTAATGCGGCGAAAATTGCGGCGCGCGCAACAATGAGCGGATTGGATGTAGGCGTTATTTCCACCGATACGCAGCGAGCGGGTGGGCTGGAACAGCTCAAGGCCTTTACCGATGTGATGCAAATCAAACTTAATAAGGCGGAAACGCCGATTAGCCTTCGCAACATTGCCGAGACTCTTATTCAGAAAAAAGATCAAGTTATTATTGATACTGCGGGATTAAACCCCTTTGACACTGGTGACGTACGAACATTGGCAAGGCTTATGAGCGCCGTTGATGCACAACCCGTTCTTGTTTTACCCGCGGGGATAGACGCCGAAGAAGCAGGAGAGATTGGGCGCGTTTTTGCGATGCTTGGTGCACGGCACATCCTGCCGACACGCATTGATATTGCGCGCCGCCTTGGAAGCCTTTTATGCGCCGCCAATCAGGGAGAGTTGTCCTTTTGTGATTTCAGCAATTCGGCGAAAGTTGCGGAAGGGCTATCACCCATGTCTGCCCTATCCCTTGCACAATTATTTTTACCAAGACTGTATAAAACATCAAATAATGATATAGTAACGCCAACCGTGTCACATCACGAAGCCCTAAGAACAGGAAGCATGCAATGACAGAACAGTCCGCAATTCAAAAAACGCCTTCAACGGGCGCTAAGGGTTTTCAACGTGGAAATAATATTATTGCAGTCGCCAGCGGTAAGGGCGGCGTTGGGAAAACGTGGTTTTCAATTACCTTAGCGCAAGCCCTTACAAAGATGGGAAAACGCGTTTTATTATTTGACGGTGATTTAGGATTAGCAAATGTTGACGTGCAGCTTGGCCTTATGCCTAAACGCGATTTGAACGATGTTATTCGTGGACGTTTAAGCATGGATAAGGTTGTACAAGAATATGAAGATGGTGGATTTGATATTGTTGCAGGTCGATCGGGGCAGGCATCACTATCGGCTCTGCCTAGTCAAAGACTCGCTCTTTTACGAGATCAGCTTTTGGATGTTGCTGGTAATTATGATGTTGTCATTACCGATCTTGGTGCGGGGGTTGACCGTACGGTGCGGATGCTCTCTGCTACGGCGAGTAGCACGTTATTGATTAGCACGGATGAACCAACATCTCTGACCGATGCTTATGCATTTATAAAATTAGGCAATGCAGCGGGTATGTCGAAAAATATTAACATTGTGGTGAATATGGCATCGAGCGCAACTGAGGGCGAGAAGACATACAAAACTCTTCTAAAGGCCTGTGAGAATTTCTTACGCCTATCTCCGCCGCTTGCGGGAATCATACGCGTTGACCCGAAGGTTAAGGAAACAATTCGTAGCCAGACCCCTATCTTGACGCGCTCTCCGAATGCGGACGCCGCCATAGATGTTGAAAAAATCGCAAAGCTTGTTTGGCGTGATATTCAAAATGCACAAAGAAGAAGTGCAAGCGCATAAATATTTTACGTGATTTTATGACTTTTGCGCTACACTCTTTATCATGAGTGATGCCCCATCTATCAGCACCGTATTATCCGCCCGCGTACAAAGGGAAGCACGTGATGATTCATCCAGCCTTAAAATTGTAAAAATCCCTGAATCACTTGAGCGCAATGAAAAACCACAAAGGTTGCGCGGGGAAGTTCGCAAAGTTGAGCGTGATGGCACCATCCATATTAAGACCGATAAAGGGGATATCGTTGCCAAGGATAATGGGAAAACATCCCGCATTGTTGGTGAGGATGTTGAGATTATTATTGCAAAGGGCGATCCGCCAAGTACCGCACAGATCAAACCGCAAGTGCAAAATTTATCATCTGCGCCCATAGAGCCGCCGCCCCCGCAACAGCAAATCTATATTAATACAACTGTACAGACGCCGATAACACCGCAGAGATTGACTGCATTACCGAGTGTGGCAGTTGAATATATCCCATCGCAAAACCTGCCAAATAATTTAGTGCTGCCGTTTGTAGAAAGTATCGTGAACGATTTTATTGCACAGACCGATTTTACCTCCACTATAAAGCAACAAGTTTTTGAAGGTACACCTATTCAAACGCCGCTGCCCCAGATCACGCAGAATATTATTGCCCCATCTTCTTTGCAAGAAGCGTCAGCCTCTATTACCACGGAGACTATCGCGCAGCCTATCCGCACAGAAATTCCAATTGCCTATATTGCCGCGAAACTTATTTCCTCGCCATTAAGCGCGCCCATTACATTTGGATCAGAAGAGGAAACCGCACCTATAATTTTTAAAGAGATTAGCATTACCACCCTCTCTTCACCCGATGCGAAAATCATTGAGGAGGATAAATCTGAACAGATCATGACAACTGAGCGTTCTGATGTTAAGGTTGGCGAAACCAAAGCCATTGTGGAAGGATTTACCAAGGATCAGCATTTTCCCGTTTTACGCATTCTTGGTGATACGGACCAACATTATAGTTTGAAAATCCCTGTTACAGATATCCCTGTTGGAACAAAAGTTGATTTAAACATTTTACAAACCGTATCATTACAGCCGCCGGTGCAACTCACATCAACAATTCCATTACCGAGCATTGCCCCCGCCCCGTTTTTATTAACGCCCGAAATTTGGGGCAATCTGCAAGACATTCAAACGACGTTATTACAGGTCGCGCCGCAAGCGGCACAAGCCTTTAGCAATATTGTTCCATCACCGTCTGCACCCAATCAACTTGGCGGGGCGGCGTTGTTTTTTCTGGCGGCGATGCGATCTGGTGATGTGCAAAGCTGGCTGGGAGAAAAGGCGGTTGATGCATTAAAACGCGCAGGTAAAGCGGATTTACTGACGAAAATTGGCAGTGATTTTTCCGCGTTATCACGTATGAACGGTGACAGTGCCAGCACAGAGTGGCGGATGATGGCCTTGCCGATGGCGTGGCAAAACGACATTCACAAGGTTGTTCTTCACTATCGCAAGGAGCAAGACGCGGAACATAATGATGATAAGAAAAGTGGTGGCACGACACGCTTTGTCATGGATTTGAACCTATCAAATATTGGTAAAGTACAGGTTGATGGATTGTTTAAGAGCAATGATAAACGCCTCGATGCGGTTTTAAGAACAGAACAAAGCTTTTCTCAGGCGATGAAGGCAGAAATGCGCCGCATTTATAAAGATGCGTTAAGCGAAACAGAGATAACAGGCGAGTTATCGTTTCAGGATGCGCGGGAGCATTGGGTGCATATACTACAAAACTCCTCGAATGAGTTTTCAGAGAATATCTGATTATTTAATTGACATATTTATGGATTTTATTGCATCTTTCAAAGAAAAGGGTGAGAAATAATGTTTGTGAAATCCGCAGATACATTTATCAGAAAAGAAACAAATTCAACAATCAATCGATCCGTCATTAATCACGCCTTACGACATGATTTTGATAAAGCCGATAGCCATGCAACGGATAAATTGGATCAAACGTTTCAAAATGCGCTTGATAAAACGCCATTTGATGCGGATTTGCTATACCATTACTCGTCGTTTTTATTTAAACAAGGGCGTTTTCAAGATGCCTACGACCAATGGGATAAGACGTTTGATGCGGAACTTGATATAGAAACCGAGAAAGATCTTCATTTTATTTATACTATCGCACTTTTTGAGGGGTATAAAAAATTCCCGCTCGCGATTGATAAGAGCATAGTGCAGCAGCAAGCAGAAAGCGCCTATCGGCTTGATCTATCCAATGATTATAAGATTGCGCTGAATGAAATGAACTCTGCATTGAATATGCGTAGGGCGGCTACCCACCCTTCCGTCTGAACGCGTCTAATGCGATTTCATCGAGCATTTCGGATTCTTTTTTGTCTATTTCCGCCAATAATTCGGCCTTTCGGCGCTCATCGATGATTTCGATTTTCTTCATTTCGGCGAAACTATCGCGCATTTCATCTTGGGCGAAGCGGATTTTATGCTCTAATTGTTCGCGCGCAACGTCTATTTGTTCTATTTGATCTTGTACGCGATCGGCATAGGGTTGAAAAAATTGCATCATTTCGGCTGTCATATCCTTCGTTTTTTCGGATTCAATGGCAAACCCTGCCTCAAGCGTATCACGCTCAGTTTTCAGCTCCTCCGCCTGAGCGTAAAGCGCGCCTAATGCCTTTTGTTTTTGCTCTATATCGTGGCGGCGGACGCGAATGAGGGAATCTAGCTCGGACATTAACTACCCCTTCTTACATTCCAATAATTTGAGAAAGCATAGAAAACCCATCCTCAATACTGGTTTTCTCGTCTTTATTTTGTGTAAGGAAGGCTTCTATCTCTGGATAAATTTGGATGGCTTCGTCTACGGATTGATCACTTCCCTTACGGTATGCGCCAAGGCGGATAAGCTCTGACATATCCTCATATGTTGTGATGATTTGCTTAGCGCGTTTAAGGATAGCGTTTTGATCAGGTGTAATTGCCGCAGGTAGCGAGCGGGATACGGATTTGAGCACATTAATCGCAGGATAGCGCCCACGGTCGGCAATGGCGCGCTCCATCACGATATGTCCATCAACAATACCGCGCACGGCGTCTGATATCGGCTCGTTATGATCATCACCTTCCACCAGAACAGAGAACAACCCCGTGATTGAGCCCTGCCCCGGTGCGCCTGGGCCAGCCCGCTCTAACAATCTTGCGAGTTCACCGAATGTTGTGGGTGGATAGCCCTTTGATGTTGGGGGCTCACCCGCGCTTAGACCGATTTCACGTTGCGCCATTGCGAAACGGGTCAGAGAATCGATGAGGCAAAGCACCTGTTTTCCTTGATCACGGAAATACTCGGCCAGCGCCAATGTTGTATAGGCCGCCTGGCGGCGCATGAGGGCGGGTTCATCCCCCGTTGCCACAACCACGATAGAACGGGCTAGCCCCTCCTCGCCCAGATCATCTTCAAGGAATTCCTGAACCTCTCTTCCGCGCTCACCCACCAGACCAATGATCGATACATCGGCCTCAGTATATCGTGCCATCATGGAGAGAAGCACAGATTTCCCAACGCCAGAGCCAGAGAATATCCCCATTCTTTGCCCGCGGCAGGTTGCAAGAAATGTATTCACGGGGCGAACCCCGAGGTCAAGCTGTGCGCCTAATCTCTGCCGTGAATGGGGTGGTGGTGGCTTATTTTTAAGCGGCATAGCAAGTGCGCCATGGAGCAATGCCCCCTTGCCATCAATCGGCTGCGCCATTCCATTAATCACGCGCCCCAGCCATTTATCCGATGGCATAATAGATGCGGGTGTTTTTTGGATGACGGCCTTACAGCCAAGGCCGATACCGTCTAGCGCCCCGAATGGCATCAAAAGCGCCTGTCCATCGCGAAAGCCAATCACTTCGCATGGGATATCCGTGTTTTCATTGGGACGCAGATGCACCATCGCGCCGATGGTGAGAGCCTCGCTCACCCCTGCTATTTCGACCAAAAGACCAAGAATCTTTGTGACACGACCATGAACCTCATGATCGGGGATATCAGATATTGATTTTACAAGTTGCTGCGCGAGGCGATCCATTATGATTCTTTCGAGAGATCGAATAATTAGAACCATAGTATAACTTTTCGTTCAGCATGCCAATAAAACCTGCATATATGAGAGAAAGTTAATTTTTTCATTCTAAATACGTTAAAGCATTTGTTAACCTTGTTAATATTTGTTAAGATATCGAAATGCAGAAGCATACAGAGTGTGTCATATCCATTTGTTTTAAAATAGTTTTGAGGAAAAATCCATGCGCGTCCTTTTAGTAGAAGATGATAGTTCCACCGCAAAAAGCATTGAGCTTATGCTGAAATCTGAGGGGTATATTATTGATACCACCGACTTGGGAGAGGACGGATTAGACCTTGGTAAGATCTATGATTACGATATTATTATCCTTGATTTGATGTTGCCTGATATGGATGGTTATGATGTGTTAAAGGCATTCCGTGCATCTAAAATTGACACACCTATTCTTATTCTCTCTGGCCTGACGGAGCTTGATAACAAGCTTAAGGGTCTTGGGTTTGGTGCGGATGATTATCTGACTAAACCATTTGATAAACGTGAGCTTGTTGCCCGTATTCAAGCGATTGTCCGTCGTTCTCAGGGGCATGCACAAAGCATCATTGAAACCGGTGATGTTAAGGTTAATCTTGATACACGCACGATTGAGGCGGCAGGTAAGCCGCTACACCTTACTGGTAAAGAGTACGGGATTATTGAGCTATTATCTTTGCGTAAGGGCTCAACCCTGACCAAGGAAATGTTCCTGAACCATCTTTATGGTGGCATGGACGAGCCAGAAGCAAAAATCATTGATGTCTTTATCTGTAAGCTCCGCAAAAAATTGGCTGATGCGACGGATGGATCGAATTATATTGAAACAGTATGGGGGCGTGGCTATGTCCTTCGTGACCCAAGCAGCGATAAAAAGGCTGTGAATGCTTAGAGGCTAACTTAACATGTATTTTATTGAGCAAAGCGCGGATATTCTCGCGCTTTTTCTTTTGGTAGTGGTGCTGCTGTCTGTATTTGCGCGGTGGCATTGGTGCTTTTCCTTGCTCACGCAGTTTACGCCGCAATATTTTTATGGTGGCCTGATATTGGCGGTGGCGCATTTATGTTTTGGTAATGTCGTGAGCGCAGCCTTATTGGTCGGTATTGCAGGTTTTATCTTTATCAAAATACAGAAGCCGCGCTATAAAGCCCCTCGCCCGAGCGGAACGTTGCCCAACTTCACATTTTCCATGTATAATAAATATTGTTTCAACCAACGCTATGACGAAATTTACAGCACATTGAAAAATGCAGATGTTGTCCTGATTGTGGAAGCACTGCAAGAGGATGAGGCGCCGCTCAAAAATGCCTTTAAAAATACACATCCTTATTTTTTGCCAAAGGGTGTGCGCCGCCCAGATTTTATTTTCCCGATAAGCAAATATAAAATTGAAAGCCTTGCCTACAAAGCCCTCGCGTCTGATATATGCTTTACCAAAGGTATGCGGTTTTGCGTACAGCCCGATGGTATGGATGTGCCGATTACAATTTATACATTGCATACGGAAATCCCGATTACCAAGCATAAAAGTGCTATTCAAAAGGCGGAGATGGCGGCGATGGCGGAATGGATTAAGCATGACGTGGCAGAAAACGGATGGAAAAACGTGATTTTTGCGGGAGATTGGAACACAACACCTTACGCACCAGTGTATCAGGATATGTTGGCGGTTACGGGGCTGAAAAATCAATCATTCGGAATAATTCCCACGGGTAGCTGGCCTTCGTTTTTATACTTGCCCATCCTTAAAATCCCTATTGACCATATCTTATTTATGGGTGATTTGGTTTTGTGCAATTTCAAAAAAAGCAATGCCAATGGATCAGATCATCATTCCCTTATTGCACAATTTTGTATGAAGCCGTAAAGTACCACGCATGAATATAATCCAAAATAACCTTGCCAATATATTAACCGTTTCACGGTTGCTGTTGCTTCCTGTGATTATTGCGCTTTTCTTTGCGGAAGATGCGTGGGGCGGGTTTGCGGTTTGGCTTTGTTTATTTGTTTACATCATCGGCGCGGTTACGGACTTTATTGACGGATATATTGCGCGAAAATTCAATCAAATCAGCGGCTTTGGAACTTTTCTTGATCCAATATCTGATAAAATATATATATCCACATTATTGATACTACTCGTTGCGTTTGAGCGTATTGAAGGGGTTTGGATTACTCTGGTCATTCTTATTTTTGCGCGAGAATTTTTGATTTCTGGCTTGCGGGAATTTTTAGGTCCGAAGAATATTAAAATGCCCGTTAGCTTGTTGGCGAAATGGAAAACCACTGTACAAATGCTAAGCCTTGGGTTTTTGATTATTGGCAATAATTATGCGCCTTACACAACTGAGCTTGGGCTTGGGTTGCTGTCACTCGCTACGCTACTTACTCTCATTACTGGCCTGTCTTATATGAATATTGGGATAGCGCATTTAAGGGAAGATAAAGATGATCACCAGCCTTCTGTATAAAGCGATTCGCCCCGTCGTTTTCAAAATGGACCCCGAAGACGCACATGGTATGACGATTAAAGCCATGAAGTCGGGCGCAGTACGTACGTGCAGCCCTACAAAATCGTCGCGATTGACGCAGAAGTTATTCGGCCTTAGCTTTCCCAATCCCGTTGGATTATCTGCGGGATTTGATAAGAATGCAGAAGTTGTTGCGCCCGCCTTGCGTCTTGGGTTTGGATTTACCGAGGCAGGAACGGTTACGCCACTGCCACAGAGCGGCAATCCGCGCCCACGCATTTTCCGTGACCCAACGAATGGCGCAGTGATTAACCGTATGGGGTTTCCCAATGGCGGCTTGCGCGAGTTTAAGCCCAATCTTCAGAAATTCCTCGATTCTGGATCAAAGCCAAGCGGGATTGTCGGAATTAATATTGGCATGAATAAAACGCAAGAAAATCCGGCCGAGGATTATTGCACCCTGATTAAAGAACTTGCGCCTATGGCGGATTATTTGACGGTGAATATATCATCACCCAATACGCCAGGTTTGCGGAATTTGCAGGAAAAAGAGCCGTTGAGCGCGCTTATCACGCAAATGAAAAAGACTTTATCTGAAATATGCCCTGAAAAGCCGCCTGCCCTACTTATAAAACTTGCGCCTGATTTGACCGAGACGCAGCAAGAAGAGATTGCGGGCGTCTTAATGGAAACTGGTGTTGATGGCGTTATTTTAAGCAATACAACACTTGATCGCCCCGATTATCTGAGCGATGGGTTTAAGGATGAAAAAGGCGGACTGAGCGGCGCACCTGTTCGTGATAAATCGACCGCAATTATCCGCAATTTTCACACCCTTACCAAAGGCGAATTGCCGATTATTGGGGTTGGCGGCATATCCACGGCGGAGGATGCGTATGAAAAAATTAAGGCTGGTGCATCCCTTGTGCAGCTTTATACGGGCATGATCTATGAAGGCCCCGATATTGCAAGCACCATTAACCGTAACTTGATTGGACTTTTGAACCGCGATGGATTCACGAATATCAGCGAAGCCATAGGCAGCGCATAGCGAATAAAAAAATGGAACGGTTTTTGCAAAGCATTGTACGTATTATAACCATATACGGATAAATATGCGAAAAACGGGTATTATAAAGCACAGGCATCCCATTGTTCAGGATGCTATTCCGGCACATCTTGCCCCTGAGTATATTCTGCAGCATACGCTCGCGAATGACTTACACCCCCATATTGAGGTAATTGATGATCGGGAATATACGCCAAGTGATTTGGTTGTTCGTGAAAACCTGCACAAAGCCCTTAGCCGTAATCATATTGATATATTTGTTCAGCCCATCGTCACATTACCGCAAAGAAAAACTGCTTTTTACGAGATATTCGGGCGGTTAAGAATAAGCTCAGGGAATTATCTCCCTGCACACAGCTATTTAAAATTAGCGCAGGAAGAAAAACTTCGTGATCGGCTGGATACCCTGACATTCATGGAAAGCCTTGATGTCTTGCATCATATTTATCGGAAATCTAATAATGAAACGAAATGCTTTATTAATATCAAACCATCGATCCTTCGGTATCATGATTATATGTCAATATTGCTTGGTATGCTTAAAAACCATCGTAATGTCGCACAATCTATCGTGTTTGAAATGCCATTTCGCGATTATTTGACATTATCCCCCCAAGAGCAAAAGGTGATTGATGGGCTTGTGCAGATTGGATGCTGCTTTTCAGCCGATCACCTGAGTGATATTCCGACCGATTTATCCATGCTTCGCGCGCGCGGCGTTACCTATATTAAAGTTCCAGCAGTAGAATTGGTAAAGAGCAGTAAGGACGACAAGTCTTTTTCTGCAATTTTGCGTAGGAAAGCAAATCTTGACCAAAGCGGTATCACGCTTATTGCTGAGCGTATTGAGGATGAAAGCGCGCTTCTTTGTATTCTTGACTATGATGTTGCCTATGGGCAAGGATTCTTGCTTGGGAAGCCAGATTTCAAAGGTGTTTACGCTTCATAATCGATAACTTCTTACTTGTTTTTAGGACGTGACAATCATGTCAGTCTTGTTAAAATGCCTGTTGTTAATTTCAAAACTTTAAAAAGGATGCTTTTATGGCTCATCGTTATTTCACCTTATTTTTGTTGGCTGTTACATGCCTCATTATGGCATCCGCATCCTTTGCCGAAAGCGAAAGCAGCGACGATAAGACTGAAAAAATTGCTTCTCCTTCACACGCCATTGCCTTACATGGAACGCCGAAATACGCGGCAGGTTTCACACATGTTGATTTTGTAAACCCTGATGCGCCAAAGGGCGGAACATTGCGATTGGCGGAAACAGGTACATTTGATTCCCTTAACCCGTTTATCGTTAAAGGCGTTCCTGCGGCAGGATTAAATTACCTTCGCAGTGGTTTCCTTTATGAAAGCCTGATGCAAAATGCATGGGATGAGCCTTTTTCCCTTTATGGTGTTATTGCCGAAAGCATCGTGGTCGCAGATGATAAATCTTGGGTATCCTTTAAAATCCGTGATGAGGCAAAATGGCATGACGGCACACCGATTACTGCGGATGATGTTGTATGGACATTCAAAACATTATCAGAAAAAGGGCAGCCTTTTTTCAAAGCGTATTGGCATGATGTTGAGAGCATCACACCGATCGATGCAAAAAATGTGAAGTTTTCCTTTGCGGTTTCGGGGAATGCGGAGCTACCGCTTATTATTGCAGAAATGCCGATCTTACCGAAACATTACTGGACGGCCGAAGGGCGTGACTTTTCATCAACGAGCCTAGAATCCCCCTTGGGCAGTGGCCCTTATAAAATTGGAAAAGTTGATGCGGGGCAGTCTATTGAATATGTCCGTAACCCTGATTGGTGGGGGAAAGACCTTCCGTTTTTCAAGGGAATGTATAATTTTGATCGTGTTATTTATGATTATTACAAAGACGACAATGTCATGCATGAGGCGTTTTTATCAGGTGATTACGATGTAAAAATCGAAAACACTTCAAAGACATGGCATGAGAATTACAAACTGCCTGAAGACAAAGCCAGCAAGCTTAAGAAAGAAGAGCTTGAGCATAGAAGACCTGCGGGTATGACGGCGTTTATCTATAATACTCGCCGCCCAGTGTTTCAGGACATTAAGGTGCGTGAGGCGCTTAATTATGCCTATGATTTTGAATGGTCTAATAAGCAATTTGCCTATGGTGATTATATCCGAACGAATAGCTATTTCGAGAATTCCGAGCTAGCTTCTAGCGGTTTACCCAGTGAGCACGAGTTACAAATTCTGAATGCTTATAAGGGAGAAATCCCAGATCAAGTATTTACGAATGAGTATAAAGTTCCTGTTACTGATGGTTCAGGAAACATGCGGACGAACCTGCGCGTTGCCGTTACGATGCTTGAGGAAGCGGGCTATACAGATTTCAATGAGAATGATATTCGCACCAAAACAATGCCCGATGGCAGCGTGCAGACATTATCTTTTGAAATCCTTCACTATTCACCCACTTATGAGAGATGGGTATTGCCCTTTATAAAAAACCTTAAACGCGTTGGTGTGAAGGCAAATTTCCGTGTGGTTGATCCTGCGCAATTTCAAAACCGCGTGAATGATTTTGATTTTGATATGATGATTAGTAGTATTGGCCAGTCCGACTCTCCGGGCAATGAACAGCGCGAATTTTGGGGTTCAGACAAGGCGGATATTAAGGGATCACGTAACTATATTGGCATCAAATCCCCCGTCATTGATGAAATGATTGATGGAATTATTAAGGCAGATTCCCGTGATGATTTAATCCGTAAGACACGGGCGTTGGATCGTGTATTGCTTTGGAATCATTATGTTATTCCGATGTGGCATTACCCAAAATGGCGCGTTGCCTATTGGGATAGCATCAAGCGCCCAACCACACTTTCTCATATCAGCCCGCTAATCTCCTCCACGTGGTGGATGGCGGATACAGGAAAACAGGAATAACCCCTTATGAAACTGGCTATTGCTATCCCAGCGCGATATGGATCGACCCGCTTTCCAGGGAAACCACTCGCGGTTATAAATGGTAAAACGATGCTTGAGCGCGTGATTAATGTGGCGCGAAAGGCAACAGAAGGGTATGAGCATGTTGACGTGTTTGTCACGACCGAAGATTCCCGCATCCGTGATCACGCCACCGAAATTGGCGCGATGTGCATCACCACTCCTGCCAGTTGTCCAACGGGATCTGACCGCGTTTTATCGGCTATACGCCAACTTGATGATTGGCCTGATTTTATTGTAAATTTGCAAGGGGATGCGCCATTTACTCCACCATCTATCATTCGTAAAATATTTGAGCATTTTCAAAACAATCCCGAATCAGAGGTTATTACCCCCGTTCATCAATTAAGCTGGAACGATTTGGATCGCCTGCGTGAGAGTAAGAAACAGACACCGTTTAGCGGGACGACGGCAGTTATAAACAACGAAAAACGCGCTCTTTGGTTTTCAAAAAATATTATTCCTGCCATTCGCAAGGAAGATGAACTTCGGGCGCAAAGCCCGCTATCTCCCATTCATCAGCATATTGGCCTCTATGGATTTCGCAGCGATATCCTTGAAAAATTCTGCCTCTTGCCGCAAGGCGTTTATGAGAATTTAGAGGGGTTAGAGCAGCTTCGCATGCTTGAAAATGGTATTCGTATTAATACCGTTAATATCGATATTGGTGATGGCATGATCCAATCAGGAATAGACAGCCCCGAAGATATTGAACGCGCAGAAAATCATATTCTTAATTTTGGTGAGCCTATATGACCACGCTCATCATTGCACGGCATGGAAATACATTTGATAAAAATGATACGCCCACGCGTGTTGGTGCGCGCACCGATTTACCATTGGTTAATAAGGGCAAAGAGCAAGCCCTCGCACTTGGGCGCTATTTAAAGGATCATGATTTTATCCCTGATGCGGCTTATTGTTCTACCCTGCTCCGCACTCAAGAAACGGCAAAGATTGCCATTAAAGAATGTGGAATTAACCTTCCTGCCTATGCACTTCAAATATTTGATGAAATAGATTACGGACCAGATGAGAATAAAATCGAAGATGAGGTTATTGCCAGAATCGGGCTGCAAGCTATTTCCGATTGGGATAAACATGCGATTGTACCCAGTGGATGGAAAATAAACCCAGATGAGGTTATTGAGAATTGGAAAGGCTTTGCACGGCAGGTTTCAAGTACTCATGACACGATGACCAATAATGTTATGGATTTATCTGAAACCATATTTGTTGTGACCTCCAACGGAATTGCGCGCTTCGCGCCACACATCACCGATGATTTTGATTCATTCTCCTCTCAATATGACATCAAATTGGCAACTGGAGCGCTTGGGATATTAAATTTTGACGGAGAAAAATGGAGCGTAAAAGACTGGAATATAAGGCCTTAGTAGCGTTTGAATTATAAATATCAAAAAATTTTCAGAATTCATTTGCATCCGCGCAACCAAAAGCGGTACTATCTAATTAATAAGGCGGAAAGCCAGATATAAAAACAAGAATAAAACAAGTAATATAAATCGTTTTATTAGGGGTTATCGTAATATGCTACCAGAAGAAATCTATGCCAGTAGTGCAACTTCATCTAACTTCAAGTATTCACACCCGTTAAATCACGCGCCAGTTGATGATGGCTCTATGCGTGCACGATTGGCTTATGATTTAATGGCCTTCATGCACCGTGATGACTGTCCGTATTACATGAACCCTGATAGCTATTCCGATTTCAGCCCAACAAACAGCAATGATGAAGTTGATATCATGATTGTTGACGGGTTTTACAAAGAAGCCGAAATTTTATTAGATCAGCGTTTAGAAAAAGACCCAGAGAATGAAAAGGCACAATTTCAAAAAGCATTCATTCAACATCTTAAGGCAGAGTACGAAAAGCTTTTGGATCGTGAAGAACGTATTTTGAAAAACGACCCACGCAATGTTAATGCCCTTATTAACAAAGGGTTTGCACTTGCCAATCTTAGCCGTGAGGAAGAAGCGCTTATTACGGCCAATAAGGCATTACGCATTGACCCTGAAAACCTTACCGTTCTTAGTAATAAGGCCTATATCGAAAAGATTTTATGCAAAGATGACATGCGTGAACAAACGCTTATGCGTGCCTATAACGTTTCTGCGAAAAACCGTATGAGAGAGCTTGAGCATTTAGAATCGAAGCTTTTGAAAGATTTTGGTTCTGTTTTTGTTGAAATCGACACACCATCTGCCTTTGATGAGTTCAATTATCGCAGCGGTGCAACCAAATCAAATATGGTTCACTAAATAAACTGAATAAAAGCGGCGTAAAACTTCAATACGCCCCTTTTTAACCATAGACGTAAAGCGCGATAAAACTTATCATTCACGCATCATGTTATCTTATGTCTTTAAACGCCTTCTTTTGATGATCCCTACGCTTCTCGGCATTATGCTGGTGAGCTTTATTATCATACAATTTGTTCCGGGCGGCCCCGTTGAGCGGATGATTGCGGAGCTTCAAGGGCATGGAACAGATGCAACATCGCGGTTTACGGGCAGCGGTGGTGATATGGCAGGGGCGAGCGCGGCATCAAGCGGTTCACAAACATCTAATTACAAAGGCGCGCAGGGACTTGATCCTGAATTCATAGCAGAGCTTGAGGCGATGTATGGTTTTGATAAGCCTGTTCATGAGCGCTTTTTTATTATGGTGAAGAATTATTTGAGTTTTGATTTGGGGCAGAGTTATTACCGTGATGTCGGGGTTATTGACCTTGTGATTGAAAAGATGCCTGTGTCGATATCTTTGGGGCTTTGGTCAACGCTCATCATCTATCTTGTGTCTATTCCGCTCGGGATTAAAAAGGCCGTTCGTGATGGAACGAAATTTGATGTCTGGACAAGCGCTGTTATCTTTATTGGCTATGCTATCCCCTCTTTCATGTTTGCGATATTGCTTATCATACTTTTTGCGGGGGGGCGATATTGGGACTTCTTCCCTTTGCGCGGCCTGACCTCTGACGGGTGGGAAGATATGAGCCTTCTTATGCAGATCAAAGATTATGCGTGGCACATGGTTTTACCGACTGCGGCGATGATCGTAAGCGGCTTTGCATCCTTGACCATGCTGACGAAGAATTCGTTTATGGATGAGATTGGCAAGCTTTATGTTCAAACTGCACGCGCAAAGGGGCTAGCGGAAAACCAAGTGCTTTACAGACATGTGTTTCGTAATGCGATGTTGATTGTGATTGCAGGGTTTCCTGCACAGTTTGTGGCAATTTTCTTTACTGGGTCATTATTGATTGAGGTTATATTCTCGCTTGATGGGCTAGGCCTCCTCAGTTATCAGAGCATAATTAACCGCGATTACCCCGTGGTTTTAGGGACTCTTTACGTGTTTTCGTTGATGAGCTTGCTGATGCATTTGCTTCGTGATCTTGTTTATGTATGGGTTGATCCGCGTATTGATTTTGAAAGCAGAACGCATTAGGCATCTTAATTATTATGTCCAAAAAGAAAAACACTACAATTTATCGCCTGATGGCGGTTTGGCCATTGCTTTCAGGCATCGCCCTTCTGACGGCCAGTAATGGGCTTCAGGGGACTTTACTTGGCCTGCGTGCGAATGCTGAAGGATTTCCCGTTGAAATGATCGGTGTGATTATGGCGGTCTATTATGGAGGTTATCTTTTTGCCTGTCGTTATGTCCCTCCGCTGATTTCGTCGGTCGGGCATATTCGTGTTTTTGCGGCGCTGGCCTCTATCGCATCGGGCGGCGTTTTGCTTTATACGCTTTTTCCTAACCCGTACCTTTGGATGATATTACGCCTGAGTACAGGGTTTTGCTTTTGCGGATTATTTATTATAGCAGAGAGCTGGCTCAATCAAATATCGAGCAGAAAACAGCGAGGGACAATTTTCAGTGCCTATATCGCCATCGTTAATGGCGGTCTATTTTGCGGGCAATTCCTGATTAACCTCGCCCCTGTGACCAGCGCATATTTATTTATCCTTGTGTCAGTTATGATCTCTTTTGCGTTGGCACCAATTACACTGACGAATAAACCGGCTCCAAGGTATAAAAAGCCGGAAGTCGTTAAGTTTCTTGATATGCTTAAAAAATACCCATTACCTATGGCCGGCGTTTTTGCATCAGGTATATGTAGTAGTTCGATTATCGGACTGGGGCCTGTCTATGCGAATATGCAAGGTATGGATACAGGTAGCATTTCGTTTTTCATGGCAATTTTCATTCTCGGAAATGCGCTTTTACCCCTTTTGATGGGGGCGCTATCGGATAGGATGGATCGTATTCACGTCATTCACATCATTGCATTTATCGGCATGACCACTGCGGCCGTAATTGCGGCCTATGGTGATCCGTATCACGTCATTATCTTTATTCTTGGGGGGATGACTGCCTCACTCTATAGTGCTTCCATCACATATCTGAATGATCAAATCAAAAAATCGCAAATTGTTTCGGCAAGCCGCGCCCTTATTATGTTCAATGGTATCGGCGCGATGATCGGCCCGATTATTACGGGGTATTTCCTATCGCATTTCCAATCCGAAGTTTTCTTTTTAGTTATTTGTTTTTATATGCTGGTCTTTATGTCCTTTGCGATTTACCGCAATATCGTCGGGCGGCATATCAATAACAAGCGCAGCTTTGTTCAAGTGCCAGCATTTTCTGCGCCGTCAATTATGCGGCTTAATGCCGATCCGCCGCAGAATCAAACGCCATCCCCGAATACGCTTTTACGAAAAGGGATGATACCACCAGAAAATCATGAGGACAAAAAGTCTTGAGACACTTACGCATAATCCATTATCTGATATGATCCTGATATGAATATATCTCCACTCACAGAACGACGCCTTGCACAGTTCCGCGCCAATAAACGCGGTTTTTGGAGCTTGTGGCTGTTTTTGCTCCTATTTACAATAGCATTAAGCGCGGAGTTCGTGGCAAATGATAAGCCGCTTGTCCTTGAATATAAGGGGGAATTATATTTCCCTGTTCTTGTGAATTATCCCGAAACCACATTTGGCGGTGATTTTAAGACCGAGGCAGAGTATCGCGACTCGTTTGTTCAGGAATTGATTGAAAAAGACGGAAAAGGATGGATGGTTTGGCCGCCTATCCCTTATTATTACGACACGATAAATTATAATCTTTCGCGTCCTGCGCCCACGCCACCTGATGATGAAAACTGGCTTGGCACAGATGATCAGGGGCGCGATGTCACCGCGCGTGTCATTTACGGATTTCGAATTTCTGTGCTTTTTGGCCTTTTGCTTACGCTTGCAAGCTCGGTCATTGGGGTATTTGTTGGCGCGGTTCAGGGTTATTACGGTGGATGGACGGATATTGTAATTCAACGTGTGACCGAAATATGGGGCAGCCTGCCACAGCTTTACATTCTGATTATTTTTGCATCTATGTTTACGCCAGGGTTTATGGTTTTGTTCTTTATTCTTCTTCTTTTCAAATGGTTGAGCCTTGTTGATGTCGTGCGCGCAGAATTTTTACGGGCGCGGAATTTTGATTATGTTCGCGCGGCACGAGCTTTGGGGATTTCTGATACCGTTATTATGTGGCGGCATGTGTTGCCCAATGCAATGGTAGCGACGATCACCTTTATGCCATTTATCTTAACGGCGGCGATCACATCCCTGACTGCGCTTGACTTCCTTGGCCTTGGAATGCCCGCGGGTAGCCCATCATTGGGTGAACTTCTCTCACAGGGGAAAAACAATCTGCAAGCGCCATGGCTTGGGATATGTGCCTTTTTGTCTCTTGCCGTGATGCTAACGATGCTCACCTTTGTGGGCGAAGCCGTGCGCGATGCTTTTGATCCGCGCAAAACAACTATATAAGTTATTCATCGTTTTTAGTAGACAAACCCTACACCCCTCATGTAGAAGTGCCTCACAACAAAAGGCATTATGAAAATATGGCGTTTTTAAATCCAAATCAATGCACAAAAAACACCGAATCGAAAAAGCTTACACTGTCTTTTTCGGATGCACTTAGCCCTATCATTCTTGCTGAATTCTTCAATTCAAAACGAAAAAAAGCCGCCGATCCAATGGGGTATATACAGCCCCGCTCCTCGGAACAGCTTTTTGAACTGTCAAGATGCGGGCAAATTGTAACTGTTGTGGATCAGCGGTTTAAGATTCAGGCACTCTGTGTTGCCTATCCTTTTGAAGTACAAGACGATGAGCGGCGTTACTCTGTGACAGAAATTGGAACAGTTATTAACTGTATCAAGGGTATTGGCTTAAGCGAACTAACCATTGCAGCGATGGCACAGAAAATCAAAAACACTCAAGCCGATCAAAAAATTGTGGCAAAGGTTGCACCACATAACTTAGCGGCCAATTTCTTTTTCCATGAAAAAATGGAATGGGATAAGGTCACTCAACCCAGCATAATCAGCGCTTATTATAGCTCAGATATGGGAAACACTGCCCGCAACAGTAAGCATAGTGATTTGAAAAGCTGGTATAGCTATGGCGAAAATGCCTTTCAGAAAGATAATGAGAAGCTTAAAAACATTCTTGATGAAACCGAAAACAGCACTGCGATCCAGTTTGATATATAAAATACGCTCAGAATAATCTTGACGAGAAGCCTTATAACATGTTTCTTATATCCTATGAGTAATATGAGCACACGCATCATCCGACGAAGTCACCGCTAGAGATCACTCTCTTGGCGCGTTTTGTGCTTTATTTTCAGCTCATAAAACCTTCCATAAAAAAACTGATCTCTTACAAACATATAATCGCTGTAAAAGCTGTTGAAACGTTATCGCTTTTACGGCACTTTAATCCCACTTATGAATTTGAAGATAAAGATAAAATGACGAAAATTTTTATAGATAAAATCGCTTCGGTGACCAAAAATCTGGAGCTTAAACATAATGAAAGCATTCTTGATAAGGCTGGAACGCCACTTCCTTGTGAAATGGGAACGGTTTTGGCAGCCGAAGTATTGGAAGATAAATCCGTTTATAATGAGCTTGAGCTTCCGACGGGGCGTATGTCAAAACTAAAAAAGGGTGATATTATTGCCGTGGCTTTGGGTCAAAGGATGGCTCTGAAAGGATTTGTTGGGCAGTTGCCACGATCACTAAAGCCCGATGATGTTTTGCATCTTTTGAATATGGGCGGCGTTGCAGGTGAATGCACCAGTGCAAATACCAAAGAAGTCGGCAATCCTTTGCGGATTAGAATTCTGGGCGCGGTAACGCGTAAGGGCAAAGTTTTGAACATCAACCAAAAGGTGAAATATGCCCCATCAACAAAAATGAGGAGCCAAGTTCCCCTGATTATTGTCACGGGCACGAGCATGGATAGCGGTAAAACCACTGTCGCGACCGAGATTATCAAGAGCCTGACCCGCATGGGCATGAAGCTTGCGGGGGCGAAACTCACAGGAGTTGGCGCGCTGCGTGATCTGTATAAAATGCAGGATTACGGCGTTTATAATGCCGTGTCCTTTGTAGATGCGGGAATTGCCTCTACCGCTAATTTGGACAATGAAAGCCTTGTGAACATGACCAAGGGCGCGCTTGATTATTTGAGCGCGGATAACCCCGATGCGATTATCATTGAATTTGGTGATGGATTGATGGGGAAATACGGCGTTGAAGGGATTTTGAGTATTCCAGAAATTCAAAAGAATGTGCGTTTGCATATCGGTTGTGCGGGTGACCCCGTTGGCGCGATTGGTATTGCGCGTCAATGTAAGGAAATGGGCATTCCCATTGATGTCATATCAGGGCCCGTTACCGATAACACCGTGGGTAAGAGCATTATTCATGAAGAGCTGGACGTTATTGTATATAACGCCTTTAACCCAACGAATGAATGGATGGATTTGGTGATTTCAAGATGGCTACACGCGTATCAATTATCGGCATAACAGGCTATACGGGCTTAGAGCTTTTACGGCTTCTTCTCGCGCATCCAAAGGTGGAAATCGAGCATGTGACATCTCGCCAACATGATGGGGTTTCTATCGGCGCAGTGTATCCGCATTTGGCGCATTTGGATATTCAGGTGACCAATCCCGACCTTGATAAAATCACGGCGGATAGTGATTTCGTATTTCTGTGCCTGCCGCATAAAACCGCTCAGGACACGGTGGCGGCGCTGCATGGGAAAATCAAAATAATCGATCTATCTGCGGATTTCCGTCTGGATGATGTGGAAACCTATGAGAAGCATTATAACGTTCCGCATATCTATCCTGAACTTTTGAAAAGTTCCGTTTATGGTTTACCTGAAATTATCGATCATCACAAAATTGCGAATGCGAGTATTGTCGCCAATCCGGGATGTTTTGCCCTGCTTTCACAAATGATGCTATACCCCTTTGCGGGAGCAATCGAGAGCGCAGATATCATGGCGATTACAGGATCAAGTGGCGCGGGAAAAACCGCCACGGATGGCACGCATCACCCTGTGCGAAATCACAATCTCAAAAGCTATAATATTAATAAGCACAGGCATATTCCCGAAATCTGCAGAACGGCGGGTATTAGAGCGGGTCAGCTCAATTTCGTACCAACTTCGGGGCCGTTTACGCGTGGGATATTTGCGACTGCATTTGTAAAAACTAAAAGCGGCAGCATGCCAAAATGCGCGGATGAGCTTTATGACGGGCATAAATTTGTGCGGGTGCAGGATGAAGTTGCGCTTGCCAATGTGGTGGGGTCGAATTTCGTGGATTTAAATTATCAGAAAATTGATGATCATAATTATATCGTGCAAGGCGCGATTGACAACCTTGTCAAAGGTGCGGCGGGGTGCGCCGTGCAGAATATGAATATTATGAATGGTGATAATGAAACGCTCGGCCTGTTGACGCTCGCCCCGCTCTACCCTTAGGATAAAGATATGAAAAAGAAACAAAACAAACTGCCTGATTTTTTTATCAATGCATTTTATGAGAGCAAGTTCCGCGATAATTTGTTTATCATCAAAGCCAGCGGATCAGTTATCGAAGATGAGAAAGCGCGCAGCAATCTTATGTCGAATATCCGTGAGCTAAAACTGCGCGGGATTAAGGTGATTTTGATTTACGGCGGTGGTTTGGCGATTGACGCGGCGCTTGAAAGCCGTGGGATTGAGATTAAGAAAACCAATGGTCGCCGTATAACCGATTCCGAAACTATTCAGGTTATCCGCGAGGTAATCGGCGGTGATTTATCCCTGCGTGTTATGGAATCGATGCAGCATAACGATTTGCGCGGCCTGTCGTTTAATGCCATTCCCGCCGATTGGATGAAGATTGGTTTGCGCCCGAAAAAGCCGATAGATTTTGGTTTTGTCGGCGACATTCATGATGTGTATACGCGCCCGGTGCAACGCTTGTTAAAAACTGCGGATTTCATTGCGTGCCCTTGTCTTGCCTTGGCGGAAAGTGGTGAGCTTTGTAATATCAATGCCGATACGATTGCAACCGCGTTGGCGAAAACGCTTAAGGCGGATAAGTTGATCTTTATGAGCAATGTCGACGGCGTGAAAATCGATGGTGAAACCGCGATGATGATTACATCAGATGAAATCCCGAGCCTTATCGAAAAAGGCATTGTCACCGATGGCATGCGGGTAAAGATGGAGAATTGTGTTGATGCGCTTAATGCGGGGGTTAAACGCATTCACCTTATTAACGGTTTGCGAGATAATGCATTGCATGCGGAGATTTTTGAATCTGTTGGTCCGGGGACGATGCTCCTCCATGCGGATGAACGTGATAATTATATGAATGAAGTGAATGTGCAAAAGGCTATTGGTGGGAAGTGATGATTTTGGAGTTTCTGGATATAAGGAAAGGTCGATTGAATAGAGAAGCCTACCTTATCTTAAGCATTCTTACGCCCTTGTCTCTCATTGGCTTTTTTTATTTTCTCGGCGGGCAGCGAATTTTTAGTCCGATGTTCATAATGGGAATCTTTGCTATTGTTTTCTTTTTAACCGCATATTTTCACGTATTGCTTCAGGTGAAAAGGCTAAGAGATATGGGAAGCAATCCCTATCTGGCATTTATCAATCTATCTGCATTGGGTATAGCTGCTATCATGTTTTCAGACTTTTCTGGCTTCCAAAAACTCGATCTGTTTTTCACTTCTTCTATCGGCAGTTTGATTTTATTAGTATTTCAGATACTTTACGCAGCATACTCAATGTCTTTATTATTTTCTAAAAGCAAACAAGAGGATTCATAGATGACCAACGCAAATGACATTATCAAAAAAACTGAGGCACTTCTTGTTGCCACTTATAAGGCGCAGCCTGTTGTGATGGATCGCGGCGATGGTTGTTATGCATGGGATACGGATGGGAAGAAGTATTTAGATTTCGCGGCTGGTATTGCGGTGGCATCGCTTGGGCATGCTCATCCGAAAATGATGGAGACCATTACCACGCAGGCCGCGCGGTTGATGACCTGTCAGGCATCTTATGCGACAAAGGAAAAGCTAAAAGCCGCAGAAATCTTGATTGATAATAGCTGTTTTGATCTGGTTTATTTCGCCAATAGCGGCGCGGAGAGCGTTGAAGCGGCGTTAAAATGCGCGCGTAAATGGGCGTATGATAACAAGGGTGAAATGTGCAACGAGATTATCGCGTTTAACGATTCCTTTCATGGGCGCACCTATGGCGCGGCCAGTGTGACGGCCAAACGCAAGTCGCAGCCATTCTTCGCGCCTTATCTTGATGGTGTTCATTTTGCCGATTTCAATGATATTGATTCCGTGAAGGCCATGGTCAATGATCGCACCGCCGCGATTATCATTGAGCCTGTGCAGGGTGAAGGTGGGCTTGTTCCTGCGGACCCTGCATTCTTGAAAGAGCTACGCGAGATTTGTGATGCGCAAAATATTTGCCTGATCTTTGATGAAATTCAGGCAGGTATGGGGCGTTTGGGTACGTTTTTTGCGTATGAGAGTTTCGGCGTAGAGCCTGACATTGCCTGCCTTGCAAAAGGTATGGGCGGCGGTTTTCCTGTTGGTGCGATGGTGGCGAAGCATCCATTTGGTGACGCGATTGTCGTGGGTACGCATGGCACGACCTATGGCGGAAATCCTTTGGCTTGCGCGGTTGCCGCCACGGTGATGAGTGAGATTATATCGGATGGTTTTCTTATCCACGCCAATAAGGTTTCTAAAATCCTGTTTGACGGGTTGGCCAGAATTCAACGTGATTCCAATAAAATTACCGATATTCGCGGAAAAGGATTGATGATTGGTGTTGATACGAGCTTTGATATTAAGGTTCTTTTACGCGCGTTACAAACAAACGGATTAATGGCGACCCAAGCGGGTAAAGCAACGCTTCGCCTCACCCCTCCTCTAATTCTGAGCGAAGAGCAGGCGCAAGAAGCCCTCGACATTATTGAAAAGACATTAAAAGAATTGGACTAAAACACTATGACCACAGACATCAGACATTTCATTAATCTTCCCGATATTGGCGCGGATGCGTTAAAAGGGATGATCAAGCATGCCCATGAATTAAAGGCGCAGAAATTCAATCCTCCGCAAATATTTGAGGGGTTGTCTCTTGCTATGGTGTTTGACAAACGCTCTACCCGTACGCGGATGAGCTTTGAAGTGGCGATGAAACAGCTTGGCGGGCATACACTCGTGATGAATATGGAAGACATGCAAATTACAGGCGCGGAAAGCCTGCAAGATACAGGCGCAGTTCTATCGCGTTATGTGGATGCGGTAATGATTAGAATGAGTGATCATGCGCGGCTTGAAGAATTGTCAAAAAACACAACTATTCCCGTGATTAGCGGCATGACAAACGAGTCTCACCCCTGTCAAATTATGGCGGATATACTAACGATTGAAGAAAAACTCAGCAGTATTGAGGGCAAGAAAGTCGCGTGGTTTGGGGATTATAACAATGTCTCCAAAACCTTTGAGCAGGCCGCACCGATTTTCGGGTTTGATCTTGTTTTAAGCTGTCCAGAAGATTTATACGCGAATTCCGTTTCCCCGCAAGATGCCGCCAAAGGCGCAGATGTGATTGTCACTGACACATGGGTGTCCATGGGGCAAGAAGGCAAAGGCATTGAAAAATTTATGCCCTATCAGGTGAATAAAGACCTTATGGCTTTGGCGAATGATAACGCGATTTTCATGCATTGTATGCCCGTTCATCAAAATGAAGAGGTTACGCCCGATGTTTTGAACAGCCCCGCTTGTGTGATTTATGATGAGGCAGAAAACCGCCTGCACGCGCAAAAGGCCATATTGGCATGGTGTTTGGAAAATACGGGTGTGACGTTACAAAGCCGATATGTTTAGGCTGTTAATATAGCCACATTGTCAGAAAGTGTATCGTCAACGATATTCTTAAATACTTCGTATCTCGAATAGTCCAAATTCAATTTTATTTCCCTTAAGGTTGGAAAAACACTATCGCTACCATAATTATTCATTTCGATTTTGAATAACTCGTCTGAGATAGATGTCATTACCCGATACAATTCAGCCTGCATCTCTTTAAGCTCATCATGTGTCATAGAAAGAGCCTTCACTCTTCTTTCTGCAAATGAATTGGGTTGAAAATACGCCTTTAACGTTTGATCATCCCTAATCTCCCACTTTCCAGGCCCCTTTGCATTCGCTAATGTATAATACCCATATCCCATCAAAATCTCCAAAGCCCCCAATCAAGTTATTTTAAGCAATAAAAACCATTTCTGTGTTGTCTAGTGTGGCTTCAACAAGAGCGCGTGCTTTTTGCATTTTACGTGAATTATCATCAGAGCGATATAAATCACGATGGATTTTTTGCAGCTCTTCTCGTGAATAAAGAAATGAGTCATATCGATAATCAAGATTTACCTTTCCTGATCCTGAGACTTGGAATTGCGCGACCAACTCACCCGTTTCGCCATGTGCGCGCCATAACCCTGACTCACCAGTGGAGATCTCTTCACAAAAGAATAGTGACTCTAACCCTAAATTACATTCGCCCAAATAGCTCATTCTTTAACCAACCTCATGATGCATCATTCAAAATATCAGAACTGCTTTGACCTTCTTCAATACTGATGTTATTTTCATAAATAAGGTGCATCTTTACACCTCAACAAAATTTTTGTCAAAATTATATGCGGCTTTTCATGAAAAAATTGTAAACACCGATTAGTATATTACAGCTCCAGTGCAGTCACTACTTTTTTAATGTCTGCAAGATCACCTCTGGTTTCGACCAAATCTTTATGCATGGTTTCCATATCATCACGATCCATTTTCACCACATCTGGCTTTATAACTGAATCAAAACTTACCGCAAAGAAGTCGTCTGATATTTTTTCAATACTTTCAATCATTGGAACTGGCATGATCCCCCCTTATTTATTTTGTTTATTATTATAAGTTTATAATTTAGGCCTTAAATTATAATTTGTCAAAATAACACTTCACTTTTGAGGGTTTTTCTCTTAGAACTCAACGAATTGACGCAAAAATAAGGATCTAAAAAATGAGCAAAGGTAAAATCGTACTCGCATATTCCGGCGGATTGGATACATCAGTTATTCTGAAATGGTTTATCGAAGAAGGGTATGAGGTTATTGCCTATATAGCGGATGTTGGTCAGGAAGAAGATTTTGAGGCTGCGCGCGATAAGGCTCTAAAAGTCGGTGCGGCCAAGGTTTATGTTGAGGATTTGAAAGAAGAATTTGTTCGTGATTATATCTTCTATGCGGTTAAATCTCAGGCGATTTATGAAGGGCGCTATTTGCTCGGCACCTCTGTGGCTCGGCCGATAATCTCCAAACGCCAAATTGAGATTGCAGAAAAAGAGAACGCGCAATATGTATCGCATGGCGCGACCGGTAAAGGGAATGATCAGGTTCGTTTCGAACTTTCCTATTACTCATTAAACCCTGAAATCAAAGTTCTTGCACCATGGAAAATGGATGAGTTTTTAACCCGTTTTGAAGGTCGCGCAGATATGCTCAACTACGCCGACCAGCACGGTATTCCTGTGACGGCGACACGCAAAAAACCATATTCCGAAGATGATAATATGCTTCATATCTCTCATGAGGCGGGAATTTTAGAAGACCCGAATGCGGCGGCGGATGAAGACGTTTATTCACGTACGAACGGCGTTGATAAGCAACCCGATACGGCGGATATTATTACGATTAATTTTGAACGCGGCATTCCTGTGAAAGTTACAAATGAGACAGACGGCAGAGCAGTTAGCGGCGCGGTTGAGTTGTTCGAATATTTGAACGAGCTTGGCACGAAGCACGGCATTGGCCGCCTTGATATGGTTGAAAACCGCTTTGTCGGTATTAAATCCCGCGGCGTTTATGAAACGCCAGGTGGTGAGATCCTTTATAAGGCGCATCGCGATTTGGAAGGCTTGACGCTAGATCGTGAAGTTATGAAGCTTCGTGATTATATGGCGTTAAAAGTTGCTGAGCTTATTTATAACGGGTTTTGGTTCTCTCCTGAATTTGAATTGCTTCAAACCTTTATGGATAAGGTGCAAGAGCATAATACAGGAACTGTTCAGATGAAATTGATCAAAGGCGTTGCTTACCCGATTGCCCGTAAATCTCCGAGCGCTCTGTATGATCCAGAGCAGTCATCAATGGATGTTACGGGTGGTTATGACCAAAAAGATGCTGATGGCTTTATCAAAATCAATGCGGTGCGTTTGCGGAATAATACCAATATCCGTGGTGCGACGAAATTGACCAAAAGCAAGGCGGCTTAATTTGACGTTGTCATTGTGAGGCACTGTCGAAGCAATCCATGGATTGCCACGTTGAGCTATCGCCCAACTCGCAATGACGAATGAATGAAGATGGAAAAGAAATGACAAAAATAACGGCAACAACATCTGGTGAATTCTCTAGCTTTAAAATCGAATTTGACCCTGCGTCGGATGGGTGGTTTCTTTATGGCTATAAGGATGGGAGCGACACCCCTGCTCTTGAGCTATGGCATATAAGCAAGGAAGACGCGCAGGAGCAAGCCGCCAATGATTACGGCATAAGCGCCCTTGATTGGAGCGGTGACGCGGATGGTGATGAAACGCCGACCCGTGATTGCAATGGTACGGTTTTGCAAAATGGTGATACGGTTACCGTTATCAAGGACTTAGATGTTAAGGGCGCGGGCGCAACGGTAAAACGTGGCACGACGGTTAAAAACATCGCCCTCACCAATGATCCGGAGCTTATTGATTGCCGCACAAAAGACATCAAAGGCCTTGTTCTAAAGACGTGTTTTGTAAAGAAAATCAACGATTAAGTTGGATTAGGGTCATTCTTACTTGACGCGGTAAACTGATTAATATGTGTTACCGTTGCACCGCCGTTTTTGGGTGCTGGCGTTACATAGTCAATATATTGATCCATTTTACGAGTATGAACTTCAATGCGCATCGCTTCGACAGTAATGCTTGCCAATAACGCCACCTGATCTTCCGTACATTTTTCAATGGCGCCACTTTCCGAAATATTTGTGTTTTCTTTGAAATGCCCTTCGAAACGGCTAAAGTTAAAGCCAAAATACTCCTCAACCTCATCTAAATTAAAGAATAGCAATGTGAGTTTTCCATTTTCTTCTTCACGGCTTGATACCCATGCAAAATCGAAGAGACCTTCTTCGTCTTCGTTGAGTTTAACAGCCACCCTTTTTTCTAAATCATTTAACCTAAACTCGGCAATCACGTCCTCATCATACCCTAGGCTTTCAGGCTTTAGAGAAAGACAGCTCCACATATCTGTACATTGACTTAAATCTAATTCAATAGTCAAAACGTTCCCCTTTTATTTCCATATTTTTATACGCTTATTACATGCAGGATATTGGCGCATTCTGTCAATATTTTATTGTATGATTTTCTCTGGTTGCGCTTGAACCAAGCATTCACTATATTCTTGAGCCAATGGATATATAGTAGATAATAAAGGCCACACATAATGACGCAAGAACAAAAATCAAATCAAATGTGGGGTGGGCGTTTCGAAGAAAAGCCATCTGATATTATGGAGCAAATCAATGCGAGCATTGGCGTTGATAAGCGCATGTGGCGGCAGGATATTCGCGGCTCCATCGCGCATGCGACGATGCTATCCAAGCAAGGTATCCTTACCAAAAACGAGGCTGTTGAAATCGTGAATGGTTTGAATGCCATTGCCGAAGAGATCAAAAGCGGGAATTTTGAGTTCAAAGCAAGCCTTGAAGACATTCATATGAACGTTGAATCACGCCTGAGAGAGATGATTGGCGATGTCGCGGGTAAACTGCACACTGCGCGCAGCCGTAACGACCAGGTCGCCACGGATTTTCGCATGTGGACACGCGAAGCATCGGAGGAGCTGATTAGCCAAATCGAATCGCTACAGGCCGTATTGGAGGCCCTAAGCATTAAGCATAAAGACGACATCATGCCCGGCTTTACGCATTTACAAGCCGCGCAGCCCATCACCCTTGCGCTGCATCTTGATGCGTACGCGCAAATGTTGGAGCGCGATAAAACTCGAATGATTGATTGCAAGACCCGCCTTAATAAATGCCCGCTTGGCGCGGCGGCACTTGCGGGAACGCCCTACCCGATTGATCGTGAATTCACGGCGGAAAAGCTCGGCTTTGATGCGCCGATGCCCAATACGCTCGACGCAGTTTCAGCGCGAGATTTCGCAAATGAATTTTTGTTTGTGTGCGCTCAAACAGGTTTGCACCTTTCACGTCTGGCCGAAGAGATCATCATCTGGGCAACCCCGCAATTCGGCTTTATTCAGCTTAGCGATGCATGGAGCACAGGCTCATCCATCATGCCGCAGAAGAAAAACCCCGATGCGGCGGAATTGGTGCGCGGGAAAACAGGGCGTTTGAATGGCAACCTTATTCAGATGATGACGGTTCTTAAAGGTTTGCCCTTGGCTTATAATAAAGATTTGCAGGAAGACAAAGAATCTACGTTTGATAGCTATGACACGATTTCCCTATGTTTACAGGCGATGAAAGGCATGCTTGAAAGCGCGACATTTAACACTGATCGTATGCTTCTGTCTGCTGAAATGGGCTATACCACGGCCACCGCTCTGGCCGATTGGCTAGTTATGAATCTCGGCCTCCCCTTCCGCGATGCTCACCATGTCACTGGCGCGATTGTTAAAATGGCAGAGAATAAAGGGTGCAAGCTTGATGAGCTTGAACTCGCGGATATGCAGGCCGTGAACCCCGCCATTACCGATGAGATATTTAGTGTTTTGAGCGTGAAGAAATAGCTTAATCAATTCACTATTTCTGGTGGTTTTATTGCCTGATCAATTTCATGCAAGATGTTGACCGTGCCTTGCATGATGCCCTTTTTATGTTTCAGGATATAGTCACTAACATCCACGAAATCCGCGCCTGCCGTTACCGAAGCGGCGCAGGTATCAGCGGTGATTGGTTTCTTACCCCGAGCAACGCATAGAGCATCACTCATCGCCTTCCACTTACCAATAACGGCGGGGTCGGCTTTCACCACCGCATAATCAATATCTGGCACAGGATCTGATGTTACAAGCCCGATAATCGCATCATCGCCCAGTGCGGCGCGGGTTTTTTTGATATCGGCAGCGTTATCGAGCAAGATACCATCTGCACCCATAGAATCCAAAGAGCCATGAACGATCGCGACCAAGCCTTGGTCTTTAATGATGGGGATAATATCCTTTGCGCGTTCTGCATTTTCAGGGGTAAAGGCAACCTCAATGATAGACATATTTTTCTCATAGCCAGAGCGCTGATTAATCGTAAAAGCCATTTGCCGTATATACCCAATCAAATCAAGCATGTTTGAAAAATCATCTATCCGCACATAAATACCGCATGGGGGGCTTCCGCTCTTGTCTGTGCTCATAGTTTGTGGTTTCCTTAGATTTGTTCAACTTCAAGTGTGATGGTATGCCCGATCCAATCCTGCAAATCAAGAATCTTCATGTGGATTTCAAAACGCCGAGCGGTGTATTTCACGCCGTTAAAGGTATTAGTTTTGATGTAAAGCACGGACAAACCGTTGCATTGGTGGGCGAATCTGGCTCTGGGAAATCGGTGAGTGCGCTTTCTGCTATGCGGCTTTTGCCATATCCTATGGCATCGCATCCTAAGGGATCAATCCTGTTTGAAGGTGATGAGCTTTTGGATAAGGGTGAGAGCTATATGCGTGCCATTCGTGGGCAACAAATGGGCATGATTTTTCAAGAGCCACAAAGCGCGCTTAACCCGCTCCATACGATTGAAAGACAAATTGCCGAGGTTCTTAAAGTTCATCAGGGGATGAGCAATGATAAAGCGCGTGCCCGAGTTTTAGAGCTGCTTGATATGGTACAATTACCGCATCTAAAACAACGTCTTAAGGCTTATCCGCATGAGCTTTCGGGTGGGCAGCGTCAAAGAATTATGATTGCGATGGCT
Source organism: Alphaproteobacteria bacterium (assembly GCA_050633645.1). GTDB lineage: Bacteria > Pseudomonadota > Alphaproteobacteria > Micavibrionales > Micavibrionaceae > UBA1672. Next base: position 597,472 of record JBOEGX010000001.1, read on the forward strand.
TTGGCTAATAATCCCGAACTTTTGATCGCGGATGAGCCGACAACCGCGCTAGATGTTACCGTACAGGCGCAAATATTAGAGCTGTTACAGGATTTACAAAAAGAGCTTAATATGGCGATGCTCCTCATTACGCATGATTTATCGGTGGTTGAAAAAATGGCCGATTACGTTTGCGTAATGCAGCATGGTGAGATGATGGAACAAAATGACGCGAAGACGCTGTTTACTAAGCCTACGCATGAATACACTAAAATGTTACTTAATACTATTCCACGTGGAGCGGCAAAACCTATTGCGAAGGACGCGCCCTCCCTTATTAAAGGTACAGGCGTTAAGGTGTATTTCCCGAATAAGAAAAGTTTCTTTGGGAAACCAATTTCCTTCGTTAAGGCAGTTGATGGAATTGATCTGACCATACGATGTGGAGAGACTCTTGGCGTGGTTGGGGAATCGGGGTCGGGCAAAAGTACGCTTGGCTTGGCGGCGCTACGGCTGCTTTCATCTCAAGGGGAGATTGATTTTGACGGCGTTAAAATTTCGGCGCTTAATCAGAAATCAATGCGCCCCATGCGAGAGCGGATGCAGATTGTGTTTCAAGACCCCTATGCCTCCCTTTCCCCGCGCATGACGGTTGCACAAATTATTGAGGAAGGTTTAAAACTTCACCGTAAGAATTTAGGCAAAGAGGAACGCGATGCGCTTGTTGTTAAGGCGTTGCAAGATGTGCATATGGACGCAGATACGCGTCATCGATATCCACATGAATTCTCAGGTGGGCAACGTCAACGCATATGTATTGCGCGGGCGATGGTGTTGAACCCCGAATTTGTGGTACTGGATGAGCCGACATCAGCTCTTGATGTTTCAGTACAGGCCGAAGTTGTTGATTTGCTGCGAGAGCTACAGGAAAAGCATAACCTCACCTATATGTTCATTTCTCATGATCTACGCGTTGTGCGCGCAATGAGCCACCATGTAATGGTGATGAAAGACGGTAAAGTCATTGAAACGGGAAGCGCGCAAGAGGTTTTCGAAAACCCGAAACAAGATTATACCAAGGCTCTTTTAGATGCTGCGATGAACTTGAAGGTACGAAAAACGGCATAACCCCTATTTTCTCTTTGCATTCCCTTATTCTTTCATGTTAAACACTTTGAAACCTTTTAAAGGTAATATTAATTTTTAAACAATTTAGAAAGAGGTGAGCACTGTGGTCAGTGTGAACGTTAGAGATAACAATGTCGATCAGGCATTACGCGTCCTTAAGAAGAAAATGCAACGTGAAGGCATTTTCAGGGAGATGAAACTTCGTCGTCATTACGAGAAGCCGTCTGAGAAAAAAGCACGCGAAGACGCCGAAGCAATTCGTCGCAGCCGTAAAATGGATCGTAAACGTCGCGATCGCGATGGATTTTAGACATTGATCTAAAATATAAAGTTTTAAAAACTGCTGCTCTATTATGTTCAGCAGTTTTTTTATGGGTGAAAAAGATGTCGGTATTTGATATCATTAAATTTCAAAATAATCACAAGGTCGTTTTATGCGTTTTTTAACATCCACATGCCTGCTTATCTTACTTCTTTTTGTGCCTTGTATGGGCAGCATATCCCATGCCGAAGAACCACAGACAACAGATAACAACCTCAATAATACAGAGCCATCAGCAGGCAGAACAACTAGCACAGATAAACTGCAAACCACTCTCAGGGAAAAAGCGCAAAACCAAGAAGAAAACGCTATTGTTTGGGAGCGTCATGAATCCATAACAGGGTCTTATGAGACGAAGTTTCCCCAAAAATACAAATACAATGTTTTTCCATTTCAATATAACGATAGCAATGTTGCCTATAGTGCTGAAATTTTTGCTGACCTTGAACAAGGAGAGAATGAAGCAGAAGGAAAAACTGCATTTATACGATCCGTGAGCACTTTGGGTAATGAACTCAGTGCAAACAGAGCAGAAAAAGCATTAAACAGTGCTGTTGAGCGTTATGTCTTTTTAGCAAAAAATTTAAAAGCTACTATTATAGAGAATGAGGAAATTGAGCATAACGGTTTTTTAGGTAGACAGCTTTACATCACTTACGTTGATAAAGACTCTTCTGTCGATGGAAAAACCGCGCTCAGAATCACCATACTTATGACAAATTATACCCTTATTGAGCAAGTTGTTACAGGCCCCGCCATTGGTATGTACTCATATAAGGCAGACGATTTTTTCAAATCAATTAAACTCCAAGATGGTATTGCCAAATCAACCACACCGATTGGCACGGGGTGGATAGATATTCCTTCAAAGAACAATACATTTACAATAAAAGTCCCACCAAAAAATAAAGACTACACACCTTTTGATCCAGTTGTTCAATCATCAAAAACGCGCGATCGTGTTTACTATAAAATCAAAGACCCAATAACAGGGTCTGTTTTGCATTACATTGCCACATCTTATAAATTGAAATCAAAACCAAACAAAAATACAATCAATAGCATTCTTACTAAATATCATTTATCAAAATTCATTGATAGCGGCCTTACCAAATTATCAATGAAATCAAATGAAAATAACGGGGTTATGACCATGGAAACATCTGTCATTATTAGCCCTATAATGAGCCTTCCCTATATATCTAAACTTTTTTATGAAGTACAAATAAAAGACAATGTTGTGCTCGTGAAAGAATTTTTCAGCGGTGCTTATCACAACGATTCAGGAATTGACCGAACCTTTTTTAAATTGACCGAATTCCATCCTGAAAAATATTCCCACATCCCTAGTCAGAAAAAAAAACCAACAGATAATAAAGATGATGAAAAAAAATAAATTTATTTTCTAGTTTAACGCGGCTCCTAGTATGGACAATACTTTCTTATGATAAGAATCTAACCAGCGCATTTCATCATCGCTTAACATCTCTTTTACAATTAAGTCATCTGCAAATGGTGCGAGGGTAACCGTTTCAAAATACAGCATATCCGCACTCTCTTCCTCTTGAACCAGTACAAGGTTTTCAAGACGGATGCCGTATTCCCCTTCTTTATAATATCCAGGTTCGTTCGATATAAGCATTCCCGCTTCTAACGCCAATTCACCACGTGGAGATAGATTTGCGGCGGCCTCATGCACACAAAGATAGCACCCCACCCCGTGCCCCGTGCCGTGGGCATAATCAAGACCAACCTCACGCAATGGAGCGCGTGCCAAGGTATCAATGTCTTTACCTGTAGTTCCCTTGGGGAATTGGGCATTTGCAACGGCGATATGCCCCTTGAGGACGCGTGTATAATTCTCGCGCATTTCTTGGGTTGGCGTGCCGATTGCCACGGTGCGAGTGATATCTGTCGTCCCCCATTTATATTGCCCGCCACTATCGACCAGCAATAGCCCATTTCCTTCGATAGCCTTGTCGGTTTGCGTGCTTGCGCGGTAGTGAACAATTGCACCGTTGCTTGCAAAGCCTGCGATGGTGGGAAAGCTTGGCTCGATATAGTCTTTAGATTCTTTACGAAACCCTTCTAATTTATTCTCGACGGAAAGCTCACTCATCGGCGTGAACTTGTTTTGATCCGCCAACCATTTCAGGAATTTTGTAATGGCAATACCATCAGTGATGTGCGCTTTGCGGATTGCATCTTGTTCAGATGGCGTCTTAATGGACTTTGGCGCGACACAGGGATCTTTAATTAATACATATTCTTTGCCCGCCTTCACCAGCATATTTTCAAATGCTATGGGCGCGGAGGCCGTATCCATCGCAATGACATCACTCAGCCCCGTCAAAAAGTTTTCTATTTCATCCATGGCTTTGATACGGATATCATCGCCCAAGGCGGCGCGTATATCATTTGATATTTTCTGGGGATCAACAAACCAATCAAGCGTGGCGTCATCATATAAAATTGCATATGACAGCACCAAAGGGGAATACCCAATGTCCCCGCCACGTATATTGAGCAGCCAACAAATCGAATCCGATAGCGTGATCAGGCATGCGTTCACCCCTGCCAATTTTAAGTCACTGGCTATCCCCGCTCGTTTTTGCGCGGAGGTTTTTCCCGCAACATCATTAGGAAATAACGTTACGGGGGCGGAGGGCTTTTGGGGTTGATCATGCCAAACTTTATCAACAAGGTTTTTCGATAAAGGGACAAGAGTGATATTTGTTTCAATTAATGCCTCTTGGATCTTCTCAATTTGCCCGGGAGTATGCAGCCATTGGTCATAGCCCATGCGCCCCTCCACCATATTATCGACAAGCCATTTTCCGATAGAAATTTGTGTTGAATCTTCGCAGGAAAACAATCCCTGATCGACTTGCTGCGTCAGTTGAATGGTATAGCGACCATCACTCATGACCACAGCCTTATCGCGCAAAATGATTGCCGCGCCCGCACTGCCTGTAAAACCCGTGAGCCAAGCCAGACGCTCTGCATAACTGGCCAAAAACTCACCCTGAAATTCATCTGTGCGCGGTAAAATAAAACCATCTAGGTCTAAATCTTTCATTTGCATACGCAAAGATGTGAGTCTTGCTTGATATGAGGTATGGTTTTCTGGCATGGTATCTCTTCTAAGTTGGCGAACAGTTTCAAGGATAAAGAATAATCATGAAAAATACAGCGCATATTATTGTTTTCGGCAATGAAAAAGGTGGATCTGGCAAATCAACGACCACCATGCATACTGCGATTGCCCTGCTCCGCCTCGGGTATCGCGTTGGGACGATTGATTTGGACGCCCGTCAGGGGACGCTTACCCGCTACCTCAAGAAACGATTTGAATATATTACACGAAACAGGGAGAACCTGCCTTCTCCTGCGCATATGGCGATTGAGAAAAGCCAGCTTGAGACCGTGAGCGAGCAAAAAGCCGAGGAAGAATCATTCTTACTTATGGCGTTGGATGAGTTGAGCCATGTTTGTGATTTCATCGTGATTGATACCCCAGGAACGGATAGCTTTCTTTCACGATTGGCACATAGCTACGCCGATACTTTGATTACACCAATGAATGACAGTTTTATCGACCTTGACCTTTTAGCAGATATCGATATGAAAAATCATGAAATAAAAGGGCCATCCATCTATTCAAAAATGGTGGATGCGCAGCGTTCTTTGAAGAAAAAGCGTGATGGTGGAACGATTGATTGGATTGTTATGCGCAACCGCGTCACGCATTTAAATACCAATAACAATAAGATTATATCAGGGCTTCTTTCCCAAATATCCAAGCTTGCGGATTTCCGCCTTACCCACGGATTTGGTGAGCGCGTGGTGTTTAAAGAGATGTTCTTAAAGGGGCTAACCCTTCTTGACCTTAAGGAAGACCAGGATGGGGGGTTAACCATGTCGCAAATATCGGCGAGGCAAGAGGTTCGCACATTAATCATGGCTATCGGGCCAGAGAAATTTAAGGGGCACAAAAAACCCTTAGACGTGATTGGCACGGAAAAGAATAAAAAGTCGGCTTAACCCCCTATGCCTTATCTTATTTTTGTCATTGGAATTCTTATTGGTGCGTATGCGTTTTATCGCTATTTCATCTCTGCAAAACCTGCGGATATACGCTTGTTTTTTCGCAATGCGCTGATCGGTGTTTATCTCTTGATTATTGTAATGTTCGCCTTGCTGGGGAAAATTCTGGTTTCACTGGCTCTTCTTATTTTGGCATTGCCCTTTGTCATTTCCTATTATAAAGGGAAGCAGTCAAAACCTTCATCAAATAAACAGGATAATGAGCATTAAAGTCACAAAATAAAGCTCTTCCTAATCTTGCATCGCAGCAAGAAATATGGCATTTAACACCATTGATTAAAAAAAGTGAGTAACATGCATGACCAAGACAAATTTCAAACCCGTTCGTAAAGCTATTTTTCCTGTTGCTGGCCTCGGCACACGCTTCCTTCCCGCTACGAAAGTTATGCCAAAGGAAATGCTTCCGATTAATGACCGCCCCCTTATTCAACATGTTTTCGAAGAAGCGCGTGAAGCGGGAATTGAGGAGTTTATTTTTGTAACAGGTCGCCATAAAAGCATGTTGGTTGAACATTTTGATTTCCAACCAGAACTTGAAGACACGCTCGCGGCGCGCGGGAAAGATTCGATGATCAAGAAAGTGCGCGATTCCGAAATGCCCGCAGGAAAACTATTCCTGACACGTCAACCAAAACCGCTTGGGCTTGGGCATGCTATATGGTGTGCACATAAACTTGTTGGAAACGAGCCTTTTGCTGTTTTATTACCTGATGTCTTGATTCAAAATTCAAAGGGCAGCGGCTGCCTTAAACAGATGGTCGATATTTATGATGAGACTGGTGGAAATATCATTGCCGTTGAAGATGTTCCGCGTGAGGAAACGTATAAATACGGGATTGTTGACGTGGAAAGCACAGATGGAAAGTCATTACCAGTGCGCGGCCTTGTTGAAAAACCAAAGGTTGAAAATGCCCCATCAACATTATCTGTGATTGGGCGCTACATCCTTCAACCCGAAGTGTTCGACCATTTGGCAGCATTTGAAACGGGCGCGGGCGGAGAGATTCAGTTGACCGATGCGATGGCGAAACTCATTGGAAACCAACCCTTTTCCGCGTCTCGCTTTGATGGTAAAAGCTATGATAGCGGCTCTCGTCTTGGGTTTATTGCGGCGAATATCGCCTATAGCCTTGAAGATAAAGAAATTGGCCCCGCTGTCCGTGAAATCCTAAAAAGCTATAACTAAGGAAAACCGCATGAGTTACACTTTTGATCCTACTATCTTGCGAGAGTATGATATTCGTGGGCAAATCGGTAAAAACCTGTCTGAAAAAGATGCTTATGCCTTGGGCAGAGCTTTCGCAACTTTTGTATCTGGTGAAGCCAATACAGCAACGCCGACCATCTGTGTTGGTTATGACGGACGGAACAGCTCCCCCGCCCTTTCATCTTCATTGATTAAGGGCTTAAGAGATAGCGGCGCTAACGTTGTTGCAGTTGGCCTTGGTCCAACGCCAATGCTATATTTCTCTGTAAAGCATTTAAGCGCCGATGCGGGCGTTATGGTTACCGGTTCTCATAACCCACCAGATTATAACGGCTTTAAAATGGGGCTTAACAAATCACCTGTCTTTGGTGAAACTATTCAGAAAATCGGTAAAATCTCCGAAAGCGGTACGTTAAATACAGGCAATGGAAGCCTCACAGAAAAAGATATTAAGAACGAATATGTTAACCGTCTTATGCAAGACCTTGGGCCACTGCGCGACCTTAGCATCGCATGGGATGCAGGGAATGGAGCGGCAGGTGAAATCCTGCAAATGCTTACGGCGAAAATACCGGGTGAGCATCATTTGATTTTCGAAGATATTGACGGGAATTTTCCCAATCACCACCCTGACCCGACAGTTGATGAAAACCTTGTTGATTTGCAAAAACTTGTGGCAGATCACAAATGCGACCTTGGGATCGCCTTTGATGGTGATGGCGACCGCATTGGCGTGGTCGATGAAAACGGCGATGTTTTGCGCTGTGACATCCTTATGACGATTTATGCGCGGGAGGTGATTAAAAACAATCCTGGTGCGGCGATTATCGGGGATGTTAAATGCTCTTCCGTGATGTTTGATGAGATCAATAAAATGGGTGGTAAGGGCATTATGTGGAAAACTGGCCACTCCCTTATTAAAGATAAAATGCGCGAGCTGAACGCCCCCCTTGCAGGCGAACTTTCAGGGCATATTTTCTTTGCCGACAAATATTACGGCTTTGATGATGCGCTTTATTGCTCCGTGCGTTTGCTGAACGAGTTATCAAAAAATGATGGTGGGTTGTCGAGCCTGACAGCGCATTTGCCAAAATTATTCAACACGCCAGAGGTGCGTTTTGAAGTTGATGAAGCGGAGAAATTTAACCTTGTCCCGCGCGTCTTGGAAAGCCTGAAGGCACAGGCCAATGAAGATTCCGCGCTTGACGATATTGATGGTGTGCGCGTTACGACATCTGATGGATGGTGGTTACTTCGCCCGTCCAACACACAAGATGTTCTTGTTGCCCGCGTTGAGGCAAGCAGCATTGAGGGGCTCGATCGCTTGAAGAAAATGGCTAGTGATGAAGTGAAAAAATTAGGGTATAGTATTGAATTCTAATGCCGAATCATATCGGTGCCTTTAATTTTGGCGAGAGTGCAATATGACCATAACAAACGACACAAAAATCCTTGAACTTTTGGCATCTAAAATTTGTCATGATTTGATTAGCCCAGTAGGCGCGATTTCCAATGGTGTTGAGATATTGGAAGAGATGGGCAGCGACGCCGATAGTGACATCACAAGCCTTATATCTTTTAGCGCGGCGCAAGCAAATGCCAAGCTAAAAACCATGCGGATGGCCTACGGCCTTGGTGGATCTGACCCCAGCATAAAATTCGAAGACGTTCATAAGTTATTTGGGGAATTTATCGAAGGCGAAAAGCGCCTCTCTCAAGATTGGGATCCTTATGCCGATCTAGGGATAGAACCCCGTAACGGGCTTTGCAAAATGCTCCTCTGCGGGATGAAATTTGCCGTTGAGGGTCTCCCTCGTGGCGGTGTCATTTCCGTTCAAAAAGATGAGGACGGCGTTGTTTTGATTACCGCATCGGGTGAAAACGCCCATTTTCGCCCTGATTTTGTCAATGCGCTTAATCATGCCCTATCCATTAATGACCTTGACCCAAAGCTCGTCCACGCTTATGTCACAGGTTTACTGGCAAAAAATTATGGCTTTGAAATACATACGGATGAAACGCAAGATAATATAATTTCCTTGCGATTAAACTGCTCTGTAGTATCTTAGAATATAATCATTTTTTGATTTATTGACCTTTCTGCGTTACCATATGAATATCTGAGTTTTTCTGCGTTTACAATTCAACTTTATATAACGGTGCTCTCAAGAATTTTGAGTGTTGTTTGGATGCATTTCTAATGCGTACAAATGAGCAATAAGCACCGCCGAGCAAGGAATAGCTAATGGATGATTTAATTGTCGAGTTTATTACGGAAACCAACGAAAGTCTCGAAGAGCTAGATGTTGATCTGGTTAATCTGGAACAAAACCCGAATGACAAAGACCTTCTCGGCAAAATCTTCCGCTTGATGCATACAATCAAAGGCACTTGTGGCTTTCTTGCCCTTCCCCGCCTTGAAAAAGTGGCTCACCATGCCGAAAATGTTTTGGGACGTTTTCGTGATGGCGATCTCGAAGTAACCCCTGGTTACGTCACGTTAATTTTCGAATCAATCGATCAAATTAAATATATTGTTGGTGAAATTGAAGAAACAAGCAAAGAGCCAGAAGGCAGCGATAAAGAGCTTATTGCACGCCTTGATGCCGCCTATGAAGGTAAAGATGTTTCGGGTAATGCTTCTAATGTTGGAGAGTCTACTTCTGCAGCCCCCGTTGAAGCGCTTCCAACGATTGAGGAAAAAGAACTTGCCCCTGGTGAGGCATCGCTGGCCGAGCTTGAGGCGGCATTTGCATCTGCGCCTGGAATGGATGGCATTGTTAACCCCGCCGATTTGCAAGATGCAACAGAGACACCACCTCCTCCTCCGCCGCCTCCACCTATTAAAGCGGAAAAAGAAAAAACTTCGAATAAACCCGAAGCAAAAAGTGCAACCGCAAATCAAACATTACGCGTTAATGTTGATGTCCTTGAAGACCTCATGACCATGGTTAGTGAGTTGGTTTTAACAAGAAATCAGCTGCTGCAGATTGTTCGCGCCAATGGCGAGACAGAATTCACGACACCATTACAGCGCCTTAATCACGTTGTATCCGAGTTACAAGAAGGCGTGATGAAAACCCGAATGCAGCCCATTGGTAATGCTTGGTCGAAACTCCCTCGCATTATTCGTGACCTGAGCATTGAGCTAGATAAGAAAATTGATTTAGAGATGCGTGGGCAAGACACAGAACTTGATCGTCAGGTTCTTGAAATGATCAAAGATCCGCTCACTCATATGGTTCGCAATTCAGGTGATCACGGGATTGAAACACCTGCGGAGCGTGTGGCCGCTGGCAAACCAGAAAATGGCAAGATATTGCTCAATGCATTTCATGAAGGGGGGCATATCCTTATTCAAATATCTGATGATGGTAAGGGCCTGCCAGAAGACAAAATCAGGGATAAAATAATTTCTAACGGACTTGCTACGGCGGACGAGCTTGCGGAAATGTCTTCTCAACAAATTCAACAGTTTATTTTCAAGGCTGGGTTTTCTACGGCAGCGGCGGTTACATCTGTTTCTGGGCGCGGCGTTGGAATGGACGTTGTGCGCACAAATATTGAGAAAATAGGTGGCTCGATCGAACTGAAATCCACAGAGGGTAAAGGGTCAACCTTCACGATTAAAATCCCCCTTACTCTGGCTATTGTTTCGGCACTTATTGTCGAAGCGTCGGGGGAACGATTTGCAATTCCACAGCTTTCCGTTCGAGAGCTTGTCATGATCTCAGAAAACAGTGACAATCACATTGAGTACATCAAAGGTATTCCCGTTTTCCGATTGAGGGATCGCCTTCTTCCTCTTGTATCATTAAACACTGTCTTAGGATTGGGAGACGATGGTATATTGAACGAAGAGCAGGTCATTGCAAAAGATGTAGAAGCGCAAAGTGATGAAGAGGATTCTATAGAAGCTATCGAAGTTGCAAAACTACCGCGCAAAAACCTTTATATCGTTATCGCGCAAGTTGGTGCTTATGATTTTGGTATTATCGTTGATAAAGTTTTTGATACCGAAGAAATTGTGGTGAAGCCCGTTGCACAAATTCTTAAAAATATGACGCTGTTCTCTGGAAATACAATATTAGGTGATGGTAGCGTTATCATGATTCTTGACCCGAACGGTATAGCCAGCGCATCAGGGAATCTTGATGCGGATACGCAAGATTCATCCAGTGCCGTGGAAGAGCACAAGTCGGATTCTGCAAAGAAAACATCACTGCTTCTATTTGATGTGGGTGACAACACGCCAAAGGCTGTTCCGCTCTCTCTCGTTGCACGTTTGGAAAATGTTCAAATGAACAATGTAGAGTATTCAAGCGGGCAAATGATGGTTCAATATCGAGGGTCACTCATGCCACTGGTTACGTTTAACTCATCAATCAACCTTGAGGGAGAGAAAGAGAAGCCTGTCCTTGTATTTGCAGATAAGGGTGTTTCTATGGGGATTATTGTTAATGATATTATAGACATCATTGAAGAACGTGTTGATGTTCAACTATCTACCAGCCAAAATGGCTTGCTAGGAAGCGCTATCATAAATGGGTCTGCGACGGATGTTGTTGACATCACCTATTTCCTCAATTCCGTTGGACAAAATTGGTTTAAAGACCATGGCGATGAACCGTTTGGACAAGAAGAAACAACCTCTAGCAGCCTGAAAAAGAAACTTCTTTTGGTCGATGACAGCCCATTTTTCAGAAATATGCTAACCCCCCTTCTTAGTGTTGCTGGTTACGAAGTGACGACTGTTGACTCTCCGTCTGAGGCCATCGCCCTTCTGGAAAAGGGATTGGATTTTGATGTTATCGTGAGTGACATTGAAATGCCCGATATGGATGGATTTCAGTTTGCCGATTATATTAAACGCAGTGAAAACCGATGGAAAGAAACACCAATGGTTGCTTTATCATCACATGCCACGCCTGCGGATATTGAACGCGGAATGTCCGTTGGATTTTCGGGGTATGTCGCAAAATTTGATAAAGACGCGCTTATTTCCACCCTATCACAAACACTACGCACTTAAATCAGCTCAATAATTTACAAGGATTTTCTTCATGGACGACAATGTAGATAACAAAAGCAAGCAAGACTATCTCACTATTCAAATTGCCGACCAGCGTTTTGGTATTCCTGTATTGCAAATAGAAGATGTGTTGCGCGAACAAGCCGTCACCAAGATACCACTTGCTCCCCCTGAGGTTGCCGGGTCCTTGAACTTACGTGGGCGAATTGTTACGGCCATTAATGTTAGAAAAAGATTGGGACTTCCCCCTCTTGAAAAAGGACAACCCTGTATGAGTGTAGTTGTTGAGCATGGCCATGAGTTGTTCAGCCTTATCATTGACAAAGTTGGTGATGTTTTGTCACTGGAAAGCCAGTTATTCGAAAAGAATCCAAATACACTGGATCCTGCGTGGCGAGAAGTGTCGACGGGAATTTTCCAACTTAAAGATGAGTTGTTAATCATTATGGATGTGTCAAAATTACTTGAAAATCTTGGTGATAATGCATCTTAAATAGAATAAAATCATTTATTACTCACCTTCACTTTTTCTTTACCTTAATATATTACTTTTACTAAAGCGTTTTTAAAAATCAGGGGAAACTATGAAATCTTGTCTAATTGTTGATGATAGCCGTGTCGTTAGAAAAGTTGCCAGTCGTATTGCACATGATTTGGGATTTGAATGCCTAGAGGCTGAAGATGGACAAAAAGCATGTGAAGCATGCGAAAAAGCCATGCCCGATGCTATTATCCTTGATTGGAATATGCCCATCATGAGTGGTATCGAGTTTCTAGAAAAGCTTCGGACGATGGATGGTGGCGACACACCAAAGGTTGTTTTCTGCACAACAGAAAATGATATTTCTCACATACAGCGCGCTATGCAAGCTGGTGCGAATGAGTATATTATGAAACCCTTCGATAGTGAAATTATCGAATCCAAATTCAAACAAATCGGCCTTCTTTAGGATTGCTATTTCTCTGCATTCTGGCCTCACGATATAGAGTAAAAAATGAGTAATTCTAAAATATCCGTTATCCTTGTTGATGATTCAAGTGTTATTCGTGGCGCACTTTCGCGCATTCTCACGACTGATCCAGATATAGAAGTCGTGAGCTCCGTTGCGAATGGAGAAGTTGGCGTCACTATGGCACGTGCAAAGAAACCAGACGTTCTCATACTCGACGTTGAGATGCCGGTTATGGACGGATTGACAGCATTACCTAAAATCCTTGAAGTCTCCCCCGACACCAAAGTTGTTATGTGCTCTTCTTTGACTGCAAAGGGCGGTGAAATAACAATGAAAGCGATGGCTCTTGGCGCTGTTGAATGTATTGTTAAACCGTCTTCAGCGCAAGAAACTGGGCCTAACTCTCCATTTCAGCTGCAACTATTAAAGCTTGTCAGGACTTTGGGGGGAGCAGTTGATGCAAAACCGTCAACAGCCACCAAGACATTAGATCATTCGCCTACTGCACAAAACAATTTTTCATTACGAAATGATAATATGGCATACAAAGGTAAACCCTCTATCCTTGCCATTGGAAGCTCCACAGGCGGGCCACAGGCATTATTTCAGGTTACTAAAGACCTTGGCAAACTCGACATCCCCATTGTTATTACGCAACACATGCCACCAACATTTACAAAAATTCTCGCAACGCATATTCAACAACAAAGCGGTATTGAGGCATATGAAGGCGAAGATGGCATGGTCATTGAGAACGGCAATGCCTATGTTGCACCTGGCGGTAAACACATGTTATTCGTACGTGATGGCACGAGCGTTAAAATTAAGCTTAATGATGGTCCGCAAGAGAATTTCTGTAAACCCGCCGTTGACCCGATGATGCGTAGCCTGATAGATTTATATGGGCAAAAAGTCTTATTTGCGATTCTCACAGGCATGGGGCAAGACGGCCTTCTTGGCGCAAGAGCACTCATCGAAAAAGGTGGGCGTGTTATTGCACAAGATAAAGCAACAAGTGTTGTCTGGGGGATGCCAGGCGCAGTATCAATGGACGGGATATGCTCTGCTGTTCTACCATTAAATGAAGTTGGGCCATGGCTAAAAAAAGCGTGTTTTGCGCGATAAGGAAACAGGATAAGCAATGAATATTACGGATTTCGATATATATAAAAACCTGTTAAAGGAAAAGTCTGGATTGGTTTTATCACAGGATAAATCCTACCTTATTGAATCACGCCTTAACCCTGTCGCGAAAAAATGGGGGTATGAAGACTTGGCGGCGATGACGACTATATTGCGCGGCATGCCCCCCAAAGATCTTATCAATGATATTGTTGAGGCAATGACAACAAACGAAACATCATTTTACCGCGATAACACGCCGTTTGATAACTTCAAAAATTTTGTTCTGCCTTATTTTAAGGCAAAAAACACCCCCGTAAAACGCCTTCGGATTTGGTGCGCCGCGGCATCAAGTGGGCAAGAACCCTACTCCCTGGCTATGATGCTTAAGGAAGAAGCTGCAAATATGCCTGGTTGGAATTTCGAGATTATCGGAACGGATATATCTACGGAGATTTTAGACAAAGCCAAGGAAGGGCTATACACTCAGTTTGAAGTGCAGCGCGGCCTTCCCATCACACATTTGATAAAATATTTCACACAAGAAGGCGACAAATGGCAAATCAATAAAGAAATTAGGGATATGGTACAGTATAAATATTTCAACCTGCTTGAGCCCATGACGGCGTTGGGTCAGTTTGACGTTATTTTCTGCCGTAATGTTCTTATTTATTTTGATCAGCCAGCTAAAAAGGACATCATGGAACGTGCGGAGAAGCAGCTTGCAGCGGATGGATATTTCTTCCTTGGTGGCGCAGAGACCGTTTTGGGCATTACGGACTCATTTGCCAACGTTCCAAATGCACGAGGATTATATGCAAAATCAGCCAGTGAGCACGTCAAAGCGGCCTAACGCATAATTCCCCATCTTTACTTGCATCGCATGGTTTTTACGATTATATAGTCGCTTGATTTCATTTTTCCAACATGATGCAAGATATATAAACCATGACCGATAAAGTAATTAACGACCCCAATGCAGTTAAAGTAAAGCGCGCCCTTATTTCTGTTTCAGATAAGACGGGCATCGCCCATTTCGCGAGCAAGCTTCAAGAGCACGGCGTTGAAATCCTTTCAACGGGCGGCACGGCAAAGGCATTGGCCGCAGCGGGCATAGAGGTCACAGAGGTTTCCGATCATACGGGTTTTCCAGAAATCATGGAGGGGCGCGTTAAAACCCTTCATCCAAAGGTTCATGGCGGCATTCTAGCCAAGCGCAGCAATGAAGACCATGTTAAGGCGATGGCGGATAATGACATTGCCCCCATTGATATGGTGATTATCAATCTCTACCCCTTCGTTGAGACAATCAATAGCGGAGCGCCGCATAATGAATGCATTGAAAATATAGATATTGGCGGGCCTGCGATGATCCGAGCAGCGGCGAAGAACCATAAATATGTGTCCATTGTTACCGATCCGCAAGATTACGAAAATGTTTTAAGCGATATGAAAGCTAATGATGGGGGCGTTACATTTAAAACACGTCAACGCCTTGCATTTACGGCATTTTCAATGACCGCAACCTATGATTCCAGTATTTCTGGATGGTTAGCGGGTGAAATGTCAGAGACAGCGCCACGTCGAATAAGCTTTTCTGGTACGCTAAAACAAAAACTTCGCTATGGCGAAAATCCGCACCAAAATGCCGCGCTCTACCTTATTGATGATCATTTGCGCCCTGGAGCGGCGCGCGCGACGCAGGTACAAGGCAAGGAGCTTTCTTATAACAATCTTAATGATACTGACGCCGCGTTTGAGCTTGTATCCGAATTTGAAGAGCCTGCCGTAGCCATTATCAAACACGCCAATCCATGCGGGGTGGCGAGTGCATCAAAAATTTTAGATGCCTATAAACGTGCGCTTCTTTGTGATCAAACCAGTGCGTTTGGCGGAATTATCGCGCTAAACCGTCCTTTAACCGCTGATGTTGCCAAGGCAATTATAGAGCGTTTTGTTGAGGTCATTATTGCACCATCCATCGAAAGTGATGCCATGGATGTGGTTGCCGCGAAGAAGAACATCCGCGTTCTAACGACTGGAACGATGCCTGATATAACCGAGCCACGCCGCACTGTGTCACGTATTGCGGGTGGGTTGTTGGTGCAGGACGCCGATACCCTCCTCCTTAATGATGATGAAATGAAGGTAGTGACAGATCGTGAGCCAACCGCGCAGGAAATGAAAGACATGATGTTTGCTTTCCGCGTGGCAAAGCATGTTAAATCTAACGCTATTGTCTATGCCAAAGACGGCGCAACCGTTGGAATTGGCGCAGGACAGATGAGCCGTATCGATTCGTCGCGTATCGCCGCATGGAAGGCCGAAGAAGCCGCCAAGGAAGCAGGATGGGATGAGCCCCTCACCCGTGGTTCTGTCGTGGCGTCTGATGCATTCTTCCCCTTTGCCGATGGGTTAATCGCCGCCGCAGATGCGGGCGTGACCGCCGTAATACAGCCTGGTGGCTCTATCCGTGATCAAGAGGTTATTGACGCCGCGAATGAGCGCGGATTGGCGATGATCTTCACGGGGATGCGCCACTTCAGGCATTAGAATGATGTCATAATGTAAAAAAAGCTTGCATAACGGCTCCCCCATCACCTATACTTCGGTTAAGACTACTATTGCGATAAGTAGATAAGGCGCGGAAAACGTGCTATAATTAGGTGATAATAAGAGGGAAAGCAGCAATGAAAAGCTATCCAATATATAATTCAAAACGCCACCAATCGGCCTTTATTTGCGTTATTAACACGCTAGGAGGTGCGTAATGGCTATTCCAGCTTTCATATGGGGTGCAACCAAATTAACTGCACTGTTCTACGGTGCAAGTGCGCTTGACGATAACTTTGCTAGCGGCAATGTAAAAAAAGCAGGTAAATGGGGGCTTTCAGAAGGTTTCGGATCTGTTGCAGGATGGCTCGGATTTGAGCGCTCCAAACCCGATGCCACGGGGGTGCAAATCAACGGCATGCCTGGCAGTGCATCTGGCAATGGTGGGGCAAACACACAATTCAATCAATCTTCTACGAATAAGCCCTCGGGTAATAATGCAACGCTTGACACCACCACGGGTGAGGTGAAGCTGGATGGATCTGGTCATTTAAGTCAGGCCTTTGA
This sequence comes from Alphaproteobacteria bacterium, assembly GCA_050633645.1. Taxonomy (GTDB): domain Bacteria; phylum Pseudomonadota; class Alphaproteobacteria; order Micavibrionales; family Micavibrionaceae; genus UBA1672. The sequence continues at coordinate 614,442 of JBOEGX010000001.1, forward strand.
AAAGTTCAAAGATGGTGACATCATGGGCGCGGGGATGTCTTTACTTAACTCCCTAACATCAGATAAAAATGGTGAGCGCGACTTCTTCAACATGAAAACAATGACGATGGCCACGACTTTATTTGGTGGCTTGTTCGCCGCGAAAAATATGCTTGGTGGAAAAGGTCCAAATTCTGGGGCAATGGCTCCCCTGCTGCTCATCGCAACGGTAATCGGAGGGGTGGTTCTTGGCGGTGGTAAGCTTATGGATATGATGGACGAAGCACCAACCCATGATAATCTTTCCAATGATAGAGATATAAATGTAAATGACACCGACCAACAACAACCACGATATCAGTCAATCGAAGAATTGACGATGTAACGGTTGGGTGTAGCGAATTAGGGTGAATGATATGAGTGATGATAACAATACTCTAGTATTTCCAGTTAGTGACGATGGGGAGCCAAGTATTGATGCTGTGAAAGTCGCAGATGGACTTGCCTCAAAAAATAAATTAACGGATAATGATGCGGTTAAAGCAACATGGAACACCACAAAGAAAGCTTTCGAACTCTCTGGTCGTGGTATGGCAGGGCTATGGAATCACACTATTGGCTTGGTTGCTAACCCCGTTGCAAACTATGTAAGGCATATTCCTTACTTTGCGCGCATTGGTACACCAACGTTTTTTAGTGAACGCGGAACGCACAGATGGCAAAGGCATTTTTCTGGAATTTTTCATTCTAAATATGATGCAATGAAAAGCAATAATGCCAATAATTTTCTGATGAATCTTGACGAAAGTTACGCGGTATCAGGGAATTACATTCCTATTGAACAAAAGTCTGCAAAAACGATAATACAAGATTTAAAGGCTAGTATTGATTTGCAGCGATCATCTAAAAACGACGAAGGCATTAAGCTAACCCTTTTGGATAAAGCTGAAGAAATTGATTCCATTCTGAAAATATTAGATGATACGGATTCCTTGAAATTGGTATCAACTCGTTCAAAAACGTTTAAAGACCAAATCACAAGACTTTCCGAAAAAACCTTAATGGGTGAAGAAATTCCCGTAAACATGCCAAGCCTCCTTTCAGCTAGCAGGGATAACATTGATCAGGCCTTGTTAAGCGCATTACAATCACCTCAGATTTCTCAAGAAACTAAATCAAGCCTAGAACTTTTCCAAAACGAACTTGCCTCCAGATTCGATACGCTATTGTCTGCAATAAATGATGGTGACGCCTTATCGACCAACAATGCCCTCACAAAAATCCAAGATATTCTGGGGGATGATGCCACCAATCTTGTAACGCAAGCGGTTGATTTTGTTCGAAATCGAGCGACCGACGTACTTAATGGCATTAACCTCGAAGATCTTGATACTCCTGTCGATTCCAAGCTATCATCATATGAAAGCTTAACAAGCAATATTAAAGCCGCGCGCAGAACTGCTAATTTATTAAATAACAATATCCAAAACATGCAGAAAACGGGTAGCTATGTCGCTAAAAAAGCGGCAAAAGATGGCGAGAAGTTTGTAGAGCGCTTTGATGGAGTGGTGAGCGACCTTGAAAACAACGTTGAAAAATTGCCAAAACAACAATCAAAAACGGATATTAAAAGCTTATGGTTAGAGACACGACAAAATATTCACAATAAAAGCGTTAATGAGCTAAAGTCATCTTTATCTATTTTGTCACAAGAATTAGCAAAGAGCACGGGCACGATAGGACACAACACAACAAGCCCACTTGGCATATCATCTCAGGGGAAATTAGAAAGCATAATGGAATCATTAGGCGCACTTGAGAATGATCTAAACGGAAAGGATGGGCTCTCGCAAAAAATAGCAAATGAACACACTTATGTTTCTCGCACAATTCATCCTCTTAAAAATATATTTACGCGCAGAGACAACTGGACTGCTACGAAAGAGTTTGGTCTAGGGCGTGTAGAAAAACCAATCACTTTAGGCAATGGATTTTCCCTTTATAGACGTCGACAAGAAGAAAATAGACAAATGCGTGTTGTTCCGCAAGGTGGAAACAAGGTTAGAAAGCACGGTTACAGTAAAAATATTCAGGCTGCATGGGGAATGGCAGACAGTGTGGAGTACATGCAGCGCCGTAATGAGGTTCGAAAAATCATAAAAAACGGTGTCTATACTATGATTTCCGATAATTCTAAAGATGAACTCATGCACAACCTTAAAATGCTTTTGTTCACATATGGAGCATCGAATGAAGAAACACAGCGAGGAGCGCAAGGTCGTGGCCAAGGTATTCCAAGTGAAATGCGTAAAACTTTACTCGAGGGCCTTAGTGATAGAAAAGGTGTTGAGAAACTTATACGTGATGCCAAGCAAGAAATGCACGCAGCAAATATTGAGAATGGTGTAATTGCTAAAGGAACCCCATTTCATTATGAAGAAATGAGTGATGAAATGTACGATGATTTCAAATCTGAAATCGAGGAAATGTCTCATGTTCTTGAATTTATGTATGAAGCTCAACAGCTTGATGTCGCCGTACGTAGAAGGGTTGAACTCTATAATGAATACAGCTTTAATTATTACAGGGAATTCAGTAACGATAAGGAATCTGATGCCTCTGTTGTAAACGATAGCAAGAAAGATTATAAGCGTGCAAAAAAGGCTTACAACAAGCTTAGAAAACAATATGGTGATCAAGACGATACAAACCCATATATTGTTGAGGCTGCTAAAAATTTAAAACAAGCCCACGAGTCATATCAAATAGCCTCTCAAGCAACTTGGTCACAATACGAGCTCAATACAAGAATAATTGAAGGTCGGATAAAACGCCCATTTCGTGAAATGCTTGATAAAAAAATAATGATAGGACTTCCTGTTGTGATTTGGAATGGTTTAAAAATGGGTACTGTAGCTGGGGTTGCTGCCCTTTCCTTGAGTGCATCCAATATAGATGTAAATTTCGGTGGGATTTTCGATGGTGATAATCAGGTTACCTCTCAACCTGCGGTTCAATATCAGTTTTCAAATGGCCAACAAGTTGCGCCAGCCCCTAATAACGGTGGAAACACTCCTGGAAACCTGCCTTCATTCAGCAATCCATCCAATGGCACGACAACGACGACACAACCAAACAGTACAAATACGCAGCCTGTGACGCCGCAATTCCAGCGATATAACCATAATAACACCACGCCCAACCAACAGCCTCCAACCACGCCGAACGCTCTTCCTACATTTGACCCAAGTGCGTCTATTGATTTGGAAAAGATTCAAAACAAGGATGGCGATAAAGTTTTTGTGGCCTTTGATCAAGCAACCCATAACTTGCAAATGGATGGAGAAACCATTGCATCTTATGAAGGCTTTGACGAAGATTACGGCCTAGATAACGAAAATGATCACAGCGTTGGTTAATACATCATCAATTATTTGATTTTATGCTCTCATCTGTGCTATAAGTAGACATATAAAAGAATAAAAGGATTGTCACATAGCGGTTTGAACAATCCAAGTTTAAAAATTGAGGGATGATAAAAGTGTCAAATTACGTAAAAATCAATAATAATCTTGTAACATATAGCGAGTATAAGCCCGACTATAAAGATGCCAATAGCTTGACCATGGCGGACACTTTATTGCTCCTTAATTTAAATACTGATATTGTTGATCTTTCAGAAGAAGCCGAAGACGCATTCATTGAAATTAATGAAGACCTTCAAAATGAAAACGCACGTGCATTGAGCACCGTCAATGCATTTCATATAGCAGCAACGGCACGCATTAATGAAAGGCTGGCTGAGCTGAACGCTAATAACGCAGCCGCCTCTGTCATCGCCGACTGGACTGCTCTAGGGCAGCAGCTGGACGCCGCAACGCGGGATATGATTCAAACAATCACATCGGATAAAACAAATCTTAATGATGATTTCAAAAAAAGAAATGCCGCGTTATTCGAACGAGATGGTATTTCTTCATCTGCGGATAGTGTTCATGAGAGCCTTCAAGACATGCGCGATGATAACAATGACAATGACAAAGGTCGTGCGGCAGCTATTTTAATGGATCAGGCGGCGCGCATTAATCAATTTGGTCATGACAATGTAAAGGCCATTAACGACACGAATTCTCAGGCACATTTGATTATGGATCAAATGAAAGCCGCGATGGATGCAGGAAAACCGCTTATCGTTGCCCCATCAATGAGTCTTCGTGGTGATGTCCAGCTTTCCGAACCTGAAATGCCCGACAGCTTTGACCATGCAAAGATGATTTTTTCTCAACAATCTAATCATACATCTCGTTATTTTGGGCAAATTACGGCCTATTACACCGCGTCAGAAAGAGAGCTTACAGGCTGGCACAATGATATAACAAATGAGTTGACTATTAAACTGAACAGCTCCGCCATATCTGATGAGGATAAAGACAAGTACAGAACCATCAAAGACCAAATTGATGATAGTTATGACGAGGCATTACAGGAAATTAAGGATAAACGTCAGGAATTTGACGATAAGCACACAGAATTGACTGCTAGAATAGAAAACATAAAGAATGATATTCAAAGTAATCCAAACGCTTCGCCCGATACGTATAAAAGTATGTTGGATATGCAGCACGGATATGTTAACGCGTTCCTTGGTGAGCAAGTTGATTTGCCGAAAACCTTTATTCCCGAAATGAATAAAAACATTATCGGACCATATCGTCGTGACATTACCAATGTAACGCCTGCGGATAATGCTTATGCATTGCATGGAGCTGTGGCGCCACCTCCTCCACCGCCTGTTATTCCAACAGCGCCAACAACAGCGCCAACTGATCAAACCACTGCGCTTGCCGCGTTTAATGCTGAAAAAATGCATCTTGGCAACATGCAGGGTGATATCGAAAAATCCTATAGTGACCTACGCACGCGTGTTGCAAACGAGGCTAAAGCCCTTAATGCGGAATTAGATTCCAGAATAAATTTGGCGGGCATAAGCCCGGAAGAAAAGGCACGATTTGAAAAAATAAAAGCCAATCTTGCAAAAAGCGTAGAAGAAATTAATGACGCCATTGATGAAAAAAGCACGGCCTACGGAAAAGAGAAGGCTGATCTTACTGCTCAAACGAGCACAACGCTACAGAACCTCAACAGTACTACCTTGACGGCCTCCACATATGCAAAACTTGTTAGCGATCAACATAATCGCGTTGTTGATTTTTTAAATACTCAACATGGTGTTCCTGCCGCTATTGAAGCTAATTTAGCGACCAATATCGTCGCGGCATATACCAATGATATTGCAAGCGCGGATAATGGGACGGCCACGCCTGATGACCCTCATAGTTTGGGAACAATCGCAGCCGTTGTGCCCCCTGCTACGGCGCCAGTGAGTGCAGCGGCAGGTGGGACGACGCCTGCTGTTACGGGTACAATACCGCCCACTACTTCGACGACGACTACAACGACTACAACCGTTGCGTCTACTGACCCTGCGGTGAATGATGCACGGACAGAGGCGATGAAGTATCGCGAAGACGTCATGGAACAATATGTGGATTTGCAAAAACGTTTGGATAGCTTGAAAAAGATTGAAACGACCATACGTGAAGATTCTATGCCACGTGCAGAAAGACAGCATGAAGCAGTTGATTCAACACATACCGAAGAAGGTCTTGCGAAGTTCAAATGTTACCACGAAGAATTGCAAAATGAAATTAAGATGCTTGAGGCGGCGAAGGGCAACCCCGTATGGAAGCAAGCTGGCGAGCTTAGCAAAAAAATCAATGAATCAACCAATGCGGCGGAAATCACGGCATTGGGCGCGCAGTTAAAACCATATGCCACAAGCACGAAGAATTTGACCGAAAGCGCAATCGCACAGAATGACGCCTTTATTGATAAATATGATGGCGACCGGTTTGTCGATTACTATATGGGTGGCGAAGCACGTGGTGATGAAGGCCTGGTTGCATTGAGCGGTGGGCGCTATGGCGCCGGAAACCAGATCTTTGGTTCAGATGGACCTGGCGTACAAAGCTATGGCGGCGGCCTTGTTGATGGCGCTGTTGGTACGGTGCAATCATGGGCTTCTGGTTATGGTAAATTGAAGCGTGATGCGGGCCGTTATGGCACGCAAGGCGAGCAAAACACACTGAATTGGATTGAAAATGGTGCGTTTGCATTGGGGTCATTATGGGCATTAAAGCACGGCATGAACATGGCAGGCATTGATAATAAATTGCTTCGTGGTGCCGTCATGGTTGGAGTTATTGGATTTTTCATACACCGTACAGGGAAAACCGGTCAAGAAATGCATGATTACGGCAAGGTTAGAAATGCAATGCAGAGCGAGGGCTATGGCCGTAACCTTCCAACAAACCTCTCGGATGCAACCCCGAAAGATCTCGAAGAAACAGCGCAAGAGCTTGCAGATGCGACGGGCAAGAGCAAAGCTGAGATTGATGAAATGGTCAAGGATGTTCAGGAAACCATGGAAAATTCCGGAAATGAATTTGCACAATCTGAAAAAGGTGAAATTCCAAAAGGCGCAGACAACAATGAAGAATCGAGCCCTGTTTCGCAAGGTGGCGCAAGCTTGGCCAAAGAACTTGCTGATACGAAGAAAGTGGTTGACCCATCAAATGGCGCAGATGCGGCGAATGATGACCCTACTCTGAATGCTGGTATGAAAGCATCTTAATAGATGGACGAGTTATCTCTTTTTAAAAACGTCAAGTAATGTTATGATTTTGTTAAGTAAATGCGGATAGGATGGGCGTGAATGTTCAATCACCCGCCATTTCAGGCAGAGCTTAATATATTATGTCCGACGATGATTTTGATGATTATGACAGATTAGCACCAGAAGAGGTGAAGCGCTCTTCTGCCCCTCCCCCGAAGCTGGGCGGGTTTGGTGCAGGTAGCGGACGGACGTCTCTTTTTTCCTCTCCCAAAGATTTTGATATTTATTGTGATCGCGGCAAGGGCATTAACTATATTTTCCATCAATGCGAGTTGAACTATACCATTGATCATCTTGAGTATGATCATGACACACAACGCATTACAGTTTTTTCTAATGATGGGCAGAGCCTTGATCTGGGCGCAAAAATTCAATGGCTCGTGCGGCCATATATCGCAAAAAACCAACATATATTTGTGATTAGAACCCAAAAAGGCGAAGTTGTTGACGGTGTTCAGGTCTATCTAAAAGTGAAAGATCCTGAAATCACCAGAGATATGGAAGATAATACCGAAAAAACTTTGAATTAATGCAAAAAAATTCGGGCTTTTTGTGAAATGATTTGTTAGAATAAGTTTAAGTAAGAAAGACTAAACGGGATGATTAGCGAGAATGTAGAAAATGAAGGCGTCTTAACTGGTGGCCTTGTTGATTTTTTCTATGATGTTAGAGACGATAGTCATCTGAATATTGAGGTCGCAATTAAAGAAGATGGTCGATGTGCCGTATTCTATAATAAACCTCTAAAACATGATTTAGCATGGTTCGAATATGATTTGGATACTTGCGAGTTAGGATTTGTAATTGATGGTGGTGAGTCGCGTAATTTGGATATCCCTGTAAAAAAGGAGCTGACCAAAAATATGCAAAACACACATCAGGTACTAACAATATTAATGGATGATGAAACGGGCGCACCTAAAGAAGGTACATATATCCCCCTTATTCTTCATTCAAAAGGATAATAAAAAGATCTGTGTCACAGCAGGCGGGTTAAATAAATAAACGTAAAATAAAAAACTTAAGAGGAGTGAAACATGGCAGCTACTAGTGCTTTTAATTCAAACAACTTAGAAGGCCTTACACAGGACTTCGGTGCAGCGAATACATTGATATCTTATTCGGTTGCTCTTGATACATCTAACAATGTTGCAAGTCAGAATTTATCAATCGGTGGCGAAAACATGACATTTGGTCAAGTTGCTCCTGCTGGCGAAGTGGCACAGAATGACGCTCAATTTACTGTTCCTGGCGTCGCTTAAATAATAATAATTGCAATTAATTTAAAACAGGCGGTACTCCTCGCCTGTTTTCTTGTGTCTGAATTTCAAAGCTTAATTTATCGATCAATAGGTTGCGTGACGGGTGGAGCAGCATTCGCGTCTTTTCCCTTGTTTTTATTCACCATATAGATTTTCCAAAAACTAGAGAGAATGATAAACACCAAAATCGCGATCAAGACATAAGGGGGCTTGGCCTGATCATGTACATTATCCTCCCCCAGAAGAACGGGGATATGCTCATCATTCTTCGCATTATCTGTCTTTTTATTTTGCTTATCCATAAGCAAACCATAAAATATTTTTAGATAAATGTGAATATGTAGAAATACACTTACATTATAAAATCATCATCTTTATTCGATGTTTTTTGTTTTGGGGACTTATTGCGCTCCAAATTATCTGGGTCATGGCTTACCCCATGTTTACACAACCACTCATGAAAACGATCTGCGCCCTCCCACACCTTCATACCATCTGTTATTGGTTTTCGCATTTGTTCCAGACGTTCTTTTCCTTCGAAATGGCGCTCCCACTCTTCTTCGGTTCGAATACGATATTTGATGAGCCCTCCCACAGGGCTTTCTTCATGTTGTTTCGCTTCGCCGATTGATACCAAGAATGCGCGGCGTAAATCTAAGGCATATTTACGATCCCGATTATCTGTTTCAGAATCTCGCATGCTGTAATGCGCGTGACCGATATCAGCAGAGGGCATAGAGGGGACATCAAAAACCTCCATAAAGTCTTTTGCCTTTATGTATTGATCCTCCCAGTAATGAGAGTTTTCCTTATAACAATAAGCGTCAACCGCCCCTCTTTCGATTTCATTAAGCAAAGCCGTAAATGGCTTTTGCACAAACCGCGCCATGTCATATTGCGTTGCGTGATGCGGGAAATGCGCCAATCGCGCCATGCCATACATAACCGCACGTGCACCGACAATCAGATCGGGATTAATTGCGCCGCGCAGATCATCCAGTGATGCCGTTTTGACATTAATGCTTTGCCCTACTCCATTGATTTCGGCTTTCACAACTTCGCGAAACCCCTTTTTAATTACTATTGTCACTTTTACAGCCCTTAAACATTTTAGATAGAACAGATTAAATCAATTCTCACAGCTCTAATCAATTATCAATCTTATTTGATATCCCTGAAAACCTTGATCCTGAGGGTAAAAACAACATGACGACCTTCACGGCAGTTGAGGCGTTTAGAACGCATGTAGATAAACTTCCCCTTAATGACCAAAATCAAGTGGTTATCATGGGTGAATTTAACCAAGCTATTGTAGATGTCAGAGTTCCTGTAGATGCGATGGATCGTATAGAGCTTGATATGTTGCAACATGTTCGGACAAAATTCAAAGGCGTAGAAATCTTATCAGATGGTTTATTTAATGCCGAAGGGACAGAACCTGTGCCGCGGTTCTAATACCTCAAAATCCCGCTTGCAAAATATCAGGTTTCCCCTTAGTTTCAGCAGATATTTTATCGCAGGTGCGCTTGCGTTTTTCAGTTTGTTTAAAGGGGCTTCATGTCACATAAATTAGAGCATATTCGTAACTTCGCCATTATCGCCCATATTGACCACGGGAAAAGCACCCTCGCCGATCGCCTTATTCAGACCTGTGGTGGTTTGGAAGAACGCGAAATGCAGCAGCAAGTCCTTGATAACACCGATATAGAGCGAGAGCGCGGGATTACGATTAAGGCACAAACCGTGCGGCTTGAATATACCGCCAAAGACGGTATTACATATCAGCTTAATTTAATGGATACGCCGGGGCATGTTGACTTTTCCTATGAGGTTTCGCGCTCGCTCGCATCGTGTGAAGGCTCTTTGCTTGTCGTGGATTCAACCCAAGGGGTAGAGGCACAAACCATTGCCAATGTGTATATGGCGATGGAAAACGATCACGAAATTGTGCCTGTGATTAACAAGATTGACCTTCCCGCCGCCGATATTGACAATGCGAAGGCCGAGATTGAAGATGTGATTGGCTTACCCGCCGATGACGCCGTGCCATGCTCTGGCAAAACGGGCGCTGGCATTCCTGAATTGTTAGAGGCGATTGTGACCCGCCTGCCTGCCCCGCTTGAAGGGGATGAGAGCAAGCCAACACAGGCTTTGCTGGTTGATTCATGGTATGATATCTATCTTGGCGTTGTGGTTTTGGTGCGGGTGATGGATGGCAAGCTCAAAAAAGGCCAAAAAATCAAATTCATGAGCAATGGCGCAACGCGTGAGATTGACCGCGTTGGGATGTTCACCCCCAAACATGTGCTGCTGGATGAGCTTGGACCGGGTGAGATGGGCTTTATCACGGCCTCAATTAAGGATATATCCGAAACCAATGTCGGCGACACGATTACCGATTTCAAAAACCCATGCTCAGAGCAGCTAAAGGGCTTTAAGCCGAGCATTCCGATGGTGTTTTGCTCGTTCTATCCCGCCGATGCGGGGGATTTTGAAAAGCTCCGCGATTCTCTGGGGAAAATCCGTTTGAACGATGCATCTGTGCATTATGAGATGGAAAGCTCTCAGGCGCTTGGGCTTGGTTTCCGTTGTGGTTTTCTAGGCTTATTGCATATGGAGATTATTCAGGAGCGATTAGACCGCGAATTTGACCTTGACCTTATCCCCACCGCGCCGAGCGTGGTGTATAAAATCAATATGACCAATGGGGATCAGATCGAACTGTATAACCCCGTGGACATGCCCGATGTGGTGAAGATTGCCTCGATTGAAGAGCCATGGATTAAGGCGACGATTCTTGTTCCTGATGAATATCTGGGTGGATTGTTGCAACTCTGCCAAGATCGCCGTGGAAAACAAATTGACCTCACCTATGCTGGCGGGCGGGCTATGCTCGTTTATCGTCTTCCCCTTAATGAGGTTGTGTTTGATTTCTATGATCGCTTGAAATCGATTTCCAAGGGCTATGCGAGCTTTGATTACGAGCTTGATGGCTATGGTGAGAACCAACTCGTGAAGCTTGAAATTCGCGTGAATGAAGAGCCCGTGGATGCGCTCGCCATGATCGTTCACAAGGACAGCGCGGAGTTTCGCGGGCGCGGCATGTGTGAACGCCTCAAAGATTTAATCCCGCGCCAGATGTTTAAAATCGCGATTCAGGCGGCGATTGGCGGCAAGGTGATTGCCCGTGAAAACGTGTCAGCGATGCGTAAAGACGTGACGGCGAAATGTTACGGCGGTGATATTACGCGTAAGAAAAAGCTGCTAGAGAAGCAGAAAAAAGGGAAGGCTAAAATGCGCCAATACGGAAATGTGAACATTCCTCAATCCGCATTTATCGCGGCGTTGAAGATGGGCGATGATTAGCGGATGTTTTGTTGACATAATACAAAACTTTGTTTATAAAACACTTTATAAATCTGGAAGAAAAACTTAAGAAATAAAAAATCATGCCAAACGATCCGTTTACTCAAACAACACGACAAGAACTTGATAAATTTCAATTGGCTACAACTCGGTTTATTGACACTTTGCATGCTCACTTTTCAGGATATAGTTCGGTAACAATCATTGATAATATACGCGCCACGTGTGAGTTGATGTTCGGTATAACCGAACACTTAAAAAAATCAGGGCACCTACCCTCTGATATCTCCCTCGTTTATTCGCGCAAATATAATGCAGACGAAGAACAAGACCCGATCACCAGTGCAACAAGCGAGATGTATCAAAACTCTCGGAAACGCTCAAACTTTTCTAAACATGCGGATAGAGATGCCTTCAAGACACTCTCTTATGATCCTTTTATTGATGTCGATCACTTCATCTTTAATATGACAGTAGATTACGAGACTTTGCATTGCGCCCTCATGAAGCATGGGCTTTTGGATAACAGTAATGAGAAGCTTTATACTATCAAATCCTCTTTGTTAAATAGCATGGGCAAATACAGAGACATATATTACTCACAATACGATGTCCCAAACCAAGGCGAGGCTTCAAGTGACCCTATGATGGATTTTCAACTTAGACTACTGCATGCATTTGAACTTCGCGGACAAAAAATAGAGTGTTCTGTTCCTGCCGGAGTGGCAGCATGCGCTATTTTTAGAAAAGATAAATCTTATTTCAAAAAAGAACATGGCGCGAAAAAATTCGAAGAATTAGGCATATGGCCTGTAGATACGCAGACAAGCGCACGCTTTACAAAAGAAATCGTTTTACGTCCAGAAAATACCCCTGATATATAAAAGACCATTTTCTAAATCCATAGATTGCCGCTCGTGCCTGCTAAAAACCCCTCGCAATGACGAGAGAGAATGAACCGATCCCTGCCCTAATTATTCAAACCCTTTGGTTCTTGCGGTTCATTATTTGATGATGGATCACGCTCTTCGGGGATGAGGGGCTGACCGCTTGCGCGTTTTGCCGCGATTTCCTTGGCCGTGGCTTCCAACGATAGAAAACGTTTCGCGGTTGAGGGGTGGCTTGTGCCTGCCAAGTGGATGGCTGCGGGGTTGGATGCCCCCATGCGCCGCCATAATGAAGGCGCCGTATCAATATTATATCCTGCGCGCGCGGTATGATACATACCGACATAATCGGCCTCATTTTCAAAGCCTTGTGAATGTGCGCCGGCGGCAATATCCGCGCCCAGACGCGTAACATCAACCCCCGTTGCTACGGTTACAACCGCACCAAGAATTCCACCGACAATCGCATTGCCGCGCTTGGCCTCCATATGCTTGCGGGAGTTATGGGCTAACTCATGCCCGATGACCAGTGCCAGTTCCTCATCACTTTCGACAAAGCGCATCATGCCCGTAGTGATAAAAATGGCCTTCCCATCGGCATAGGCATTCACCTTATCCGTATTAGAGAGCGTCACGGGATAGTCGCATGATTTTTGCGTTTGCAGGGTAACGCCGCCCGCCACGCCATCACGCAGAACAACAAGGTCTATTGCCTCACCGCCTTGCATTACGTCTAAAATTTTTCCCATTCTGTCAAAACCGGCCTTGCCAGATTTTAACTCTTCACCGTTTATATGCGTAACCATATCACCGATTTTCATCACCTTTGATGCGGGGGATTTATTGGTGATCAATGTCACAGTTGGCCATTCACCAACACCATAAAGCGCGGCGAGCGTGTCTTTATACTCCTTGCCCGTGGTGGCTTGCGTTTGAGTTACCATGCCCAGATATGGCGCGGTTTTATCCTCACATAGCTCAGCATTGGCGATAAGGATGGGGCGCGCGACATTTTGCAAATGTTGCATCTTTTCATTTTCGGCTGTGACCGCTATTTCCTTTTGAAGCTGTGCCTCTTTTACCGCGTCGGCATCGGTTATGCTTGGCGCCATTGTTGAGGGCGCGCAGGCCGACACCATGATACAGGCCAATACGCCCAGAGCCGAATTCTTCAAAAGCGCCATATACTTATCTTTCTTACGTTTTTTGCGGTTTATTGAGAGTAAAACTATAGGAGGGAAGCAGGGGGATCAACCATAAATAATGCTTTCTTCTGTTTGCAAAAAATTTGGGATTGTGGCACAGATGTCTTTATCAATTAAAAAACAGAGCGATCAGGTCATGAAAACACTCAAAATATCACTTTTCCTTTTGTCTTTTTTGTTGCTTGGTGCGTGCGAATTTCACGATAAGCATGATCATAACGAGCTGACCCTATCAAAGCATCTCGCGTCAGTACTGGAAAGCCTTACACCGTAACGTGATGAAATTAATTACGCTCAGCTTTGTCCTTTTCGCCCTGTCCGCCTGTGAAAGCACGCGTGGTGACCTTTTGGATATCCTTGATAAGGGCGCCTATAGCCACGGGCGCAAAGCGGGAGGTTGAAAACTCTGCTTTATATCGCTGTTTCACTTTACTGCCGTTTTTATATCCGCTAACCTTTCTCTCATGAAGAAAATCATGTTGCTCATTGCCCTTATGCCTATGCTCTGCTCTTGTGGCGCATCGGGGCGCTTACTTGGCAGTGTTGCACGACTTCCCGTGGATATCGTCAAGGCGGGAACGGGGACGTATGATGAAGGCGAAGCGCCGCCCGAATATTCCGACATAATGGCAGAGCCAATGCCGCTTTCGCACGCGCCATAGATGTTTCATCATAAATATTTGCGCTAAATTTTGGTATCAGTTATAATACCCTCTTGAAAATATCAAAAGGGTTGAATTAATGGTTTCGTTTGAAAAAAAGTCATCAAATTGGGGCGTGATGAAGGCATCACCTGAAGAGTGGGCAAGTGTGAAATCGCTCATCAATCATGTTGCGAAGCCTGAAGTTTTTGACGCGAGCGATTTAGGCCCGATGTCATCAATGCCACGCGAAAAATGGGAAATGTGGACTAACCACTACGCTGATAACGCCACTCCGCCTCCGGCAATGCACCGAAATGATTTGAACGTCATATTTATGACCGCCGTAAATTCAGAGGATGCCGATGTTAAGGGCTTAACGGATGAGCATATGCAAATTATTAATGAATTAAGACAGCACAGTATCAGCGATGCTGTAAGTTGCGGATAATAAATGTAAGGAATTTTTTATGCCACCAACCGGTAATGAAGTTATTTCATCAATTGCAGCAGGTCATGCACATGAAAAACATGTTATAGGCAAGCAAGAATTTTCTGATACCTCGGGGAAATACGGCTCTCCCCTTCCTGTTACAACAAAACAAGATCTGGCAAATGTGATGCAGGACGTTCTGAACGACCCTGCGACGAAAGCTAGCATGGATGCGGATGGCAAAAACGCCATTATCATGAATAAATCCAGAAATATTGTAATCATCTTAAATGATGCGGCCAATCCGAATGATGCGGGGACAGTTTACCGCCCAAGTAGAGATGGTCACCCCAATCCTGAACAAAAATTCTCCGATCTTGAAAAGGGTTTGGGTAAAGGCTCTGTTCGCGCGCAAAATATTCAAGAAGTCAACGCCATGGTTGATAAATTCGCCCATAGTGACCTGCGCGCAACGACCGTTGCAAATATGCAAAGAAACCCTGAGGGCATTACAACACAATTAGATGCAAGGGCACAAGCAAGCGGGCTTATTGTACCAAACCAGAATATAATCGATGATCGCCTTGCGGCAGATACAGAGATGCGTCGCCAAAATTCACTGAACGCCGAGGAAGCGGGCAAAGCCGCAAAAGAGATAGAAGCGATAGATCCTAAAGAAATATCCGTTTCTTCGGATGGAAGCAGCGCTTCTGCAATGACGGCTAATGGGGATGCCATAGAAATATCCTCTAATGAAAACGGGACGTTATCCGTTGAAAAGGAGTCTATCGACACTGGACAAAAAACCACTATTGAACTTTCTGAAAAGCAAACAGCCAAACTCCTTGATAAGATACCAGGCCTCAAAGGGATTGCAGGAATTGCAATCACAATTCCACTTGCCGCTACAGTTGCTTTAGCCACCGGTTCAAGCCCTGCAGAGGCAGCAGAGATTGGCGTTGATTCTGTTTTACACAACACAATGGAAGCCGAAGGTGTAGCCGAAACAACTGTGGGTCTGGCCAAAGATGCTGTAGCGATTGCTTTACCCGAAACGGTTGAGGCGGTTAACGAAGAGAAAAGCATACTAGAAACAATCGGAGCTGTTGCCGAGGATGGCGCTAAATGGGCCGGTTGTGCCATTGGAGGCACCCTTGCAGGCGGATCAGCTGCAGTCGCATCAGCACCAACAGTGGTCGGCGTTCCGGTAGCAACAGTAGCGGCCGGTGCGGCTGGGTGCGCAGGTGGTATGTATGCGGTTGATAAAGTCATTGATGCGGGAAAAGCAGCCGCCGATTATTTTTTTGATGACGATGATCCTGCACAAGATGGAGTTGTTATTCCACTGGAGAGCTCAGGTGCAGATCATGAAGCAAGCTTGCAGCTCACCACCAATGCTCAAACACAAGCGGATATAGTACCGAATGGTGTTGATGCGAAAAATGTTTCTGTTATCAGCGCCGATGGGCAAGAACA
Organism: Alphaproteobacteria bacterium; assembly: GCA_050633645.1. Taxonomy (GTDB): domain Bacteria; phylum Pseudomonadota; class Alphaproteobacteria; order Micavibrionales; family Micavibrionaceae; genus UBA1672. The sequence continues at coordinate 630,427 of JBOEGX010000001.1, forward strand.
AAGCTTAATGGACAGACTGATGAACAACCTTGGGCTTGAAAAGCAAACGCCTCCCCCCGTTGCACCGCCAATGGCACCACCGAATATGAATGCGCCATAAGGCATTCCTTGACCATGTTAAGCGAATAAAGACGAATGATTTTATATGACCACTGATAAAAATGCACTTCCCCCTGTTGATGAAATGCCGGTTTTAGACGGTGCGGCAGATACGATGAAAATGACTCTGGCGGCCGGTGCTTCGGGTACAATTTACGTTTTTCATGAAAAACCATTCCCCGAACCCGTTAACTGGGTTGAATATAATGCAGATAGTGCCATGTTGATTTTCATTTCATCCGTTGGACGAATGCAGCCTATTGGCCTGAAGGTACCGAAACAACTGGCGAATGTCATCGACACACAAAATAAAATCATTGTTTCACATTTGGTCAATGGCGAAGAAAAGCAAGTTTTTGAGATGCCACTTGTGCGCCAAAAATATGCCTAACGTCCAAACGAAACCAAAACATCAATTTATTCCCTTCCCCCATTAAATAATATATAATGGGCCTTATACAGGTAAAGGATTTGCCATGGCTGTTACGAATATATATTCTCTGCTTAATCAAGGCGTATCGTATAGAACGTTTCAAAATTATTCAATTGGACAAAATTTGGTGAGCAAAGCCACGCAGCTCGTCAATGATTTGGAGCATATCAACACCGCGAAGAAATCCCCACTCACGCCGATTAAGACCGATCTTGAAAAGAAGGTCGAGGCCAAGCTTGATGAGCTTATAGCAGGCAGTATTAAGGAAATTATCGAACTTCGGAAATCTTTGGGCATTACACAAGCTGCAGGGCAAAACAAACCATTGGATGATTTGTTTAAAACCATCAAAGGCTCAGTCTTCAATCGCTCTATTTAAAGGAAAAAGTAGCCCCGACCGCCAAAGGGAGTGTGTGGGGGGAGGAGATTGGCAGCCAGGGACGGGTGGGTTATATGCTCGTTACATTTGAATTGCAACAGTAAAAATGCATTTTTTATGATGTTTTGTGCATTTTTGTTATGCGCGTTACGCATGGCCAATTTAACGAATAATAAACAACTTATCTAACCCCCTCTAATAAAAACACAATTATAGATTCTTTTCTTTTTCCTTGTGATGGGGTACATCTTTAATCATCAAAACAACATTTAAAAAAAATGATATTATAACTCCTCAGAAGGATTACATACCATGGCCATCACGTTCTATAAATTTGGAGAAGCTTTTGGTTTACCCGACCCCAGCCCATTTTGTTTAAAGTTGGAAAGCTTTATGCGTATCAACGATATCGCATTTGAGCTTGGTGAATTTGATGCAAAATCAACGCTTGGCAAGGCGCCAAAGAAAAAGATTCCATTTGTTGTTTTTGAAAATGGTGAGAAAATGGGAGATTCCACCCTTATCATTGATCGATTATCCAAGGACAAAAACATTGATATGGATGCCCCCCTTACCGCAAGCCAATGCGCCCAATCACATGCCTTTCGACGTATGTTGGATGAAAGCACGTATTTTTGTGGGCTTTATTCTCGCTGGATTGATGATAATGGATGGGCCGTTGTGAAGCCGCTATTCTTTGGAAATATGGGGATGCCAGGGTTTTTATCTCGTATCATATCCAATAAAATACGCGGCGATGTTATCAAAAAAGCCGTTGGGCAGGGCATTGCCCGCCACACGAAAGAAGAAGTTTATAGCCATGGCGCGCAAGACTTTCAATCCTTGTCAGGTGTATTGGGCGGTGATCAGTGGTTTTTTGGAACGGATACACCTAACCTTCTTGATCTTTGGGCTCATGCCTATGTCATTGAAGCCATTCATCCCACGATTAACAATGCCCTAAAGGACAGCGTATTAAAAATGGATAACCTTGTGCAGCACGCCTATCGTCTACATATGCATATCTATGATCAAGACTTACAGCAGAAAAATCCAGCTTAGATATTATGACCAAAACCCTATGTGAACTGGCGCTTGATGTTTTAAATTGCGGTGATGCGGTGAAAAAGGCCGAGGCATCCCGTATTTCTGCAGATAAATGGAAGGCCAGTTCCTCTCTCGCGGTGGGGTTGGTGCCTGACATGCCGGATCGCCCCGCGCGACCAGACAGGCCAGAGATGCTTCATGCCACCAAAATGCCACGGCGGCGTAAAGCGGGCAGTGATAAGTCAAAGATTGCCCTGCTCCACGCGATTGCCCATATAGAGCTTAACGCGATTGATCTGGCGTGGGATATCATCGCGCGGTTTACGCGATATTCCGATGAGAATGCGAAAGATGGCTTTACCCTGCCCCGCGCGTTTTACGATGATTGGGTCAAGGTAGCCGATGATGAGGCCAAGCACTTCCTCATGATACAAGATCGCCTTTCAGATTTTGGCGCAGCCTATGGTGATTTACCCGCACATGATGGCTTATGGGAGTCTAGCACGGCCACCGCACATGACTTACCTGCACGTCTTGCGATTGTGCCGATGGTGCTTGAGGCTCGGGGGCTGGACGTTACGCCGAATATGATCTCTATGATGAAGGCGCAGGGTGATGATAAAACCGCCGATATGCTTCAAATTATCCATGATGATGAGATCACTCATGTGCGCGCGGGCACGGTGTGGTTTGAAAGCTGGTGCGGGTATCACGGCCATGATATTGAAGAGTACTGGCAGAGCTTGGTTAAAACCTATTTCGACGGACGTCTCAAACCGCCATTTAATCACCCCTCTCGCGAGGAAGCGGGAATGATTCGTGATTGGTATGAAGCGTTGGTGGATATTGAATACACACAAACTGCGCCCCGCGAAATCTAAAACACTTGCACTTCTGATGTGGGGCTGCTTAGATATGAGCTATGAAAGCACAAAAACACGATAAATACGCGCCGAAGAATATTCACCCTAAAAAGATAGAGCGTGTTGAGACGTCTCGTTTCAGCAAGGAGATGGACGCGGTCATCAAAGAATCCGAAGATATGCGCATAAGCCGCATGATGCAGCACCGCACGCGCAGCTTTATGGCTATGAATTTCAGCCTTTTCTTTGTATTTTTAGGTGTTGCTTCATCTGGGTATTTCTTCCTTATGGAGGCGCAATTCCTCCTCTCTATTTTCTGCCTTCTTATATCCTTTGTTCCAACACTCTTTTTAAATATCTGGGCAGGCATTCCCTTAAAGACCTATAAGCGTGAGCATAAAGAAATTTTTATGCCCAAATTGGCACGAACATTAAATGGGTTAGAATTTCATCCTGAGCGCGGCGTGAGCTCCAAGGTTATTGAAAAGCTCGCTGTTGTTCCTGCACATAACATCTATAAGGCTGAAGATTGCTTTATGGGTAAATATAAGGGCGTGAATGTTATCTTCTCTGAAGCACGACTTTACCGCAAAAATGAGCGTGAGAAACCCGTGTTTGACGGAATATTTGTTCTGCTTGAAACACAAGATGAAGTTTTTGAAGGGCACACGATTATTACCTCAAACCATAAAATGGTTAAAAACTATGAGACGACGCGATGGAAGTCCATGAGCAAGGTTCATATCAGCGTGTCTAATCCTGAATGGGATAAGTTTATGGTGTTTTCAAACAAACCGGATAGCGCCGAGCTTTTCGTGGGTGACCGCCTGATCAAGGAACTTGCCGAGGCCGCAGAGATTTTTGATAATGCGCCGCTTACAGCCGTTTTATTTGGTAAAAAACACGTTTTTATGATGATCCCATATGAAAAAGATATGTTTGAAGCCTCCAATTTATTTGTTCCTGTCACGACAAAAGAACAGGCCATGCGAACGAAGAAAGAAATAGAGCAGCTTCTTGAAATTGTTGATGTTTTCGATCTATATGAGCCCATAAAAACTTCATAACACTGCTATTATGAGCCCTGCATACATTCGCAATCTTCTTTTATTTTATGGTGAATCGTGGGAGTCTATTCGATAGTAATTTGTTAATATTCGTCTGATATTATTCTTCTTGAGTAGAAATACTACGTTTACACACTGCGTTTTCTTTAAGCATTATTAAATCTAGGATTTCCGGGGGACTACTTCCTATGCCGTCAAAACAAAAAGCAAAACTATCTGAAGATCAAAAAGACGTTTACCATACGGTTGATGTCCTCAACGCACAATTACAAACATTAGAGACATTCATCGCTCGTCGATTTGACGAGATTTCGATGGAAATTAACGCCACATCTCAACAGGTTGATATGGCAGAAGACGGCATTGTTAAACGTTTTTCTGAAGTTCTGGAAATCTTAAGTGCCATTAATTATCAGGGCGAAGGCGGCAGCGCGGCCAATACAGGCGTTGAGCTTGAGGCTGTTATTGAAGACACCGAAAATGCGGCCAATAATATTTTGGATGCGGCAGATCGTATCGCCGATTACGTTGATGGTGAAAAAGACTGGAATGATGAGGCCACACGTGAAGATATCAAAGTCCATATTCGTAACGATATCCAGGAAATTTTGATGGCCTGCACATTCCAAGACTTAACAGGACAACGTATTAAAAACACTCTTGATAACCTTCATAGTATTGAAGAACGGCTCAGCAGCACGTTCGAACGTTTAGGTATTGAAGTTAAACCCAATAACTCCGTTGTGGCAGAGAAAGTTCGCAAAGCCTCATCGCAAGGAGAGGTTGACGAGCTGTTTAGCGCATCTAAAGAAGAAAAATCAGGCGATGATAGCTCCTCTCAAGGCGATATAGACAGTATGTTTGATTAACCGTTCCTTTAATTATTAATATATCTATTAATATTACCGCATTAACGACCCCCAATTTAGGGTCGTTTTTTTATTTCTATAAAAAAAATCCATACAAAACAATGCTACCAAGTAACGATAAAATTTTTCGAAACCCCATAACATATTGAAAAACATTGAAATAACCAGATGTATACAATTTTATATAAATTTTATTAAAGTATTCGATAAAGTAAAAACAAGAATTACTTCGAATTTTATGCATAATTAAATCCGTGTTTACTTAACTCGCATAGTATCAACCTTAACAAAGGGACAGGTACTATGAGCTACGCATATCAAGAAAGTCAAAAGCAAGCGATCATCGGGCAAATTACAGCGTTGATGAAAGACCTACAGCAGTTGGCTCCCCACCCTGATAAGCCAGATCATAATGGCCCATTGTTCATCAATAGCAATCCAAACTTTAAAGTTGCCAACGACCACGACGGTATGCTTGGTACAATAATCATGGAAAGCCTCCTGGGTTCAGCAATTTCGGAAGCGGTATCCGAAACCCTTGGTAACTGGACTCAGGAGTTTGATGCTTCTAATGCTTTAGAATGCTATAGCGAGTATATTACAGACATCGAAAAAAGCACTCAAAAAGCAGCAGCGCACGGTCAGGGGACTATGGCGCGTATGGCTGGCAAATCCATTTCTAACAGCTTTAACATACGTTCAACTATCAGCGAAGGTCTTCAGGCTTTTTACAATGATATGCCTAAGCGTATGAACATTGAGACACAGCTTTCAAAATGTGTAAAACAGCTTAATGACCTTGATCAGAAAACACCTACATATGATGTCGCCAAGCCTCGTTTCGCTGCATAAAACACGTCTTATAATCCACTGCGATACAAAGAAAACTTCCGTATTTTTATGAGTATGTTATGATACGTTAATTCATTACGCCTTAATATAAAGGCATAGGGCTTAATACATGCAAATCGATACATCATTGTTACGCGAAAAATTTGTTATACGGGAAAGAAATCCAAGTAGTGCTTCCAATGCCATAAAAATTACGGCGCTCAGTAATCGCATGGCGATCACCTTAAAGGCGGGTGAAATGCCAGGCGAGAATTATATTATTCGCTCTAGCAATATGCATAGCTGTGTGCGATTCGCGGCCCTTCTTCTAGCGGAATTCGAGCGTTTAGGCCCCCTGCTTAGTCGCACCATAAAAATAAACTGGCACGAAATGTGGGACAATTCACTCAGCCCGTTTGAACGACTTCATAACCCAGATCGTTGGATTTGCCTCTATAGCAAAGGAAAAATTGTATTTTCAGAAGGCAAGCACCACCAGTTTCTGGATGTTATTGAACAATGTGATATCGTCAATAAAGAGAGTTATGATAAATCCATCAGGCTTGCAGAATCCGCTTTTTCACAGGCTGGAAAAGACGTTGCAATCGAGTTTGACAGCAATGTCGCTCTTGTCTGTGCCCTTTCAAGGATCGAAGGACGGTGCAGCATGATTATTCGTGGGCCAGGCAATACCCACACATTTAATTGCAATCTCAAACCTGATCAAGGGGAGAAGAAAATAAATATTGTACATGGGCTTAGTATTTCCGCAGATATTCTCGAAGCGGTGCAGCTCTGCTATCGTGTGGGTGAGAATAACGTCCTCCTTGAAATGGGGAAGATTAAAAAATTCTCTGATGAATATAATTTAACCATCGCCGCAAAAAAACGTATTCATGAAGTCAATATTCAACTTAGCAGCATGGAAAATATCTATGCTATACGTTATCGACCAGAGCGCCCAAATTTCGATCATATCATTGATATGACAGAGCGTTATGTTCACGCTCACCCACCGCCTGATGATGATGAAGCTTATGTCTAAACCCTAAACTTTGACATAACAGACATAAACCTTTAAATATCAGGCCATAGAAATAGATTTATGATGATAGTATTTAGGTATTATGAGCAAAAAATTCAGAAAGAGTGGTCATAGCAAGACCTTCGAGAGCAGCGCAGGTAAGTTGCGCCGCACTGGCTCTCCTGAATATGGTGGGAAAAATTTGACCGCCTTGTTTTCTGAAAACAAACAATACATAAAAGAAAATGCTGCCTATAGCTTTGATCAAACTTACAAGCCCAACAAGCGCGCAAACATCACACCAGAATCAGAAGAAGAAACCGAACTTCCGCAAGATCGCCATTACTCCATCTTCCAAAACCCCGATACCCACACCAAGGAAGAACACGACCATGATGAGGGGTTTATTAAAAAACAGAAATGGGCGGCTGGCGGCGTTGTTGCGGTTGCGGCTCTGGCTGATTTAAATCAAATGGAAAAAATTCTTTTGGGGGCAACTGGCGCGGGAAATGTGCTCCGAAATCAAGGGTGGTGGAGCGCAATTAACAATGTACCGAAAAACCTTGGGCGCATCGCCACCCTCCCGCAATATACATACGCGAAATTCCTTCATAACACCGCAGAGGCCATGGATACGGGGTTGTACGAATCAAATAAGCAACTGTTTAAATCATGGACGCTTGCGAAGGCCAAATCGATCAAAAAAGATAATAAAATCAAACGTGATGCGATTTTGAAATTGGGTGCAGAGCCCAACGATAACGCGTTAAAAGCGTATCTTACAAAAATCAGTGTAAAAACCAAATTGGCAGCACATTATATTAATAACTCACCCTCTTATTTAACGGCACAGATGACGCATTCTATGGGCGCCCAAATAAACCTCAATAAAGATTCTAAATCTATTTTACATGTGCAAACACGTGGTATGCGAAAATGGATGCGTAAAAAATCGCGCTCCATTCATGCCGATAACAAAACAAAATGCAAAGCCATTGAAAAATTTGCAAAGAACCCCATTGGGCAAGATATTATTGTCTCAAGACTTAGCGCCGCATTTTTAGCGATGGGCACACTTGTTCACCTGCCGCAAACCTATATGGGGTGGAATATGTATCAGGATACAGGGAACTTAAACGGCCATCTTCTTGGCGCGGGCGGGGTCGCCATTTCTTATGGTATGCTTGCTATGCATAAGCTGCGCGAAGTTCCTCGCCTGAAAGAAGCCTATAATGATTTGAAAAAAATCACAAAAGACAGCTGGGATAACCGCATGCGTCACGATGTTATCGGGCATATAGCACGTAAAGAATACGGGCAGCAAGCCCTGTTTGTCGGACTGCCTTTGATCGGCATTATGGGTAAGGGCGCGGCCTATATGTATGAATCAACGCATTTGCACCACTGGAATCTTGAGAGCTTTACAAGCCTTCCTGATAAAATTTCTAAATTTGATGCCAAGGGTGCGCTTGATTACTTAACCACTACTGACCCCATGTCTATCCTCCACAGCGCTGCAAATTTAGATTACTCAAATGCGATGACCATGAGTGCTTCCGCTATTATGTTTGCATCAGGCTATATCTTCCTGAAAAGCGGCTGGGATGAAACGGTAGAGGATTTTGGGCGCGTTTCCAAATATGGCTTTAGGCGCTATATCAAAGACCCGATTAATCAAGCCGTTGATCGCGTTCGATATGATGTAAATAACACCATCTCTTTAGCCAGCAAGACAGAGCAATGGATATGGGATAAAGCCATGCGCCCAGCTCTACACACGGTTACGCCAGATTGGGTGCGCGCAGAGCCGTATTACAAGGGCGTCACATCTGAAATTAGAAACGAAGTGTTAAAGTCTACGTTAGATTTCAATGATGAATTAGACACAGTGTTAAAATATGCCTCTGAAACGGATATTTCCGCGAAATATTATGACCCTTATGATGATTTTGAATCGGATGAGGAGGAAGACAATACGCCCTCCTCCCCTGAATTTTCTTAAATGCTACAAAAATAGCTACTCGTATTTAGCACTTACAATGAAAAGTTTGACACCAGAAAGAATGCAATGTCATAATACTTTTAATTAAATTCATACGGGATGGTCAAAAATGACACAAGAAAAAGAATTAAATTTAGAAAAAATTGAGAAGGCTGCTCAATCCATATCTGAACACACGGATGGCATTAACTTCAAACTCAATATTGGGGCAGGTATTTTGGCATTATCTTTTTTTGGGTCATGCACGATGTCGGATAGTAAATCTGCCTATCAGGATGTAAAATGTGCCGTTGATTTCAATGCACCCACAGAATTACAGGCGAAGCAACTCACCGCTTGCACAGAAAACGCCGCAAAGGTTTATCAAGCGGTGGGCTATGATAATGTAACACCGAATAAGCTGCATGTTATTTTGGAAAATTCTAGCGCGCCAGAGCTATAAAAAAAGCCGCATCACGCGGCTTTTCTATAGAATTCGCAACCCTACGCCGCGAGTTGACGAAGGACGTAGTGCAGAATTCCACCATTTTTGTAGTATTCCATCTCATCCAACGTATCAATGCGGCAAAGAAGTGTTACTTCTTGCTCTGATCCGTCGGCGTAATGAACCGTCATCTGGACATCTTGTTGAGGGTTTAGGCCGCCCGCTATCCCCTTAATGGAGAAACGCTCAGTGCCGTTCAAATTCAACGTTTTACGGTTTTTATTGTTTTTGAACTGCAATGGAAGAACGCCCATACCGATCAGATTTGATCTGTGGATACGCTCAAAACTCTCGGCGACCACGGCCTTCACACCAAGCAATCTCGTGCCCTTCGCCGCCCAGTCACGCGATGATCCTGTACCATATTCCGCGCCCGCAATCACGACCAACGGCTGCCCCTCGGCTTGATAGCGCATGGATGCGTCATAGATGCTCACTTGCTCACCGCTTGGGATATATTTGGTAAAGCCCCCCTCAACTCCGCCAAGCATCTCGTTCTTGATACGGATATTGGCGAATGTGCCGCGTGTCATAACCTCATCATTTCCACGGCGCGAGCCATAAGAGTTAAAGTCCACTTGCGAGACATTATGGTCGGTGAGATAGCTTCCTGCGGGGGCGTCTTTTTTAATCGCACCAGCGGGAGATATATGATCCGTTGTGACGGAATCCCCAAGGATAGCGAGCGCGTAAGCCTGTTCAATATCGTTTGTCACCCCCGCTTCCTTGCTCATCCCACTGAAGAATGGTGGGTTACGCACATAAGTCGAGCTATCAACCCAATCATAAGTCTGTCCAGAGGCATTTCCACCGATTTCCTGCCATTCTTTCGGGCCCTTAAATACATCTGCGTAACGCTCTGTAAACATTTCAGGGGTCAAGCAAGACGCAACCGTATCGGCTATTTCCTGATTGCTTGGCCAGATGTCTTTCAAATACACATCCTGTCCGTTTTGATCTTGCCCCAAAACTGCGTTCATAATATCCACGCGCATAGATCCCGCAATCGCATATGCCACGACAAGCGGCGGAGATGCCAGATAATTTGATTTCACATGCGGGGAAATACGCCCCTCAAAATTACGGTTTCCTGAAAGAACGGCCGTCACGTTCAGGTCGCCCTCATCCACCGCATTACCAATCGGCGTATCTAACGGGCCAGAGTTACCGATACATGTGGTACAACCATAACCAACCGTATCAAAACCAAGCGCGTCAAGATCATCTTGTAAGCCCGCCTTGTTCAGATATTCGGTCACCACCTGTGATCCAGGGGCAAGGGATGTTTTCACCCATGGTTTAACCTGCAAACCCAATGCCTTCGCCTTACGCGCGACCAACCCCGCCGCAACCATAACCGATGGGTTAGATGTATTTGTACAACTTGTTATCGCGGCGATGACAACATCACCATTATCTAGCTCATAATCACTGCCTTTAACGGCAACTGATTTATGTTCGGGCACTAATGTTTCAAATGCAGTATGCGCCTGTGTTAAGACAATACGATCCTGTGGGCGTTTCGGGCCAGAGATCGCAGGAACGATTGTTCCCATATCCAGTTCAAGTGTAGTTGTGAATTCGGGGTCTGGCGTGTGGCTATCTCTCCACATGCCTTGCGCCTTTGCGTATTCCTCAACAATTTTCACACGATGCGGGTCACGGCCTGTAAATTCAAGGTAACGAATGGTTTCGGCATCAATCGGGAAAAATCCACATGTCGCACCATATTCAGGTGCCATATTCGCGATTGTCGCCTGATCCGCCAGTGACAATTTATCAAGGCCATCGCCATAAAACTCAACAAATTTACCAACAACGCCAAGCTCACGCAGCATTTCAACAACGCGCAAGACGAGGTCAGTCGCGGTTGTACCCTCTGTCATATTCCCTGTTAGCTTAAAGCCAACAACCTCAGGGATAAGCATAGATACAGGCTGACCCAGCATTGCGGCCTCAGCCTCAATCCCGCCAACACCCCAACCAAGAACGGCCAAACCGTTGATCATTGTTGTATGAGAATCCGTTCCCACCAGTGTATCGGGATAAATTACGTTTTTCGATGCGTCCTTATCATCGGCGTCCATCCACACGGTTTGCGCCAGATATTCAAGGTTTACTTGGTGGCAAATCCCTGTACCGGGCGGAACAACGCGGAAATTGTTAAATGCGCCCTGCCCCCATTTTAGAAACGCATAACGCTCGCCATTGCGTTCAAACTCACGCTCCACATTGTGTTGGAATGCCTTGGGAGAGCCATACTCATCCACCATGACAGAGTGATCAATCACCAAATCACATGGGACAAGCGGGTTAATTTTTTCTGGATCACCACCAAGGGCAACCATGGCCTCTCTCATTGCGGCCAAATCAACAACGGCGGGGACGCCTGTAAAATCCTGCATCAATACGCGCGCGGGGCGGTAGGCAATTTCATGGCTCGATTTCTTTTCCTTGAGCCAATCGGCAATCGCCTTTACATCTTCCACCTTTACAGAACGACCGTCTTCATGGCGGAGTAAATTCTCTAATAAAACCTTTAGTGTATAAGGAAGGCGCGAAACATCCCCGATATGCTTTGTGGCCTCCTCGATTGAAAAGTAATCATAATCTTTTCCCTCAACCGTTAATGTCTTGCGTGTATTTAGTGAATCGTGACCTGTGCGTGCCATAGTGATAAAACCCTGTGTGAAAAATTGTTTGAATAAACGCGAGTGAACTCCCAATGCAGAGCATACACCATTACACGCAAAGCGTTAAGAATGAATTTACATGTGTGTATTTTCTTTGCAAAAAATAAATGAGGTGATGAAATGGTATCTAATTTTGATTTGGAGCTTGAATTATCGCGTTCCATTGAGAGAGAGGAAGAAAAACTTGATCCGTACTGGAAAACACTGTCTCGCTCAACAAACGTAGAATCATGGGAACAACAAAGACGTTTAATAGAAATAGAAGAACAAGCACGACAAATTCAAAACGACATAGATTATGGGCAGAATATAGATCGCGGGTATGAATTGGAGATGTAAACACACTATAACTTCCGTGTTTCACGACATGGTGATGCTTTAAATGACAGCACCACATAGAAAGACACAACTTTTATATGCAGTTTTATAATTCGAGGACTTTGAGTTCCTGTTGAGATATTGTGCCTTTGGGAACGTCATTCGCCGCATCAAGATCCGCAATGTGCTCCGCGACGCCGCGCTCTAATCGATCCAATAAGTCTTCGCTGATGTCACCGTGCTCCCTGAAATAGGCAAGGTCCGTGGCAAGAATGTCTTTCTCCGCAAGAGATCGAGCCTTAACCCCTTTTGTTTTCCAGCCGCATATTTCCTTGGCCTTGTTTAAATCCATGCCCTTATCAAGGCCATGAAGGCCATACACGCCATAATGATGTTTATCCCGCCACTCGGTTGAGCTGTTTTTATCAGGCAATGAAAGGCTCTTTCCCGAATCCTTCGTTTCATCCACATAAAACAACATGTTCCGCACCAATATCGGCAACGACATTTCCACATCGCGGTCACCTTTGCCACTGGCCTCTAACGCCAACTGATGCTCTTTAACGCCATTATCAATTCCTTGACGCAAATCATCGCTGATTTTTCCGTTTTTCATGACAAAGTCGAGATCACGATGGAATTTTTCAGTTAAAGTATTTACGTTTTTCCAGCCACAAATGTCTTTTATTGTCGCTATGTCCATTCGCTCGGGCAAGTCCACGCCGTAATACCCGTTGCGGTTTATTTCTGGCCATGTATGTGAATTGGGCAGCGCGCCGTCCTCATCCTCTGCCGCGTGTTTCAACATCATCGCGGCAATCAATGGCACGGATAATTTTCCATTGGTTATTGATTGCTCATAATGTACAGCAACCCCGAGCATGTCACCTTGTCTCACTCTGTGTTGCTCATGCTTTTCAAGGATCATCCCTTCAAATATTTTGCACAGATCAGCCTTATTGTTCTTTGCAATATTCAGATTTAATTTTAATTCCTGACCAAGAGCGCCTATATCAATGCCGCGTTCTTGCGCCGTGATCATCATCGTTTTATCAAGCTTTCTCAAACTATTGTAATGTGATTGGTGCTCTAATTCATCCCCAGAGCCATCCATAATGGCGGCATAAAGCTGTTTGGCTTGAGCAACACAAAACTCCGTCCCCAAAGATGAAACGGATTTTGTCTTATCATTTAATGTGTCGGATTTACGCCCCATTATGCCCTGATCATTATTTTTATTATTCATGCTTTTACCATATACAGCACGCCCAAATCAAGAAATACGCTTTATAACCACACTATATAAATGCGCGAATCACAATAAAATATCATGATGATTGATTCGAAAAACTGCCTTATTTTTGCTCCACATAGTTAAAAAACCCTTAATTCTATCCACAGAATTAATTTTTTATCTTTATTTAACAACGCCTTACGCTCGCGGTCATTTGTGAATATACTCCAAAATTTCGCCACATTTATATTAGATAATAAGAATAGATGATTTGAAAGTTTCGTTTTTTGAACAGAAAACAAACCTCATACTATTTACAATTCGCTTACTTACTTTATTCATACCGTTGTCTCCTCAGGCAACGGTATTTTTCTTTGACTTGCATTTTCATAACGTGTTATTTATGAGAAACAAAGACATCCCTCCCGCTCCCGCTCCCGCTCCATCACATGATTAATTATCATTTCTCTACTGATTTTTTTTCGCGCCCGCGTTAAAGTGTTTTTTTACGTTGCACGATTACAAAGGTCAGGTTATGAGCAAGCGCAGAAGAACGGCAATCATTCAGGCTGGTATTGGCGAAGACCCCGCGCATCACGCGGTTATATCCCCGCTCTATTTGTCTTCTACCTTTGAGATTGGCGGGATTGGTGATGCGCCTGAATTTCAATATTCGCGCACCGCAAACCCGACACGTGACCTGCTCGCCCGTACGATGAATGAGCTTGAGGGCGGTGCTGGCGCGGTTGTGACCAGTTCCGGCATGGCGGCGATTACGCTGTTTCTGCACTTACTGAATCCGGATGATGTTCTGTTTGCACCGTATGATTGTTACGGGCGGGCCTATCGCTTGCTTGTCACGCTCGCGGATAAGGGGCATTTTCGCCTGAAATTCATTGATCAATATGATAAGGGCGCGGTTGAAGCCGCCTTTGCCGCCGATACGCCGAAGATGGTGTTTATCGAAAGCCCGTCAAACCCCGTTATGCGGATTGCAGATATTGCGGATATTGCCGCCCGCGCGAAAGTCGTGGGCGCGGTTACGGTTGTTGATAATACTTTCCTTTCCCCAATGCTGCAACAGCCTTTGGCACTGGGCGCGGATATCGTGATGCATTCCACCACCAAATTCCTGAACGGGCATAGTGATGTTGTGGGCGGCTGCGTTGTGACGAATGATACGGACATCTTAGAACAGCTTGAATTTTGGGCAAATTCTTTGGGCGTTATCGGCGCGCCATTTGACAGCTATATGACCCTTCGCGGGATGCGAACATTAGAGCTTCGTGTTCACCGCGCGCAGGAGAACACCGAAGAACTGGTCAAGCTCCTTCATAATCATGAGAGCGTTGAAACGGTTTACTACCCTGGCCTGCCCTCTCATACGGGGCATGACGTGGCAAAGGCGCAGCAAGAGGGCTTTGGCGCGATGCTCAGCTTTACCCTGAAAGGCGGGCTGCCTGCGGTGAAGCGGTTTGTTGATGCGCTGCATGTGTTTCGATTGGCGCAATCCTTGGGCGGCACAGAAAGCCTGATCAACCATCCCGCCAGTATGACCCATGTTTCAATGGGCGAGGAAGCGCGTGAAAAGGCGGGGGTTGTTGATGGTTTGTTGCGCCTGTCTATCGGGGTGGAGCATATTGATGATTTAACCGACGATCTTCAAGCGGCGCTTCAGGCGGCAGGATAGGCATGGTTATGAACCGTTTTTTAATCGCATTGCCGTTGCTTACCCTGCTCTATCTGGGATATTTATTTTATGAGAAAAGCCAGCCCCCCGAAATCCCCCCATTGCTAAACCGTCCGATGCCCGCCTTTAAATTGGAAGAAATTCTGGTCGATGGCTTTGGTGATGTTGGCATGTTTTCCCATAGCGACCTGCCCAAACGCACCGTGATGATCAATGTTTTTGCCTCATGGTGCTCCACTTGTCTGATAGAGCATGACGCGTTGATGGAGGTTTCACAGACCCATGGCATCCCTATTTATGGCATTGCCTATCGGGATAAGCGCGAGACGGTTATTCGGATGCTCAATAAAATCGGCAATCCCTATACCCGTATCGGCAACGACCCCGAAGGCGCGGAAATGGTGAAATGGCGCGTTACCGCCACGCCCGAAAGCTGGATCATCGATAAGAACGGGCGCATTCGATACCATCACCGTGGCTATCTTGGAAAGTATGATGTGAAATATATCATTCTCCCGCTTATTGCGAAAATTGAGGCGGAAGGCTAATATTTATTTTGACACTCAGATTACTTTTATTGTAAAATTTTGATAATCAAATAATAAATAAGGGTAATAAAGTGGATAACAATCAAGCAAAAGTTGAAGGTGGGCGTGGACTCGGTGCATCTGTCACTGTTTACGACACACAAGGAAATGAAACCATACAATCAGTCGGTGGAGGCTATGATCTCGCGGGTATTGTTACGGCGACCCCCGCCGAAGTTGACGGCAGAAGCGGTTACACGACAATTTCTGTAGAGCGCAATGACGGCACAAGCTCTAACTACACCATGAGCAATGATGACGCGGCTGATGTTTTGAGAAGCCAAGCTTATGCAGTAGACAGCCCGAATAATGCTGCGGATTTGGTGGATTACATTCAAAACCCATCTGCTCCTGTTCAGGTTGCCGCGGAAAGCGACCCACTTGAAAATGAAGCCTATGATGTTGGTGCGGCGGCTCTTCAGGCGGCGCTGGATGATAAACTGGATATTAACTTTCCTCAGGAATTAGTAGATGCCTTGCCAGACGGAGATTTGGTTGAAACCATTGAGAACTTAATTGAAAGGCAACAAAATCCAAATGAAACTTTAAATCCTGCGGAGATAAAGATTTTGGAATATGCCGCGACATTTCGTGACGGGAATGAAGCCGTTATTGATGCTGTGCAAGAAGATATGCGCGCCGCACCGGCAAATGATGATGTGGGTGCATATGTGAAAACTGACTTCGTGATCGAGGACGGTATAGTGCCCGCATCTGATCTAAGCGATATTCTTGACGGTGAAGAAACATTCACCAAATGCGGGGCAGGTCAAAGTGAGGCAGGTTTATTTGCAGACACCGTCGCTAAATGCCCTGTTGTTGATGCTGGTGGAAACTTCCAAGTTTCTACTGTTGATTTCGAAACGGGAGAGCAAGGCCCAACTTCGAGTATTGATGATGTCATTGGCAAACTGCAAAATCAGGATACTGTGCCAAGCCAAGAGTCAGACAACACCGTAACAACCAGTCTTATGGCGCCTTAATTACGCAGAAGCAATTCACTTGTTTAATTTTTAAAATCGTGCATTTTAATAGATGTGCGATTTTTATTTTTTATAGCTATTTTAAGGATTTAAAATATGGAGGACAACCATTTACCATTGCCGAGCGTTCGAGAAATGGGAGAAATGGAGCTTGTCGTCAGCGATTCTGGTAAGCTCTATCTTTTTCACAAAGCACCAATGCCCGCAACAATAGAATGGGCAGAATATGACACGGAAATGGCCTCTTTATACTTTGTGTCAGATGATGGGCGAACCCAAGATTGCGGCATTAAAATACACGCCCCCATGAAAGTGCATATGCTAAAAAGCGCTTCTGTTTATACGATTAAAGTGGAAGATGATTTTTCGACGAGCGCTATATGCGAGGTTTCGCTGGTCATTCGGTAATGCCCTCATATGGTGGGCGCTCTACTACGAAACTTATAACAACAAATGCATAATGGGTACTATTGCAGGACGTCTGCGTAGATACCCGCCTTTTTCTTTTCAAATGCGGGGCATTTATCATCGACGCTTTCATATTCCTCAATCGTATCAACTTCGCGTTGTTTTTCGCGGCGCTCCAAATTCATTTTTTCCTGCTCTAAACCAATGATTTGGCTGACAACATGCATCATCTTCTCCCTCACCTCTTCCGCGCGTTCACTGGCGAATGGGCCGGCGGTAAAGCCGCGTGATTTTAGTTCCGTGAAAAGCTTTTGACCGATGATTTTTGCGTATTTATTAACAATAACACGGTCAACCTGCACATGTTTCAACTCATGCCCGATGACGGCATTTCGCATACATGGGTCGTGGTAAATTTCTTTGGCAACCACAATGGTCGGCGCAACCTCTATCTTCACATTAATTTTATCATACCACTGGCAGCTAATATTATATTCAGGGATTGATTGGCTAGCGAAATTCATTTCATAGCTTAGGCCAACAGAGCCATTCATAAAAGCACGGGTGATGCTTTTCCCGTGAAACCCATATGGATCAACCGTATCCAAATCATATTGCTGAAGGTCTTTTAAAGACTGAGACACATCATATTTTATTTTTTCGGATACAGGGGTGATGTTGATTTTTGTTGGTTCATGAATGGGGCATTCTGGTTTATACCCCGCCAACACCACCATTGACGTGATGGTTATCGGATCAATACCAATCATATTTCATGCTCCATTTACGCTTTTAATCAATTATAACGTCAATATATATAATAAACATTAAAATGATGCACATAATGACACATAGCAACAGCCGAAGAAAGATTGATTTTGTCTGAAAAAAGGATATAAGAGGGTGTTCAAAAATTTTAGAGGGCAAGACAATGGCACTTATTGGCGGATTAATTATTCTCGCGTTACAACTCTATATTTTCGTGATTATTATACAGGTCGCGATGAGCTGGCTTGTGGCTTTTGATATTGTGAATGAAAAGAACGAAGCGGCGCAAAACCTCAATGCGCTTACGCATAAGCTAACAGACCCTGTCTATACCCCTCTTCGGAAATTCGTTCCACCTATTGGTGGGATTGACATCATTCCTCTTGTTATTTTTATCGGCGTGCAAATACTGATTGGTGTCGTTGGCAGTTTATTTTACTAAGGATTTTATTTATGACGACGATCATCAATGGCAAGGAAATTGCCGCGCAAGTTAGACAAAATATAGCCGAGCAAACATCGTTGATGGAGCGCAAGCCTGGACTCGCCGTTATCCTTGTTGGGGACGACCCTGCATCGCATGTTTATGTACGCAATAAAATTAAAGCCTGTGAACAGGCGGGCATTAAAAGCTTTGAATCACGTTTGCCGAAAATGGCATCTCAGGCCGAAGTCGCGGCGGAAATTGACGCGTTCAACTCAAACTCAAGTATTGATGGGATATTGCTGCAACTCCCTCTTCCTAATCACTTGGATAGCGACACTCTTGTGCAAATGATTGCACCAGAAAAAGATGTTGATGGCCTTACTTTACAAAATATTGGCGCGCTGGTGGCGGGGATGGACGGGCTTGTGCCCTGTACACCTCAGGGAAGCCTCATGCTCATCAAATCTATAGTTAAAGATTTATCAGGGCTGAACGCCGTTGTTATCGGGCGCTCATTGTTATTTGGAAAGCCAATGGCGCAGCTTTTACTTGGCGAAAACTGTACCGTCACCATGGCACATTCTCGCACCAAAAACCTTGAAGAAGTTTGTAGAAATGCCGATATTCTGGTGGCCGCCGTTGGTCGCGCGAAAATGGTAAAGGGAAGTTGGATTAAAGATGGTGCGACTGTTATTGATGTCGGTATCAACCGCATGGATGATGGCAAGCTTTGCGGGGATGTGGATTATGACGAAGCCATAAGCGTTGCAGGAGCAATCACTCCTGTGCCAGGCGGCGTTGGCCCGATGACGATTGCGTGCCTATTACAGAATACATTAAAGGCCGCCAAACGCGGTGATACACATGACCACCTTCCTGATAATGCCTTAGAGCGCGCTGTTTAGATTTTATAATAGCCTGCTTCTTAATACACCATAAACGCAAATGAGGTGTATTGACGGATATCTTTTAGCTTCTGTGCACGTGTTGTCATAAGATTGAAATATTCAACCCGTAAAATAGGCTTCACAAACACCACTTCAGGGTAACTTACATCATAGACCCCTGGATTATCGAATACATTCATCAATACCCGCTCATTTGCATCAATCCAAGCCATTAGGGATATTAAGAATGTACGAACTGTACCCGTATTTTGCTTAAAAGCTGTGCGCGAAGAAAAACTAACCCCATCGGCCTCAACTAAAGGCCGTATATCTTCCAATTCCGACTCTAGTTGTTTTTTCCAATATTCCGCAATCACCCGCGCTTTTCGAACATTTTTAATATTTTCAATTAATAAATCATCTTCTCCGTCTTTTAGAATTTCGATATTTCCAACACGCGCCATATACCTGCGTATTTCATATCCGTAATGATCATATTCAGGTGCAACATCTGTTTTAATCCCCTGTATCAATCTACTAATTCTTTCATCCAAAGAGTTTATCTCTGGAATTTTAATATAATCTATTTGGGGTAAATTCGGCTCTTTTGGAAGCTGGCTGTCATTATCAATCACAACAGATGTCGTAAACAACTCTGGCATATAGACGTCTTCATAATCTGTATCAGCTGTTGCTATTTCAAAGTGCTGCGCCAGAACAGAGTTTGCAGATACAAACACCAAGACTATTGCCAAAAATAAATATAAAAACCGCATCGTTTCCCTCACTAAATTTATTAGTTACGTAATCATTGTACGTTTTAAAACAGGATACTACTCGATTTTACTCACCTTGTGCAAGTGTGTAGCCTCTTTCTCCATCAAAGCTATATAAATTCTCGACCTTCACGAAGTCCATACCAGTCTCCTCAAGCGCAGAAAGCTGCGCCAGAAGGGTTGCATGCGATACGCTTAAGCCAATAAAACGCAAGCACCAATGGTCAGAACAGAATGTATCAGGATGCCCATTTGGCCATACTTTTACGCCACGATTTGCAATGAGTTTTAGCTTCAGACCGTCTACAACCAATGGCTCGATCATTTCGGCAAGGTCATCTGCTTGCCCTTCCCAATCAAGAAAGATATCCGCGCCAACAAGTTTCTTTTCCTGCTCAACACGTGGCTTTAATGGGGGGAGCTTCATCCCTCCCTTACCACCTGATCCATAATCAACGACCTTGAATTTGGATGGTTTTTGACCAATCCGCTCTATCACAGCGTCTGCAAAGCCTTTTGTTCCAACCTTCTCCTTAGACAAACCCGCATCATAGATATCACCCGTATGAATGCCATCTTCCAACGTTTTAAACCACGCGTTATGTACCTTTGTGGCGATATCGTTTTGACCGATATGGTTAAGCATCAAAACCGCGCCAAGCAATAGCCCTGATGGGTTGGCGATGCCCTTTCCCGAAATATCAGGCGCAGAGCCGTGGACGGCTTCGAACATGCCGAAATCTGCGCCGATATTACAAGACCCGCCCAAACCGACAGAACCCGTGACCTCTACGGCAACATCAGAGATAATATCACCGTATAAATTCTCGGTAACAATCACATCAAAATCTCCGGGGCGCGCGGCAACACGGGCGGTTGCGATATCGATGATGTAAAAGTCCTGCTCGATATCCGGGTATTCTTTGCCGATCTCATCAAAAACACGGTGGAACAGGCCATCGGCCATTTTCATGATATTATCTTTGGCCATACAGGTGACTTTTTTACGGCCATTTGCACGCGCATATTCAAACGCATAACGGATAATTTTTTCTGATCCTGGGCGCGAAATAAGTTTAAGAGATTGCACCACGTCTTGGGTTTGGCGATGTTCAATCCCTGCGTATAAGTCCTCCTCATTCTCTCGCACAATCACAAGATCCATATCGGGGAAATTTGTTTCAACATAGGGGTGATAAGACACACATGGGCGGACATTGGCGAACAGGCCAAGGCTTTTGCGAACCGTCACGTTAAGCGATTTAAACCCGCCCCCTTGTGGCGTAGTAATGGGCGCCTTTAAGAACACCTTCGTGCGGCGCAAACTATCCCAAGAGCTGTCCTCTATCCCGTTCATGATGCCGCGATTATAACATCCCTCACCAATCTCAATCTCCTCAATATCAAGGCGCGCACCTGCGGCTTCTAATATGCGTAATGTTGCATCCATAATTTCGGGGCCAATGCCGTCGCCGCGGGCTACTGTAATGGGAGTATTCATCTGTTATCTCGCTTTTGGTACTATATGAAAATATATGTTAAGGGCAGGACGCCCAAACGCAGAAAACATATCATAAGCGATTTTGTTTCATTATTCCAGTGGGATAAAACAAGCATACAAAGATATCAGGAAATTAATGCAGGTCTAGCCCCGCGCCTTCGGGCAGATTATATCTTGGGTCTATCGCATTGCGTAAACTACGCAGTTCGTCTAATTTCGGTGAACTGTTATGTGCATAACCCTCGGCCAGATCCAAAAGCGGGAGAGCCCCCGTCATCGGAAGCCGAGATATTACTTCAGGAACATCATTTAATTGCTTGAATTTATAGCCTCCACAAATATTCATAACCTTATTTAACTCACCTATTTGCGGGTCGTTCTCGGCGATATTAATAATCGCAGAAACCATATCATCTGTGATGTATGTTTTTATTTTTTGTAAATTATGGATGACAATCTCGCACCCGCGCTCCCAATCCTTTTCCGCAATATCTGTGGCAAGGACTAAAATACTGCCAAACAGACCAAGGCGTGTTTGCCCATCCTCTTCCGTATCCAAATCCTGAATTATATGGTGCAGATTGGCATCACGCTCATATTCCGCGCATACATCATATGCACCTGCTGGCTCAATATTGGGGGGATTGTTTTTATCGAATGTTTTTTTCACGCCGTCGCCCTTAATTTTTTTGCTAAAATGTCAAAATTATGACAAAAAGTCAATTATAATATATACTGTGATTTTTTAGAGAGATAGCATGAGCGACGAACACGGCGGAGACGACAATACATATAATGGCGAAACGCGCGATAAAGAGGCGTTTCTGCGCTTGAATGATTTATTGGGAGGGGATTTGATTGATCCTGCCGATCATTATTCCGCTGCGTTTAACCGTATTAAAAATACAGAAGAGCGGGTAAAATCAGCACTGAACAGTGCAGGCCAAGCAAATAGCCTTGCAAGAAAGCAAGATCTCTGTGATCGCTTAAAACACTGGATTGAATCGGATTATGGTACAAATGAAATTAAACGTGCGAAAATTGTAAGACAACTTACGGAGGAAGGGTTTAAAGAAGAAACGGCGCACAACGTTACAAAACCGCCAGAAACCCTCTCTCATGCGCAGGTTGATTCCTATATGGAATACCGTGCGAAGAAAATTTTGGGCCATGATGATGGCCGCCCCGAAGACGAGGTTCGCACAAAGCTTTATGCATTGAGTGATCATATCACCGCTGGTATTGATACAAAGAGTAACGATAAAAAATCAAGGCCTGCGAGCGATGGAGACGTTCAAAAACCAAAACTCACGCTCCATATCTTTGATAAAGACGATCAGCCAGAGCCGTAACCTACGACCCACCCTTTTTCGCATTCCAGAAAATCACATCGCGCAAAGGCGCGCCCATTTTCTCGTCTGAGCGTTTATAGACATAGATGCCGAGTACAGATAGCCCTACCGCCCATATTGCACTTAAATTTCCCATGGCGGCCATGACAACGCCCGCCTTATCGGTGTCAAAAATAATGACATAAGCAATGCCGAACATTTGCGCCGCCCAAGTCGCGGCCATCAGATAGCCAAAAGTTGGACGCATGCGGCGAACATAACCGTCATTTGATACTATTTCTGCGCGTAGAGACTGGTTGATTTCTGATAGAGCCTCACTATAACCCTCAATCTCCATTGATGCCATTTTTTCGGTATGGCGGTTGGCCTCGGCAAGCTGTTCTGGTGAAATACCGCCACTTGCTATGGCGCCTGATACCTTTTCCAACGCCTCGGATGCTTTTTTGGCTGTTGGGTTATCAAGAACGCTCAGAGCGCTCCCCACTATCGAAACAAGCACAGGCAAGCCGACCTGCGATAAAAATGCAGATACCATCTGTTTTCTCCTTAATATGATAATTAGATTGGGCACAAAAAAAGCGCCGCAATACGCGACGCTTTCACATTATTTATAATTTCACTTACGATGATATGTCTAATTTTCTGCCGTGCAACATCTGATTTTTCTAATTTATAGGATCTATTCTAAATCAGAGGCTTTTGTGATTTTAGAAAAAAAGGATTACCTATCCAGAGTTTCGAGGGTTGGTTTACCGATTACCTCTATTGCTGCTTTTTCGCCCATAACTTCATTGATAAAATCATCGAACGTCAAATTCGTTTCTTTCCAAACGTTATCTTTTAATTCCTGTGGGCTTACGCAAAAATGCGCGGCTACATCCTCAACTGATAAACCCGCATCTTGTGGGTATATTGTCTTCATATATTGCCCTAATAATGAAGATGGCGACGAGGATGAAAACTTCTGATCTTCAATATAATCCTCCAATAACCGGCCAGTTTGTGCCTTGAAAATTCGTCTGCAATCCGCCAAATTATGAAAACCTGCTTGTAACGATATTTCTGTAAGCTTTAGATCGGGGGTTTGTTCAATGCACTCAATCACCTTACCCACAAGCTCTCTCTTATCTTCATAGGGATTACTTTTACCGCCTTTACTTAACTCATTATAATATTCGTTTTCTTCGATATGCGGGATATGTTCCTTTAATATTTTCATGATGGCCCCTGATCGAGCGTGAAGAGGTTTTTGCCCTTCCAAAGAAATAAATCCTCGACGAAATTGGTTTGCATTAATATCGTAGATTTCTTGTATTTTTTTTATCGATAGCGGCGTATTTGTGATTAAGTTCATTACTCTGGCATGATCTTCGGCGGATAAGTATGCTCCAGAATCGCGATGCTCGACGACATGCGTGTTCTTTAGCCTTTCCACAAGGATATTCATTTCGTTTGCGCGGTATTCTTTAGGTGTTATGCCCTCAAACTCTTCAAAATTAGAGAACATTGTTTTATTGTCGATAAATTTCTTTATATCCGTAATATCTGTTAAACTTAATGGGCTGTTTACAAGAAATTTCTTGATGTCATCGTGATCTTGCTGTGTGTATTCATCATTTTCTTTTGCGTGTTGAAATTGCTCCATACATTTTCTCATTATATCACTAAGCATTATTATCATTTTACCCTTCAATATGTATAATCGCGGATTATATGATTAAACTTTTTTTTCTGTCAAATTTATGTTTCGGAAACATGACTCCTCACTCCACCAATCGGTAAAACACATGATCACCAATATCTGCGCATGTCTCCTGCCCTTTTGCCCAATATGGTGATATTGCCTTGGTGTGGTAATGGGTGGCGTTATTGGTTATGTCGGGTAATGTGCCAATCGCGGCGCGGCGGGCAATTCTTTGGGCACTGGCGAAGTACAAATTTGTGCTTTCAACGGCCTGTAGCTTTTTGAAATTCGGATCGCTTCTGTTCCAACAGCTAAACTGGTATGGCTTTTGGCAGACCTGAATAATGTTATTCCCCCACCAGAATTTCCCTTTTTTCTGGGCGTGCGATGCACGGTTTACCACCACATTTGCCACGGCCTGCATACCATGCGTGCCTTGGTTTCGCGCCTCCCCCCATAGGGTGCGGGCCAGAACATCTATGCTCATATCGTCGTAATATTCCTTCATTGTTTTCCCCTCCTCTAACGCCTTGCATTCAACAGGCATAAGGGTGGGTTTGCGTGTTTTATCACTCATTGATTTTCTCCGTTATTTTATGATTTTTGGTTTACTAATCAGGTCAAAGAAAAACCCCACGAAATGCGGGGCTGTTTTTATCTATGCCTTTGTATTATATACGCCTATAAATTCAGTGTCTGAGCGGGCGGTTGAACACCTTGTGACTGACTATACCCCTCACCCTTATGAAGGCGTCTTACGACGTTTTGATAGACATCTGCGTCAAGGCGATCTTTTAACCCCATTTCAATTTTACTACGCAAACGTTCAAACCCCGCGAATTGGCCTAGTGACACACCATCATGCATGCGTTCTTCGATCTCAACACGTTTATCCCTTGATTTTTCCGAGTAATCCTTACTTAGCAAGCTCTCATTATATTCTGATGCGGTTTTTGCATCAGTACCCAAAACGCTTGATATCTTTGCTTCAGCCAGATCACAAAAAGCTATAATATCAACCGCGCGATCTGCTTGAATATCCCCTGTATCACCGAGATCAACATCATTTATGCTATGGGCTATTTGTGAAACAATATTTGAAATTTGATATATAGTATCAGATACCGTATGTGCAAAACGGGCGTTATACTGGCCTGCGGCGGTACTGGTGCTTGAACCATTACTATTTAAAATTAAAGCCTTTCGATCCATTGCGGATTTTAAGGACATGTAATCTACTGTTTGTTGTTTTTTCTCTCCAAAAATGAGATCTAACATTTTCTATTTCTCGCCCAAAACACTCTTTTTTATGTTGCTCGATAATAATACAAAAACATTCTTTATGTCAATTTTTACGACCATTAAGCTCTGCTGTTTTCAGGGCAGTTTTATCGAGCTTGCTTTCAATCCGCAGCAAATGCTCTACCAAGCGCTCTTCAAAGGCGCGCACGTCTTTTTGTGCGGCGTAAGTTTTGGCAACCTCAAGTTTGAACGCCGCCAGCGCATCACGGAGCTGTTCGCATCTGCGCTCTAATGTCATTTGCAGGGCATCAACTTCCTTTTCATTGATGCCACGCACTTTCCACACCATCAGGAGTAATCCTGAAAGAGCGGGCAAATCCACCACGGTGATCCACCACAGTAAATCTTTTGAAATTCCGTCCATCTATATTTCCTTTCATTGTGTTACCGCCATTTTCAGGCGCAAAAAAACCCGCTCAATGGCGGGGGTTTCGTGTTTTATAATGTGATATATAATATCAATCATACGTCATTTGTACATGTGGTGTGTACATCATACGCTGCTCAGCATTGAGCATTATATCATTCCTTAAAACGTTACAAAATTCTGCATCCTGTGTGCCTGAAAAATCAACACTTTTGATTTCATCAAGAAAGGCAGGCAATCTGTTTTTTTGTACCGCGCCAGATATGAGCTTTGCGAAATCTTCTCTAAAACGCTCCATTGTAATGACATGGTTATGCATTTCATTATCGATTAGGTCTTCGCGCTCTACTGGCATTCTGCTTTCATTTCGTTCCTCATATAAATCGGCGGCGGCGCTTAGTTGATCTATATGGATCAAGACAGGTGCGGCGGCTATTACGATATCTCTTGCCTTAAATGCGGGGATTGTATCAAAATACGCACCCTCTTTTTCAATATCGAGTTGAAAGCTCACTAAGCTTGCGAGCTTCACGCCTGAATAGCTAAACTGGCCTAGCGCCACATTTTCTTTATTCAAAAATTCGGGGCTAAACGCGCCCTCTTGAAAAATATTATCAAGCGTTTTTAAATCGTCGATAAATCTATCGCATCGATTACTCACGTCATCTTTTGTTTTTGTGTTAAACGCTCTCATTTTATTTCTTTTTTCCTTAATCACCCATCTATCTCAATGCCTGGGCGGATTGGGGTAACGGTGGCACGTGGCCTTGTGTCTGGTTCATAGCTTTTTACGACATTATCGAAATATCCCAAATGCACTTTTGTGCTTGGAATTTCTGCTGATGGATCGTGCTCTAATATATAATCAGTGAAAATCTTTTCGGCATGTTTAAATGTCGTTTGAATTTCCTTCAATTCATAATATGTGTCCAAATCACCCGCATCAGGTTTCAGCTTATGAAATACTCCCCCTAAATTCATGGCATAATCATTCAAAGCATCTAAATACCCTGTGGCGTTATCAACCGCCATGCCATCGCTAAGATGTATGATTTTCGTGCCCCCGTCATCCTCGACATATTGCATCATGCACTTCACATCATCATGTTTTTTACCGGCAAGCTTCAATGCATCTTCAAGCGTTTCAGGGTCTTTGAACGGCTTAAACAGTTTTTCTAAGAATTGGGTGGTAATAGATTTATCCATTTTTACATTTACTCTGGTTTTTTTATAGGTGCATCCTAATATATTTGTAATAAATATGTCAATTTATTGTAACTATACTTTAAAATCACTGGTCACTTTATGTGTTTTATTACCCCTCATCCAGCTTGGCATCCGCCTGCCATAGCACCTCTCTAACCGATCTGGGTGCAGGGATAGTGCGCCCGCCACCGCGTCCAGACCATCATCATGCCCCTTTGCGCTTTCGGGTCGCCATTCGCGCATTTCCATGACAAAGGGGGTTTTTTGTACGCTGCTATGCACATAGAGGCGCTTGGCCGCGAGAAGCGCATCAAACCCTTCTAAAATACGCTGCGCCTTTGCCTTGCGGTTATGCACATCTTGCACACGGCACGGCGTGTTTTTCCTGCCAAAATACGTCCTTAAAATCCCAGGCAAGAATTTCGCAAGACCGTTATCCTCTACCGCGATAAATGGCAGGTAAAAACGTCTCACAATTTTTTCAACCACATCGCATTGTTCATCCGCGCTATTTTTATCGTCTGTGATTGGGGGCAGTTTTATATATTCCACATGCTGTACATAGTAATTTCCACCCTCATCCCCGTATACAACGGCGACGACGCTGTTATCTCCACCGTTTTTCGCCAATGCAGGATCCCACCAACACGTTGCCGCCACGACTTTTTGATGCCCAATGAATAGCTCGCCAAGCTCCTTCACATATTCGACATCTGCGCTATAAAATTGCAACAAATCGGCGTCCAAGCGTCCCTCCATAATATTAACAGGGCGAAGCATCATCTGGCTTTCAAATTTATTGGGGCCGGCATCGGTTTTGATATTTTCAATTTCATCCATGTCATAGCGCTCTGGCCACGCGCTCTCACCTTTATTCGTGATAATCGGCAGGCTCAGACGTTTGAAATTGCCTAGGAACTCGCGCTCTTCCCCTATTTCGGTGCGCGGGACATCGGCATAAATCGAAAAATACGTATGGGGGGTACCGACATAAAGCTGCGTTCCGCCCGCCACCAATATATAAGGGATTTCAGACAGGCGCGTTCGCAAATTCTCTCGCTTTTCGGCGCTGTCACAGGTGTTGGGAACCTCTACATCATCGCAAATCACGATGTCGGCGCGGCTGCCTGTTATATTGCTGGTCACGCCATGGGCAATCATTGACGGATCACGAAGCTCGGTGTCCCTGTTTACCGTGAACCGATCACTCGCCCATTGATCGGGAGATTTAGGCTTTAGCCCTTTGGTTAAGGGATGGCGCTCTATCGTGCGTTTCACGTTACGTACCATCTTCCCCGCAAGTTTTGCATCCGCCGCCAAGACCAGAATACGGATATCAGGGGAGGTATAGATCAACCACGCGGCGAACACACCGACAATGCTTGATTTTCCTGCGCTCCTAAATGCCATAAGAAGAAGCCGTTTATCGCCCCTGCTCCATGCGCCCTCCAGCCACATTGCGATGGTCAAATGGAAAAGCGGTGTTTTAAAATTCTGGCGCTGATTCCACAGCACTAAAAAAAGGCGGAAATCCGCCTTGGTCATTGGTTCGTTCATATTCATATGCCTTTAAAATGAAAAACCCCGCTCAATGGCGGGGTTATAAATTATTAATTCTTTATCATCCATATATATGATGTGACGGATGAGCCCTATCATCCGTGTGTTTTGCATGCGCCAAGTCATTAATAACATCAAATTTCTTGCTCAATTCTTGTGCATTTTCTCTAAATACGCGACGATTTTCCCGCTCGCTATCCATATTAATTTCTTCATAATCATTGGGCCTATTCTTGATAATCCCCCCCAGGTTTGGTTCCTCCAATGATTTTTCATATAAAGACACAAAAACTTTTTCTATTTCTGCACTCGTTTCTGCCACGTGCTTGATCACATCGCTTTTCTCTTGAACAGAAAATTTCTGATGCCTTCCAAGGGATTTTTCTACGCGGTTTAAATGCTTCTCTCCCTCACTTATTTTACGATTTATATGTGCGTAGGAAATAGACGAGCTATCAGTGCCATCGCGATTTTCTTGACAATTTTTTACGTCAGCGGCCAACAATACAGTGTATTTTGCTCTGTCCAAACGTTCTATCACGTGATTTGCATCATGTTTAAGCCCGATAAAAGCGTCTGATTGTTGCAAACACACGTCATATATTTCGGCTTCGACATTTAAATAAACTTCGGTTGCAATGGAGCCAACCTCACGGGACACATTTTCATATGGCTTCCATTTTGGTTCTGTTGAATCCCCGTTCACACTAGGGTCAAAATCACCCTTCTCATATTCCATGTCTATGATTTTCAAACATTTATGAAGTTCTTCATCAGGAATACGATGGGCAAGTGCCACTGGAAAACCAGAGATAAAACTTTTTAACTTATTTAATTCTGCACTCATTTTTTCTTGGAATTCTGTGTAGGCTGCTTCTGCTTCTTTGCTTTGGGAATCAAATGTATCAGCCTTTGCTTTGAGAGCCGCCTTAATATCATCCTTAAGATTAACATTCAAAATTTTACGCATTTTTTTATCATCAATAATTTTCAGCTCTTCTCCAGCAACGAAAACAACCAAATCCACAGAATTGATTACCTCAGGTGTTTCATTCAGCTTATCAAATCGTGTGGCATTTGACGAAATCATTTCCTGTTTTACTGATTCCATTTTGGGGTCTTTGTTCAAAACATGCTGTACAAATTCAGCGAAGCGTTCAACCGTGTTTGTTAAATCTTCCGCATGAACTTCTATACCTCCCGACGCCATCTCCTCTTCCAGTTGTTGCACCTGAGAGACAGCGGCCTTCATTTTATGGATATGAGTATATTCATTTGTGATTTCGATGACATCATTTTCGCCCGTTAGAACGACGTTTCTTATTTTTATTGATGAATTTTTAACACTCATATCAGGGCCAAGATTAGCAATCTCAAGGGTCAATTTCATGAGTTCATTGCCTAACTGCGACTCTTTATTGTTTCTTATTATTTCATTGCTATCATTAACATTATTGGTATCGCCTATCAAACCAAATAGCTTTGTAATATTCCAATTCAATTTCGCCATTTCTCTTATCCCATATTTATGTATTTTTTTAATATGCACCTATTTGCCATATCGCAGTGATAAAGTCAAATTTTACGCATAAAAAAACGCCCATCAGGCGCTGTTTTGTTTCAATTATCTATTTTTCGTTTTATGCCTCAGGCACGCCGTTAAAGCACACTTCAACATCAACTTCGCGGCGGTTATACCGATCAACAAAGTTATGCATTTTAATACGATCAGGTGAAATACCAAGGCTGGTTAGCCTCTCCCTGATATGCTCCAACCTTCTGTCTACCGTTCTTTTATTGATGTCTTCATATCTATCTTTTATTTTATTAAAATCATCTGTTAGGTTTTCGCGTTTTTCAGGAGGAAGATCTTGTATATCTTTATAATAATTCGTGGCGTGCCCAGATAAAATAAATAAAACCGTTTCATCATCAATGACATGTTGCGGAATGCTATCAAAAAACCCTGCATTGTCATTTGTGCTTTTCGCATTTTTTTCAAATTCAAAGGGCAATGTTTTTGGCTCTGCACTTGGCATCCAGAACATTGAATATATTGCGCCCTCTAACATAAATTCACGCAAAGGGTCTTGTCCAAATACCATGTTATTATACCCCGGCGCGGGGCAGAACATTGCATCATCTTGATGATTGAAAATGTTTATCTCTTCGTTTTCAGAATTATGCCTAAGAACATCAAGCACAGCGTATTTTATATCCGTCCATAAATTACTTTTTAGAGCCATAGCGCCCACCAAAACGGCAAATATAACGCCAACGGGAAGCATAGACATATCCCCGCCATCGCCCTTACCGTCATCTAATGCTGATTTTTTACCGGCCATTTTTCACCCTGTTATTCTTAACCACCTTGCGGTGATAGAATAGATATAGTGTTTTTGTCTAAAAATCAAATTTCGGTGATTTGCGCGATTTCTTTTTCTGCGTTATTCAACATGATGAGCAACTCTTCTTGCTCTTTTTTATATTTTTGATCCGTGTCTTCCTTGCTCACCACCGCGGTTTGCCGCGCCAATTTCGTCAGCAATTCCACATGCGCCAGAGCAACCTTACAGGCATCGTGCTTTTTCTTTGCATCCACAAAATTGGTTTCTTTGGTTTCCTTATCAATCGGGTGATGCACGGTAATCATTTTATATGAGGTAATTGCCCGCTCTAACGCTTTTGGTAGGAATCTAGTGATGCGCTCGCGTACGCCTTCTTCGAGGGATGTCATAGTATCTCCTTTGGTTTTGGTAAACTGTAATTCAGGTACAAAAAAACCGCCCTTATGTGGGGCGGTTAACTTTCGTTATGAATGACCAACTCTATGGCGACGGGTCACCATTATCAGGTGGTGACGTTGGTTTTTGAATTTTACCCAGCCCGCCCATTTTTTCATTTAATTTTCTTCTAACAAAATCAACATCATCTTGCGTGACATCCAACTGCCCTTCATTCGAAGATTCCATTTTATCTGAACCGCTTAACTTATTCCAATCTGGCATACCAGTATTATCATTATCAGCCATCTAAATCCCCTTTTTATTTTTATCTCGCTATCCTATCCACGCACTGTGTATCTGTCAAATTATGCTATAATCGTGATATAATAAACCACTGTCCGCCATCGGAATTTCTACGGCGCAATAACTATTGTATCAAAATATTTAACCAGCTTGTCCTTAGCGGCTTTTCGAATTTGCTTTCCTATGCCTTGCTCATCGCCATTCATCATAACAACGTCGCAATGTGCATCATTGTCATTTTGTGGCGTATGTTTTACCGTGAATGATATATCTCTTTCCTTCACATCTCTTATCTGACCAACATTCGCACTAACATATCCGTAATATTGCTCTTGTTTGGCATCAGGGTTAGAGGCTCTACGCAAATTTGTCTGATTACATTTTTCTTGCCCCTGCTCATGGCACGCCGATATAACATCCCCTGCAAACAAGCGCATACAATTCACAGATTCTTCTCTTAAACCTGTCTTTTTATTTATTTGAAACTGAAAATTATTTTTCAAATCAAGCTGAGGAACACCAGCTTTTAAAGCAATATCCTTCGGATCCAAAAGCGTACGACTTACGACATCCTTATCGATTATTTCTTTTGTTTCCATTCTTCTTTGCCCGATAAGGTGAACTTGGCAAATGAACCTTGATTTTGTCAGGAAAGAAACCGCCTGATATAAACTTCAACTCACCCTCTTCTATTAAATAATCAACGCTATTGTCCTTGTTTAATCGACTTAAATAAATATACAAACCATCAATCATCATATGCAATACTTCACCGCTCTCTAGCGTCCAGGCCAAGGCGACTGTCTCTTCCATATCTGGTGATATTTTATCAGGATAGGCAAAACCAAACGGCAATTCCTTTATAAAATTTTCGGTTGTGTGCAAACTGGCATGACTAGGGGCGGTCGCGCCAAAGCCATTCCAATCATTCTTCAAACCTCGCATATATTCGATTGCCTGAAGCAGCTCTTCACGCTCTTTTGGCGTCACGGTGCCTTCTTCGATCGTCGTTTCGGGCGGTTGAACATATGATATCTCACCACCAAGGAAACCATGATTATCTTTTCTATTTACTGCGTACATCTTTGCCCCATTTCTTGTGCATTGTAGACACCGTTAAATCATCAAAGCCCCGAACGATATGCTCATGCGCCTGATCGTACCATGATAACATAGATTTTATATTCTTGTCGAAAGGCGATGCGTATTGCCCCCTGATTGTTATATCAAAACGCAAGACAGGCTTACCATCCGTGATTTGTTGAGCCGAATATGCATTCGCCAGCATACGTCCATTTAAATCTGGCAACTCAAATTCCCACAAACCATTATATTTCGATGGTTCTGGCAAAAAGCTGTGCCCGTCATGCCATACTGCATCCTTAAGACATTTCCCGATATTCGGCGCACCGCCAAAATCTTCGAAAGGGATGATATTCACATACATCAATTCCAAAGTGTCATACGCAATGGTTTTTTTATGGCTTTTCGCGAATTTTTCAAGTGCATTTAGAACATGTTCAAATTTCTTTATCACATGCGGATAGCGCGGATAATTATTACCGTTTTTTAATTTTCGCCAATTAAAAGCCAACCTATCCTGCTGAAACTGGATTAATTCAGCCTCATCTTTACTTAAAAACCAGACCCTTGGAATCTCACATGATGGATCAACTAAAGATATCCTGTTTTCCTTTTGCGTTCCTGGCATCGGTGACATCATTTCGCGATTTTGTGTGTTTGGGAAATCCTCTCTCCCAAATAATCCCCACAAATCTCCCAGATACGGCGCGGGGAAACCGTGCAGATCTTCGAATTGCACAGAAATAGCCACTTCCGATACGGGTGGTTTTTTATAATCGGGTAACAATGTCGTTGCTTTTCTCATGACACACAAATAACAGATTCTTTCCAGATCGTAGCATAACTATATTAATAAATACACAGTTTAGAATTTATTCACAATCCACCAAGCACCGCCATCGGATACCACGGTGATGGCGTTGTACTGCGAACTCAAAGGTTGTCCATATCCATCGGGGCCTGATGCGCCCTGCTCTGTCACCGTAATCACATTGCTTGATGAGTCCGTCTTTTTGATCGTCACGGTACGGCCAATGGATTCCGCGGCGTTGGCGGGGGGAAGGCGCGCCGTCATTACCCCTCCATAGGATGAGAGCAAATACGTATCCACTGCCATATCAATATCATATGTGCCAGAGCCATCGTAGTATCTCGTATTCCCGCTCGACCTGTTACTCGCAATCACGAACCATTCCGCGCCGTTGGATATCATCATGACATAGTCATTTTCCGCGCCAAGGAAGAAATCCTTTCCATCTGCGCCTGCGCCGCTGTCTTCCGTGATTGTAATCACATTGGATGAGCTATCCGTCTTTTTGACCACCATCATCGCGCCCACCGCATCGCCCGCATTGGGCAATACAACCTCTAACGCCCCGCCGAAGCTCGACACCAAATGCACCGAATGCGAGGTATCAAGGCTCACACTGCCGCTTGCATCAATAAATTCCGTATCATAGCGTTGCAACGTCGCGTTCAAATCGGTGACGGTGGTTTTCTGCAAACGGTTTTTATATGGGAAGCCAGCATTATAGGCGCTATATTCCCCGCCCGATAAATCCCAAATCGCCGCGCCATCAGATGCAGAGAGCAAATTATAAATGCTCGTTTCAATTGACCCTGCCTCTAATTTAATATTCGGGACGCTGTTAAGACTCTCCGCGTAAGGGTTGATGAGCAGCGTTTTTTCAGTGTTTGCGCCGATGATGAAACACCCCTGCGCCGTGCCTTTTACATTCGCCTCACAATCGATAAAGGCGTTGTTATATTTCCCGTCCTCCACATAAAACCCTGCGCCCGTAATATCCGCGCCAAGTGAATATGCGCGGCAAGCATAGAATTTATTCGCGTTGGGCGTATCGCCCGCACCGCTGAGGGTCAGGTGAAAGCCATGAACAGCAGGTTGTTCCACCAAGACGCGGGTAAAATTATTCCAATAGCATGGGTAGTTTGTATTGTTATACCCGTCTAGCTGCACGCCTGTATTGGGCTGGGCGATAGTGACATCGCTCACGCTTGTTTGCACCACGGGACGGGTCACACCATAGAGCTTTATCCCGATATCGCCGCCCTCAATACGGATATTGGATATGGCGCAATGATCTTCCGTTACCTCAATCACGTTGAACGTGTTCGCATTCGCCTGAATAACTGATCCCTGCCCGCTTCCGATGATGCTTTGACGAGCTGTGAGTGTAATCGTAGCGAAAACCAGATACACGCCTTCGGGAATAAATACCGAGTCCGCCGCGGCCAATGCATTGATAATCGCATTTGTATCATCGGTGAGGCCATCACCAACCGCGCCGAAATCCTTGATTGATATCAGGTCAGAGAATTTATCGTGAGAGGTGCGTGTGGATGCGCCGCTGCCGATGGCGGTAAAATCTGGTGCAGCCATAGAACCATCCAATGATACAGCCACAGGCTCACCATCCCCATCAAAGCCCAGCGCCTTATTCGCCCGTAAGGCTCGATCAGGCAGGATTACGCTCGCAGGGGTTTCATGGTCACCATATTTTAACATCGTATCATTCTCACGGTTCACCTGTTGAATGGATGCGATGATATAGTCCAGCTCCGAATTAATGCTCCGCGCGCTGAAATCCCCGCCCTCCAAATAATCGGTGATGCGCTCAATCTGCAATTCCCGCGATAATGTCACAATCACGCCATTTGCGGGCGCGGTGTCAAACACTACGCTCCCGCCGCTCGTATCGCCCGCGCCGTTAATCGTGAATCCACTGGCTTGCTTTGCACCGTTTAAATACACGGCTAAGTCCTCACTCGCGAAAATGGGAAAGGCATATTCAAATGTCTCATCACTGCCACTCGCGCTATAGCGCACAATCGGAGTGATGTTGGGTATTTTTATATGGTCGGGCATTGTTATAACTCCTTAAATTTTCTAATTTTGGGTATAAAAAAACCGCCTCAAATGGGCGGCATGTATCTTATAAATCTTATGTTATTTTAAGCATCAAGATGAGGCGAATAACTATCCTTTTCCTGATTAATGGCGAGAAACTTATCCCGAATGGCAAGAATTTCCCATGCTCGATTCTTATATGTATTAAACACCTTTAATGTTCCTTGATGATGTGGAAAGTTTTTGTAAATCCCATCAACTTCTCGGTCATCTAAAGTAAACACAACCGCACCAATAAACGGGCTCGCCACGTCATACATTGCCTTACGGTGATAAACGCCTTGCAATTGATGCTCCAAAGAATTTATAAAATTATCATGCGATA
This sequence comes from Alphaproteobacteria bacterium, assembly GCA_050633645.1. Taxonomy (GTDB): domain Bacteria; phylum Pseudomonadota; class Alphaproteobacteria; order Micavibrionales; family Micavibrionaceae; genus UBA1672. The sequence continues at coordinate 666,634 of JBOEGX010000001.1, forward strand.
AACCGACATTTGCGGCCAATATTCTATCTGGCTTATTGTCCAACTCTCTTATGATTTTTGATACAAGACCTGGAACGGCATCTTTTCGTGTCTCATCAAGATATTCGTCAAATACACGCCCACTGTCCTTTGCCTGTAACGGATTCGTGGTCACCAGATAGTTTAGTGCCAGGCAAAATTTTACATTTTTGGGGGAGGTTTTTTGTGTTTCCATCAAAACCGTTCCCTGCTTGCGCCTTTGGAGTAAAATCTTCTTTCATTTTCATATCCGTGGGATTAGAGCATTCCAAACAAAGCAATTAATGCGGTTGGCGCGTTTCATTAACACAATTCACGCTTTGGCGAAGATCATAATCTTCCTGCGATTCATGTTTTTGTTGTTCATGTACTTCTTTCAAGTAATCAACGCCACTTCTGCCCTCTATTAACGCCGTTGAGGCATAATCCTTATACTGTCCTTCTAATTTTGTGAGGACACTCTCAGATGCCTGAAGGATGACAATATCACCTTCAACGAAATCAACTTCCGCATTATATTTTAAGGCGCGGTCTAAAATCACGGCCTGAAAATCTATATCAGATAATGTCCTAATATTTTTCATTTGGCCGGTCAGGGTGTTTTCATCAAACATCCTATTGGTGACCACCAAAAATGGATCTTCTTTTTTGGGCGTTGGCTCTCGCGCGCTCTTTGCCGAAAACCCTTCGCCTAAATTAATACCGTCAAATCCATATATTTCTTTTTTCAACTTATTACTCCCACAGAATACGCAAAATCACTCATAATTTAACTTAACCATACCAGCATCTTTACCCAAACGGCGGGCTTCGCTTTCATCATGCAGGTACTCCTGAATTTTTTGGGCATTCATTTTAACGAAGGAAAAGGCATTGGACAGATCTGTTGCCAGAACCCAAGATTTTCCATCAAAATCCTTTCGCTCAAACACACAAAGATTATCATCATGAATAACTGGATTTATTCCTGCGCGATGTGCAAAATCCCTCATAACTATATCGAAATCACCCTCAGGCATTTCCCGCACAAGATAGCTTTTACCTTTTACTTTATGCTCATTTACAATGGCCACGTAATTCTTTGTTGAATCTTGAAACGCATTTTGAATGCCATCCAATGATGGGGCTATTTTCCGCATAATCACCTCGATATTATTTTTATGAGAGAGATTATAATAGCAATATCACAGCTTTGTCAAAGAAATGCTATGCTCCGCAACGCTTGCGCCTAAAACAACGCTGTTGTAATTCTGTTGCCTAAATTCGTATAGCTATCCAACCTGGTTTTTTCCTCTAGCTGCGTGCGCTGCAACACATTAAGCGCGCGGGATTGTGATAAATCCTGATCGATGGATTTCAGGCGAAAACTATCCAGCTCATCGCGTTTGCGCTGCTCGTCCTCGCTTTCCTCAAACATGCCAAGTAAAACCGCTTGGGATGACCCCGTGCCTGTTCCAACCCCTTGACCACCAAAGCTTGCGCGTTGCCTTGCCACGGCGCGTTTCAGTGCCTTTTTGCGATCCTCATTAGCTTGCGCGGAATTGAGGGCGATTTGCTCCCGCGCCAGAGCAGCCTCGGCGGCGGCTTGGCGATTTTGTAAATCCTGCCTTGCCTGAAGTTGTGAAAGCGCCTGTGAGTTTCCCGTACTGCGCGTAGCCATTGCAACCCCTTGCGAGATCAATGTTGATGTTAATAATGGTACAACTGCACCCATGGTCTTTTCCTTTCATATGTATTGAAATTTAAATTCAGGCATAACAAATGTGGCAAATGAGTGTCCCCTTTCGCTTCATGTTTTTCTTCAAATTATTTGGTAAATTTATCCCAGATCGGCCTGTAGATGATTTTCTTGCTTAAGATATTCCGTAAGTTTTTTGTCGTACGATCTGGCGGCGCTCATAACTAAACCAACTAAACTTTCATCTAATTCGCTATCTTCTTCATTCATTATTTCGTGCACAAAATTCCAGCCATCAACAATGATTCCATCTTCTCCAGCCTTTTCCATTTCTATCCAAAGGTCATTGAATGTTGTTCCGTTTTGCCCTGTCCACGCGTCATAGAATAATTCCTGTAAATCTTCCAAAAATTGACTTTCTTCAACCAACGACTCCAGCAAACCTTGTTCATAAAAAGTTTTGTATACTTCCACGTCCACAATAGCTGGTGTATCCAACAGTTTTATTTTCCCATCAAAGAGGCCAAAATTATACTTATGGGCATCCTCTATATCGAGATTTCCTACAGCATCTATGATCTCACGAAACACCCTTTCCCTTTCTTCCTGACCAGGATCCTGTGGAAGACCACCTGCCATAAGCTGTAGAATGAATCCGTCAAATTGCACATACCCAACTGGGTTTAGTGTATTGGGATGATAGATATGTGTGGAGTGACTATTTATATCTTCTCCATTTCTTTTGACGGCTTTTCTTTCCTTTCTGCTGAATGTATCGGGCGTCGGGTATAATCGCAATGCCGCGTTGTAACGGTTTATGGGTAACAAATAGCCATTTTCATGCGTATGTTTTGTATCCCAAATTTTATCAGGTAATGGAAGACGCATTTTGTGAAATATCGGCTCAAGATACTCCATATCTATTAACCTGTGTTCATCTTTAGAAAGTTCAAAGAAAGGAATCCTGTTTCCTGTTTCCCAGAGAACACGCCCTTCAAATTCTGCCGAATTTTCAAAAATTTCTACGATCATGCGCGGATTATATATGAAATTCGTATATAATTGCAAGAATTCACAAGCCCTAATCATTCACCTTAATCTCGGAGGTGACAGAGAGCAGTGTAAAGGGCAGTGGCGCGTCTTGTTCTATGCGCCAGAGGGGCTCGACCCCGCTTTTCTGCCACCCTAATGCTCGCACCCGAATATCCCCGCTCACAGACGGATTTGGTACATCCAAAACGCCATCATCAAAACCGCTAAGCGATATATCTTTAAGCCCTCTGCCCACATCAAGGCGCATAGCGGCGGTATCTTGCACGCGGAAGATTGCCTCAATCAGGCGGATTTTACGCCCCGCGCCGACCTGCCCCGCCTCATTGGGGGGTAATGGTTCAATCACATGGGTATAGGGCAGGCCAATTTGCACCGATGACGCAGGCTCTGATAGTGTCACTGAACCGCTCTGCACCTCTTGCGAGGGCAGCAGGTTTCCGTCAGCCAAAATCGAAACCATCTCGCCTTCCAGATGGTCTAACCCGCTCCAGATAAGGGCAGGCGTTTCCACACTGCCCGATAGCGCGCTATCAAGGTGAAGCGTGTCATCAAGAAGCTCAATCAGGTATCCTGAACCCCGCTGCACCAGCATATAAACCTCATCGCCGACCACGGCGACGGATCTCACCGCGCCGTCGGTTTCATGCAATGTCCATGCGGACACGCTTTCTGCGCGAAATACCGTGAGGCTAGCAAATGTTCCATCGTCCCGCACAACATAAAGCAGCCTGTTCTTGCGGTCATAATCCTGATCAATCGGCGTTCCTAAAACATGGCGCGATAGCAGCGCCAGATCGGTGGAGGTGTAGGCGGCCTCTAAATCTGTATAGAGAAACTCATATAGCTCATTGCCTGAACGTGCGGCATAGAGCGTTGCGCCATCCACATTCACAGGCGGGATATAGCGGTCAATTCGTGATCCCGTTCTGGTTTGCCGCCTTATCTGCACCGCGCTTGGCGTTAATGGATCGCCCGTGACCATCCATTCCGCACCGCTTGTGAACACCTGTAAATGCCTCGAAGAGAATATCCCACGTATCGCATTGACCTGATCGGACAGGATCGAAAACTCAATCGCTTCGTCATCTAGCCCCTGGCCCAGATCAAAATTCAGTAAATCCCCGCTTTTTGAAAACCAAAGGCGGTTGGGCAAATCACGGCTGCCACCAATCACAAGCCTATCTTGGTGAAATGCTACGGTCACGGGGTATCCGCGCGCGGCGCTGAACGCGGCTTCGAACCAATCAATCGTTGGGTCACTATCGGGTAAATCTTCAATCGTGGTGACCGTTATGACGGTGGGCGAGTCGAAATCTGTGACCTCGACCTCTTTGCCCTTCACCCGCAGGCGCGCGCCCTCATGGTTGGCGGTGAATACATCTTCACTCGCGGTCAGGGTAATACTGCCGCTTATCCCGCTTGGTGTAAGGGTTACTTCTGCACCAGCAAATTTATAATAAGGTTGGTGGATGATATTTTGATCGGTAAAAAAACTCCAGTCACTTAAAGACCAGATTCCACCGACGCTACGCACCAATTTCTTTGGTGGCACATCAGGATGGGTAAACAGCAGCGTATCCGCGCTTTGCGTCCATGCAATCTGCCCAATTTGCGATAAGTCATACGGCGCGGTGATGGTGTCTTCCAACACGCCGCCGCTATAGATATCAATCTGCCCGTCTGTAATCACGATCAGCGCGGTTTGCTGTGTATTAAATTCAAATGCAATCAGCTTCCCATCACCTGCCGCCGCATCGATATAACCCATTCCAAATCGGCGCTTTACGCCACCTGTGGGATTAATGAACACATTACGTAGCGCCAATGCGCCATTATCATAAGCGCGTAAATCCCCGCGCCCTAGAATATCACGACTGACTTCACCTGCGGTGAATGTGGTTTTTAAATCTCTTACTCTGGTCATGGTGTTTCCTTTGTTTTTGCGTTCAGGCACAGAATTTCAACCCGAACCGATCGATGTGATATTCGGGCAAGAAAAAACCCGCGCGGTCGGCGGGTTTAATCAAGACATGCGTGTGTTATTTATGGATTAGTCGTTATCAAGCTGGTCGGGCGTTCGCTCATCACGAACATATACATAACCGCTTCGCTTATTATTTTCATTTTTAAAGTAAGCATATTGAGAAGGCGTTACTTTATTACGTTTTCCATTATCGCCTTTGCGCTCAACCACCGAACCACTATTATTAATGGCGTCTAATTCTTTCTTCAGGCTAATCTCATCTGGAAATAATAAATCATCATCTTTTTTTGGCATGTTACCCCCCGTTATTATCATTAGTAATTTGGAAAAAAATATTACATATTCCGTGTTCATAAGTCAAATCATCCTGAGGCTTGGGGGCATTTAATTTCGTATATCCACCAATGTGAAATCCTCGATTTTATTGGGGGTGTCCTGTTGCGCGTCGATTTCAGGTGTAAAAAACCGCCAAGCGGGACGGCGTTAAATGTTATTGAATGAGGCCGTTATATTATGGCGATGGAGAGCCATCCCAGTTCGGACAAACCTTCCTCATAATTTTATGAGCTTCATCTTTTGATGAATTATTGAGAAAACCCGTCCGCGCATCGTCAAATTCACCTGTTTTGGCCTTTGGTGTTCTGCTCAATACCGCAAGTATATTTTTCTTTAATCCGTTATCCTTTGGCTCAAACGCATATTTATCGAGCGCAAAGATCAGCTCATTCATCGCGCCGATTTCGCGATCATTATACTTTTTTGCGGCGCATGAAGATTCGATGGCGATGCCTTCTATAAGCTTTAAAACAGGCTCATTGTCTTCGGTTATGTCCGATATCCACTCATCCGCCCATTGATTGACGTGATCAGAATCTGGAAATTCGGGCAACTCCCTTATCAATCCTTTATTGTCTTCCATTATAATTTCACCACTTGATTATTGTTATCTTATGACTTCAGCACGAAACTTGTGATTACGTCAAGAAACTTAAAAATCACCCCCGCACATCCACAAGCGTGAAATCCTCTATCCTGTTCGGCGTGTCTTGTTGCGCGTCGATTTGACGGGCGCGTTGAAATTCACGATCTGCCATGTTGAACAGGCTTTCCGCTCGGCTTGTGCTTTCAGTGACAGGGATACAAAACTCCGCCGCAAGCCGTGTGATCAATGCTTGGTCAAAATATGGCGGGAACGCCTCTTCTTCAGGGCGAAAGACATAGCTTAGAACCACATCAGACGCATTGGTATGCAGTGCACCACTACTGATGCGGTAATTCAGGCCGCGCCCACGTGATCCGCTGCCTGCGCTTAGCGCCCGCAGGAAATCATTCGGCAAAGCATAGGCATAGGCGTAATCCGCAATCGGGGTTGTCACTAGCTGATCAAGAACCACTTGCGCGCTGGCGAAGCTCCATGGGTAAGCCGAGAGCAGAGCATCACGCACCTGCGGAAATAATGTTGCGGCGATCTCACTCTCCGCGCCGCCATCGTTAAAGCTTGTAATTGGCGTGGCGCCAATACGCACAAGCGCCCGTGCACTTAATCCAATATCGGATAAAGCCATAATCATTCTCCTTATATTTTTGAAATTTCTAATTCAGACACAAAACCAACGTTTTATGCAAATAAATCACGCAAAAGCGCCCCTACCCCGTTACAGAGCGAGAGGCGCTTTCACGCTTGGTTCGATACAGTGACCGCGGCCGGCGAAGCTTTGACAAGGGTGAGGAGGTCGATGCGCTCCGCCATACATGCGTCACACGGTTTTGCTATGAATAGGCCGTGATTGTGACACTTGCGCCGTCATTTGCCATGACAATATAAAATATTGTCGCGGGCGTTCCATCTGTATCGATATTCGCGATAATTAAATCTCCGACCTGCACCATATCGGCAGAGGCGTTGAAATATCCCGCGCCTGTTACGGCGTCATCGGGGGTTGTGTAATGCCACAGCGTGAAATTATTCGCATAAGCCAAGACACTGAGGTCATTTGCTATATAAGCCATTGTTTTCTCCTTTGAGATCTATAGAAATTGAAATATTAAAGCGTTAAAGCCACTTGCTTTTCGTCACAGGTCAGACAACCAAGGCATGATGCGCGCAGCGTATAGACGATACGTGAGCACATCATGACCGCCGGTTAACGCAGCCTGTGCGAAAATGAAGTGGTTTTAATCTGGAGTCTCATCACAGTTGATGACAACAATACCTGCTTCGTCAATCAGACCTGCGCCTTGGCTCATCATGTTATTGACGAAATGCGCGGCACGATCACCATGCCAAGACATATCGGTTTGCACGTCACTGGCGGCGGCGTGCCCCACAGCGGTTTTGTGATAGTAATAGCAAGAGCGGATATCACTGCCGTCAACGGGAAGGCCAGAATGCGGAATGAATATCGTGCCAAGGAACATTTTCGCCTGTGTGATGCTTGCAAATGGCAGAGCATCCGCGCCGATATAATCCGCATTCACAAATTCATCAATGGCAAGTAAATCACTCCATTGCTTCCAACCAACAACGCAATATCTCTGCGCGTCATCTGGCACATCATTTTCACCAAAGGTTTCAAACGCGCTCAGGATTTTATCCTTAGTTAGCCCTGTATTGCCATCAGCGATGACATTTGCAGATGCACCATTCAACGCATTGATAATTAGCTCATCGGTTTTGCGGCCAAGGGCGTGCGCCCCTGCGGCGGCAATCACCTGACGCTCATCGATATTGGTTTTAAGCTCGTCAAGCTTATCAATCCAATCCCCGGCGTAATAATCCGATAAAATCACCTCAATCGTGGAATGATCGAGATTCATCACTGGAACCATTCCATGGGTGGATTTCGTGCTTGCGGCGCCTGCGCCGACTTTCTGGAATACCGCGCTAGAGCCGTTTACGCCGGTGATGGTACGCACAGTATTGCGGAGCTTTGAGCCCTGACGTTGATAAGCGGCGTGAACTTCACGTTCGAACTGCTTAATAAAGGCCTGATCTATTGATGTAGACATGGTCTTACCTCATTCTTTCTGTTAAAAATTTAAGTTTTTTGGGGAAGCCAGATTCAGGTTCTCTCGGATGTCGAGGCCAAATTTCGGGCAAGTCATAATTGGCCGCAAAGGCATATAATATATGTTATCCACACGGCTTTGAATTCTAAATCACCACCGCACCCCCTTCGAAGAAGACGGATTTCTGGTGTTGATGAGTTATTTGTATGATTTTATTCCTATTATGTCAAGGATTAATTTCTGCGGCGTTATATGTAGTTATTAACAATGCCTTAATTTTGCCAAAATAATATATTAGATTTTAATGCTATTAATTATGGGAATAAGATTCATATGTTAGGAAATCTTTTTTACAAATCTGAAAAAGCAGAAAAATCTGCTAATAAGCATAACCGTCAGCATTCAAGACGCGCCGATGATCGATGCGTGAGCATTATTAACGGTCAGATGTTCCCTGTTGAGAATTGGAGCTCGGGAGGGATGCTTATTGTTGCGGATGATCGCATGTTCGCGATGGAGCAAGATTGTGTTTTTACCCTGAAATTCAAGCTTCAAGGCGAAATCATGGAAATCGACCACAAGGCAAAAATCGTGCGTAAGGCGCCCGGTAAAATTGCCTTGCAGTTCCTTCCATTGACAAAGAAAGCCAAACAAGGCTTTCAAAAAGTTGTCGATGATTTCGTATCACAACGTTTTGCAGATTCGCAGACGGTTTAATTCCCGTACAACTTTTCAAAGCCTTGTGTGACCTTCGCAATATATGCAGGGTCTTTATCGCGCCAATATTTCGGGTCGCGCATCATAGAGCTAAGCTCTGCGTCATCCAATGCGCCTGAGACTCTCGTATTTCCACGTTGCAAGCTTGGCTCGCCGCCTTTCATCATACGGTGAAGCGCCAAAACACCCTCGTAAGAACTCGATAAATTATCAAGCACATCATCAGGTAAGTTTTTTTGTCCGAATGATAGAAGTTGCCGTGAAACCTCGCGCCATTGCTCTACGCCTCCGAAATGGTTGATTAGTTTTTCAACCTCACGGTCGGCTTTATAATCCATGGCCATTTCACGCATCATCGGGATCATTTTATCTGCCGCGATGTTATAGACTTCCTGCGCCTGATCTTGCGTAAAGCCCTTCGCGTGCAGGCGATGGTTTATTTCCGCGTCAGGTTCAAACATGCCATGCGCGCATTCGATACAATATTCTTCTGCGTTTGCAGGCGGTTTTGGATTTTGAGATAATCTCTGCTCCAACTCCTTATAGGATTTGGCTAGCAAATCGACCTTTACTTCACCCGTTTCGGGGTCTTTGAATTTATCGGGAATATCTACGGTTAACAGCCCCTCTTCTTCCTTTTTGGGCATAGCGGTATTGTTATGCGTTTCATGCATCATTTTACTCTCCTTTGGTTTGAGTTTTGGTGATTTGGTTTGGTTATATTGTGAAATACGAAATTGAGAGGTATAGTGCGCGCTATGAAAAGATTTGTACTTCCCATCATCATTATGCTCACCCTTTCTTCGCCGCCTGTATGGGCAGGAAAAAAACCGCCTAAGGATTTTTACCGTGATCTGAATGTGCGCTTTGAACATTGCAAGGATAAAAAACTCGAGGTTAATCTTGTTCTTTGTTTTGCGCCCCCTGATATTCATAACGCTTACAGTGAATTTACAGGGTTCTACAACCAAATGCCTGCCCCACAAAGAGCATGGAGTTACCTGCAAATTCAGGGATTAAATAAAGGCATAAAACAGTATGAGGAACGCGTTCCCTACCTTAAAAAGCTCGGTGTAAAAAATGATGCTTTTTTTGCATTGTACAAGGCGGCTGCCGAATGGGCAGAAATTGAAAAGCAAAAATCTGCCGATGAACTTTATGCACTGGCCTATCGTCCTGATACCGTCATTGAAGACCAAGATATCCTTTATTCCTTTTTACGTGCCTATTTATCTCTCGCCGCAAAAAAAGGGCACGCACAAGCCAAGCAAGAGCTTGATGATATTGCGGATGTGTCATGGAAAAACTTCCTTGATAAACATAGCCACGAGCATCCAGCTCTTGGAAAATACAGCAGTGACTAACCTACATATCCCTGTCGGGACATTTGGCTTCTATCTGCTTATATAAATTATCTCTTTTTTGTTTCAGAACCTGCATTTCTGCGTCTATTCTATCGGCCTGTTCCTGTAACGCATCGAGTTCTTTTGCTTCACGCGCAAAACATCATCGGGCGCGTTCTCCATATTATTGCCAACCGATGCAGAAATAAGATTTCCTAAACTAATGGCTTACTCCCCCTCTTCCGCAATATTGGATTCCAAGGCATCCTGTAGCCCTGCATAGGGGGCGTTGCGCACCAGATCGCTTGGCACGGCGAGCGCCTCGGCGAGGAAGCGTACGGCGGCGGGTATATCTGCGCTCATTTGAGCTTCGGGCCCCATTGAGAGAACGGTATTGAGCCAGCTTAACGTGTTTTGTACATTTCTTTGACCTTGTGAACGCGCTAATGGAGAGCGGTAATCCACCGCCACCAAACGCCCATCAAGGGCAATATCCGGCACTTCGCCGCGACGGCGTAATATTGCAAAGGCGCGCTTAATCAGGGGGGTCAGAAGCTCTGATTGCAGGCGCCCATAGGTCGCGCCGAGCAGCAATGACATCTCTGCGCTGCGCTCTATTACTTCGGTTGCGGTCATCCGCGCAGAGGCAACTGGAGCGAGCTTATCGGTGAGCAATGCATGGCGAATACGGCTTTGCAAGCTATCTAATATAAGCTGTGACACGTCAAATCGCCCAGGCATTTCAAGAGGTTGCAACCCCTTAGAGCCGATAGCCTTTGGAATGATACTGCCGGGGGATAGCTCAATATTGGCGGGGTTTAAAACACCGTCATCATCGGCTTGCCAAATTCCTGTGACTGCAATCGATGCGTTTTTCAAGATCAGCTCCACCACCTTATTTGCGGTTTTAATATCTGGCAGTGCCTTCATGATTGGTGATCTTCCATAAATTTCGCCAGGGGATTTGAGCCAGCGAAACGCCATAATAGGTGATTGATTAAACTTACCCGTTTGCAGCAGCACTGACGCGCCTTTATCCTCTGTTAAAATCGCGGTATAGGCGTAATTCAGGCCATCGGGAACAACGCTTTCTATCACGTCAAACCGCGTTTGCGGGTCGGCGACGGCGCGCTTTATAACATCCGAAGGAATCTGCGCCTCCGGGTATCGATCGGTGAGCATATCAAAGGTCATTGGAATGGTTCGAAATGCGCCGTCAAGATAGCCTGATGCGCCTTCCTCTAATGCAATGCTTTTTAGTGGGACGGCGCTAAAGCGAAAGGCAGAAAATTCGCCAACGTCACTTTCCTCAAACGATATCGCCGCCGTTCCACCCACCACCAAATCAAGGTAGCATTGGTGAATTTCCACCGCGAAGTTAGAGCGATCAAAGTGTGATTGCAGGGTTTTTGCGGCTTGTTCCAACACTGGGGCAAGCGCATCGGCCTCCTCTGGCGATAAATCGGGGCCAGGTTTCAGGCCGAACCATTGCGACCATGTCGGGGTTAAATTACCCAGCAAGCTTGCCGCGAGTTGCTCAGCCGCGTCCATGGCTGTGGCGTCATATATGTGTGAGTTGCGCTGCTTTCCTGCGCTTAAGGGCGATTGAAACCCACCGCGTTGTGGCAGGGCATAATCATAGCACTCATCCCACAGCCCCACCCATTCATCACGGTGTTTTTTCGCCGCGTCAAATCGTTTGAGCGTGATTTCGGTTTGCGCACGGCTTTGCGCCGCCGCATCATTGCTGATGGTCGTTGTCATCGTTTTTTTCTTTTTGTTTTAAGGGGTTATGGTTTTATTTTTTAATTTCACATTTAGATAAAGCGTCATTGCGAGTCCGCCCTCGGATAACAAACGCCATCATTGTGAGCATGTTCGTTTGCTTTAATAATCCGTTATTATTTAGGTGAATTTTTCTTTTCTAATCTGCATCCATGTTAAAGAACAAGCCCACGGTAAGAAGATGAAAAAACCTACATATGCCGCTGTGAAAATCAGATTAATTTCTAAAAACAACGCATATTTTACCAATATAGTAATTAGTAAAATAGTGGCCGCACAGAAAAAGACATGTCTAAATGTTTTGGGTGGTACAGAAAAAAACGTATAAAAAAATGCTAAAGGCATAGGAATGAATGACGCTGTAAAAAGAACAAAATGAACATCATTATATACTCTTTCAGGGTCAGAAAAACTATCCTTACCATTTCTTCCGATCTCCGTTAAGTTTCCGATCTCTGTAAGCTCAATCTTTAAACTTTCCAAAGAAAAAAACATATATGTATATGAGAGTATTCCTATCAAAATTTTTAACCCTGCCAATAAAAGTAAGGATTTAGCGACATCTTTCAACACATGTATCATCATCTCCCTTGACATATTTCCATCTCTCTTTTTGTTCGCAAAACATCCTTCACCGCTTTGCTCAACTGAGCGTTAATCAACGCCAACTGATGTGTCAAATACTCTATTCTAGCACGTATTCTTTTCATATTTTGTGCATTTTCACGAAGCCTGTCATTAGAAATATTGCCTATTACTGAATCCGTTAAATAATCAAGCAGCTTACCACCTTTACTGTCTGGACTAATGATTCCCAAAACCAAGTTCTTCTGAAGAATAGCTTTTGCTTCCTCAATAAGTGCAGCGTGCTGAATGTGTAAATTTTTAAGTTCATCCCCTATCTCTTTTTTTCTCTGGTCTAAATAAGAAAACCGTTCGCTAGCCTCGCGACAAGCCGCTTGCTCTTCCAAACAATTTCTTTTCTCAACATCATTAGACACGAATTCCGGCCAACATCTGCAATTATAATCCTGTGCGGGGTCGGGAGAGTCTGATAAATCACGGATTGTGCCGTTTAGTGCGGCGTGGCCTGCGCGCACTTTATCATCGTATATTTCAAGAAATAGAATGCCTATTCATAATACTATCAACTATTGTGAGCAAGCTTGGCAAACGCATCTGTAACGCGTCGTCGTCTAAACGAAAGCTTTCTTTCCAAATTTCCGAAAGCAATAATAATATATTTTCTTTTGTTATTTCCCCCTCACTCAAAGCACTTAAGGCTTTAACAAAAACACGTGATTCCATCGTATATTCATCAGAAGGCGCCCCATGAGCGATTAAGCCCTCTGGATCAACTTGCATTATCATTAAATTCAAATCTTCTTGTGATATTCTCATTTTTTATTTCCTAACGTCTCCAAACTGTAATAATTTTACCAGCGTTTCGACCGTCTTGCTCAACAATTACAGTTATACCATTTGTTCCATCATATTGTTTTTGTTTTGTACCATATCGTCCCGTTTTACTTTTTACATTTCCGCTTTTTTCTGCTGATTTCATTGCATTTTGTATTTCTTTACTAGAAATCCCCCTCTGATTTGCACGCTGTTTACCGTGACTAGTAAAGTTATTATCCTTCATTCCTGAAAAAATACTTCTTATTATCGTTAACGCCCCTTTCACGCCTCTTAGAGTAGGAACTATAATAAACTCAGGATATACACGGTTGATCCCATCCTCTATGGGATCTGCCCAGCAGCGGCAGTTATAATCTTCACCAGGATTTCCACCTTCAGGAGGATTATTCCAAGAAAAAACCTGGCCATCATATCCTTTATGAGCGTCCCGCACTTTATCATCACCAACAGTGCGCCAGATATATTGCCCGCTTTGTTTATTACTCGCGTTTTGGCTGAGGCCCTTTTTCAACTTGCCCTATAAACGCACCATATATACAATTATCGGATGGATTTTTGGTTGTTATATTTGAATTTTTGGTACTGGGTTTATCTTCTGGGTGTACCCCTTGTTATATTTTTCGTGAATGATAAAACACCTCCATATTTCAAATCTGGGCACTTATTTCTTTTAATTCTTCTTTTGCCCCTTCTCACCTCCCCTTTAGATTATGCTCGCACCCAAGCAATAGATGGCTTCATTAGCCCAAACTATGAATGTTGGGCACATAACCTATACACCTTAATTTTGACCACAGGAATTTCCATTGTCTATATAGGCTGGTGGGAAGCGATAAGACGAATTCTGTCACGTGAATTTTCATGGAATATTCCCCACAATTTTAAATTTGGAATTCTTAGCACCCTAATAATCATTATATCTCTATTTATTACAACGACTTATGCATTGGCATTCATTGGATATAACGCACCTGTAACCTTCATGTTCGATGCTGTATTTTCGACAAGAACATATATTTTCAATTATACAGAAGCTCTATTTTGCTGAAATCGTTCCAGCAATACTTGTTGTCCATATCTCTGTTATTGGATATGATTGCCCCGTACCTTCCGATGCAAATGTTATCGCATCTCCAAGCATATTATCTGGTAAAATATCACGTTTCGATGTACCGAAAATCGTTTGTCGAATGCCAAGAGGATCCGTAAATTCATCATCAAGAAGGTAATATGCCTTGGCAAAAACTTTAAGCCTTCCTTTCTCTTCAATTACGGCACCTGTGAAACGCCCCCTAATTACGGACTTCCCTAATGAAAACACGATATCCTTGAATTCATATGGCCTTTCCCAAGTATCAGTAAAAACGCCTGACTTCACACGTCTAGCAATATCTTCGACCTGATTTACTACTCGATCAAACATAATTTTTTGGGCATGTTCAATAACATCAACCTTCCATCCGATTTGCGCCAATGTAACGGCTCTTCCTTTTCCATTCCAAAAATGCAGCTTAAAATCTTCATCTGTCCACTTATAAGGCTTCTGCGTCATGGAACTTATAATAATTTGCTCTAGCCCCAATGGCTCTTCCTGTTGCAAACGCTCAAGTTTTAGCCCCTTAAATTCAGCCCAGCAACGGCAGTTGTAATCTTCTGCAGGGTCGGGAGAGTCTGATAAATCACGGATTGTGCCGTTTAGTGCGGCGTGGCCTGCGCGCACTTTATCATCGCCGACAGTGCGCCAGATATATTGTCCGCTTTGTTTATTCGTCACGTTATGGGTGAGCGCGGATATGGTTTCATCATTCGGGCGGGCTTCGCCATTTGGGTGCAAGCCGTTATCACTCTGGAATTTTTTAAGGGCGTCAAAGACCTCTCTATCGGGGATGCCACTGATCCCCGTTTTTTCGTATGGGGTATAATATCCAAGGCGGTTGAGTGCCTTTTTCATTTTGCGTACATCATCCTCATCTGCTTGAGCATTCGCGGCGAAGGGTTTGTTTAAGGTTATATCCATGCGCCTACTCACCCAGTAAGGTTTTGCGGGAATTGTTTGAATTATTGTCGCTTAAAAAACCTGATAGCCCCGTTGCGATTGTTCCCAAGCGCCCACGTGCGCGGCGGAGCAGAGATTGCTCTCTCGCTTCGGCGGCGAGCTTTGCGCTGTCTTGCGCGGGTTGCTCTTGTATTGTGTTGGTTGTTGGCGCGGGTGTATAGATGACTTGTGGTGTGGATGGCGCTTTGGCCGAAGAACTGAGGCTTCCCATTATATTACTCCTAATAATTTTTATGGTTTTTAGTGTTGGCGGCTTAGATGATTATATAGCTGCCATGGTGTTAAAATTGTGATCTTATGAATGCCCAGAATGCGTTTGCATGCCTCAACGCAGGTGAATATCATTACCGGCATTGAGGTTTTCACCTTTTGCGAAAGAGCGGCATCAACGACGCAGTGCCCTTGCTTTTTAAGCCACGTTGGCAGGTCAAAATCAGTGGGCACATCTTGCACGGCGACCTCCATATAAGTGGCCATCGGGTCGATGCTGATCCAGTTTTTTCCATCATGGATCAGTACAAAGCAATGGCGGAATCCTTTTTTAAAGACCCGTAAAAACGGTAATTCTGTTTGGTTGGTGAAGACCACCCATGCGCGTTTGTCTTTTGATGATTGATAGATGAGATCATTCATTCTGCCGCGATCCCTTCGTAATCAGGGTAATAGCGCGCCACCCAATTTTGTGAGCGGACGATCCCTTTTCGTTGCAGAGGGGCTTCGAGCTTTTCCATCGCTTCACGCCAGAGATAGAACGATCTTTTTTCCTTCACGCGGTTGATATCGGGCGGCATATTTCGGCGGCCATAATGACGGAGCACCAGAAAATGCTCTCGCAGTAGCATACGGTTACGATAAAGCGTGTCCAGAACCTTTAATATATCCACGGGTTCGCAAGGACGCATTTCACCGCCCGCCCCCGCCACGATACGCGCGCCGTCATTGCGGGCGGATTGTGCGGCGATGAACCAAAACCATGCCTCTTCGACATTATCGAACGGGGTGGTGTGGGTAGCGAAGCCATTTGCAACGTTAAAGCCGTTGTCTTTATTGGATATGTTTTTCATGTTCGCGCCCTTTTATTTTTTGTGAATATTCTTGTATGAGTGTGAGAGAAAAAAGATACAACTGTTCCCCTTATGTTCCAACTTATGCTATAAATATTTTGCATTGTCAAGAAAAAAATAGGATGTTTTTCCTATTTACCTTTTCATGTAAAAATGGGATTGTCGTCCTAAAGCTATAGAATCAATAAAGTAGGAAATGATTATGTTTACGCATGCACAAATCTGGCAGGGGCTTGACCGCCTTGCAAAATTAAAGGGATTTTCTCCGTCAGGATTGGCCAAGCGTGCGGGGTTGGATCCCACGTCTTTTAACAAATCAAAACGCATTAGCCCAGATGGAAAGCCGCGCTGGCCATCAACGGAGAGCCTTTCAAAGGTGCTATCGATCACCAATTCGACCATGTCTGACTTTACCGCGTTGATTGATGATTTTCAGGATATGAAATTGAACAAAAATGAGAAAAGTGAGATTGCCCGCGATGCGGCGATGGCGTTGATTGAGACGGAATCTATTTTGTTTAACGCGGCAGAGCCTTTTACCCTGAAATCAGGGAAGAAAAGTCCCGTTTATATTGATTGCCGCCGTCTTATTTCCTTTGTTAAGGAGCGTGATTTGTTGATGAACCATGCAGCAAGGCTTATCGCAGCGGATATTGGCGTGGATAATATTGATGTGATGGCGGGCGGTGAAACGGCGGGCATTCCCTATGGCGCATATATATCCGACCGATTGCACAAACCGATGATTTATGTGCGCAAAGAGCCAAAAGGGTATGGCCGTATGGCGCAGATTGAAGGGTTTATGCCAGAGAAGAATGAGGCCGGTAAAAAGCCGAATGTTATTTTGATTGAGGATTTACAAACTGATGGTGGTAGCAAGCGTATTTTTATTGAAGCCCTGCGTGAGGCCGGCGCAAAGGTGGAGCATGCCTTTGTTGTCTTTCACTATGGTATTTTCGAGGCGAGCAAGCAGAATATGAAAGACCTTGGAATATCTCTTCATGCGCTTACGACATGGTGGGACGTTCTGGCGGTGGCAAAGGAAAAGAAATATTTTGACGATGTGACGCTGGCCTCGGTTGAGTCGTTCCTTAATGACCCCATTAAATGGCAGGATAATCACGAATGAAAATACATTTTCACGCATCAGAAAATCCGCGCCCCCAAGCCGCGTTGCAAGAGCTTAGTGGGCGATATGAAAATCATCCCACCGATGAAGCCGATGTTATTGTTGTTTTGGGCGGCGATGGCGCGATGCTGCGCGCTTTGCACCATTTTACGGATGTTGACTTGCCTTTATTTGGGCTGAACCTTGGGACGCTTGGGTTTTTGCTTAATGAGTATAAGAACTCTGATCTTTATGCACGGATTGAAAAGGCAAACCCGTTTGAAATTCATCCATTGCGGATGCAGGTTCAAGACGTAAAAGGAAAACAGCACGAAGCCTTGGCATATAATGAGGTATCCCTCCTACGTGAGACACATAGCTCCGCCAAAATCATGGTGTTTGTGAATGATGAGGTGCGCCTGCCCTTGCTTGTGTGTGATGGAGTTATGGTTTCCACGCCTGTTGGCTCTACGGCTTATAATTCATCTGCGGATGGCCCTATTCTTCCCTTAAGTGCCAATGTGATGCCGATTACACCGATTAGTGCGTTTCGCCCGCGCAGATGGCCGGGGGCGCTTATCCCCAATACAGCGCAGGTACGATTTGAGATTATAAAGCCAAAAGAGCGCCCAGTGAGTGCCTCGGCCGATGCGCTTGAGATACGTGATATTGCATCCGTTGATATTAGTGTGGCACAAGATGTCACGGCGAAGTTGCTGTTTGATCCTGAAAATCATTTGGAAGAACGGATTTATCAGGAGCAATTTGCGCCTTAAACATAATCATTTGCATACCATAATAATTATATCGATACATTCATAAATATTTACGATTGCCATGTATAATATTTCCGTTATGAGAGGAATGTATGCAACATCAAGACTTAACGTCTATACCAACGATATTATTAGCAGATGATGATAAATTGGTGACAATGCTGTTGTCGAAAACCTTGAACGACAATGGGTATTCGGTCACAGTTGTTCATGATGGAGAAGAAGCGGTGGAAAAAGCGCTTGGCAGTCATTACGATTTCATCATCACCGATATTTTAATGCCGGGTATTGAGGGAATAGAGGTTATTTCCGAAATCCTTGAAAAACAACCCCTGGCCAAGATCATTGCCATATCAAGTGATGGGAGCGCCGGCTACACAACCCTTTTGCAGCTTGCACAAACCGTCGGAGCGTCGGCAACTTTGTCGAAACCGATCTCTCCTTCAAATCTATTAGAAACCCTTGATTCAATCAGATAATCTATGGTTTTCTTGGCTTTGATGCCTTTAAATCCCGCATGCGGCGACGTTCTGCCAGTTCGTTTTCGATTTGATCAAGGCCTTCGAGCATTTTTTCGTTTAAATTACCGCCTTTAACCAATTCACCTTCAGGGATAAGGCCCAAGCGATACGCGACATATTGATACCCCTCAACCAAATCACCTAAATCCTGACGGAAGCGGTCTTTATCGAATTTTTCATTGGTTTTTGCGTCCCATAGGCGGCAATTATCGGGGGATATTTCATCGGCGAGAACGATGTAAAGCTCTCCATGTTCGCCCCATATACGCCCGAATTCTAATTTGAAATCAACGAGTTTCAGGCCAATTCCTGCGAACATACCATTCAGATAATCATTCACGCGCCACGCCATAGCAACCATTTCTTCAAGCTCGTACGGGTCGGCCCAACCAAATGTAAAGATATGATCTTCGCCAATTAATGGATCACCAAGCTCATCCTTTTTATAATAAAATTCGACCAATGGCTTTGGCAGGATTTCCCCCTCTTTCAAGCCAAGGCGTTTACAGAGCGAACCAGCCGCAATGTTACGCACGACAAGTTCGATTGGGATAATATCAACCGTGCGCACCAGTTGCTCTCTCATGTTAATAGAGCGGATGAAATGCGTCGGGATGCCGATGGCTTCGATTTTTGTCATAAGGTGAGAAGATATACGGTTATTCAGCACCCCCTTACCCGCGATTACATCATGTTTTTCACCATTAAACGCGGTGGCATCGTCTTTAAAATACTGAATCACTGTGCCTGGCTCTGTGCCTTCATAAATGATCTTTGCTTTGCCTTCGTATATTTTTGTGCGTCTTGCCATCAAACTATCCTTAAAATTTTGTAATACATCATATAACAATGGATTTCATAAGATTCAAATGTTAGAAATCAATTTATAGTGATTTTTACGCAAATATATGCGTTTTAGTAAGGAGATACCAATAAATGAGCACATTTGATAACCGCGAAAAAGCATTTGAGAACAAATTCGCCCATGAGCAAAACCTTGATTTTGCCGTTGAGGCACGTCTATCCAAGCTATATGGCCTTTGGGCGGCGGAGAAGTTGGGCCTGAGTGGTGCAGATGCACAGACTTATGCAAGTGACGTGGTTGAAGCCAATCTTGAAGAGCCTGGGTTTCTTGATATTTTGCGTAAAGTGCGCGCGGATTTCGATAAGAAAGGTCTGGATATTTCCAATCATCTCATGGAAGCTGAGCTGGAAACATGTTTAAAGAAGGCTAAAAAACAGCTGAGTGAGGGTTAATTACAATGGCGATGGATGCGGCAACGATTGAAAAGATGATTTTGGACGGCGTTCCTGATGCGGTTGTTCGAATCGAAGACTTGCGCGGTGATGGTGATCATTATGCCGCCTATGTTTCATCACCTGCGTTTGAGGGTAAGTCCCGCGTGCAGCAACACCAAATGGTTTATGCCGCGCTTAAAGATAAAATGGGCGGTGAGTTGCACGCTCTGGCACTTCAGACGAGCGTCCCTGAATAAACAAAGAAGGATTAAAACAATGGAAAATGTAGTATTTGACCGCATTCAAAAAGAATTAGACAGCAACGATATCGTATTGTTCATGAAAGGCACAGCCGAATTTCCGCAATGTGGTTTTTCATCCATGGTGGTGCAGGTTTTGGCACATATGGGCGTGACGTTTAAAGATATCAATGTGTTAGAAGACAGCGACATCCGCCAAGGCATCAAAGATTTTACACAATGGCCAACCATCCCACAGCTTTATGTGAAGGGTGAATTTGTCGGCGGGTGTGACATTATCCGTGAAATGTATGAAAGTGGCGAGCTCAAGACCTTGATGAGCGATAAGGGCGTTGAAGTTGCGGCTTAGGCAAATAAATTTAAGCAGACATACAATGCAATACCTACCTACTGCCTTTGCACAATTACAGTTTTCATGGAAACTCTACAATTACGCTCTTGAGGGGAATATCGACCTTGAGAAATTGGATATTCCTATAACCTTTACAGAAGAGAGTATGGTTCTTGTACTACAAGATAAGATATTCAATGAAAAAAATGACCTTATAATCGCCATTGAAAATATGTTAGGCGTGGCGTTCGGTGCAGCTGCTATCACATTAAATCGATGTCGAGAAGAAGCTGGGGTTAGAATACCCAGCACTATAGAATCAGAGGTCGATCAATTTGTTGTTCTCGCATACCAAATTAGAAATGCTTTCGCTCATGATATTTCAGAGCCTTGCTGGGAAATTCGTAACCCTATATTTTTAAGAAATTATAATTTTGGTTCTATTTCGGTTGACTTAACTGATCTAAACAACAAACCATTTGAATATAAGCACATTGGTGGGCCAGACGCACTATTTCTGATGAAGGAATATGCCGAAGAAAATATTTTGCCGAAACAAATATAATCTATCACGTATTAAAAACGCGATCCCCTGCGTCGCCGAGACCGGGGACGATGTAGGCGTTTTCGTTTAGGCGTTCATCTAGTGCGGCCAAATGCACATCAATATCGGGGTGGGCGCTATGGAGCGCGGAGACGCCCTCTGGTGCGCCGATAAGGCCGGCGAATTTGATTTTCTTCACGCCCCATTTTTTCATTTCCTCCACCGCGAGGATGGCCGAGCCACCCGTGGCGAGCATTGGATCTATGATATAGGCGATGTCGGCGGGCGCGGCTTCTTCCAATTTATTGTAATAGGATACGGGGTTATGGGTGGTTTCATCGCGGTACATGCCAAGGAAATACACGCCTGCGCTTGGTATAAAATGCAGGAACGGGTCGACCATTGCCACCCCTGCTCGCAAAATCGGTACGATAGCGATGCGTGCATCAACGACGTTTTCATGTGTCGCACAAATTGGCGTTGTGACTGATTGTTGCTCTGTTGGCAGGTCCTTTGATATTTCAAGAACGAGCATAGAGCCAAGGCGCGCTGCGGCGGTGCGGAAGGTTTCTGGCGCTGAGTTTTTATCTCGCAACGCTTGTAAATATCCGCCCGTTAAGGGGTGATCCAGTATAAAGACGTTCTTACTCATTTAATGCGGCCTTTCCTTGCCAATCTTCGAGGTCGAGATCGGGGTTTTCGGTTCTGTATTTCTTATATAAATCTATTCCCGTTTGATCTTCCATAATTTCAACGGTTACGCCCCTTTCGTGCAGAAGCCCCTCATGCCCGCTTGCATTGGTGATGTCACCCACCACCACGCGGTTAAAACGACGCATGTAAATTAATGTGGCGCACACATCGCAGGGACTTAGGGTTGTGAAGATTGTGGTCTGGCTGAAATCTATGCGCCCCGCATCACGGATGGCGGATGTTTCACCGTGGTTATAGGGATGGTTTTCTTGCACCAATGTATTGTGCCCCTTCCCCATAATTTGACGCGACGTGTTATCAATGATGACGCCTCCAATGGGGCAGCCGCCCTCTTCGTAACTTTTGCGGGCGAGCAGGACGGCGACACGCATGAAATCGGCATCGCTAAGCTTTGGCCAGAATGATGGCTCGATCACTTTAGGAAGGCTTGCGGTTGGAAGATGGGCAATGACGTTTAACGTTTCATCATTTACGGGGGTGGTTTGCGTGAACAGTTTTTTCATCGTGTTACCTTACTGTGCCTATGGATTCCGCAGGACATCATCAAGCCAAAGCCGATGAGAGCCGCAAGCATTGAGGTTCCGCCATATGATACAAGGGGGAGCGGCGCGCCCACAACGGGGATGAGGCCCATCACCATTGAAATATTTATAAAGACATAGAGGGAGAAGTTGACGCTGATCCCCAAAGCCAAGAATTTTCCGAATTGGTGTTTGCATTTCAAGGCGGTGCTTAGGCCGACGATAAAAATAAGCAGCAACAGACAAAGAAGCCCTATTCCACCAAGCAACCCCCATTCCTCTACCCACAGAGTGAAGATGAAATCAGTTTGTTTTTCAGGCAGAAAGTTCAAATGGCTTTGCGTACCTTGCAGAAAACCTTTGCCCTCTATGCCGCCTGATCCGATTGCGATTTTGGATTGGGTGATGTGATACCCCGCGCCGAGGGGATCGGATTCAGGATCGAGGAATGTCATCACCCGCGCCTTTTGATAGGAATGCAAGAATTGCCACGCGATAGGGATGCTTATTGCGACGAGCACGCCGCCTGTAACAAACAGCCATATTGGGGCGCCGCCCATAAACATCATGCCTGCGCCCGCCATTATAATCATTAGAGATGTCCCAAGATCAGGTTGAAGAAGCACCAGACCAACGGGAGCGGCAATAACCAAAGCGGGGATAATTAAAAAACTTAAGCGGCGCGCCTGTTCGGGGCTGGAGCCATGGAAGTGCCGCGCGAGTGCCATCACCACCGCGATTTTCATAAGCTCTGAGGGTTGGAGCTGCATAAAGCCAAGGTCAATCCATCTTTGTGCGCCCATCCCAACATGCCCCTTGACCTCTACAAAAACTAACATTGCCATGCCCACAAAATATAACGGCCATGTCAGGCGATACCACCACCTAATATCCATCAATGCGATAATGACCATGCCGATACAACCAATGCCAAAGCGCATAACGTGGCGCGATGCCCATTTGCTCATATCCCCGCCAGCGGCAGAATAAAGAGAGGCCACGCCAATGCTTGTGACGCAGATAATCAAAAAAATAAGCCACCAGTTTAATTTTGACAGACGTTGGCCAATGGTTAAATCGTGCTCGATAAACATGGAATTCATCATTGCGCGTCCCCTTGTATTCCTACGCCATCCTCATCAGGTTTTCGTGGTGGCCAGCTTCGTAATATATCCTCATTGTTGATCACTTCAGGACGCATATTTGTTTTGGCGGGGTCACGTGCCTGGGTTTGTTCGAGCAATAGTTTTGCAAGGGGGGCGGCGGCGCTTGATCCCCCGACGCCGTGCTCAACCACGACTGAGCACACATAACGCGGGTTAGAAATTGGGGCGTAGCCAACAAATAATGCGTGATGGCGTTGTTCCCATGGTAGGTCTTGGTTTTTCACACCTAAACGGCGTTGCTCCTTGGTAATTCTACGCACCTGCGCGGTTCCTGTTTTCCCTGCCATTTCAAAGCCTTCTTGATCTATACGAGAGGCTTGTGCCGTTCCACGCGGGCTATTTACAACGCGCTCCATTCCTTTGAGAACTTCTTTGATATGGGCGGGGTTCATATTCATATCAGGCCATTCTTGGCTCATATTCATTTGTTGACCGCCAATATATCCCGTTAGCCATGGTTTTACGGCCTTGCCGCCATTTGCAAGACGCGCCGTCATAACCGCCAGTTGCAGCGGCGTTGTCAGAATATAGCCTTGTCCGATACTTGCGACGACACTTTCACCCGGTTGCCACTTCTCACCTATTGCGGCGCGTTTCCATTTCTGATCAGGAATTAGTCCTTCTGCCTCTTCTAACAGCTCTATCCCTAATTTTTGCCCTAAACCATAATGCCGCGACATTTCCGCGATTTTGTCAATTCCAACCTCTGTTGACATTTTATAGAAATATGTATCGCAGGATTGTTCCAAGGCCATTTGTAAATCAACGCGACCATGCCCCGCCTTTTTCCAGCAATGGAATTTTCCATTTCCAAGCTGATAATGACCAGGGCAGAACACGGTTGTGTTTTTATCTATCACACCTGCCTTTAACCCTGCGAGCGCCGTTATCATTTTGAATGTAGAGCCTGGTGGATATTGCCCCGCGATGGTTTTATTCGTTTGCGGTTTTGTCGGGTCATCCCGTATAACTTCCCATTCTTCAATTGAAAGCCCGCGCACAAAGGCATTGGGGTCGAAGGATGGATGAGAGGCCATGGCATATATCGCGCCCGTATGGGCATCCATAATCACGGCGGAGGCGCTTTTATGCGTTGAAAGCACCTCTTGAGTGTAGCGTTGCAGCTCACCATCGATTGTAAGGGTTACGCGCTTACCTGATATGGATTCATGACGTTTAAGTTCCCTGACCTCTCGGCCTATTACATTGACCTCAATTTCTGAAGTTCCTGCCTTGCCCCGCAGCTCATCTTCGTGCACGCGCTCTATCCCAGTTTTACCAATTTTAACGCCCGGCAGGCGGAGGGCGGGGTTATTGTTGTTTTCCAAATCCTTGACGGAAACAGCGCGGACATAGCCAATTACATGCGCAGTTGTATCCTTATACGGATAATTCCTGATATCGCCAACATCAATGGATAGGCCGGGAAGATCAGGCAAGTTAACCTCTATCTTTGCAACCTCTTCCCATGTCAGATCCTCTTTTATTTTTATGGGTATAAATTTTGCGTTGCGGGAGACCTCTTTCATCGCGCGATTGATATCATATTCGGATACATCAATGATTTTTTGGAGTTTTTTGATCGCACCCTCAATATCTTTCACCTGTTCTGGAATTATCAAAACACGGTAATTCTGCGTGTTTACCGCCAATGGAACACCAAAGCGGTCTACGATTTCACCTCGTAGCGGCGACAGTATTTTTATATTAATTCGGTTTTTATCAGATAAGGTTTTATAGCGCGTTCCCTGTGCGATTTGCAACCAAGCAAGACGCCCACCAAGAATACACAAGCCTATGGCCTGCAACGCACCGATAAAAAAAGCACGGCGGGTGAATTGGCGTTCGCTTTTGTCGTCCTGCTTGTACAACATTATGGGTTATTTCATCCTATTACTTCACAGCGCTGTATTGATCTCTCAAAGTTGGTAAAACTTTATGGGATAAATTTAAAACTAAAAAAACCATTGGAAAGATAAGCGCACCCGACACCATCATTAATATTACGGGGGTGAACGGAGTCCAATGCAAATTGATAAACCCAAAAAGACACCATTGGATCATCAATGATATCACCATTGTTACGGTGAACCCCAACCATATCATTACAAATGGTTGCCCGATTAGGAATACGCGTTGCTCTGTTATTGCCTGTCTCAATACCAAAAGTATAAACGCGCTTAGACCCAATGGCATTGATGCGAGCAAATCAAAATATATGCCAATGAAGAAAACGAGTACAGGCGGAATTAATGTGGGTCGATAGACAGACCAGTAATAAACAACCATCACTATAAGAGGCGCCTCTATTTTTGTGGATAGTGGCGCGGAAAATGACACCATATTCAATGTAAAGAACACGAAAATAAGGGCATATGGCACACAAAAACGTATAAAACCGTCAAGCTGTTCTGATAATGCTGTCGACATCTTTCCTACCTCCTTCCTGCTTGTTCTTTTTCCTGCATAATTTTTACATTTTGCAGAGTGTCTAAATTGGCGAATAGGATCACCTCGTACTCACCTTTTTCAGATCGCTGTATACGACCAACGGGCAAACCATGTGGGTAAATGCCGCCATATCCCGATGTGATAATACGTGCGCCCGATGACATATCGCTTTCTTGGGACATATGGATTAAATGCGGAATTGAGGTGTTTGTTCCCGCCATTATGGCGTGTTGGCTCGTATTTTCAATAACAATGGGGACACGAGAGTTATAATCTGTAATCAATAAAACCCGTGAAGTTTTATCGCCAACCTCAACCAACCGCCCGATCAGACCATTTTCAGAAAGCACGGCCGCCCCCTTTTTCACGCCTTGATCTTTTCCGACATTCACCAAAAGGCTTTTGGCGTATGTATTATTGGTATCAGACAGAACACGTGCACCAATATGGTTATATTCTTGCATCGGCGCCATATTCAGGAGCTTACGCAGAGATTTATTCTCTGAATCCAAAAGCAGAGCCATTTGATACCATTCTCGAAGCTTGCCGTTTTCCTCGTTCAGGCGCTTATTATCGGCCTGCATCTGAGCGAATCCTGTGACATCATGTAAAAATAAAGAAAAGCTTTGAAAGGGAATGCTTGCTATGACAAGTACGGGGGAGAAACTATCCGCGGCGGCGGTGCGCATAACATCAAAAGCATTATGCTTAAAGGCAGACACTCCCATTAAAACCAATGACAACAGAATTAATATTGAAGACGATAAAGATGCCCCGCCCCATGGCAACGGAAGCTTACGTGCAAACCCTCGTGTTTTAGCATGTCGTTTCAAAACGTTTATCTAAATCGTAAATACGGAAAAAGAAGCCCCATGCCTCTTTTTTAACCTATGCAATAAAATTAATATGTGCCAATCAGTACATGGCGCAATGACTTCCCAGCCTCTAATGCATGGCCCGTTCCCAGTGCCACACATGATAGAGGATCATCTGCAAGCGTTACAGCAAGCCCCGTTGCGTGACGCAGAACAAAATCAAGATTGGTGAGCAACGCCCCGCCACCCGTCAATACAATTCCCTTATCAACGATATCTGCGGCGAGTTCAGGCGCGGTGTGTTCAAGAGCTACTTTCACGCCTTCAACAATTTGCCCTACGGGCTCTGCCAATGCTTCGGCGACTTGGCGCTCTGTTACTACGATTTCTTTCGGGACTCCGTTGAGAAGATCACGTCCGCGAATCTCCATTGTACGCCCTTCCCCATCACCAGGGATACAGGCCGAGCCGATTTCTTTTTTGATTCGCTCTGCTGTGCTTTCACCGATGAGCAAGTTATGAACGCGGCGGATATAGGCGATGATGGCCTCATCCATTTTATCGCCGCCCACACGGACAGAGCGTGCATAGACAATTCCCCCAAGGGATATAACGGCGACCTCAGTTGTTCCACCGCCAATATCAACGACCATAGAACCTGTGGCTTCGGTCACGGGTAAACCAGCTCCTATGGCTGCGGCCATGGGTTCTTCGATCAGGCCAACTTCACTTGCTCCTGCGCTTTCGGCTGATTCTTGAATTGCACGACGTTCAACAGCAGTAGAGCCAGATGGCACGCATATAATCATTTTAGGAGAAACGAAAGAGCGACGATTATGCACTTTACGAATAAAGTGTTTGATCATAGCCTCTGTCACTTCGAAATCGGCGATCACGCCATCACGTAAAGGACGCGTTGCAACGATTGTCCCAGGTGTTCGGCCAAGCATCTGCTTTGCCTCATTCCCAACAGCAAGCGTTTGTTTTTTACCGCCAACCATTGATATTGCGACAACCGAAGGCTCATTCAACACGATACCTTGATCCTTCACATATACCAATGTGTTTGCCGTACCCAAGTCGATGGCCATATCGGCCGACATAAATCCAAATAATTTGGAGAACATGAAAAGTCCCACCTATAAGATTAGAAAGTAATAATTAATAGGGTATAGCAGAAGAAAATACAGAATGCACCACATGTATTGAAGAGAAGTGATTCTTTTCAACAAAACAAAACCGCGGAAGCATTTCCACGGTTTTACAAAATACGATTATGTGCAGAAAAAATTATCCCTGACGCGCCTTGAAGCGTGGATTTTTCTTGTTAATCACATATACGCGCCCTTTGCGACGAATAACGCGGCAATTACGATCACGGTTTTTTAATGTTTTTAGAGAATTAACAACTTTCATTTCTCAAATTCCTGCTTAAAATACTTATTAGGTGGCGAACATAGCCATCGCTTGCCTATATTGTCAAGCATTCTTGTTAATATTATTAAAAAAATTAACCAAAGAGTAATATAATGTGCGCATAGTGTAGGCGTGTGGGTAAAAATTCGAGATTTATAGGGCATGACTTCTTCAGATTCATCACAAAAAAATTTTAAGGCTGGCGAAATAATTATGCGTCAAGGCGATAATGGTGCGAATGCATTTATCATCGAGAACGGACGCGTTGAGATTACGCTTGAGCGCCCCGATGGTGAGGTTGTTGTTGTCGGCACGCGCGGGGAAGGATCGATGATTGGAGAAATGTCATTGATTGATAACGCTCCAAGGACAGCCACTGTGACCGCGACAGAGGATTGTGTTGTTCTTGAAATTACTGTTGATGACTTTTCACGCAGGCTTGAAAACGCGGATCCCGTATTACGTATGACAATGCAAGTTATCTTAACGCGTTACCGAGACACACTGACTCGCGCGAATATTACAAAGGATAATAACCTATGGCCAATGGCGGAAAGCGTAGAGCGCGCCTATCTTGATAAAGCAGACGCCGTCGATAAAATTCGTATTGCCAATGATTTTAAAGAGGCACTTAAAAATAATGAAATCACATTGCATTATCAGCCATTGATTGATTTTAAAACAGGTGAAGTTGACGGATTTGAAGCCCTTATGAGATGGATACATCCGGAAAAGGGATTTATTTCTCCTGGCGTCTTTATACCTATTATTGAGGAAAACGGACAAATATTAGAAGCGAGTAAATGGGCATTTCGTGAATCATGTAATGCGCTAAAACGGATACAGGAAAAATCAAATTACCATCACCCTCTTCATATGAGTGTCAATTTCTCTAGCACTGATTTTTCATCCGATGGATTTGTCGAAAATATTTACAATACAATCAGTGAAACTGATATTCAGCCAGAGCGCATTCATTTGGAAATCACAGAACGCCTTTTAATGGCGCAACCAGAAACGGCGAAAGAGACCTTAAATATGTGTCGTAAGGCCGGCATGGGGATTTCTATTGATGATTTCGGAACGGGATATTCATCACTGAGCTATCTTCACTCTTTCCCGATTAACACATTGAAAGTTGATCAGAGCTTTGTGCGGGATATGGATACAAAGGCCAGCTCACGCGAGCTTGTGCGATCCGTTGTTAGTTTGGGTAAAAATTTGGGCATGAAAATTGTTGCAGAAGGCGTGGAAACCTTGGCGGAGGCGCGCATCCTGAAAGAAATGGATTGTGATTTCGCGCAAGGATATTATTTTGCAAAGCCTATGGCGGAAAAAGACGTGATAGACATCGTTAAAAACTGGCAAGCAGCAGAGATTTAAAATTCATTTATTTCACAGTTGATATATAAATTCCGTCCCAATCTTTTGCGGGCGGCGTTGCCATGAGTTCATTCATGCGTGCCTCATATATATCATACAGCGCTGTGCCCTGCTCACCCGATAGCTTTTTGCACTTTACGACATCTTCAAGAGCTGCTTTGAAATTTTGACTGCGATAGTTTTGTAACATGGTTTCGTGCATTTCTCGCCATTTTATAAACTCGCCCTTCACCGCATAATCAGTATCGCCCAAGAGCGCATAGATACGTTCGGGTTTATTTTTCCCAACGACCTTGATTTGATCTAGCTCTAGAATGGCCATATCCGTGACGTGATTATATGTTTTTTCACCAATCAGGATATTAACGCCGTATTGCTTTGTCTGTCCCTCTAATCGAGAGGCCATGTTCACAGTATCACCAAGAGCAGAATAAGCGAAGCGTTGTTTTGATCCCATATTGCCGACGGCGCATTCGCCGCTATTTATCCCTATACCAGCCTGAAGGAGCACGGGTTCTTTACCCAATTCAATGGCGCGTTTTTTTACTTGTTCGTTAATGGGGGCAAGTTTGTTTTGCATTTCCAGAGCAGCAAAACACGCTTCGCGCTCATGGTTTTCAATGTCTTTCGGGGCGTTCCAAAAGCACATCATCGCATCACCGATATACTTATCTATCGTGCCTTTATGAGCCATAACCGTATCCGTCATCGTGGTCAGGAATTCATTCATCAGGTTAATCAGCTCTTCAGGACTTAGCCCCTCTGATATAGTTGTGAACTTTCGGATATCGGTAAACATTACGGTGATATCACGGTTTTCTCCGCCGAGACGCAATTTTTCTGGGTTAGCTTCTAAATCGCGCATCACATCGGGCGCGACATACATGCCGAAGGCGCTTCTGATTTGCTTACGTTTCATTTCCGCGCGGGCATAAGACAGGACGGTTGAGAGAATGAAAATCGTCAACACCGAAATTGATGGATAAACAGGATCAAGCAACAAACCATAATCCACATACATAAAATACGCGCCAAAGGCGGCGATAGATATTAAAGTGACACAGAGCAGAACAGAAATTAAAACACCAATAAAGGCGGACAGGATAATAAAGCTTGTACCCACCACAATGATAAACATTGCCTCCACCCCCTTTGTTATAGTTGGCCGCAGCAAATATTGGCCAGATAAAACCTGTTCAATTACATTTGCGTGGACCTCAACCCCTGGCCTGAAAGGGCGTAAGGGAGTGCTTCGCAAGTCTTTTAGCCCTTCGGCGCTTGCCCCGATCAGAACGATTTTATCCTTTACAAAAGCATTGGATTCTTCCGCATAGTTTTCATCGATAAGCTTATAGGCAGAGATATAATCTTGTTTTTCACAGATCATCTTCGGGTTTTTGATGTCTTGCGCGTTACAAAAATTCCGATAATACACATTTAAAACACCATCCTTTTCAACAGGTATTTTTATCTGCTTGTCTTTTAATAGGACACGATAATCTGTGTCGATGATGCTTTTTTCTTCTGGCGAGGTTTCAACAAGATAAATCATTCCCTTTCGCCCCGAAAAGCCCACACGCAGAGCTTCTAAAGATAGTGAAGGGTAGAGCGTTTTATTGTTGGAAAACAGCATCCCTGCCCGCCTTAATACGCCATCTGCATCAGGTTTGGCCATAAAACTGCCGTTGCCTGCTGCGTTTTTCACGATGTTAGGAAGATTTACCGCCGCCCCGTCGAATTTCGATGCATTATTGAGGAACACGCCCTTAATATTGCCACGAGCAAGAAATCTTTTTTTATCTAGAGGGGCTGCTTCTGCGCTGGACTGACCATAGGTAAAGGCCGTCACGAATATTTTAGAATCCTTTATGGCGCGCGCAAATACATGGTCATAATTATATATATCTTGTGTGCTTTTAAGCTGCTCTGCGAGTTTCGGAAAATCACTTTCAGAGAGTTGCGCAAGATAATATTGCGGAGATGTTCTGTCTTCTTCGGCGAATACTCCATCAAAGGCAATCACCTTAGCGCCTTTTTCAGTTAAAGACGCTGTTAATTGCGCCATTATTTTTCGTGACCATGGCCATTGCCCCAGAGCCCTGAGCGAATCCTCGTCTATATCGACGATCACCACATCATCCCGCGCAGAGCGTGGGTGAGTCTTATTAAACTGGTCAAAAACGGCGTGTTGCAATTCGGTGCGGATGGGATGAGATGAATCGCTAAACCATACGAAGCCTGCCAGTAGAGAGAATAAGAGGGTATAGTGAAAAAAAGCCCAAAAATATTGTTTCATCACCTCTCCCGCAGGGCGCGCTCAAATCCCTTATGCAGCGGCTTCATGAGGTAATTTAAAATGGTGCGCTTGCCCGTGATAATTTCAACATCGGCGACCATACCCGGGGTTATTGGCAGTGGCTTTTCTGCGCTGCCTAGATGATTTTTTGTGGTTTTAACTTCTACCTCGAATAAGATATTGCCTTCCGCGTCTTTTGCGCTATTAGCCGCAACGCGTGTAATTTGGCCATTTAACGCGCCATAACGCTGTGGGTCATAGGCGGATATTTTCACCTTTGCGGGATAGCCTACATTTATAAAGGCAATTTCATTTGGTTTGACCTTAGCGATGATTTTAAGCTCATCATTCATCGGGACAATTTCAACCAGTTTCATGGCGGGTTCAACAATTCCGCCAATGGTTTGCAACATGATTTGATTAACAATACCATCGACTGGGGCGCGGATTTCACGGCGATCAACGCGATCCCCCATGGATTTAAGGTTTTCTTTTAGTCCTGCTATTTCGGTTTCAACCTCATTTAGATCTTCCAGGGCGGATGATCTAAATTTATCATTTTGGGCGTTGCGCTCGTTTTCTGCGCTGGCTAGGGCGGCTTGAAGACCCTTTTTCTCTTGCACGCGGGCGTTGATTTGCCCACCAATATCGGCAAGCTCGCGCTCTAATCTGATTTGCTCTAGCTTTGGTACGGCACGTTTTGCCACCATATCACGGGTAATGGTTAACTCTTTATTGAGCAGACGCTTGCTTTCAGAAAGGCGGTTTATTTCTGCGCCAAGCTCCGCCAGATCAGCCTTGGCCTTTTTGATGTTTTCATCTTGCATTGCAAAGGCAGATTGAAGCTCTTTTTGTCTTGAGTGATAGAGCGCCTCCTCATTCTGAGCGATTTTCGGCATTTTATCTTTGATGTTTTGAGGGACTTTGAACTCATTGCCACTGGCCTCGGCGCTTAAGCGCGCCTTTTTGGCTTCTAATGATGTGAATCGGGCTTCGGTTCCACGCTCTTCCGATGAGAACTGAACATCGCTTAGGCGCATTAAGATTTGACCTTTTTTAACGATGCTTCCCTTTTGGATGAGCAACTCCTGTAATATACCGCCCTCAAGGCTTTGCACGACTTGAATTTCTTTTGACGGGACGACCTGCCCCTGTCCACGGGTAAGCTCCTCAACTTGTGTTATACCCGCCCACACGAAAAAAAAAGTGATAAATGCAACAATAGTGAACAACATGAAAATTATCGGCTTTGAAGGTTTAAGGCACGTTGCGGCTTCTAACTCATCCATGTAATTGGTTTCTTGCAGCGCCATTTTATGCCCCTTCCGTCTGAACGTCACCTGATTGCAGGGCGTTAATCACATCATCACGGCGGCCATCCATTACCACTTTGCCGTTATGCATCAGAATTATTCGATCCACCATAGAGAGCATGGCGTGTTTATGTGTGATCAAGATTAAGGTTTTGTCTTTTGCCTGTTTACGAACGTAATGACAAAACGCATTTTCCGATTGGACGTCCATGGCGTTTGTTGGCTCATCACAGATGATGATATCAGGGCTTTTTAGCATAGCGCGTGCTAAAGCAATGGCCTGACGTTGTCCGCCTGAAAGCGCGTTTCCACCCTCTCCCACCAATGCGTCATAGCCCATGGGGTGGCGGGATACAAAATCATGAACCCCTGCGGCCTTCGCACATTTAAGGATGTCTTCTTCTGTAGCGCTGGGGACACTGATTGTAATATTATCACGCACAGAGCCTTGGAATAGTGTTACATCCTGCGCGATATAGGCCATATTCTTTCTGATATCGGCGGGGTCGATTTGGCGGATATCTGTATCATCAGCCAAAATCACACCGTCTTTCGGCTCATAAAGCTTAAGCATCAGCTTTGCGATTGTGCTTTTACCTGATCCGACGCGCCCGATAATTCCGACCTTTTCACCTGGGGTAATGGTGAAAGACACATCACGCAGAACCTCTATATCTTGAATTTGTGGATAGGCGAAGTTGACGTGTTCGAACTTTATCGCCCCTGAAAGCGCAGGGCGATGGAGGAAGTCACGGCCTTGTGGGCGCTCAACTGGCGCGGCCATAATTTCATCAAGCGTTTTTAATGCACTTCCAGCCTGATGGTATCGCGCCATTAAATTCGCGATTTGCCCGATTGGTGCAATGGCGCGACCACCAAGGATAACGCATGCAATCAGCCCACCGACTGTCATAATGTTATCCTGCACCAGATACATACCGTTCAGGATGATTATAATTGATGCGCTTTGTTGAAGAAATGTTGCGAAGTTTACGCCAAAGGCCGAGAGCATTCTTGTTTTTTGTGCGTATACAGCGTCGTCCTCTAAATGGGCGGTATAGCGTTTTCTGAATAGCCCATCGGACTGGGATGACTTTATAGTTTCAAGGCCATTAATTGTTTCAAGCAACAAGCCATGCCGCGATTGCGCGGATTTCTGCGCCTTTCGTACCAATTTCTTAAGCGTTGATTGAATGGCGAATCCCGCAATGATCACAAGAACAATAAGGCCGATCAATATTAAGGCGATATAGCCACCAAGCTGATATACAAAGAATAAGAATAACAACGTAAAGGGCAAATCAACCAGCGTCGTTATTGTTGCGGAGGTGAAAAAGTCCCGCACAGAATCAAAATCTTTAAGCATGTTGGCAAATGCGCCACTTGATGCGGGGCGATCAGACATACGCATATCAAGCACATGGTCATATATTCGCCTTGCCGCAACCACATCGCTTTTACGAGAGGCAAAATCTATCAAATATCCACGTATTGACCTGAAGATAAAATCAAAAATGAATGCGATTAATGCGCCAATACCGAGGGCCCAGCCCGTTTCTATCGCGGCGTTTGGAATAACGCGGTCATAGACATTCATGATGAATAAAGGGGAGACCAGCGCGAAAAGGTTGATAAAGACCGATGCGATAATGACAAGTGCATAAACAGAGCGGCTTTGTTTGACAATTCCCCAATACCAATGCGACTTGGAATGCGGTGTTTTATATTGCTCGCGCACGGTGAATTCAGTTTTTGGGTGTACGTATATGGCGTAGCCAGTATAATTTTCGATCAATTCAGAAAGAG
This sequence comes from Alphaproteobacteria bacterium, assembly GCA_050633645.1. Taxonomy (GTDB): domain Bacteria; phylum Pseudomonadota; class Alphaproteobacteria; order Micavibrionales; family Micavibrionaceae; genus UBA1672. Next base: position 701,423 of record JBOEGX010000001.1, read on the forward strand.
ATATATCGCGCATTGCTGCGGTTTCAGGCACGAATATCTTTGCCACACCATCATCATTTATTCCCATTAAGACACATGGATGATTGCCATCAAGAATTAACACACAAGGCAGAACGGCTTTTGAGAATTTCGATATATCAGTTTTTTGTACAATTTCAGCTTTTATATTGTTTGTTTTTGCAGCGTCACAAAAAAGCTTTGCATCCATTCCGCTGGCGTCATAGGCCAGCCCCGCCTTTAATGATCCTGCGGATTTGGCCTTTCCAAAATGCTCACACAGGAAGACCAGACACTCTAAAAACGGATCGCCAGGGGCTTTCCCTTTGTTTTCTTTTTTAGATGCCCCAGACATAATTACTTACTTCCCCTGCTCCTTCTCACTCAATATCTCATCGACGGAGAACAGCGTTGATCGTAATTCGCCCACGGACGCCAATACACCATATTCAGATGAGATAAGGTAATAACCGTTATCGCTTTCCTCTAGTAATGCATTAAAGGATTGGCTTTCGGCCTTCATCAGTTGCAGTAAATTAATGCGCGCGCCTTCGAATTGGGTTTTATAAGCATCGAGCAGCTTCTTATTCAAATCAACACGATCCTTGGCAAGTTGATATTTGCGCTTATACGTTCTATAGGCGGCGTAAGATTGATAAATATCGCGCTCTATCTCCCGTTCCAGCTCTTCTGATTTTGCACGGGCCTCATAATGTTCGAACCTTTTTTGACGCATAGCAGCGAATTGTTTACCGCCCAAAGATATGTCCCAGCTCATACGCACGAGCGCTCTTGCATCTTTACTCTCACCGCCGATGACGTCTTTTTTGTCAAGCTTGCTATAGGACAACTCTCCCGATACATCAGGATAAAAGCCAGCGTTTGTGGCCTTCATATCATGGCGGGCGGCTTGCGAATCCATTCTTGCAACTTGTAACAATGGATGGATGGCTTTCGCGTTTTCGATTACCGTTGCGGTATCTTCATTGATGTATGATTGCAGTGATGTAGGCATGACCATTTCAGATGGAGGCAATGACCCCACAGCCTCCGCGAATGCGGCGCGGGCGGACATGATTTGCCCTTCGTAATCGGCGCGCAAAGATTCCATGACCATTGAAACATCTCGAGCCTGTTGACGATCCGCCTCATCCGATACACCCTCAATGACCATATCAGTTATACGTGCTTCGTAATCCTTTATATTTTCAGTATGCTTATCCAGCAACGTGAGCGCCGCACGAAGCCTTAAAATCTCAATATAGCTTTCGGCGGTGCGCAGGGTTATTTGTTCCTCCACATCGAGAAGAGAGTAATCACGCGATTTTATACGTGCCTGCGCGGCGCGGACACGATGCGTTGTTTCCAAGCCGTCAAACATCATTTGGCGCAACGCGATATTCGCCTCACCATATCCAGAATAGGCAGCGCCACGGGTGGAGATCAGCCCCCTACTTGTTGAGTTATCCTGATATGTACGCCCGCCGGCTGCATCGACTGACAATTCGGGGAAGTAATTTGCTTTTTCAACGGATTTTGATTGCTCCGCCGCATTAAGGGATGCTTGCGCCCCATCAATCGAAGGATGATGTTTTAGTGCAAAAACCACAGATTCGCTCAAGCTTTCAGCTTGTGCGGATACGAACCCGCACAGAATAAATGCCGAAGCACAAAATAAAATAAAGCGCGGTTTTCCACACATAAAAAACAACGTCCAAATACCAAATTAAGTAAAAAGGATATGCGAATCATACCCAAAGAACCCCCATCATAGTTAAAAAACAGAATTTATTCAAGGTGTTATATAGCTAGACACCAATATAACATTAATCACCTTTTCCGCTCTCTTTTTGATAAGTAACACTTCACAAGAGAAGTGAAATAATGCATTCTGTATGACGTGATTATTTTGAACTTACAGGGGCTTACATATCGTGGGAATTAAAATTGCCATTCCTAAAGAGAGTGCTCATCATGAGAGGCGTGTTGCGGCATCTCCTGACACAGTGAAGAAACTCACTCAACTTGGGTGTGAGGTTACGATTCAATCGCAGGCGGGTGAGTATGCATCTTTTACCGATAATGCATTTCAAGATGCCGGCGCGAAAGTCGTGAAAAGCTTTGCCGATACAGTTAAGGGTGCGAATATCATTCTTAAAGTTCAGGCGCCAAGCAAGGCCGAAATTAAAGATATCCCTGCAGGTTCTTTACTTATTGGGATGCTTGCGCCTTACACCGATGAGAGCTTGCTTAAAGAACTCATTAAAACCAAAATCGATTCATTTTCTATGGAATTTGTTCCGCGTATTAGCCGCGCACAAAGCATGGATGTGCTTTCCTCTCAATCAAATCTCTCGGGATATAAATCTGTTTTGGATGCAGCGGAGCATTACGCCCATGCTTTTCCGATGATGATGACGGCGGCGGGAACTATACCACCGGCCAAGGTTTTTGTTATGGGCGCGGGCGTTGCAGGACTGCAGGCTATTGCCACCGCGCGTCGATTGGGCGCGGTTGTTTCAGCAACGGATGTCCGTGCAGCGGCGAAAGAACAGGTTCAATCTCTCGGTGCCAGTTTTATCGCTGTTGAAGATGATGAATTTAAAGAGGCCGAAACAGCAGGCGGATATGCAAAAGAAATGTCGGCCAGCTATAAGAAAAAGCAAGCCGAATTGGTTGCGAGCCATATCAGAAAACAAGATATTGTTATTACAACGGCGCTTATCCCTGGTCGCCCTGCGCCAAAACTTGTTTCATCGGATATGGTTCAGTCAATGAAGCACGGCTCTGTCATTGTTGATCTGGCGGTTGAGACGGGCGGAAATTGTGACCTGTCCAAGGCTGGCGAAGTGATTGAGGAAAACGGCGTTAAGATTATCGGGCATATTAATGTGCCGAGCCGCTTGGCGGCGGATGCTTCGGCGCTTTACGCAAAAAATCTGTTTAATTTTCTCACCCTTATTATTGATAAGGAAACCAAAGAACGTGCGATTGACTGGGATGATGACATCATTAAAGGGATTTGTATGACGCATAACGGGAAAATCGTTCATCCAAATTTTGTACCTGCGGTGAAGACACCAGCCAAAACAGCCGTAAAAAAGAGCACCGTTAAAAAAGTGACACAAAAAGAAAAAGCTACACCTGCGAAAAAGGCGAATACTGCGACGAAGAAGAAAACCGCTTCACCTGCAAAGAAAAAGACAACGAAAAAAGATAGTTAGAGGTATATGTCATGGCCAACCAAGAAAAAACCGTTGCAGATAGCGCGATAGACATACAAAATCGCTTAAATGAATTGGCTGCGAATGCGACAAAACTCGCGAATGAAGCTGGATCAGTTATTACTGATAGTGGTATGCATACAGAGCCGTTTCTGATTACTGGCCTCACTGTTTTTATATTGGCTTGTTTTGTTGGTTATCATGTTGTTTGGCGTGTTACGCCTGCCCTGCATTCTCCGCTTATGGGGATAACAAATGCGATTTCATCGGTTGTGATTGTTGGTGCGATTATGGCGACAGGCGCGGCATCTGCTTCCACATTCTCAAACTTCCTTGGGTTTTTGGCTGTGGTTTTTGCATCCGTCAATATTTTCGGTGGTTTTATTATTACCAAACGCATGCTGCATATGTTTAAGAAAAAAGGATAATATTATAATGAGTAACTTACGCGTATTTCTGATTGTTTTTTCAATGCTTTTTATGTTTCCAGAACAAAGCATGGCAAAGGATAGTGTTTATGGATTGAATTATGATGCTTCAATATATCGTAATGGGCAACTTATCCCATTGAATAAAGGTGATAATCTATTCATAAAATTACGCATTGCAGATTTAGTGAATAGCAATAAGGCAAGCACGTCAGAGCCTTGGTTTAAATATGAAATTGAAAAGCATGGTGACACCCTTCAAAACAGATGGAATCGTGTCAAGTCAGGCTCATATCTTTCTTTAAACTATATTGATGGAAAAACTCTTCCCAATTCGCATTTGAAAAAATTCTTTCATGCTGCAGAAGTTATTGTAGAAATTCACGAAAACCCGAAAGATGGTTTTTTCGGTGATGTTTTGGCCATAGATGCGGCGGATGGCGAAATAAAAGCCTATCAGGTGGACAATAAAAAATTTGTTAGCTTATATTGCTTTGATAGAACATTGCCTTACCTGCCAGAGCACTATCAAGAACTTTCAATGAAGTATGAAACCAACGAATACCACGATTCAGGAATTAGTTGCAACCTAGATGAAGATGCCTTTTTAAAGGCCAAGGAAGATAAAAAGAAAAAGAAGGCCGCAAAGTGGAATAAAATCCGTAAAGAAAAGTTTGGAATTAATACGCCTCCACCTGCTGAGTGATAGCCCCCCTTTGAACACTGTGTATTATTACAACGTCATTAAAAGAAGAAAAGAATATAAGAAATGGAAACATTTTCATCTTTAGCATATTTAGTAGCATCGGTTTTGTTCATCCTTGCCTTACGCGGATTATCACATCCTGAGACGGCGCAACGCGGTTTAACCTATGGCATGGTTGGTATGGGGCTGGCCATTTTTGTTACCTTGTTTGCACCCCATGTTACGGGGTGGACCTGGATTATCCTTGGGGTGGCGATTGGTGGCTCTATCGGGACGTATATTGCCAAAACCATTGAAATGACATCCCTGCCCCAACTTATGGCGGCATTTCACTCTCTCGTTGGCTTGGCGGCGGTTTGCGTTGCTGGTGCGGCGTTCTATAATCCCGAAGCATTTAATATAGGCACTTATGGCGATATTAAAACAGCAAGCTTGATTGAAATGTCAATTGGTTTGGCGATTGGTGCGGTTACATTTACGGGCTCTATCATTGCGTGGGGCAAGCTTCATGGGAAAATATCGGGCAAGCCGATTACCTTTTCGGGGCAGCATAAATTAAACGCTATGCTTGGCGTTGCGCTTTTATTGATGATCATTTTGCTTTGCGCGACTGGAAACGCCTTTTGGTTTTGGATGATCGCTTTGATCGCATTTGGTCTTGGTGTGTTGATGATTATACCGATTGGCGGCGCGGATATGCCCGTGATTGTTTCAATGCTTAATTCCTATTCTGGTTGGGCGGCGGCTGGTATTGGTTTTACTCTTCATAACAATTTGCTGATTATAACTGGTGCGTTGGTTGGGGCAAGTGGTGCAATCCTGTCTTATATCATGTGTAAAGGGATGAACAGATCCTTTGTTAGTGTTATTCTTGGTGGATTTGGCGGTGATGATGCATCGGCGGCGGGCGACGCAGATGTGGGTGATCGCAATGCTAAAATCGGTGCGGCAGACGACGCGGCCTATATCATGAAAAACGCATCAAAAGTCATTATCGTGCCTGGATACGGAATGGCGGTGGCACAGGCACAGCACGCGCTTCGTGAGATGACTGATATCTTGAAAAAAGAAGGGGTTGAGGTTAAATACGCGATCCACCCCGTGGCGGGACGCATGCCTGGACACATGAATGTTCTTCTGGCTGAGGCGAATGTCCCATATGATGAAGTGTTTGAAATGGAAGATATTAACCGTGATTTCGCACAAGCCGATGTGGCCTATGTTATTGGTGCGAATGACATTACCAATCCTGCGGCGAAGAATGACAGCACATCCCCCATATACGGCATGCCTGTTCTTGATGTTGAAAAAGCCAAGACTGTTTTATTCGTAAAGCGTTCAATGGGTTCAGGTTATGCAGGCATTGAAAACCCCCTCTTCTTCGAAGACAACACCATGATGTTGCTTGGTGATGCAAAAAAAATGACCGAAGACATTATTAAGGCGATGGAATAGTTCATATAATATTGACTATGTTTTAAGGTTTTTGCGCCATAGTGTGACTTTGGTGTAAAATGAAATACCTTTTTTTGAACAGGCTTTAATGGCACATACAAATAATCAACCAACATATTTAGAAGACCGTTTCCTTCAACCTGAAGGCTGGCGATGGCATAGCTTTGAGCGTGCGGGGCGAAAAATTCGTTTTGGGTCGGTGTTTCCGAAAGACTCTATTCCTGATGCAGTTGTAATATGCCTTCAAGGGGTGCGAGAGTTTAGCGAAAAATATTACGAGACAGCGCAATGGTGCCTTGATAATAACTTTGCATTTTGGACAATGGATTGGGCGGGGCAAGGCAAGTCATCTCGTTTTCTTCCTAATCCACAAAAACGTCACAGCAAAGGGTTTGACGCTGATATTGCGGATTTGCATTATTTCATCATGGAGTATATAAAGCATTCTAGCGTTCACCCTGATAAGGGGCGCATTCCCATGGCGATGATCGCCCATTCAATGGGGGCCAATATTGGGCTTCGCTATTTACAAAAACATCCTGAAATCATTGAATGCGCGGCATTCATCTCTCCCATGATTGGTATTAAAGCATTTAAGCATGTGCCGCAAAAACTGGCGCTGTTTACCGCCGAATTTCTAAAGAACTTCGCGGGCAGTTTTTATATTCCAGGAGGGCGCGATTGGGGTAAACGCGCGGATCATGCACGACTAACATTTGATCCCGTTCGATCAGAAGTTCAAACATTCTGGTGCGAGCATGATGAGGCTTTACAATGTGGTGATGTTACCTTTGGCTGGGTGTATGAGGCTCAAAAATCATGTATCCGCCTTCAATCGAAATCTGTGCATACGGAAATTGTAACCCCCTGTCTGTTTGGAATACCCGAGCATGAAGATTTGGTCGATAATAAAATGGCTCTAAAAGTTTTTGCAGGGATGCATAATGCCAAGGTTGTTGACTATCCTAATGCTGCCCATGAAATATTAATGGAAACAGACGAAATTCGAGGGGATTTTCTAAAACATTTTTATAATTTAGTAAAAGAAAACATAATCAATCGACCTGAGACCTTGAAACCTTTTTAAGATCAGGGCACAATAACGAACCTTAACGATGGGGAATCAAAAATGGATCAAACAAATAGAGAAATCATTAGATTGAGCGACCGCATTCTTTCTGCGCTTGAATTGGCGTTAGAACAAGACGACCTTAAGATTTCTGAAATTCTTACACGTGCGCTTGAACAAGCGATGACCCGCAATACTGGCGGTGGTGAATTTATTGAACGCCGCGATTATCCACCTGAAATAGAATCCGCGATGAGTAAGCTTTACGCTCTGCGTGATAATCAGGGCGCAGTATAAGTGAAAACCAAGTAATTATAAGGAGCGCGGTTTTCGCGCTCTTTTTTTATGTGATTAAGGTGAGCCAATCATCTTCGGATAATACGTCTACATCAAGCTCATGCGCTTTTTTCAGCTTTGATCCTGCGTCTTCCCCTGCCACGACGAAGTCAGTTTTCTTTGAGACCGAGCCGGATACTTTCGCGCCCAAGCTTTCGGCTTTGGCTTTGGCTTCTGCGCGGGTCATTTTGACAAGCGTTCCCGTGAAGACGACAATTTTTCCCGCGACTGGCGAATCAGACGCGGTTGGCATTTCATAAGGCTCTATATTTAAGTGCGATTGAAGTTGCGCCAAAATATCGCGATTATGCTCCTCGGCGAAGAATTCAACAATATCACGGGCGACGACTTTGCCTATATCCTCAATCGCAATCAAATCATTAAAGGCCTCGCCCTCAATGTCTTTTGCGGCCAGCATTGTGGTGGTGAGGTTATCCAAATCTCCATAATTTGCGGCGAGCCTTTTGGCCGTGGCCTCACCGACTTGGCGAATCCCAAGCGCATAGATAAAGCGGTTAAAGGGGATATTGCGGCGCTCATTAATTGATTTGAAGAGATTTTTCTCAGATAAATCACCCCACCCCTCGCGCGCGCGAATGGGGGTAAGCGTATCTTTATTGCGCTCCTCCAATGTAAAAATATCGGCGGGGTTTTTGATTAAACCATCCTCCCAAAACGACTGGATGATTTTATCGCCAAGGCCGTCTATATCAAAGGCGAGCCGTGATACGAAATGCTTGAGGCGCTCTACTGCTTGTTTTGGGCAGGTCATTCCGCCCGTGCATCTTCGCACCGCCTCGCCCTCCTCTCGCATTGCATGTGCGCCGCATTCGGGGCAATGGGTTAGAGGCGTGAATTGTTTTTCCGTGCCTGTACGCTTTTCCGTTAGAACACTAACCACTTGTGGGATGACATCACCTGCGCGTTGAATGACGACATAATCGCCTGCGCGAATATCTTTGCGCGCGATTTCATCTTCGTTATGAAGCGTCGCATTGGACACTACCACGCCGCCCACGGTGATGGGTTCAAGCCGCGCAACGGGGGTGAGAGCGCCTGTTCGCCCGACCTGAATATCTATCGCGTTGATTATCGTGATGGCTTGCTCGGCGGGGAATTTATGCGCGGTTGCCCAACGTGGAGAGCGAGAGATGAAGCCTAAACGCTCCTGATAATCCAGACGGTTGACCTTATACACAATGCCGTCAATTTCATAATCAAGGTCGGGGCGTTGCTCCAACACCTTTTGGAAGTTATCAAAAACATCCTGTACTGATTTGCACAACGCATACGGCGTTTCAGGAATTTTCCAAGATTTTAGTTTCTCACGAATGCCTTCTTGCATATCGGTGATGGGCGCAGATATTTCACCCAAAGCATAGCCGAAAAACCCAAGGTCGCGGCTTGCGGTGATTTTGGAATCGAGTTGACGCACACTGCCTGCCGCCGCGTTTCTGGGATTTGCAAAAATCTTTTTCCCCTGCTCTTCCTGTTTTTTATTTAAAGCTTCGAACGCAGATCGGCTCATATAAATTTCACCACGCACCTCTAGCAGATCGGGTGCATCGCTCGGTAATTCTTGCGGGATACAAGAAATTGTTCTTACATTTTGCGTAATGTCTTCGCCTTCCGCACCATCACCACGCGTGGCCGCCTGAACCAGTTTTCGGTTTTCATAGCGCAGTGAGCAAGACAGGCCGTCAATTTTCGGCTCGGCAACAAGTTCGATAGGCTCATCATCGGGCAAGTTTAAAAAACGGCGAATTTTATCAAGGAAGCCTTCAACGTCCTCTTCACTAAACACATTCGAAAGTGAGAGCATAGGAACGGCGTGGTGCACCTTTGCAAATCCCCTTGATGGGGCAACGCCGACAGTTTGGGTCGGGCTTTGATCATGCACCAAATCAGGGTGTTTTACTTCTAATGCCTCAAGCTTCGCACGTAATTTATCATAGGCCGCATCATCCATGATCGGGTCATCGTCATTATAATAGGCGCTATCGGCTTTACGGATTTGATTGGATAGTTTTTTATGCTGCGCTTTTGCATCTTCCGATTCGAGGTCAAACAGGCTCATGCTGCTGCTCCCATTAGCTTATCTGCGGCGGCGCGGGCTTCGGGGGTTATATCTGCGCCTGCCAACATTCTGGCGATTTCTTCGCATTTTTCGGCGCGGGTGGTGAGCGGGATAATATCCGTTTTCACAAACTTATCGCCGCTTTTTTGTACAATCCAATGCGAACCTGCGCGCGCGGCGACTTGCGGGGCATGGGTTACGACCAAAACCTGCTTTGATTGTGCGAGGCGGGATAAGCGTTCACCCACTGCGTCGGCGGTTGCGCCGCCAATTCCTGCGTCGACCTCATCGAAGATAAAGCTATGAGTGCTGCCCTCTTGTGCGATAATGACTTTGAGCGCGAGCATGAAGCGCGACATTTCACCGCCCGATGCGATTTTGTGAATAGGGCCGGGTTCTTGCCCCGGATTGGTGGACACCAAAAACCGCACGCGATCCGTACCGTTTGCGCTCCATTCCACCTCATCAAGGGGGGCGACTTGTGTGACAAAACGCGCCTTGTCGAGTTTTAGGGGCGCGAGTTCTTTTTGCACGAGGGCATTCAGGCGCTCCCCCGTTTTTATGCGTTGTGCGCTCACCCGCTTTGCCACCGCAATATAGTCTTCGCGCGTTTTTGTGCAAATGGCCTTTTGCTGCGTTAGCTCCTCATCCGCGTTTTCAATGCGGGATAGCTTTTGCGCCAGATTTTCATACATTGCAGGTAGATCATCGCAGTCACATTTATGTTTGCGTGCTTGCATCCGCAGGGCATAAAGGCGGTCATCAATGTCTTCGATATTTTGGTCGGTTTCTTGTAAATCCGCGAGAAGCCCTTGAATAGAAGACGCGGCTTCGGCGATTTCGGCAGAAGCGCGGGAAAGAGCATCCAGCGCGGGGGTCACATCATCACCCGCCTTATGCGCGATTTTATCAATCTCGCCCCATGCGCGTTGAACGGGGTCATTTTCCGCGTTAAGCGCGAGGAGCGCGGCGTTTAACCCCTCTAGCACAGATTCGCGATGCTTTATGCGCTCACGAAGGTTGGAAAGCTCGCCCTCTTCCCCTGTTTTTGGGTCAAGTTTTTCCAGGTCATCCAGTGAAAAACGTAAATATTCTTCTTCTTCATGGGCGCGTTCGGACATGCGGCGTAAATCGTCTAGGGCTTGTTCGGCGCTTTTCCAATTATCCCATGCATGGCTTAGATCTTTTGCATTTACCTTCGCATAGGAATCAAGCATAGCGCGGTGGGTTGCGGGGTTAAGTAGCCCTTGCGTTTCGAATTGCCCGTGGATTTCAACCAAAGTATCACCAATGGATTTGAGCAAGCTTATACTGATGGGTTGGTCATTAATGAAGGCGCGGGATTTTCCGTTTGCATTTACCGCACGGCGCAGCAATAGCACGTCATCCTCTATGATGATATCCGCATTTTTTAAAATGTCATAGGCTTCGTGGTTTTCGGGGATTTGAAAACTTGCCGTAACGCTTGCGTCTTTTGCGCCTTTGCGTACCAAACCGCTTTCGGCGCGCACGCCCAAGGCCAGCCCAAGGGAATCAAGGAGCACTGATTTCCCTGCCCCTGTTTCACCCGTCAAAACACAAAGCCCTGATTTAAAATCAATCACAAGCTTTTCAATGAGCACAACATTTTGAATACTCAGTTGGGTTAGCATGGCGTTTTTAATCCGGTTTTAACAGCGAATCAATTGTGCGCTCAACAATTCCGCGGTCATCTATGATTTGTTGGCGTTGCGTATCATCGAGCAGCGCATAAGAGCGTTCATACCATGTGCTTCCAGGATAGTTATGCCCAAGAACGGCTGCTACCTGCATGGCTTCGCGTTTTAGACCGATGGTCATATAGGCCTCAACCAAGCGATGGAGCGCCTCGGCGACGTGGCTTGTGGTTTGGAAATTCGCGACAACGCTACGGAATCTGTTTATCGCCGCATTAACATGGCCACGGTTTAGATAATATCGTCCGATTTCCATTTCCTTGCCCGCGAGGTGATCAAATGTCAGATCACGTTTAAGCATCGCATCGCGTGTGTATTGGCTGTCGGGGAATCGATTGATCAGGGCGTTAAGGGATTTTACAGCTTCGACGGTCATGTCTTGATCGCGGCGCACATCTGAAATTTGTTCGTAAAAAGATAAAGATTTCAAATAATAGGCATAATCCACATCACTGGCACCTGGGTGGAGTTGGATATAACGATCAAGGGCGAGGACGGCCTCATCATAGCGTTGATCAAGATAAGACGAGTATGCAGCCATTAACTGCGCGCGCGTTGCCCATGATGAATAAGGGTGTTGGCGCTCGACCTCTTCGAAGTATTTTGTCGCCTCAACATAGCGCTCTTCATTCATTGCGGTGGTTGCGCGCTCATAAAGCGTTTCAACACTGGCAGACTCAACAGCTGGCTCTTTTTTGTCATTACCAGAACATGCAGATAAAGAGACAAGTCCACATAACAGCAACGCAGTTAAAAGAGGTTTGTTCAAACGCATAAGGCTCTCCGATTCTTTTCTTTGGATACCCTTATTGATAAACCGAAGAGCGAAGAATTGAAAGAGCAATCCCGAAGTTTAGCGAATAATCGTCTGGAAAGATTTATGCGTATATTAATTCCGCGGCTTGCGTGGCATCTGATGCAGCGGCCGCTTTTTTAGATGCGGTGGGCATATCAACATAAGCCCAGTTTTCATCAGAGGCAAACAACTCATGTAAAATTGCATTGTTAATCGCATGTCCAGCCTTCACACCATCGTACAGACCAAGGATTGGCGCACCTGCTAGGTATAAATCACCGATTGCATCTAATAATTTGTGACGGATAAATTCGTTTTGGAAACGAAGGCCACCTGGGTTCATAATACCATCATTATCGAGGATAATGGCGTTATCCAATGATCCACCAAGACCAAGACCTTGCGAACGAAGCCATTGTGCCTCATGGAAGAAACCGAATGTTCTGGCCTGTGCTATGTCATGTTTGAAATTGCCGTTTACAAGCTGTGTTTCAAATCTTTGGCGGCCAATATCTGCGTGATCGAATTCAATTTCTCCAACAAACACACAGGCATCATCGGGCGTTAAGGTTACGCGTTTGCCGTTATCCTCGACGCTCACCTCTTTTAAAACTTTAATCATGCGTTTTGGAGTGTCTTGTTCGCTAATTCCCGCTTTTTCAATCGCAACAACGAATGGCATCGCGCTGCCGTCCATCGCGGGGACTTCCTTCCCATCGATTTCGATAAGAAGATTATCAACGCCCAAACCACGAAGGGCGGACATTAAATGCTCAATCGTGCCGATGCTTGCGCCGTTTTTATTTCCGATCACCGTGCAAAGTTGCGTGTCGATTACCTGATCCCAATGTGCGGGAACTACGTTGTCGCCGCTTGTTATGTCAGTACGAACAAAAACAATACCGTGATTTACGGGCGCAGGAATAAGGTTCATTGTGATTTGAACACCAGAATGCAACCCAACGCCGCGCATTGTTGTTGTTTTGCTTAGGGTCTGTTGCATCATTTTGTTCATCAATATATTCCCATGAGTGAATTTATTCTATGCTCAACTTAATCAATGCAGTGCAACATATCAAATCACGCTTTGTTGCGCTTTGTTACATCCCTGCTTTTATCGTGAAAAAAGAGCTCCCGTTTACCGAAAGCTCTTTTTTATCTTTGTATGAGGAGGTTACAAAGTTTTTTTAATTTGCTTGTCTGCGTAGAAATGCAGGAATATCCAGCTCGTCATCAATTTTAACAGCGGGCTTTGCCGCAGGAGAATCAATATTCAAACGCCCTTGAGAGGGTTTGTTTTCCGTTAAGGGGCGCTGCTCTGCCCTGATCATGTCATTATCATCGCGAAAACTTTCGATATGATGCTGAACAGAACCTGTTATACGCTCGAATAATGATGGCACGCGCTCTTGTTTTTGTGTTGGCGCTGAAGGACTCATCGTTCTTGGCGGGTTAAGCTGCAATCCCGAACCTGAATCACCTTGCATTTTTTCAACATGTTGTGCATGAAAACCAGATATATGTGAGCCTATCCCCGCGTCAGGAGTCTTTACATCAGCCTCCATTGGTTTGGGGGGGATAAACGTGTTGTTCACCGTTTGCCCACGAAGAGCTACATCACCTTGTGTTTCCTCGGCTATAAACTCAGATTGCTCAAACATATCAAAAGACCCGTCATCGATTTCAAGCTTAATATCAACTCCGCCTGAAATAGGACGTGGTTGAACAGATATTGGCGACGGAGCTGTTAACCCTTTCACAATATCCCGGCTCGACATAATAGATTTTGCCATTGACGCAGAAGCGTAAGACGGATTCTTTTCAGCCGCTTCAGGTGTTTTTGGCGCAGAGCGCTCAACGGCTTCAGAAACGGACGGCTTTGTCGTTGTTGTTCCGCCGCCAGTATTTGTACCAGCATTACCAGTGAAAATCTTACCTGTAGATTTGGCTGTCTCGGTATCAATGCCTGTTGCAACAATAGACACACGCATATAACCATCCATATTATCATCAAAGGTTGCCCCAAAAATGATATTTGCACTTGGGTCGACTTCATCACGGATGCGGTTACACGCCTCATCAGCCTCAAACAATGTCATATCGTAACCACCAGTCACATTGATGATAACACCATTCGCGCCCTTCATTGACACATCATCAAGAAGTGGATTATTAATCGCTGATTCGGCGGCTTCTACGGCGCGTTTATCACCTGTTGCCTCACCAGTCCCCATCATGGCTTTACCCATTTGAAGCATCGCCGTGCGGATATCGGCAAAATCAAGATTAACAAGACCAGGACGAACCATAAGATCCGTCACGCCGCGCACGCCTGATTGAAGAACGGTATCCGCCATTTTGAATGCTTCGGCGAATGTAGTTTTCTCATTGGCAATACGGAATAAATTTTGATTCGGAATAACGATAAGCGTATCAACATATTGCTGCATCGCCTCGATCCCTTTTTCCGCCTGCTGCATGCGATGAACACCTTCGAAATGGAAAGGCTTTGTTACCACACCAACCGTCAATATACCCTGCTCACGACAGGCTTTTGCGATGACTGGCGCAGCACCAGTCCCCGTTCCGCCACCCATTCCCGCGGTCACAAACGCCATATTTGCACCGTCAAGATAACGTAGAACTTCTTCAAGGCTTTCCTCTGCCGCAGCTTGACCAATTTCAGGTTTTGAACCAGCACCAAGACCACCTGTTACATTTGTACCCAGTTGAACCTTGTGATCAGCGAGAGAATTTTGAAGAGCTTGTGAATCTGTATTGCACACCAGAAACTCACACCCATCTAAATCAGATGCGATCATATTATTGACAGCATTCCCACCAGCACCACCGACACCGATGACTGCTATTTTAGGGGAAAGCTTTTGAATTTCTGTTGGCTGCATTTTTACGTTTATCATGTTTTAAGAACCCCTGAGAAGTGGATGTTCGAGGAAGGATGGATAAATCTTAGGCGAGAACGTTTCGTATTAAAAGGCTTGATTGGGTTTCATTCACAAGTTTTCCACTATTTTTTACATGGCCATAAAAAATTCCATTGAACTACCAGTTTTCTTTAAACCACAGCTTCGCACGCTCGATCACAGAATCGGGGCGAACACGCGCCATGATCTCGGCAGGCATTTCATCCACGTGTTCTGCTGCATAAGTTAAAAGCCCTGCGACCGTTGAAAAGGATGCACCACTTACCGCATCAGGAAGACCTGTTAATTTTATCGGCTTGCCAAGACGTACTTGTTTATCCAGAACATGTTCGCCCAATTCTTTTATATTAGCGATTTGACTTGATCCGCCCGTTAAAACAACGCGGCGACCAATGACCTTATCAAGGCCATTATCTGTTAATCTGGCGCGCACCATTTCGAATATCTCTTCGGCGCGAGGCTGAATTATTCCCGTTAGATAAGAACGAGGGATATGGTTCTGCTTCCCGCTCTCTTCTTCACCCAGTGACGGAACATCAATCAATTCACCGTCTTCTGTTGGGCCCGCCATTGCGCTTCCATACATTATCTTCAGGCGCTCCGCAGATTCGACGGAAGTCGTTAAGCCCTTAGCAATGTCATTGGTAATGCTTTTGCCGCCCAAGGGAATCGCATCGCAATAAATCATGAAGCCGCTGTGAAATACGGCAAAGGATGTTGTGCCCCCGCCTATATCAATGACGGTGCAACCCAAATCGACTTCATCATCAACCAATGATGACAGACCAGAAGCATACCCCCCAATACAAAGGGACGATATTTCAAGATGAGAGCGTTGGATACAGCTTGCCATATTTCGCAAGCATACCGCATCGCCCGTTACCAAATTCACATCAACCTGCATTTCTTCGGCAAACATGCCGCGCGGGTCGCGAATTCCGTCCTGCCCGTCAATACGGAAGAATGTGGGAATGGTGTGAATCAGCTCAAGCTCATCATCTTCCTCGCGCTCTTGTGCATGGGCCAAAGCCATTCTAACGTCATTATCTGTAACATCATGACCTCCAATATCCACATTCACACTGTGACCGAAGGAGTGCCCATGAACACCAGATACGCTAGCGATAACCTCACGCAACGGATAGCCACGCATAACCTCTGCCGCCATATTTTCAGCGGCATGTACCGTTTGACGAATCACAGATTCGGCAGCTTCTAAATCGACGATTGTGCCATTTTTTATCCCCTGTGATGGCCGATGGCCTACACCGACAATTTCAAATGTCCCTTCATCATCGATGATTCTACCAATAAAACACGCCGTTTTGCTACTGCCTATATCCAGTGCAGCAAGCAAAGAGCCCTTAGGGCGCAGTGTTCTATTATTTTTAAAACTCATAGAGGCGTCCCCACAATATCGACTTGCGCTTTATAATCTTGAACCGTTCCTAATTTCGTACGCACAATTAAGCGCCCCTGATAGCGCGCGTCAATATCCGTTATAGATTCTTTACCCAAGATATCTTCCTGAGCATGGCGCCGCATCAGATGGCGCATAGCCAACCCGATATCATCTTCGGGCAGTTTAATGCGCTTTCCATCTTTTAAAAGCAAGTCCCAGCGCCGTTCATCGATCAGCTCCGCGTGATCAATCATGGATAATAATATTTTTTCACCAGACAGAATATTTAAAAACTCATGCGCCTTTGCTTGCGCGCCCGCTCCGCGTATCATCATTAAATCTTTAAATGGTTCAACATTTTGATTTGTTAGAATACTACCATTCACGTCGATCACTACGAGTTTACCATCGTTATGCCACAGGGCAAATGGCGTGCGTTCATGTAATTTAATATAAATTGTGTGTGGCAATCTTCGCTCTATATGTACGGATTCAATCCATGTGATTTCCTGTATTTTTTCTTTGGCGTCTTTGGGGCTAAACAGGAAAATCGGATCGCCCTCTTTCACATTGATCAAGGCCAATAACAGATCAGGGTTCGTATTATGACGCCCATCAACAAGGATTTCTTCAACCTTAAACCCTGCATCAGCGGTTATCGCCAAGGTTTTATCCTTAATCCAATTTGAAGAAGTTGTGTGAGAATCGCTGAGGATAAACCACGCCATCGCCCACCCCGTTACAACAATAATAACCGTTAGAATAACAACACGCCGCGCCATACGAATAAGATTATCACGCTTTGCATTTTGCGTTTTTCTTTTGCGAATGGTTGATTTACGTGTGCCCTTTTTCTTTTTCGCAGCCGCCATCTACATGCCCCTTTTTAATAATCTGGCATCTGCGGGAACGGGATCACGCGGCAAGGCACGCCCTGTGTTTTCGGTGATGGCTTCGGCGATAAGGAAGGATAGTAAATCGGTAAAGAGGATGGGGGCGTCTTTTGCAGCCTCCCACAAGAAGTACCCGAATGATCCGGGCAGAGGATTAACCTCATTCATCCAAAGCTCTCCGCTTTTGGAATCGCCGATAAAGTCAATGCGCGGCGCGCCTGTCCCGTCGATGCCGTCGAACATTACGCTCGCCCATTTACGAATATCCTCATCCATTTTTGCGGGAATGTCGGGGTTGATGTCACGAGTTAAGGAAAGCATCCCCTCACTTGCGGGAGAGAAAGTCTTACTTCCTCCCATTTTAGTGCCACCTTTATTATCGCCGCCCGACATGTATTTTTGTTTAAAGTCTAAAAGCTCATCCGATGTTTTCGGGCGTTCAATGGCAGATGTGGTGATTTTACCGCCCGAAACTTTCGTCACGGCGACATTATATTCCACCAAGTTTTTCACGAATGGTTCGGCAATCGCGCAATCATCGAATTCGAATATGGCAGGAAGGCATGCTTTGGCCTCTGCCGCGTTATTTACTTTGGCTACGCCGATAGAGCTCCCTAAATGTGAGGGCTTCAAGATACATGGGTAGCCGAGAGGCTTAAGCGCTTTTTCAAGTTCTTCTTCGGGAATGAGATATCCTTGCGCGGGGCGTTTTATCGCGGCGAAAGGGAGAACTGGAATACCCAAAGATTGGAAAATATATTTGCTTGTGACCTTATCCATTAGCAAGGCTGATGCTTTTGTTCGCATTCCGATATAAGGGGTATTGGCAAGCTCAAACGCCCCTTGGATATTTCCGTCCTCACCGTATAAGCCATGAAAGGCAGGAATTGCGACATCAAAGGCAATGGGTTTTCCAGCTCCGAAAAGAGGTTGTTTCTTTGGTATCAAAGACCCACCGCGTTTGCCCGATACATCAAGTGTGACCTCGGTTAGTTGTTTGATCAGTGCCTCATCAGGAAGGAAGTTTTCACGCTTTTTTAAGGCATCCCCGATATACCAGCTCCCTTGCGTAGAGATATAGACAGGAAACGGGTCATATAATGTGACGTCAAGCGCTTGAAGAACCTGCAAGCCTGTAATCACGCTCACATCATGTTCGGGAGAGCGTCCCCCGAAAAATACAGCTATTTTTTTCTTGTTTATCATTGCGGTATCCGAAATTTTGGTTTGTGCCTTACGTAGATCATCGTATAAGAAAAGAAGAAGATTACTGAATCCTTATATTTAATCATGAAACAGCTCTTCTTAAAAGGGGAAAGCGCGTGCAATTTTTTAAATCCGCAGATACATCGATTGCCTATCAAAGCGCAGGTGAGCAAACAGCCGATAAGCCCGTTATCATTTGGGCGCATGGTTGGGGGCAAAATCACGCGGCGTTTATGCCTTTGGTTACCTCGCTAGAGCATCGCGGGTTCCATATTACGCTTGATTTTCCGGGGTTTGGACAATCCCCTTCCCCTGATGAGGACTGGAGCACAAGACATTACGCCGATGCGGTGGCAGAGCTTATTAAAGCGAATAATTTTGGCTCTGTCATATGGGTTGGGCATTCCTTTGGCTGCCGCGTTGGTTTGCAAATGGCGGCGCATTACCCCGAACTGATCAAGGGGTTATGCCTGATTTCGGGTGCTGGGCTAAAACGTAAACGCGCCATCCATAAGAAAATTTATTTTTACTGCCGTATTAAGCTGTTTAAGGCGTTGCGGCGTTTTGTACCAGAGGGCGCGCTTAAAGACAAACTGATGAACGCATTCGGCAGTGCCGATTACAAAAGCGCAGGGGCAATGCGTAAAATATTCGTGCGGGTGGTGAATGAAGACCTTACGCCTGAGGCCGAAAAAGTGGCCTGCCCCACTGCACTTATATATGGATCACAAGACACCGAAACCCCGCCCGAATTTGGGATGCGTTTTTCACGCTTGATTAAAGGCTCTAAATTGCATTTACTGGATGGGCAAGACCATTACAGTGTTTTGCAAAATGGGCGACATCCCGTTATTAAAATCCTGAATGACTTTATAGGGAAAATATGTACATAGAACTCGCAATACAAATCATTACCTCTATCGCGTTTATTGCCTTTGCGGTGAAGCGCATGATGAATTACCTGCATGCTTTGCAACAAGACGACTATGACAATGGGCGGCTTATGGCATGGGTGTTTCGCAATAAGGTTTTTGATTCGCGGGTTTCGGCGTTTTTGATCATCCTAAGCGGCGTAGCATTCACGACAAACATCCCTGTAATCATTTTAAATATTGTCATATTTTTAGGGTTTTTATTTGCTGCTTATTTTGAAAAAGACCCGCGCAATACGTCTAAAAAGGCGCTTGCTCTGACGAAACGTGCATCGCGTATTTTAACCTTTGGGGTGATTTATGCGGCGCTCACATGCGCGCTCACCTTCTATGCAATGACCATACTGCCAACACCCGCGTTCTGGCTTATCGCGGTTCATCTGTTGCCCTTCTTATTGATATTGGGGAATATGACACTCACCCCGTATGAGGCCGCAACGCAGAAGAAATTCTATAACGAAGCGCAAGAGCGTTTGGCAGAGGTCAACCCGACCGTTATCGCGATTACGGGGTCATATGGAAAGACCTCCGTAAAACATATTTTGGGGCATATCCTAAAAACCTCTGCGCCTACCCTTATGACACCGGGAAGTGTGAACACGCTCATGGGGATTACGCGGATTATTCGGGAGCAGCTTGAGCCGCAGCATAAATATTTCATCGTGGAAATGGGCGCGTATGGTCCTGGCTCTATTGCCTCATTATGCCAGCTCACCCCGCCGAATTACGGGATTATCACCTCTATCGGGCATGCCCATTATGAGCGATTCAAGACGCTTGAAACCGTTGTACAGGCGAAATACGAACTTGCCGAATCTGTCTTATCGCGGCGCGGAACGATGATTGTGCATGAGAAAACGTTGAAGTTTGATTACTCCCGCCAAATTCGTAACAAGGCAATGGATAGCTTTATCGTCTGCGGAGAGCCGATGAATCCCAAGGTAAAGCCTAAAAATGAGCAAGAGTTTTCCTATCTCTCTCCCGATGATTTGAACATCATGTCGGTGGAACAAACACCGAAGGGCTTATGCGTTAATATCAAATGGAAGGATGAAAAACACACCCTTCGTGCGCCGCTTTACGGTGTTCATCACGGGCATAATATTGCGCTTGCCTTTGCGTGTGCCATGTCACTCGGGATGGAGGCGAAAGACATTAAGGCGGCTCTGGCGAAAACCCCGCAAATCCGCCACCGTTTAGAGGTCAAGGGATCAAGCGACGGGACGATCATTGTTGATGATGCGTTTAATTCAAACCCACCGGGCTTTCGCTCTGCGCTTCATGTTACGGGTGTTTTAGCGCGTGATTTGAAAGAGAATAAGGGCGCAGGAAGAGCCATTTTGATTACCCCCGGTATGGTAGAGCTTGGCGGGGCACATGATGAGGTGCATAAAACCATCGGAACGCTCGCGGCGGAAATTTGTGATGTGGTGGTGGTGGTGCAGCCTGACCGCATTCCAACATTTATTGAAGGGGTGAAGAGCAGCGGAAAATCGCCAGTTCTGCAGAGCTTTGACACCTTCGCCAAGGCACAGAAATGGGTGATTGAGAATAAGAAAAAAGGTGACGTGATTTTAATCGAAAACGACCTGCCCGATATTTACGAGCAGGTGCTTAAAATCTAATAATAGGAATATGTTCCACGTGAAACATTGCGGGTAACATAAAAAGTTTCATCCCACCTATCGCTCGCCCACCCGACGGATTTCCCAATGGAGGGGCAGGCCTGTTTCATCAAATACGCGTTTGATGAGTTCATCGCCTAAGTCCTCTAAGTCCGATGCCGTGGCGTTGTCCGCGTTGATCATGAAATTAAGATGTTTATCACTCATTTTTGCACCGCCGATTTGCAGGTCGCGCCCGCCGACACGCTCCACCAGTTGCCATGCTTTTGTGCCCTCTTCTAGCCCTGCGGCCTTCAGCTCTTCTGCGGAGGGGTTAGCAAAAGTTGAACCGCCCGTTTTTTCACTAATGGGCTGCGTTTTTTGACGTGTAGCCTTGATTTCTTTCAGGCGTTTGCGTACTTCGCCTTTATCCTCGAACTTGCCTTCGAATACCCCTGCTGCAAAAATTGCGCCCTCTTCCACACCGCAATAGCGATAGCGCATTTCAATCTCATCACGTAGGAGTGGCAGATTGCGACCATCACGCCCGATGGCCATTGCCCCAACCAAAACATCACCGATTTCTGCGCCATATGCGCCCGCATTCATTCGAAGCGCACCGCCAACTGTGCCGGGAATTCCTGATAAAAACTCTAGCCCGCCAATCCCCGCCTTTGCCGCAGCCGCGGCCACAGAGCCATTCAGCGCAGACGCGCCCGCCATGATTTTATTATGTTGCACCTGAATATCGGCGAAGGATTTGTTCAGCCGTATAACCACGCCGCGAATACCGCCATCACGTATAATCGTGTTGGCCATACCGCCCAGAACGGTCACAGGTTCACCCGCGGGATAGTTCTTCATGAATACGGCCAGATCAGTGATATCGTGCGGTTCGAACACCAGATCGGCCTTACCACCACAACGAAACCAGCTTTTCGCGCCAAGATCTACGTTTTCGGTAAATGCACCGTCGTAATCATAGATATTTACTTTAAAGGGTTGTTTCATGGGTATGCTCACGCAGCGTTTCCTTTTAGCTTTTGAATTTCGGTGGCGAGTTGGTCGGGCAAAGCATAGGCCCAATGGGTTATGTTGCCTGCGCCCATGAGAATAACCATATCACCGGATTTTGCGATATCAGCGAGAATGCGCGGCAGATCATCTTTATCCTGTAGCACCTGAACCGAGCGGTGTCCGTGTTCCTTAATTCCCTTAGCGAGATAATCTTTGGTTACACCCTCTATTGGCTTTTCGCCCGCCTCATACACATCCGTGATAATCACATGGTCGGCATCATTGAAGCAACGACAGAATTCCTCGTACAAATCTTGCAAACGGGAATAGCGATGCGGTTGCATCACGGCGATGACGTTGCCCTTATTCTCTTCCACGGCGGCGCGCGCGGTTTTCAGAACCACATCAATTTCCACGGGATGGTGGGCGTAATCATCGATGATGGTTATGCCTTCGACTTCGCCCGTTTTGGTGAAGCGGCGTTTTACTCCGCCAAATTGGCACATTGCCTTTTTCATTGTGGCTTCGTCCACGCCCATTTCCTTTGCCACACCAAGTGCAACGAGAGAGTTTTGGACGTTATGTTTACCAAGCATCGAAAGATGGATATCTGTAATTTTTTGATCTTGTCCATTATCGTTTAACCATCCAGCAAAGGTCACGTCAAAGATGCTACCCACCCCGTTCATACGGATATTATCGGCGCGGATATCGGCCTGCGGATTAAAACCATATGTGATGACTTTTCGGTCTGAGACTTGCGCGGCCAAAGTTTGCACCTCAGGATGATCAATACAAAGCAGCGCGTAACCATGGAACGGTAAATTCAGGATAAAACGTTTATAGGCGTTTTTGACCTTATCGAAACTGCCATAGTGATCCATATGTTCGGGATCGATATTGGTGACGACGGCGACGGTTGCAGGAAGGCGGATAAAGCTGCCGTCGCTTTCATCGGCCTCAACAACCATCCATGCCGATTGGCCAAAGCGTGTGTTTGTGCCATATGCGTTCACAATGCCGCCATTAACGACCGTCGGGTCTAGCCCCGCAAAATCGAGCATTTGCCCAACCATTGAGGTGGTGGTGGTTTTACCATGCGTTCCTGCAACGGCGACGGAAGATTTAAGGCGCATTAATTCCGCCAGCATTTCGGCGCGGCGCACCACAGGGACTTTATTTGCTCTGGCGGCTATAAGCTCGGCATTATCATCTTTAATCGCAGAGGACACAACGATTGCGGCGGGAAGGTCACCGTCTTTGGTTTTGATATGCGCGGCCTCATGCCCGATGGAAACACGAATACCTGAATCTCGCAAACGCGCAACATTCGCGCTTTCCGCCATGTCAGAGCCTTGAACAGTATAGCCGAGATCGGCGAGAAGTGTTGCAATACCACTCATCCCGATGCCGCCAATACCGACAAAATGTAGGGTTCCTATATCGGGAGACATTGTACGCATCGTTTTAATCCTTATTCATTCTAAATTAATTATCTTGTATAGTCCTCTATGATTGCTGTGACAAGGTTTCCAAGCTTTTTTGCTGCCTCAGGTTTTCCGCATTCCTTTGCATTTGCCGCCGCCTTTGCCAAGCTTTCAGGGTTTTGGAAGAATGTTTCGATGCGGGTAAGAAGCGCATCTTGCGTAAAGCCATCCTCTGTCATGACCCATGCACCGCCCTGATCCGCAATAGAATCCGCGTTTTTCTTTTGTTGTTGATCTTTATGATGGGGGTATGGGACGTAAATTGCAGGACGCCCTGCTACGCTTACTTCCGCAACCGTTGATGCGCCAGAACGACCGATAACAAGATGGGATTTTTCAAGCTCACCCGCGACATCATCAATGAAGGTTGAAAGATTGGCATTTATGCCCGCATCCTTATACACGGCGCGTACGTCTTCGATATCGGCTTCGCGGCATTGTTGGATAACGTATAAATTATCGCGATATTCTATTGGTAGTTTTGCAAGGGTTGCGGGCACTATTTTCGAAAACACGGTGGCGCCAAGTGATCCGCCCATAACCAAAAGCCTGAACTCGCCCTTTTCCTTTGGTGCAGTGTACGCCTTATCATAAAGAGAGATAATATCGGGGCGAACGGGGTTTCCCGTTAAAACGGCACGGAGCTTTTCCTCCTTATCCAATCCCATCGAATTAGGAAGGGATAACGCAATACGGTCCGCGCGAGGCGCGAGCATAGAATTTGCCTTACCGATAATGGCGTTTTGTTCATGCAAAATCGTAGGGATACCGCTTTTTTGTGCGGCATAGACGGCAGGAAATGATGGATAACCACCAAAGCCAATGACGAGATCAGGTTTCAGCTTTTTTACAAGAATCGTCGCGTGAATAAGCCCTAGCCCAAGGTTAAGTGCCCCCTTAATTTTACCAATAATACCCGCGCCAGATGTTCCCGATTTCACAACATGGGTCGTTATATTTTTGAACATTTTATCAAATCGTTTGCCACGCGCATCTGTCACGAGATCAACGCGATAGCCACGTTTTAAAAGATCATCGGCGAGCGCGGCGGCGGGGCTCATATGACCGCCAGTTCCGCCTGCACTAATCACTACAAAATACTGTTTCTTAATCACTTACACGCCCCCGATCATGATTTCATTCTTCGCATTGTTATACTGCTGCGGGCGATAGATTGTCGCCCTTTTTGCCGTGTTAAAGCCAAAACCATTCCCATTGCAATGGACATGGAGATCATAGACGAGCCGCCGTAACTGATGAATGGAAGAGTCATGCCCTTTGTTGGCAACATATTAACGGCAGATCCCATATGAATAAAGGATTGAAATCCGAACATGAATAAAAGGCCACTTGCTGCGAGGACGATAAATACGTCGTGCGTTTCTTGTAATCGTCTAAATCCGCGCAGTAAAACAAATAAGAAAATACCAATTAAAATGAATGAGAACAGTAACCCCATTTCTTCTGCTAAAACTGAGAATATAAAGTCGGCGTGAACATCGGGGATCATCATTTTTTCTGTGCCCTGCCCTGGACCAACACCGATTACCCCGCCTTGCTTTATGGCATCAAGAGAGCGCTCAACCTGATAATTGTCACCACTTTCGGGATATAGAAACCTGTCTACACGGCTTCGAACATGATGAAATCCAAGATAAGCCGTTGTTAAAGCCCCCACACCCGCGCCAAATAAAACAGCAAGATAACGAAAACGAAGACCAACGAGAAATATCTGAACGGCGAAAATCCCTGTTAATACAACACTCATCCCCAGATCTGGCTGCATCAGTAACATAACCAGACACATGATATATAAGCCAATGGAAAAGCCAAAGCCATTAAAAACAAGCCCCTTTGCGCTCTCGACGTGATAGCCTTCGGCGCGTTTCATTGATTTTTTTTGTAAGGCGATAAGCCACGCCGCAACCACGGCAAATGATGGCTTAAGAAACTCACTTGGCTGGACCGAAAATCCTAAAATATTTATCCAACGCGTTGCGCCCTTAACCTCCTCTCCAAAAACGAGAACCCCGACCATCATAATGCACGTCCCAACAAAAAGAAGGCTGGCCATGCGCCAGACATAACGCGGCGAAAGCATAGATATCGAAAACAACAAGACGATTGAGGGGATTAAAAAAACCAGATGTTTTTTAAGAAAATGGAAATCGCCAACACCAATCCTTTGTGCGACAGAGGGGCTAGCGGTTGCAACCAATGCCACACCGAAAAGCATAAGAACTAAAACACAGGACAGCATCGCCTTATCAATCGTCCACCACCATGCACCCAAGAATGAGTTATCTGTACGGGAAAAAGCACGGGGTTGTGCATATTCAAAATTTTGTTCTGATGAAATGCCGCTCATGTTAAATCATTCATCCAATGCCGTTACTATTTGCGTAAAAACATCGCCGCGATGTTCAAAAGAATCAAACTGATCAAAAGATGCACAAGCAGGTGATAAAAGCACTGTTCCCGCTCCACCAGGTTGTCCGCGGTTTTTTTGTGCCATTTCATGGGATTCAGACAAAGCTTTTTTAAGATCATAGCACCGCGTGTACTCCATTCCATATTTATCAAACCATTGGGCAAAGTCCTCGGTAGATTCACCAATCAGGAATGCATGTTTAATGCGGGGGAAAAACTCTTCTAACCCTTCAAGACCGTTTTTCTTTTTGCGTCCACCCACGATCCAATACACATTATTACGACATCCAAGCGCAACAGCAGCCGACGCCGCGTTCGTTGACTTACTGTCGTTGATATAGGTTACACCGTTAATGGTTCGCACCAAATATTGGCGATGATTTAGCCCAGGGAAGCTCTGCATTGCGTGCCAAATATCGCTTGGCGCGACACCACATAATTTTACCACAGCAAAAGCGGCGGCTGCATTTTGATAGTTATGTGCGCCTTTAAGGCTTTGCACTTTATCCAACCCGCCATATTGCTCATCACCGCCGTCAATAGCGTCATGCAAAACATCATCAGACACGTACACCCCATTATGAATTTCTTTATCCGTTGAAATCTCATATATATTTCTTAATCTCAAACCTTTTGCTCGATCATAAATTTTTTGAGTATGTGGATCATCCGAACAAATCACGGCTAAATTATACTCTTCATTTTGTGAGATTTGAATTATCTTCTCTTTGACGGCGCAGTAGTTTTCCATACTGCCGTGGCGGTCAATATGATCAGGACTAATGTTCAAGAGCACCGATATGTCTGGGCGAAAATTTGGGCATAGATCAATTTGAAATGAAGACATCTCTATCACTACCCATGTATTCTCATCTTTCACTTTAAGGTCAAAAACAGGTGTCCCTATATTTCCACCCAGAAGCGCCTTTTTTCCTGTTTCATTTAACACATAATTGATGAGACTGCTGGTTGTGGACTTTCCATTTGTGCCTGTGACCCCGATAGTATTGATTTTAGGATAGACGCGAGAGAATAATTCCACGTCGCAAATAATTTCAATATCGGCGTCTTGCGCTCTTTTCACGACCTCATGCGGTGTAGGATGCGTAAAAGGAATGCCAGGGGAGAGGAGCAAAAACGCAAATTTTGAACAATCTGCCGTTTTCAAATCCAACAAATCAAAGCCAGCTTTTCTTGCTTTTTCCAAGTTATTGGCATTATCATCACCGACAATAATATTTGCACCTGCGGCCTTTAATACCTTGGCCGATGACATGCCCGAGCGCCCCAATCCAAAGATCAGGATCGGCGCACCATCAAGCTTTTCAACAAAATCTTTAAGTTCGGCGCTATGTGACATAAGCGAATCCACATGTTGTTTAAACAGTGGCGTATTATCGCAGTTTCAGTGTCGCGAGTCCAACCAAAGCTAAAATTACCGCAATGATCCAAAAGCGGATTACGATTGTTGGCTCTGACCAGCCTTTTTTCTCAAAATGGTGGTGGATTGGCGCCATGGCGAAAACCCGTTTTCCCGTGAGCTTAAAGGAGGCAACCTGCACAATTACGGACACCGTTTCCAGAACGAATATACCGCCGATAATCGCCAGAACAATCTCATGCTTTGTCATGACAGACATTGCGCCCAAAAAACCGCCCATTGCCAAAGACCCCGTATCGCCCATAAAAATGGCGGCAGGGGGGGCATTATACCAGAGAAACCCCATAGCGCCACCAATCAATGCACCGCAAATAATAATAAGCTCTGACGTGCCAGGAACATGGTTAAGATAGAGATAGGCCGAATAATCAATACGACCAACGAGATAAGCAATAAGACCAAAGCATCCCGCAGCAATCGCCACGGGCACAATCGCCAAGCCATCAAGGCCATCGGTTAAGTTTACCGCATTGGATGCACCGATAATAACGATGAGCGACCATGGAATAAAGAACCATGACAGATTAATCAAAACATCTTTGAAAAACGGAGGCGCGACATGGGTGTTCAACGTTTCGGGCATTGCGTTCATAATGCCTATCGTTGCGATTGTACCAATTATAATCTGCCCCAGAATTTTCAGTTTCCCTGATAGCCCCTTTGTATTGCGTTTGGTGAGCTTCAAGTAATCATCAGCAAAGCCGATTGCGCCATAACCAACCATGACCAATAAGGCCAACCACATGAACGGATTCGCCCAATCGGACCATAATAATGTACTGATCAATACAGAAATCAGCACCATTAACCCGCCCATTGTCGGTGTTCCCGCCTTTTTAAAATGGGTTTCAGGGCCATCGTCACGAATGGGTTGACCCTCTTTTTGCTTTGACTTAAGCCATTTAATCATTGGCGGGGCAATTAAAAAACACACGATCAGAGCCGTTACAACCGCGCCACCCGCACGAAACGTAATAGAGCGGAATAAATCAGCGAAAAGGATTTGATCAAAATAGGGCTGGAATAGATTATAAAGCATAATTAGCGGTACTTCTGTGACATGAATATTCTTTTACAACGCGAAGGGCGTCTACCATTTTTATGCTCATACCATCTTTTTCCTGTTTAAACACCAATAAATCACCTGGAGAAAGCACGTCTGTTACTATTTTCTCTACTTTTTCTTCTTTGTAAAGGGTGGAAAGCAGACTTTGTACGTTCCGCACGGCTGGTTTCAAATTAGAAGCATAGATAAAGTCAAGCGTACCCATACGAAATGGAACAGGAATGTCCTTTTTATTTTCACGTTTTTTAAAATAAGTTTGCGGGTAATCCACATGCTCCAGCGTTACCGTTTGACGACCATTGCCCAAATCAATCATGTTTTTCACGCGAAAAATGATTCCATTTTGTTTTTCTTTTGGCTTTGGTGCCACGCGAACGGTGACATTGGATGTTTTTAAGTGAGACCAGTAGTAGCGGTTATTTTTAATCATGCAGATACGCACCTTTTACTCTTAAGTTGTTACTCTAATCACTTGATTCCTAAGACTCAATAGGCATCAAGCAGAAGTTTTGACCTTATCCCCGAGCATTGCACCCAAAGTTTCACGAACATCGTCGAACGGTTCAGTCACGCCGTTAAAAATCTGTCCTTGCTCATGCCCTTTTCCGGCAACCAACAAGATATCCCCCTGCCCCATCATATCTACGCCAAGTAGAATGGCTTCGCGGCGACCTGATATATTCATAATTTCCGCGCCATCACCAGTCATTCCACCGATAATTTCATGGCGGATAGTTTCGGGATTTTCACTGCGGGGGTTGTCATCTGTTACGATTGCGATATCAGCAAGGCGCGATACCGCGTCACCCATTAACGGGCGTTTTGTTTTGTCGCGATCACCGCCACAGCCAAACACGCAGATTAAGCGGGATTTGGTGTGCGGACGCAGAGCATTTATCACATTTTCCAATGCATCGGGCGTGTGTGCATAATCAATATAGGCGTTGCGCGTACCATCGGTGACATGTTGCAAACGCCCAGGAACAGGCTCTATCGAAGAAAGAGCATTGATAAGAACCTCGGTTTTTTCAGGGTATTGTGCCAAAATACAGGCTAGAGCGCATAGAATATTCATCACCTGAAACCGTCCAACAAGCGGGAGCGCCACACCATATTCCTTGCCAAATATCTCAACCTTAACATTTTGCCCTGCATGATGAATATCGCGAGAGATCAAACGGATATCCTCGCCCGCCTCGCCATATGATATAACGCGGATGCCGCGCCTTTTACAAACAGAGGAAAGCTCATCAAATGCGGCGCTATTGGCGTTTAGAACTGCCGTGCCGTTAATCGGAAGTACTTCAGAAAACAGGCGCAATTTCGCCGCCATATAGCTTTCCATGTCTGGGTGATAATCAAGGTGATCTTGTGAAAAACTTGTAAAGGCGGCGACATCAATATTCACGCCATCCATACGATATTGGTCAAGGCCGTGGCTGGATGCTTCCATTGCGACATGATCAATACCATCCTCACCCATCTGCGCGAGAAGATGCTGCAATGTGATGGGATCTGGCGTTGTCATATTGCCCGATAATGTGCCGATATAGGTCGCGTTTAATTCGAGGGATTTCCAAAGATAATCGATGAAATGCACGACCGAGCTTTTGCCGTTCGTCCCTGTTACTGCGATGATATGCGCGGGTTGCCCACCGTAATATTCCGCCGCAATATGCGCGAGAGCCTTGCGCGGGTTATCGGTTGTTACGATTTGTACGCCCTGCGCATTATCATATGCGCGATCCGTCAAAATCACAGATGCACCATTTTCAATCGCAGATGGGATGTAATCATATCCATCCGATGCCACGCCCTTAAGTGCGGCGAATAAAAAGCCCTTTTGCACGGCGCGACTGTCTTGGGTCACACCCATTAACGACGCTACATCTATATTAAGGGCGAAGGGAGAGTATTCAGCGTGAGTAGGAGACAAGTTTTTTTCCTCCCTGCTTCTTTTTTGGATCATGCACAAAGCGCGTGAGATCATTGGAAATATCATCGTCTTGGGCGTATTGATCAGATGGAATCCCCAGAACAGAAGCCATTCCGCTTACGATGCGTTTTACCGCAGGCGCAGCCACCCACCCCGCCGTCGCATAGCCATAGCTTTTCTTATTGCCATGTGGCTCATCCACCATCACCATCACAACATATTTGGGGTCATTCATCGGAAATGCACCAACGAAAGAAGAAATAAGCTTGCCGCGATCATAGCGACCATTGACGCTTTTTTCTGCTGTCCCTGTTTTTCCACCAACCATATACCCACTCACATCCGCATTTTTTCCTGTGCCCTCCGTTACAACAAGACGCAACAATTTACGCATGCGCTCCGATGTTTTTTCGGACATGACCTGAACTTCGCTTTTTATGCCTTGGCTGTTTTCGCGCTTTACCATTATGGGGCGCACAGATATTCCGCCATTTACAACCGTTGCAACGCCCGCGCTCATCTGCAATGGCGTTGTTGCCAAGCCATGACCATAGGCCGCCGTCATGGTGTTGACCTCCCTCCATGGATTGGGAAGAAGCGGGCTACCGACCTCTTTCACATCCGTATTCATGGTATCCATCAAGCCAAGATCCGCGTAAAAACCACGCAGAGCATCACCGCCAACCATTTGCCCCATCATTGCGGAACCAATATTGGAAGAATGCATAAAGACCTCTGGCACGGTAAGAACACGTTTTTGGGCGTGGTAATCATTAATCGAAAACCTACCGATTTTAATGGGCTTGCGCGCATCAAATGTAAAATCCATCGGGATATCGTGAAGCTCTAGCAAGGCGGCAGTTGAAAAGATTTTAAACATAGATCCTAGCTCATAAACCCCCAATGTCAGGCGGTTGAATTTCTCATTGTCATTGGCATGGCTTGCCAAATTCACATCGAAATCAGGCAAAGAAACCCCTGCCAATACCTCACCCGTTTGCGCGTCCATAATAACGCCCGCCCCCGCATTTGCGGCGAAATCGCTTATGGCCGCTTGCACTTCGCGGCGAACAAGATGTTGCAGCCGCAAATCCATCGTCAAGTGAACATCTTCGCCCCTTGAAAGGATATCATCAAAGCTACGCTCCACACCTGAAAGCCCCAACCCATCACGATCTGTGAAACCGACAAGATGCGAAAACAGGGACTTTTGCGGATAGACGCGTTTTTGCTCATATTGAAACCCCAAGGCGGGAGAACCTATTTCAAGGACACGCTCTTGTTGCTCGGGTGTTATTCCGCGCTTAATCCATCCAAAACGATTATCAGCAGATAATACCCGCAGCGTTTTCTTCTTATCCAGATCAGGGAAAACCCGCTCCAATGCTCCGATCATTCTTTCTGGTGAAATAATAAGGGACGGGTCAACGAATAATGATGGTGATTTTAGCGTTGTAGCCACCAAAAACCCATTGCGATCGTATATGCTTCCACGGCGCGCTGTTATATCGATTACCCCCGCATCGCTTTGGGATAATTCAGATTGATTTTCGGAAAACAGCATTTTATTTTGGACAACAGACAGATCGACCATTCGCACCATAATCATCATATAGCACAGGATAAAACCAACACAAAGGAAAGACAGGCGACTTTGCGCCATCACAAGTGCGGATTGACGCTCACCAGATATTTTGACTGCGTTATATCTTGCACGTCGCCAATTCATTGCGCGCCCCCATTATTATCGGGCGAATACGTAATATTTTGTATCTTGCCTTGAACCGGCGCCATAAACACAGGCGAGTCTTGCTTTGCTTCCGCATCATTCAAAACATCCGTGTTAGATATAATATCTGCGCTTGACTGCATGGACAGCCCCAAACCACTCGCCGTGATTTCTTCCAAACGGGCGGGATCGTTAAGATATGCCCATTCAGCCTCTAACGCCCTGATATTATCGCGCTCCCTTTCTATGGCGCGATCAACACGGCGCACTTCACGCTCTGCGCTTTGAACGCGTTGCGACACATCAAGAAGCATCGTGCCACTGATAACGACCAAGGCGAAGGCGATTGCATATTTTAGAAACAGATACCTCATTCGCCCCCCGCTTTCGCACATTTTATTGCCACGCGCATTCGCGCCGAACGAGAGCGCGGGTTTTCGGCGACTTCTTTATCCGATGGCTTGATTGCCTTCTTCTTTAACGCCTTAAACACGGCGTCAGTTGTGACGATTTGAGGCATATGGCGAGAGCCCTGCTCCCCTCCCTCTTTCTCCTTTATAAAGCGCTTCACAAGACCATCTTCAAGGGAATGAAACGAGACAACAACAAGACGCCCATCTGTTTTCAAGATACCTTCAGAGGCATTAAGTGCGCGCTCAAGCTCACCCAGCTCATCATTCACGGCGATACGCAATGCCTGAAATGTGCGCGTTGCGGGATCAATTTTATCTTTATATGTTTTGGGAATTGCCTCACGAATCACATCAGCGAGATCAGAAGTGCGGGAAAATTCACGCTCGGTGCGGCGCTCAACAATTTTACGTGCAATATGGCGAGATTTGCGCTCTTCCCCATATTCATAAATAACATTGGCAAGGTCATCCTGATCATATGTATTTACGATATCGGCTGCGGTTTGCCCTGATGAGGCATCCATACGCATATCCAGTGGCCCATCAAAGCGAAAGGAAAAGCCGCGCTCCGCCTGATCGATTTGCATAGAGGACACACCAATATCAAGCACAAATCCATCAATTTCCTTTACGCCAGCATCACTCAGAAGGCTCTGTACATCACCAAAACGCCCTCGTAAAAACACGAACCGCCCGCTATACTCGCCCTCCAAGGCGGTGGCAGCCTCGCATGCGTTTTCATCTCTGTCTATCGCATAAACCTGACAATCCGCCGCATCAAGGATGGCTCGGCTATAGCCACCAGCTCCAAATGTACCATCAACATAAACCCCACCGTCTTGCGGCGACAATGCAGACAGAATTTCTGGCAGCATTACGGGATAGTGCTCTTTATCTTGCATTGTTGCGGCGCTCATACCTGCCCCCCTTGAGGGCGCGACGACGCTGGAACGGTAAGCTTTTTATCTTGAACCGCGCCACGTGCTTGCGATTTTCTACGCTCGAATAATTCAGGCGACCAGATTTGGAATTTACGTCCCAATCCAACAAATGTAGCTTTTGATGATATTTGCGATGCACGCATAAGATCTTGGGGCAGCGTAATACGCCCATCCCCATCAATGATTAACTGAACGCTATCACCGAAAATGGTTGTTGCAAGGTCGTCTTGCTCATCCGAAAACAGATCATAATGATCCATGCGGGCGCTAATCTCATCCATCTTCGCCCAATCAAACCCCTCAAGGCAGACATGCTGGCTTGAGCCGAACACTACGATACCATGATGGAGCTGATCCGCGAGAGCGGCGCGAAATGGCGCAGGCACGGAAACCCGTCCCTTTTTGTCTATCTTATTCGTATATGTCGACAAAAATAATGCCACACCTGCTCCCTAAGCCTTGAAAAACACACCAAACATCGCCCACCCGCGACAATAAATGGATATATATGGGATATCATGGGAATAGATGGGACGTCAATACAAACCGATGGGAAACCCCAGAATAAATCACAGGTTTATTCTATCTTTGTTTTCAGGAATTCGATGCGAGCACGCAAGATAAATGAATTATTTATGCATCTATATATATGCAAAAAACCTTATATTCCGCAAAACTCCCTAACTCACTAAATAAAAACACTTTTTTCTTGTAATCCACAGGACTAATATGCTAAAGATATTTTCATAATGTAAGTTTTGTTATAAATGTGTGTGGGGGAAAAACTATGTTAGTAGCACTATTATTGTTGGTACTTTCTGTGAATGGAGGGCTATATATGGGGACAATATTGTATTCATATCACGCCAATAAAAAATCCTAATCGATTGTAAAAAAACGAAATAACAGTTTTTTTAAACAGAAATTCATATAGAGAACCAATAAAGAAATACAAGAGGTCGCCATTCATCGTGGCGGCTTTTTCCTACTCAGCCAAATACTCAATTAATCGCAAAAAATACATTTTTAAGTCAGGCCGTGATATTTGCCAGAAAAAAGGTCGAAGAAATCTATAAGCCGGGTTCTGTACTCACCGAAATGAGCGATGACCATTCATCTAGGATGCATGTTGCCATACACCTCAAGCAACCTACCCGAACTGTGATGCGGAAAACACCTGCCCCGAGGGGCGTACAGCTCCTATTTGGTTTTGCTTCCGACGGGGTTTACCAAGCCATATATATTGCTATATACGCGGTGCGCTCTTACCGCACCTTCTCACCTTTTCCTCTTACCGAAATAAGAGGTAGTCTAAATTTCTTCAGCACTATCCGTTCAGGCTTTTAACAGCCCTCCCCGGGCGTTACCCGGCGCCGTTTTTCCGTGAAGCCCGGACTTTCCTCTCCCCATGATAACATAAGCAGCGGCCATCCGATTTCTTCGACGATCAGAGCATGATGATTTCACTTAGAAAATGCAAGTTAATTGTTTTTTTGCTGCCTGATTAGAGACAGAAGATAGGCCACGGTTTTCACATGAACAACGCTTTCCGTTTCTGCCAAAAATGCCTGCGGCAAATAATGACGATGAAAGGCGGTGACGACATCAGCAAAGGCGCAGGTTGGATTATAACCATATTCATTGAATAGCTTTTCAACCTTGTAATCCTTACGGGCAATGTCTTTTGCCATCTCGACATCTTCCAGCGTAGGCTTTGGCCAATGCCCCACACCATGCTCGGCCAGCCATTTCCACTCAAACAGCTCACCCGGGTCAATTTTACGCCCTGGCGCGACATCAGAATGCCCGAGTACATATTTAATGTCATGCGCCGCCATTATTTCACGACAAAGCTTTAACACCGTGCGCATTTGCACTTCGGGAAATGGCCTATAGCCGAACTCATGCCCCGGATTAACGATCTCAATGCCTATGGACGCCGAATTAATATCGCTCTCTCCCTTCCAAAATGACACCCCTGCATGCCATGCGCGCTTATCCTCTGGCACGAGAGAGACAGCACTGCCATCTTCATCAATAATATAATGGGCGCTTACTTTGCTTTGCGGGTCGCTCAAACGATCACGCGCAGCTTCAAAGCTTTCCATCCCCGTATAATGCAGAAGGATGATATAAGGATCACACCCATCCGGGCGATCTTCGTAGTTTTTTGATTTTTTCGGTGGCCAGAGTAACATTTTGCCAAGACCTTACGAATATATGTACAGTTACATTTTAAACCCAATTTGCAAAAAGGAACAGGAAAAATGCGTTTTATGCTATTTACATTGGTGGGCGTGGCTATTTTATCTATTCTGTTTTTTATGAGCAGCCCCAAAACATTCGCCGTTGAGGGTGTTTTGGATACACTTGGAGATGACCTCATGAATGAAAAACCATCCGATTACCCCGTTGCAACACTGGCGGGAGGGTGCTTTTGGTGCTTGGAAAGCGAATTTCGTACATTAAATGGGGTTTTATACACGCGATCAGGGTATATTGGCGGTGAGATGGAGCGCCCGACCTATCAAGACATCACAACAGGAAAGACAGGCCATGCGGAGGCCGTTGAAATCACATATGATCCTGAACAAATCACATATAAGCAGCTGATAGAGTTTTTCCTAACCAAGGCGCATGATCCGACACAAATTAACCGTCAGGGCGTTGATGTCGGCACGCAATATCGATCAGATATTTTTTATCATGATGAGGAACAAAAAAAGATAGCAAAAGATTTAATTGCAACGGTGAATGCAGGTAAACTATACAGTGCGCCGATCGCAACTAAAATCAGCCCCATCTCAACATTTTGGGAAGCCGAAGGATACCACCAACAATATTACGAGAAATACGAGAAAGATAACGGCGAGGTTCATCCACGCGTTTACATTAAGAAACAGGTGAAGAAGCTAAAACAATAAGTATTAGAGAACAGAGTTTATTTTTTCGAGCAATTCGCCGCATTTCACTGGTTTTTTCATGACGCCCGTTGCCAGTGCCTCAACCGATTTAAGCGCATCATCGGAATTAAGCGTTACACCGCCACCCGATAGAACAAAAACTGGAACATCTATGTTATTATTTTTCAAATAACGAAGAACGCCAAAACCGTCCATATTCGGCATCAAAAGATCTGTGATAATCACATCATAATTGGCGCCGGCCTCTATACGAGCAATCAATTTTCGTCCATCGTCAACAACATCAACAACATGACCTTCACGTGTAAGCATTTCCGCAACCATATAAGCCACGTCCTCACTATCATCTGCAATAATTATATTTGCCATTTTAGCTCCCCCGAGCAGTTACTACGCTTTTTTTCTTAGTTTTATATCTAAATAAGAAATCAGAAACACACGAATCGCAGAGGCCAATGACGTATCATCGTTTTTTCTCTCGAATATGAAGGAGCATAGATTATGAATATCACATTTCTGCTCTTCTGCAACGTTATGCAGTATCACCCAGACTTGCGGCTCTAATGTTACGCTCGTCCTGTTCCCCTTAATAATAATATTACGTTTTTTAAGCTCACTCAGGCTTACGAATATAGATGCCTCAGCCGTTTCTAAAACCTCATTAATATCAACCATAACCCCTCACACGATAAATTTTAAAAACATTAACACAACGCCTATTAAGTTCGAACACCTAATACAAGATTTCACTAATTATATTATGAGTATCATCTAACTCCCTCAACACTCATCACCTTTTAAGAATACCCCAGATTTATTAATATTTTACATAAAACTAACAACAAAAGACACCTACCCAAGTACTCATATATAAAAATTCAATTAAATCAATGTCTTAATTACTTTTTTCTTTACAAGTTGTTTGTATAATGGTTTATAGGGAGCATATAAAAATGAGTGACAAAATGGCAAAACAAACATTTATATATAGTGCTATTATTTTAGTATTTATATTTACGTACCATCCGCATGCATATGCAACCAGTACGAGCGGTTATGCATCGGCCACGATTATGCAAAGCATTGAGCTCTCTGAACTTCAAGATTTACAATTTGGCGCCGTAGCCTTACAAAACGGTCAAAGTGATGTTGTTACACTTAGTGCATCGGGGGATGCGAATGCATCAACGGCATCTCTTCTTTCTGGAAGCACATCACAGAGCGCAATCTTTACTGCGAGTGGCGCGCCGAATGCAGTGGTTAGCCTTACATTTCAAAATGGCTTCTTAACTGGAGCGGGCAGCTCTATGAATGTTAATAATTTCACGCATAGCGCAGGAACATCGCCACAAATGGATGGATCAGGCGCACTCATCTTTAATGTGGGCGCGGATTTGGAAATTAATGAAGATCAAGCGGCGGGTAACTATAGCGGGACATATCAAGTCACCGTTAATTATCAATAACCTCAAGGATATCTTCTTCGGTCATATCCTTTAATTCATTTTCATTGATCAAATCATCCATACTTGTATCGCCTGAGCCAATATCATTTTGAGCCATAATATCTTGTGTAATTTGATCAATTTTCACAAACCCTCTTGGGCAATAATTTTCTTTTATTTCATATACTTCGCATGCCGCCCCTGTATCACTAAGACGTCCACAAATGTCATTGGCCGTTGACGGAGCTATATCATAGAGAACCAATCCACCCTGCCCCGCGTCTTTGCCATGTAATATATATGATGACGGGTAGGTATTTAAATCAAAGAATATGCCCTCTAGCACAGGATTCAGCACCGCCCAACGCTCCTCCAAACTCTCGATTGAACCACGCCCCAACACGAGATTTACATTCTCACCCGTAATCTTTGGCCATATCGTGAAGTTATTAAGCGTTGCCATAGGCTCTTCATTTTCCAAAACAACTTCTTGTGTTTGCGCGCTGCAATAGCCTAGTTCATCAAGCTGCGTCAGATTTAAAGATGCCCTATACCGTCCCATCGGGATTTCCTGCATCCAGATGAAGCCATCATACTCTGTTTTACCCTGATAGGTTTTGCTTGGATCAGAAATACTTACCAAATCAACCAAGAAGGATTGCGCGGCCTCATTTTTACCGTTCTGCGCGAGCATAACTTCACCATCAACCTCACCGACAAGAACAACTCCCATATCTTTGCGAACGATCTGCCCCGACCTCAGGATATAATCTTGTGGGTCGTCCTTCGGACGTAAGAATGGGTCAGGCAACGTGCCTTCATTTATTTTCAGAGTTGATCTCTCATACCCATCAATTCCAGTAAGCAAAGCGCGACCACCCTTATTGGTTTTAATGTTTTTATCAAAGCCACGCCCATCAAAACCAACATTTTCCATCCATTCATCCCCATCATCAAAAACGCCGTTATTGTTTTTGTCGTAATAAACATGTGGGAGAAACATTGCGGTCTCTGTACGCCGTTCATTACTCATTAGTATGGTTTTATTAAGTGGGTCATAACCCAAAGAAAAACTCGTGGAGAGAATGGCTCTTAGATCATTTTCATCCGTATAATTAAAACTTAACCCGATTATGGCGGGGTCAAATTTATAACTCCCGCCCAGCGTTAAATCATGCACAACGTCCTCACCAACGCCTGAACGTTCCAAGCCAAAACGGACAGATCCACGAGGCGACGCCTGCCAATCCGCCAAAAATGATATATTTTGCAGCGCGTATTCCGGCTCTATATCAAAACTTGCGCCGCCGCGAAGATTCAACTTGTTTATGCGCGAGCTCACCTGAAATGATAAATCCGTTTCACGTTCTTTCATCTCTTCAAATTTTTGTGATACATCAGCGGAAACACGTAGCTTTCTTATGTTTTTTGTTGCACGAATATTCCATGCCACACGATCATCCCCTACGGTATTTGTCAGGCGTTGCACATTCAATGTAAAAGGAACGCTTCGCAGGAATGGCAGCGCCCCAGACGCACGAAATTCTGTATCATGCCTTAATATTCCAGATATCTCAGCTTTTTCGGTTTCCTCTGATACGAAGTCATTTCGGTACGTTGAATGCTCTAACTGCATGCTCATCCCTTTAAAAACAGTTTGTAACCGTGCGCCCAGAACGTCGCCCTCTTTAAAAGATTTCGCATATGTCCAATCTGAACGAACAGAACCAAAGCTGCGACTATAGCGCAATGTTCCGTATCTTTGACGCTCTCCATCCATTGTCACATCTGATAAAGCCATATAGACGGAGGATAAATCAGACAAGCCGTATTGCGCCTCTGCTGCGATCCTGTGTTTTGAGAAGTCAGGATCAGTGGACGAACCGTAATTTGTTATAAGGTTACGGTTGTTTTCAAGAACACTCATTTTGTAATTAAAATCGCCTTTATTTGCGGCGTTTAAAGGCACAAATATGCGCTCTTCCTGCACTTCTTTTTGACCTTGCGGGCCATAGAAGACAAGCTCAAACACGTTAAGCCCCGGCAACACATCAAGATCAAAAATATATTCACCGTTTTCATCGGGGGTTTCCAAAAACCCGAGAAGCTGCCCGTTTCGCATAACATCCACCTGATACCCAACAAGCAATTCACCACGAAGGCGCGTCGTTCCTGATTGCCCTGCATCAGAATAATTAAGGGGAAATGTTGAAAAATAGGCACCGCGCCCCGATGCCGATGATGAAATATAGGGAAGTGAATTTGAATATATGTCACCTAGCTTATACTCACTTCCGCCGACACCGAATAAATTCCCATCCAAATCCTGCAAACCGATATGCGTACGGATTTCAGGCCCTTGGCCATTTGATGTTGAATCATTAACGCTCATCAGGAAATCTTGCCCCGCGACAACAGCACTCGCCAAGGCTGCACCACTTTTAATTATGCGTCTTTGGGCAATGTCTGAATTATCATATACGCCTTGGGAACTTACATTAATAATTGGAGTAGTGAATAATGGCGTTTTTTCTTCTGCTAACTCGTATTTTTTACGCCCATTACTTTTATATTTTGAAATATCATCACGCTTTTTTTCGCGCTCTATACGCAATTCAATCGGCAATGGCTCAAGAGATTTAACAACGAGGCGCAGATCAGAAAAATCAACATCAAGCGTTACAGGAAACCATTTTTCAAGCATTTTAAGTGAGACATAAATACCATCTTCGTGGCGCTCTATATCTTCTGGGGTTAATTCAAACTCTTTGCCTGCGGATATAGCGGTGGCTTGCCTCAGATCCAGTGAAAATTCGGTACTTTCCGTCAAAAACCACCCCTGAGCGGTGAAGTAATCGTCATCAACTCTGATAGGGAACTCAAGGGCGTCTACGAAATCAGATAAGGGGACATAGTATTTCCCAGTATCCAAATCCTCATAAACAAGCAGTGTTTCAGAAAGACGCATTTTACCCAGATCGAGGCTGAAAATGAGTAAATCCTCATCTGGGCGTTCTATGATTTTGGATAAATCGTTGCTTTGTGCGTAAGTAACGTATGGAATAAACAGTATTGTTAAGCAGCAGGCAAGACTAAGGCGCCGTAAAACTGATTTCAGTTTCGGGTGCGTCTTCAATCGCTTCTTCCGCCCCCAGCGTAACGCGTAGGGTTTTTCCTGACAAATTCTTTGCACGTTCCGGATCTAACTTTATGGAAACAACACGTTTCGGGCTCGACATATATACGGCTACAGTTTTTAAGATACCAATTTTTTGCTCTTCTGCAAAAACATTTAAGCTCCCAAGGATAGATTTTGTTCCAGTGCGGTTAATTTCGACCTCTAAATAGGTATCTTCGCCTATTTTCTTGATTTTAGGAGAAGATAAGCTTGTTTGGGCAACAAGATCACCCTTACGCATAATGACGGGCAATGATATTCCAAAAATTGCCTGTACGTTAATGCCAAGCGCACCATCTTCAGCGGCATCCGCTTTTTGTGCGGCATCTGCTTTGGGTACTTCTTGAATAAGCAAGTGAGATCGATACTCACCATCCGCAGCATCCGATTTCAACCGAGACATTAAACGCACTTTTTGTGTTTCTTTCGGCCCAAGAACGACTTGGCGGGGGCTGTATCTTAGGTGATCTTTTGCGAAAAACTCATTTTCCGCAGGTGTTGTGGCATCTGTGAGCTGGCCGTTTTCCTGCATCCTCTTATTTACGATGGAAATACGATAGGTTTCTTCTTCGTCGCCGCGATTGGCAAGGATAACCTCAACAATACGCTGGCCCTTTTCAAAGACAACCCGTTTTGGCGAAATAACAAGCCCCTTTGCCGAAGCCTGAATGGGCAATGACGCCACAAAAATAAATAGAAAAAGAAACTTAGCGTGTGAAAACTTCATATAACCCCCGAATAAATACCTTATTGAACAATAGCTATACCTTACTGATAGTCAAGAAAAACAGAATATGTACCACTATATACACCTTCTGCCTGAGATGGATTCACGGTTAAATACGCACCCACCTTAAATGTAATTCTTCCATTTGCGTTGAAGGCGGGTGTATCGCCCTTATTATGCTTAAACGTATGTAATGACATTGCCGCGCCAGGGCCAGTTAATGCCTCACCAGAACTGAATGAAATTGTTACCGCCGCCAATGCGTCGCCCTTTGCCGTAAATTTCCCTGAAGAGGCCTGCCCGAAAAAATACGATGAATTTTGGCTGGTAACCCTACTATTTGGCCTAATGCGTATTTCATCACCAGATGGGTCAGCAATAATCCCACCGAAATCCATTTCAATTTTTTCTTTGAGTTTTGAAATAGAAGCAGCAAAAACGAGGCTCGTCGCCCCGAAAAAACAAATACAAAAAACCAAAGAGAAGAACTTCATGTTTCACCATAACAAAACTCCGCTATTTATAACAATAGCGGAGCCCCGTTTTTTTTAAACTATTAATTTTATTGGTAATCAACAGTCAAAGTATAGGTACCTGAATATGCACCAGCTGTTTGTGATGCACCAACTGTAAGGTCTGCACCAACGTTAAATGCAAGATCACCAGTTCCGTCAAATGCAGGTGAACCACCAGCATCCGTTACGAATGTACCCAAGCCCATCGCTGTACCTGGACCAGTCAAAGTGTCACCAGAACTGAATGAAATTGTTACGGCCGCACTTGGCGAACCCGTTGCAGAGAACGCGCCAGCTACTGCTGTCCCTGAGAATGTTGAAGAACCAGTGGCAGAAATTGAGTCATCCGCCGCCAAGCTCACAGTATCGCCTGCTGCATCTGCAATAATTGTTGCAAAGTCCATCGCAGTATCTTCTGTAAGAGCAATCGCCGCCTGAATCGTTGCTGATGCGTTACCTGTTACATCCGCTGCTTGAGCTTGTGTTGCAAATGCAACCACTGTTAATGCT
This sequence comes from Alphaproteobacteria bacterium, assembly GCA_050633645.1. GTDB lineage: Bacteria > Pseudomonadota > Alphaproteobacteria > Micavibrionales > Micavibrionaceae > UBA1672. The sequence continues at coordinate 743,967 of JBOEGX010000001.1, forward strand.
GAAAATCCTAGTAGTCCTAATTTAATGTTATTCATAATTCAATCCTTTAAGTTTTTTGTTCAATGTGAAAAACGGTTAAATACTAAATACTTATCATTTTATCGATGAGTATTGCAGTACTCACTTATAACCATAACGCAGGAGTTATTAATAAAAGGTAAATTCAAAAAAGTTTTTGAAAAATGAGCGTTGTACACGTAGTATTTATTACGAATCATGAAAGCCTAGAAACCATGTCTATCCTTGTTATAGAAGATAAACCAGCAGATATTATTCTTATAAAAAATAATATTAAAACAACCATGCCAAATTGCGATATTGTTATCGTGCAGACGGGGCAAGAGGGTATTGAAGCATTAAATACTCATGAATTTTCGTGTGTATTCATTGATTATCTCTTGCCTGATCTGACAGGGCTTGATGTTTTAAAGCATATATATGATCCGCTTACCGGGCTTCCGCCTTATCCGTGCATATTGCTCACTGATGAAAACGATAAAAGCATTTTCATGGAAGCCATGGGTTTAGGCGCTCAAGACTATTTGCTCAAGAGCCAAATCACGTCGGACGCTCTTCTTTTGATTATTGAAAAAGCAAAAAACCAATTTAATCTTCAAAATGAAAAAAACGAAATATCAAGGAAGTACGCTCATGCTCAGAAGATAGAGGCCATGGGGCAACTCACAGGAGGGATTGCTCATGATTTCAATAATCTCTTGACGGTCATACTTGGCAATACTCAGTTAGCGACAGATCAATTAACACATGGAAGCCCTGATAAGGATTATCTTGTAAAAAAATTAAACAGTATTCACAAATCCGCCCAAAAAGGCGCCGACTTAATTCAGCACCTCATGACATTCTCTCGTCAACGCGGATTAAATACATCTCCGTTAAATATAAATGACATTATCTTAGGGATGAAAGACTTGTTAATACGGACTATTGGAAAAACCGTTCATTTCAACCATAGTTTCATTCCTGACTTATGGCTATCAAATATCGACAGATCTGAGCTTGAGCATCTATTGATTAATATGTGTGCCAATGCGCGTGATGCCATGCCCGATGGCGGTAACATCACCCTGTCCACAAAAAATATTGACCTGAGCAATCATGATGCACGCTTAATAGGTTTAAAAAGCGGCTCATATATATGCCTTTCCATTACCGATACAGGCACTGGGATTGCCAAACAACATTTGGATAAAATCTTCGACCCTTTCTTTACAACAAAGGATGTCGGTAAAGGTACAGGCCTTGGGATGAGTACGTCCTTCACCTTCGTGCGTGATTGTGGTGGCATCATTAATGTACAAAGTGAAATCGGCACGGGAACCTCTTTTGATATTTATTTCCCTAAATGTGATTCTGAACTGGCTCTTACAGCCCCGCCGCCCCCTATTAAACACACAACACAAGGGCATGGCACAATTCTAGTCACTGAGGATGAACCAGAAATTCTTGAACTTGCCGTTATGATATTACAAAGTAAGGGGTATACAACGCTTGAGGCAGGAAATGCGGATGAAGCTTTGGCTATTTTACAAGACACCGATATCTATATTGACTTGCTTTTCACCGATATCGTCATGCCTGGTGATATGAATGGGGTTGGGCTTGCCGCGCGAGCGCTCGTCTTACGGCCTGATCTTAAAATTCTGTTCACGACAGGCTTTATAAAAGACAATATCCCTGATATGAATTTGCTCGAAGAATATACAGTTCTGAATAAACCCTATATGCCTGATGATCTGATTGAAGAAATTCAACAAATTCTGGTACAGTGACGCTATGGATAGCAAGCACCTTTCTTATTTCAAAAACTTATTGGACGATAAAGGCATCTTAACGCCTGATATGGATTTAAGCGCGTATGAAATTGGTGCGCGGCGCGATGCAGGTAAGGCGGCTCTCGTTCTACGCCCGACCGATACCCCCCAACTATCAAAGATTATGGCCTATAGCTATGAGAGCAAGCTTCATCTTATCCCACAATCAGGGAATACGGGGCTCGTTGGTGGTTCTGTCCCCGATGAGAGCGGCACGCAAATCGTCCTCAGTTTAGAGCGTATGAACAGTATCACCGAGATTGACCCCATTAATCAAAGCGCCCATATCGGCGCGGGGGTTCGATTATCGGCTCTTAATAATGCGACGGCGGCTCATGGCCTGCATTTGCCGATTGACGTTGGCTCTGATCCTTGCATCGGGGGGATGGTGTCTACCAATACAGGCGGCTCGCGCTATCTTAAATATCGTGGAATGCGCGAACATGTGATGGGCATTAAAGCCGTTCTTGCCGATGAGCATGGAACGATTATCGATGTTCTCATCCCCTTACATAAAAACAATACAGGCTTTGACGTGAAACAGCTCTTTATCGGGTCGGGAGGGATATTCGGCATTGTTACCGAAGTTATCGTACGTCTTGCCCCAGTGATGCAGCAAAGCGCAGCGGCTCTGCTCATCCCCACAAGCATAGATGATATCAACGTCCTCCTGATCGAAATTGAAAAAAGATGTGGTACTTATCTGAGCGCGTTTGAGGGAATGTCGGGCAATGCGATACGCGCGGCGTTTAATCATAACCCGTCGCTCCCCTCACCCTTTGGTGCGGATGATATCCCCGATTATGCGATATTGCTGGAGCTTGGCCGAACATGGAAACCGCGAGAAAGCGAGCTGACCTTGGATGAGGTTTTGGAAACCCTGCTCTCTGAATTGTGGGATCTTGATCATTCTCCGCTAGAAAATGCGCTGCTTGGGAATGCGGAAAAGCTTTGGCATATGCGGCATTCCCTTTCTGAGGGCGTACAGAAATCTGGCAAGCTCTACGCGTTTGATATATCGTTTAAACGCGGTGATATCGTGCGGTTTAAGAAACATCTGGAAGTTCAGCTTGCGAAACATCACCCCGAACTTACGCTTTGTGATTTCGGCCATATTGGTGACGGAGCGGTGCATAGCGCGTTGGTTTTGGATAGAGATAATCCCCTTGCAAACGATGTGCATTATGAACAAGAGCTTCGCCAATGGGTCAATGATATGGTTGTCAACGAATTCGGCGGCAGCTATAGCGCGGAACACGGTTTGGGGCGTAAAGTGCAAGGCGCGTATAATGACTATACGCCTAAGCAAATCAAATCTCTCACCCGCGCGATTAAATCCGCTATCGCCCCTGCAGATATTGGGACACCCGCCATTGTGAGAAAGCCGTTAGGCTGACGCGGCAATCCCCTCTTATCATCCTGAAGCGTTTACGCTGAAGGATCAGTTTTCCGGATTGTTTTGCTTCTGCTCGCAATGACAAGGAAGCACAATAAACTTGAATAAATGTGCTTATTTTCCTATGATGGTGTTTTTATTTGACTCATACGGTCAAATATAGTCGTTTGGCTTTATTTTGTGACTAGGCGCAAGCGACGCAGCGTAGCAATCTACGCAAGAAGCGCGGCAACGATGTCACAGAATAAATGCAAATGGCTATAGATGCAAAAGGAAGGAACTGAAAGGCATAAAAAAACGCAAAAAACGAACTGAATAAAAACCTTTGAAAATCAAAGCTTTAAAAAACCGCTCTCCCCCTCACCGCAACGAAGTAAAGGAAGGAAGTGAAAGAACAAACTGAAGAAAGAAACCCAAAATTGGCTTTTAATATCGGCGCTATCGAAATAAAATCCCCCGTCTTTCTTGCCCCCATGTCGGGTGTGAGTGATTTGCCGTTTCGTAAATTGGTGAAATCATACGGCGCGGGTCTGGTATTTTCAGAAATGATTGCAAGTCGTGAAATGATTGAGCAAAAGAGCCGCAGCGTTAAAATGAATGAAGATTACTTCGAGGAATTTCCTATGGCGGTGCAGCTTGCGGGATGCTGCCCCGAAACCATGGCGAAAGCCGCGCAAATGAATGTGGAACGCGGCGCAGCAATTATCGACATCAATTTCGGCTGCCCTGTTAAAAAGGTCGTCAATAAAATGGCGGGATCGGCATTGATGCAAGATGAAACACTTGCCACCGAAATTATGGACGCGGTTGTACGCGCCGTGGATGTGCCCGTCACCATGAAAATGCGTCTTGGTTGGAATGCGGAGAACCTTAACGCCCCCTCTCTCGCCCGTAAGGCGCAAGATGTTGGTATTCAAATGCTCACCATTCATGGACGCACGCGAGAACAACGCTATACCGGATCTGCCGATTGGATGGCCGTACGTGCCACAAAAGACGCCGTTTCTATTCCCGTTATTGTGAATGGTGATATTTTAACGCCCACCGATGCGATTGAGGCATTGAAGCAATCGGGCGCGGATGGCGTTATGATTGGGCGCGGGTCACAGGGGAAGCCTTGGGTTTTGAAACAGGTGATGGATTATATGGAGCGCGGTGAAATCGGCTCAGAGCCGTCTACAGAAGAAAAACTCGCCCTCATCCTCACCCATTACGATATGATTTTGGATTATTACGGGGAGCGTAAAGGCGTCCCGTTTGCCCGTAAACATCTCTCTTGGTATTGTACAGGCTTTGACGGCGCAGCAGAATTTCGGAAACAGCTTAACATTATCAAAGATCCTGATGCGGTACGACAGAATTTAAATGATTTTTTTGTACCCTTAAGTCATGGCACTTAAAAATGTGGCGGTGTGTTTTGACGGGCGAATTCTATGCCTGAAACGGCCTTTTCCTCTCCGCTTTCGGAAATCTGGTCAATTTTTGCTAGCGCTTTATCAAGACGGCGTTTTAAAATCTCAATCATTTTCCATTGATCGGTTATTAAATCACTCATTTCGGTGATTTGTTGCTCATGATGGGCGAGCGTTATTTCAATATCTATGATTTTATCTTTCATGCGCGCAGCAATAGCATAAGAGGAACTAAATTGCCAATAAACTTGCAAATATGCGCTGTGTCTTTATAAAGACCTCTTTTGAACTTTTATAGAATTCCTTACATTATGATTCGACTTATTGAACGCTTTGAACTGACAAAAGACCCTAAAACCGATATTTTATCAGGCTTCACAGTTGCCCTTGCACTTGTCCCCGAAGCCATTGCTTTTGCCTTTGTCGCGGGCGTTGATCCGTTGGTTGGACTTTATGCGGCGTTCTTTGTTGGTTTAATCACGTCTATATTTGGCGGGCGCAGCGGCATGATTTCTGGCGCAACTGGCGCAACGGCCGTTGCAATGGTTGGTTTGGTTGCCATTTACGGCGTTGAATATCTCTTTGCCGCCGTTGCGATTGCTGGGTTGATCCAAATTCTTGCAGGCGTATTTCATATGGGGAAATTTATTCGCCTTGTTCCGCATCCTGTGATGCTTGGCTTTGTGAATGGTTTGGCGATTGTAATCTTCCTTGCACAAATGGGACAGTTTAAAGCGCCAAAAGCTGAAACCGCGCATTCTTCCGAAGGATCACATAGCGCGATTGACGTTCTATTTAACGGCGGATGGATGGAAGGCATGCAAATGAACCTTATGGTTGGCCTAACGGTTTTGACCATGGCGCTTATATGGTTGTGGCCGAAATTGCCGAAGATAGGGAAGTTTATCCCTGCTCCCCTTGCGTCTATTCTTATCGTTTCTGCGCTTGTTATTGGGCTTGATTTGGATACACGCACCGTTGGTGATTTGGCGAGTGTTGCGGGCGGATGGCCAGAATTTCATATTCCAATGGTTCCATTCACGCTTGAAACGCTTTGGATTGTTCTGCCGCTTGGCTTTACATTGGCGGCGATTGGTTTGATTGAGAGCTTGCTTACCCTCACATTAATTGACGAAATGACCGAAACGCGCGGGCGCACATCGAAAGAATGTATCGGACAAGGCATGGCGAATATGACATGTGGGTTTTTCGGCGCGATGGGCGGTTGCGCGATGATTGGTCAATCTATGATCAATATTAAATCAGGTGGTCGCGGGCGGTTATCCGGGATTACGGCGGCGCTTGCCCTACTCGGCTTTATATTATTTGCATCACAATGGATTGAGATGATCCCACTCGCCGCATTGACCGGATTGATGATGATGGTGGTGATTGGTACATTTGCATGGGCATCCATGCGGATTATGCGGAAAATTCCGAAAGAAGATGCGTTTGTTATATTGCTTGTAACGGGAATTACAGTTGCGCATGATCTGGCGCTGGCAGTTATTATCGGTGTTATTGTTTCGGCGCTTGTCTATGCGTGGAAATCAGCTCATCACATTTGGGTAACAGAGGGGCGTTCAGACAAAGATAATAAAGTCTATCTTCTTCATGGCCCTTTGTTTTTCGGCTCTATCGCCGCGTTTCGGGATTTGTTTAACCCCAAAAATGATGAAGGCGAAAGCGATGTCGTGATTGATTTTCGTAATGCACGAGTTTGGGATCATTCCGCGCTTGAGGCGATTGATACGATGGCAACAAAATATGAAGAAGCGGGCATCAAACTCCATCTTGTTCATTTGAGCGCGGATTGCCAGCTCTTACTGAAAAAAGCCAAAGATATGGTTGAGGTTAATATGATTGAAGACCCGCATTATGGCGTTGTTGTTGATTATGCCGAAACGATTGAAGCCAAAGCATAATTATTTATTTTTCGCCTATGGTGATTTTGGAAAAATTGCGTAGAATGCGCGCATAATGTCAAAAGCAAAAAAAATCAATGATTTTTTAAGCAGCGCAAAGCTATTGCACTTTACGCTTCCCGTTCTCATGGTTTATCTTACCTTGGGAACTGTGGCACAGAAATATGTTGGGCTGTATGCCGCGACACAGATGTTTTTTTCTCCGCCCGTTATATGGGTTTATAACACCGTCCCCCTGCCAGGAATGCCCGTCATTGTAGCAATGATTTTCTTTAACTTAACGTTCAAGCTTATCTTCAAAAGCACATGGAATTTTCGAAGCTCTGGCATTATCTTGACACATATTGGCGCGATGCTCTTATTGCTCGGCGGTTTGTTTACTGCCCTGTTTAGCAATGAGGGCTATATCGATTTGGTTGAAGGGCAAAGCTCGGCCATTATTTCCGATTATCATGCGCGGGAGTTTGTTATCATCGATGATGAAAGCAATGAGATTCTGCGGCATTTCGATCATAATGACTTACACGAAAGTCAGGTTATCGCTCTTGAAGGATTAACCGCTACAATATTGGAATACTGCCAAAATTGTGAAATTCAGGCACGCGCGCCCGAGAGCAAGAGTGCGGCACATCAGGGCATGGCGATGCATATGCAGCTTAGCGCGAAACCCAGTGAGATGAATGATGAAGAGAACTTTGCAGGTTTGACCTTTGCCGTTCAAAGTCATAATGACAAGCAGGTTTTTGTTGCGTTAGAGGATGTGCCACAGCTCCCCCTCTTTACAGTGAATGATATGACTTATCGTTTTGAATTGCGGCGGGCGCAGCGGGTTTTACCGTTTAAAATACAGCTGATCGATTTTGAAAAAGAGGATTACCCAGGAACGCAAATGGCAAAGTCTTATTCTTCGCGGGTTATTGTAAATGATGGCGGAGCGCAATGGGAAAGCCTTATTTCGATGAATGAACCGCTGCGGTATAAGGGATACACGTTTTTCCAATCATCCTTTGCCACCACGCAAGATGGCAGAGAGGTTTCGGTTTTGGCCGCCGTTTGGAATGCTGGGCGCGTTTTCCCCTATCTATCGGGTATTGTGATGTGTATCGGGTTGTTGCTTCATTTATTCATTCGTGCGCGTAAGATTTTGGTATTATTGCCATTTATTGTTTTTACGGCGATGCCTGTGCAGGCATCTGAAACCACGTCGATTGGGTTTGAAAAGCTGGCGCAGACACCGATATTGCATGATGGACGCATAAAACCGCTTGATAGTTTTGCCCGCGCCAAAATGAAAGAGTTTTCGGGTCAAGAAAATGGCGCGATGTTATGGCTGATTGAGGCAATATTTGACCCGGCGCGTGCGGAGAACACGGCCGTTTTTAAAATCACTGATCCCGAAGTTCGCAATCTTTTGAATTTGGAAAAGCGCAAAAGCAGGCTGTATTCATTTCGTGAGGTTTTAAAGGGTATTATGCCGCGTGAGGATATGGTGAATGCGATTATATCCGCAGATAAAAATAGCAGAACGCCGCAGCAAAGTACGTTATTAGAGATTAATGACAAGCTTCACGAGTTACGAGATATTTTGAGCAGTTTGAGCCTTTATCTGCCGCTTTCGGTGGAAATCCCGACCAATGCTTCTGCTCAATTTTCTGAATATGCGGGGCGTTCGATTACACTTGCGGATAACTCCGAACTGATCCGTGAGATACAGATTGCGGTGAAGGATATTGTTGCGGTTAAGGGCGAGGATATTGAAAGCTATAGTGAAGAAGAGCAAATCCTTGCACATCTATCCTATAGCATCAGTATTTTAGGCGATGCGGGGATGCGTAGCCGTATCTTCAAAGTCATTCCCGACGCCAATAATGATATGATCACGCCGTGGCAAAGCATGTTACAAAGTCGCGGCGATACAAAGATTACCACCATTTGGCAGGATTTGGCGATGGCTTATCATGCCACGGATAAAGAGGCGTGGGATAGGAGTATTGAGGCGCTTCACACCTATTATTTCGGACGTTCTGATGGCGCCTCTTCTCCCCTGCTCACGGAGTATTATTACAATAAATATAATCCGTTTTATGTGAGTTTTTTGTTGTGCGGGTTTGCCTTTATTTTACTGACGATTTCTGTCTTTGTGAAGCATGGCGGGGTTCGCGGGATTATTATCCCCGTGATTTGCTTGAGCGTTGCTTTGCAAGTCATCGGCATATCTTTGCGCATTTATATTCTTGATCGCCCGCCTGTTACAACATTATATGAAACTGTATTATTCGTAAGCGCCTTGGCGATGGCATATCTTTTGGCGATGGCGTGGCGCAGCCCGAAAAACTCATGGCTATGGCTTTGTGTTGTTTTGGGGATGATCCTTCATATCCTTGGGTTTTCGCATAGTCAAGATGGAGATAGCTTTGTTGTTCTGACCGCCGTTTTGAATACGAACTTCTGGCTGACGACGCATGTTTTATGCATTACGGCGGGATACGCGTTTTGCGCGGTGACGAGTATTTTGGCGCATTACGCCCTTATTCATATCACCATTATGCGCCGCAATATCCCTGATGAAACGTTGTTTGCACATATACGAAGTGCGGGATTGATCGCGCTGTTTTTCGCGACGATTGGGACGGTTTTAGGCGGAATATGGGCGGATCAATCATGGGGGCGTTTTTGGGGATGGGATCCGAAGGAAAACGGGGCATTGCTGATTGTGCTGTGGCTGATCTGGGTTATTCATGGCCGTATTAGTGGGCAGTTGCGCCCCGTTTTGTTCTTATGTGGGTTGGCATATTTATCGGTTATATTGGCGCTGTCTTGGTTTGGCGTTAACTTGTTGAATGTTGGCTTGCATTCCTATGGGTTTACGGATTCTGCGGCGGGGATATTAGGTGGGTTTATCATCATTGAGACTGCCATTATCATTGGTTTGATTTTCATTCATAAGGAGCGTATGAAACATGCCTAAAATTATCATTATCTTATGCCTTGTTTTGATGGGCTGCCTATTTGCACTGTGGGATTTGAATGGGCGTCCAGAAATGGTGCCAGTTCAGGATGCGGCGTTAATGGCCGCTCCTGATGTTACGCTTACGGACATTAACGGCAATACGGTGGCGCTTTATGACTTAAAAGGGAAGCCTGTCTTGCTCAATATCTGGGCAACATGGTGCACGCCGTGCATCGTTGAAATGCCGCAGCTATTGGAGCTGTCACAGCGTCATAAAAACGATATGGTTTTTATTGCCCTTTCAACGGATCGTGATGTTGCAACAATCACAAAATTCTTTGACCGCCTACCCAATGATGTACGGAGCTTTGTGAACGCGGATAACGTTATTTTCGCGCATGACCCACGGCTTGAAATTTCAAAGGGCGCGTTCGGGACGGATATGTACCCCGAAACCTATATCATTAATGCGGATATGGAAATCGTGCAAAAAATTGCGGGTATCACCGATTGGTTGGGCGATGATGTGAACGCCTTATTATTTGGAACGACGGAGATAGCAGATGAGTAGCGTTGACATTTATGGCATCAAAAATTGTGACACGATGAAAAAAGCGTTCAAATGGCTTGATGAAAATAATCTGGCTTACAGCTTCCATGATTATAAGAAAGAAGGCGTTGATCGCGAGATTTTGGAGTGTGCCATTGCAGAGCATGGCTGGGAAGCCGTTATTAATCGTCGTGGGACGACATGGCGCAAATTGGATGAGACGGTTAAAAATTCGATGAATGCGGATAAGGCAATCCAGATTGCGACAGAAAACCCATCCATCGTTAAACGTCCATTAACAGTAAAAAACCTCAAAACCTATTTAGGCTTTGAGGCGAAACTTTATAATTCGGTTTTTAAGTAATACCCTTAAGTCTTTTCGACTTGTGCATATTCAAGCTCAACAGGTGTTGCGCGGCCGAAGATAGAAACGGAAACCTTAAGTTTCGCTTTTTCTTCATCAACCTCCTCAACAATACCGTTAAATGATGCGAATGGTCCGTCAGTAACCTTCACTTCTTCACCAATATCGTAAACAACAGATGGACGAGGACGATCAACACCCTCTTGAACCTGACGCAAGATATTTTGCGCTTCTTTTTCACTGATCGGAACTGGGCGGTTACCGCCGGCTCCCAAGAACCCGCTTACCTTTGGGGTATCTTTGATCAAGTGCCAGACATGATCATTCATATCCAATTTAGCAAGAACATAACCCGGGAAGAATTTACGCTCAGAATTTACGCGTTGTCCGCGCTTAACCTCTACAACCTCTTCCATAGGGATCAGGATTTCATCAACAAATTCTTCCAAGCCCTGCTTGCGGGCTTTTTCCATGATTGAATCTCTGACTTTGTTTTCAAAACCTGAATAAACATGCAATACATACCAACGTTTTGCCATGACACGGCCTTTCTTTAAAAATTAAATTAACCACCAAACATTATTAAACGGATGACATATGCAATAAGCTGATCCGCGAAATAAAGAAATAACGAAGAAATAAACACCATAACAAAAACCGCAATCATAGAGACTGTTGTTTCCTGACGCGTGGGCCATGTGATTTTTTTAGTTTCACTTTTGACCTCTTTGACAAATTTTGCCGGAGCTATTTTTGGCATGTGATCCTCTTTCGATATTAAATTTTTCTTTCGCCCAAGGTTCGTGTCGTGACCTGTGCCACATCAATGAAAACCGTAATTATTTGGGAGATATCATGTTACCTACACCATATTTTATGGAATGACCAGAGAAAAGTTATGATAAACGGTTTTTAGTCCACCCATTTTAAGATAGGATTACGGGCAGCCTTGACCTCGTCCAATCTTTTGCGTGGTGTGCTTTGCGGATAGGCGTGGAATTCGTCGGATTTTCCATTGCGTGCGTCTTCGGCGATATCTTTCATCGTTTTGATAAAGGCATCTATCGCGTCTTTGCTCTCTGTTTCTGTTGGTTCGATCAGCATGGTTCCTGGCAGGACGAGAGGGAAATAAACTGTCATCGGATGATATCCGTATTCGACCAATGATTTTGCGATATCAAGTGTGGAGACATCAAACTCTTTTTGTTTTTTATCAGTAAGCAGGCATTCATGCATGCATGGCCCCGCATATGGAACGTGATAATCGTCGGATAATTGCGATAGGATATAATTTGCGTTTAGAACCGCATCTTCGGAGACCTGTTTCAGGCCGTCTGACCCGTGGGACTTCATATACGCCAATGCACGGACAAACATACCAAATTGCCCCTGAAAAGCCTTTAGGCGCCCCAATGTCGTTTCGCGATCATTTGTGCCTTCAAGGCGATAGCCCTCCTGTCCCTTTACCACTGTGGGCACTGGCATATATTGAGCAAGTTCTTCGGTGCAGCATATCGGGCCTGATCCCGGGCCGCCGCCGCCATGCGGGGTGGAAAAAGTTTTGTGCAAATTAATATGCATCACATCTACACCGAAATCAGCGGGGCGCACCTTACCGACAAGCGCATTAAAGTTTGCACCATCGCAATAGAAATACCCGCCCGCATCATGGAGCAATTTGGATATTTCGAGAATATCGCTTTCAAATAAACCGCATGTATTTGGGTTTGTAACCATCATCCCCGCGATATCCGCGCCTTTGGGGTTGGTCTTGTATAATGCCTCTTTGAAGGATTCAACCGTTAAACGTCCTGTCACTTTTGTCGGGATGCTACGCACTTCATATCCGCACATTACGGCCGTGGCAGGATTTGTTCCATGGGACGAATCAGGCGTTAAGATGATTTTACGCCCCGTATCTCCGTTGCATTCATGGGCGCGGCGAATGGTCATGACGCCCGCAAGCTCTCCATGTGCACCAGCGGAAGGCGTTAAGCATACTCCGCGAAGGCCTGTAAGCTCGCCCAACCAATGTTGTAGTTCGTGCATAAGCTCTAACGCCCCTTGCGCGGTGCTTTCGGATTGCATCGGGTGGATATGCGCGAAGCCCGCGAGGCGTGCCAATTTTTCGTTTAAACGTGGGTTATGCTTCATTGTGCAAGAGCCAAGCGGGAAAAACCCGTGATCAATGGAATAATTCCACGTGCTCATCCGCACAAAATGGCGCAGGACTTGTGGCTCTGAAAGTTGTGGTAAGCCGATATTTCCACGCTCCTCCACGCCTGTTTTAGATGGCGTGTTTTCGGGTTTTGGCAAATCAACACCGGGGTGTTCACTATGCTCTTTTTCCCAAAGTAAATTTTCTTCGTAATGCAATCCGCGATTTTGCATTTTTATTCCCTCTTAAAATCTTAATGTTGTACTGACGCATTCGAATTTTTGCTTATCCCATTCGCCGCCCTCTGAAGAGGTTTCAACATCAAGCTCACCCGATATGCGATCAAGGAAGATTTTGGTGAAACCGTCACTGTGTCGCCATTGCGCGGAGATTGCTGTCTCATTAAAGATTTTTATGCTATCTGGGGAGAGTTCTTCACCAAGCATAATGACTTTTTGTGATCTCTCATTAATCAAAAAACTTATAGTTGGGCCATCATTCTTACAAACAATCGCCCGTTTTGGTGCAACTTGGATTTGAAATATATAAAAATAGCCCACTGTAATCGCCGTGAATGTCAACACGACCATAAACAGCAATAGAAACCCTACGTTATTTCTCATCATAATCCCCCTTATATAATCTCTGCCAAAGTGGTGACGAATTCATCGATATGATCATCTGTTGTCATTTCGGTCGCATTTATGAGAATCTTATTATCCTCTAGCGCATAACCACCTATAATTCCGCAGGTTGCCAAATCTTCGACCACCACCGATGCGGGTTTTGGAAGCTCGATCACGAATTCATTGAAGAAGGTTTCGTTTACGATTTTAACGCTATCAATATCGGAGAGTGCGGCGGCGAGCTTACATGCGGCCTCATGATTGAGGCGCGCCAATCGTTTGAAGCCATCTTCGCCAAGAAGGCTCATATGAACAGTGAAGGCCAGAGCGCATAGTCCCTGATTGGTGCAGATATTGCTGGTGGCTTTATCGCGGCGGATATGTTGTTCACGTGTGGATAGAGTAAGAACGAAGCCTCTGCGCCCGTCTGCGTCCTCTGTCATACCGCAAAGCCGCCCAGGCATTTGACGCAAGTATTTCTCCTTGCACGCGAAGAAGCCCAGATGCGGGCCGCCGTAGCTCATGGGGATTCCGATGCTTTGCGCTTCGCCACATACAATATCGGCCTGCGTTGGAGCGGGCAGCATGCCCAGAGATACGATCTCATTAATCACAACGATAAGAAGTGTGCCTGTTTCATCGCAAAGCTTGCGCCATTCATCATATTTATGCGGGTTTCCGAAAAAATCAGGGGATTGGACGATCACGCATGCGGTGTCTTCGTCTGGCGTTCCTTCCGTGATTTTAACATCGCCGATATTACCCATATAGCTTTCAAGGACATCGCGATAATGCGGGTGGAGCGGCGTTCCTATTGTAATTTTACGGCGCTTTGTGATCCGCATAGCCATAAGCGCGGCCTCGGTCGTTGCGGTTGAACCGTCATAAAGGGATGCATTGGCGATATCCTGCCCCGTAAGACGCGCAATATAGGTTTGGAATTCGAAAATCACCTGCAACGTGCCTTGGGCTATTTCCGGTTGATATGGCGTATAGGCAGTTAAAAATTCACTGCGCTGTATAATGTAATCAACGCTGGCGGGGATATGATGATAATACACCCCCGCACCAAGAAAGAACGGCACATCGCTGGCCGCCACGTTTTTGGAGGCTAAGGCGCCCAGGTCACGCTCTACCTCAAGCTCCCCCTGATGCGTGGAAAGATTCGCCAGCCCGTCAATAAAGGCGGATTTGGGGATATCAACGTAAAGCTCATCAACGTTTTTTACTCCAACGGCTTCGAGCATTAATTTACGGGCATTCTGGGTTTGAGGGAGATAGCGCATTGATGTTTAATCCACCTCTTTCAAATATTGTGCGTATGCAGCTTCGTCCATAAGCGAGCCAAGCGCCGCCGCGTCTATGATTTTTAACTTCACGATCCAGCCATCTTCGTTTACAGGTTTGGCGACAAGATCAAAGTCGCTTTCCATCGCCGCGTTGGTTTCGGTGATTTTGCCGTCAACGGGGGTATATACTTCTGCTGCGGTTTTTACGGATTCGACCACCGCGATATCATCGCCTTTGGAAACCGTCTTGCCAATCTCAGGAAGCTCTATAAACACCAAATCGCCGAGGGCATCGCGTGCGTGCTGCGAAATTCCAATAAAAGCAATGTCACCGTCCACATATATACATTCATGATCTTTTGTGTATTTGAAGTTACTCATCGTGGTTTACGCTCCCTATTTGCTTTTCATTGATTTTGTTTTTGCGGGTAAAAACGGCATTACCGTTACTTTTGCCTCAACATCTTTCCCGCGAATATTGATTAGAATTTCGGTATCTTTCGCGGCGTATTCCATGGGCACATATCCCTGCCCTATGGCTTTGCTTAAGGATGGTGAGAACCCGCCACTGGTCAGTTCGCCGATTTTCTCGCCTTGTGCGTTTCTGATTTCTGCGCCTTCACGGGCGATGCCCTTACCCGTTAGTTCTATGCCGACACGTTTTTTCGTTGGTGGGTGGTGGATTTTGTCCACGCCGATGAATGTGGTGTTATCCTTACCCATAACCCAGCCTAAATCCGCCTCCAATGGCGAAGTGGTCGCATCAATATCATGGCCGTAAAGGCAATACCCCATTTCAAGGCGCAGGGAATCACGCGCGGCCAAACCAATGGGCTTTACATCGTCATGTGCGAGGAGCTTTTCCCACAGCGCGGGGACATCAGCGTTTGATACACTAATTTCAAAACCGTCCTCTCCTGTATAACCAAGGCGAGAGATAAACATTGTATAATCCTGATACCATAGCGCCATATAGGGCAGATCAGACAGGTCGATATCAAGGACATCTTTGATCACAGATTCGGCCTTTGGCCCTTGCAGCGCGAGCAACGCCCAATCGTCATAATGCTTGAACTCCAGCCCTTCGGGTAAATTCTCTTTTATCCATGCAATATCTTTGCCTTTGCAGCCTGCATTGATGACGCAATGAAATTCATCTTCGTCGGTTTTGGTGACCATCAAATCATCAATAATCCCGCCATTTTCATTTGTCAGAACCGTGTATTTTGCACGATTAATGCCTTGTTTTGTATATGATGATGGTGTTAGTTTTTCGAGAAAATCTTGTGCACCTACGCCCTTAATATGCACCTGCCCCATGTGTGAAACATCGAACAGCCCAGTATTTTCGCGCACCCATTCATGCTCCTTCTTTACGCCGAGTCCATAGTATAATGGCATATTATAGCCCGCAAACTCACCCATTTTTGCACCGCATTGAATATGTGCATCGTGCAGCGCCGTAACATCGATCATATGACCCTCATAAATTCATACCGAAAAGATTCATAGCAGAATTAAGGTGCGCTTATAAGATCAAAATGAAATTTGATAATAAAAACATGAGTATAGGATTGATTTTATTGCATACCAGGCAGAGTATACGTATCCTCTTTTTCCTCAAGATGCTGTTTTATATATGTTTTTTTAATAGGGTCGGTCACATTCATAAATATTTGTGTAAAGTCACCATTTTCTAACGTTACGTCATAAACATTAAAATATGTCCCCTCGACATCATACATTTCACTTTTCCCAATCTCACCACCAATTTTTGCCAAAAGATGGATTTCTTCACTCTTTGTGACGATATTAAAAGCCTTACTCGGCGATTTACCATCAATTTCTGGAGTCATAAGACCATCAATCATTATGTCTCTTACACTCTCATAATAACGAGCACTTCCAAATTTTGCATTTACCCGTGCCATGGTAATAGCAAAATCAAGAACCCCCACATTAACAAGATGTAAATTTAGAATTTTACGGTATTCTTGTAGGTTTTCATTAATCACAGCGGGGTCATTTGATGTGTCAACGGCATAAGCGTATTCAGACATTTTATCAACTAAACGATCGGAAAATGGCGTGTAAAAACTTGTAAATGGGTACATAGACCTCAAACCCCTTACACGATTAACGAAATAAACCCCCTTATTTTTATTGAGATTTAAAAGCTTATCTTTGTAGTATTTATCGCTCCGCACTACTTGTTTTTTCCATCGGTCAACTTCATATTGCGCCAATGATTTATCCTTCTGGCTCACGTCAACATTTGCCGCGAATGAAGTTGAAGCACCAAAAATGGTTACCATTAGAACCAATATAGACATCAAACGCATCATTTTAATTTCCCTTTTTTTTAAATATAGCACGGGATGAGACACAGGAAAATAAAAACCCCGCAAAATCTTGCGGGGCTTCAGAATTATTTAAATCACAGAAATCAAATTAAGCGATAATTTTA